>DATJVY010000154.1:0-3967 GCA_035501615.1 Myxococcaceae bacterium
ACCACCCCCACCACCGTCCGGAGGGTGTGGTCTCCCATCCCGAGCGCCAGGTGCTGGCCGATCGGGTCCTGGTGCGGCCAGAGACGCGCGGCGAGCGACTCGTTCACCACCACCACCAGGGGCCGGTCGGAGCCGTCGGCATCATCGAGGTCGCGGCCCGCGCGAGGCCGTGCACGCGGGGCGGGGCGCAGCCAGAAGCGTGCCACCTCAAGCCCGCGGGACCATGGGGCGAGGGGCCAGCTCGGACCGTCCGGTTCCGGGATGACCGGTGTCGCAGCCGGCCAGGCTCGAAGGTGCCGGACACCTTCGGTTCCCTCCACCACCAGCACTCTGCGTGCTAGAGGTCAGGGCTCCCCCGAACGTGGAGGAACCCGTTGAAGAACGTCCTCGCCGTGCTGGTCCTCGTCGTGTCCCTCGCCTGCGGAGGGACCGGCACCAACCCGACGAACACCGGAGCGTGCAGCATCACGCTCAGTGGCGCCGTCACCGGTACCTTCCCCTGCGCGTCGGCCGCGACGGGTGGCTACGACCACGCGTCGAACGAATCCGCGGTCGACTTCACGGCGGGCTCGGCGGCCTCGGCCTCGAACACGACTCCGGACATCACGGTCGCGATCGGCTTCTCGGGGTCGATGCAGAACGGGACGTTCACCTCGACCGGTTCGGGCGCCGGGGGCGGGGTGGTGGTCGACGGCAACCCGGGATCGGTCTGGGCGGCGACGGTCGCCTCCGGCGCCAACCCGGCGACCGGGAGCTACACCCTGGTCGTCTCGAGCAACACCACGCTCGCCGGGAACACCAGCGGCAGCGTCTACACGGTTCACGGGACGCTCGACGCCACGCTGCCCGCGGTGCAGGGCAGCTCGGCGACCGGGACCGTCACGCTGCACGCGACCTTCTAGGCGCCGCCGCCCGCTCGACCCGGCACGCGGCTGAGCTAACTTAGCCTCGCGCCCGGGAGCCGCGCTGGAGGGAGGGAGCATGCCGGAGCTCGCCGGACGCACCCCTGCGGGCCAGCTCGCCCCGCTCGTCACGCTGGTCCTCGCTCTGTCGCCTCCTGCCGCGCTCGCGGCCGAGCCCGACGACGCCTCCCGCGGGTATCCGGACAATCCGGTCTCGGACTACGTCGACCGCTCCAGCGATGGGCTGACCCCGGTCGATCCCCCGGGGACGAGCGCGCCGAGCCTGACCTCGATCGAGGTCGAGACTCCGTCGGCGGCGCCGCCCGGCGCTCCCAAGCCCGCGGAATGGATGCTCGTTCCCATCCCCGGCTACAACCCCACACTGGGCTTCATGCTCACCGGGATGGGCGCGTACATCTTCCCGGCAGACGCGAAGTCCCCGCCCTCGACCGTCGGCGGCTTCGGGATGTTCAGCACGAACGGCAGCTGGGCGTTGGGAGGCATCGCCAAGATGAACCTCGCCGAGGACCACTACCGGGTCCTGGGCTTCCTGTTCCTCGGTCACATCAACTGGGACTTCTACGGCATCGGCAACGAGGCGGCGGACCGCGGTCAGTTCGTTCCCCTCTCCCAGGGGATGGCGGGAGGGCGGCTGGAGAGCCTCTTCCGAATCGCTCAAGGCCTCTACCTCGGCCCACGCTGGACGCTGATGAAGATGCGCTCGACGGCGGATCTCTCCCAGGTCCAGGTGCCGCCGGAGCTCGTTCCGCCGTCGAACGAGCTCGTCTCGTGGTTCAGCGCGCCGGGAGCGAAGCTCCAGTGGGACACCCGCGACAGCCAGTTCTTTCCGCGGCGCGGGCAGCTGATGGAGCTGTCATTCGACGTTCATCTGAAGGCGCTCGGCGACTCCTTCGACTACGTCGCCGGGAAGCTCGCCTGGAACCAGTACCTCGGTCTCACGCCGCGGCAGGTGCTCGCCTTCCGGGAGGTGGTGAGCCTCGCCTCCACGAACACCCCCTTCTACGCCTTGCCCCGGCTCGGCCAGGGATCCGACATCCGGGGCTTCAAGGCCGGCGAGTACCAGGACAACATCCTGCTCGCCGCGCAGGTGGAGTACCGGTTGCAGATTCTCGCCTGGCTCGGAGCGGTGGCGTTCCTCGGCGTCGGCGAGGTCGAGCCCGAGCTGGGAAGCCTCA
This sequence comes from Myxococcaceae bacterium, assembly GCA_035501615.1. Classification (GTDB taxonomy): domain Bacteria; phylum Myxococcota; class Myxococcia; order Myxococcales; family Myxococcaceae; genus RPRB01. The sequence goes on from DATJVY010000154.1 coordinate 2,099, forward strand.
ACTTCAAGGACCTTCTGCCTGCGGGTGGGGTCGGCGCCCGCGTCACGGTCGCGAAGGCGAACCACATCAATGCCCGCGCGGACGTCGCGTTCAGCAAGCAGGGCGTGAGCTTCTACTTCGCGGTCGGCGAGGCATTCTGAAATCTCGCCCGGCGGCGGCGACCCCACCTGGTGGCGAGTCCGCCGTGGCGGGGCAGCGATAGAAGGGAAACCCGGATCTTCTCTACAGAGTCTGGGTCGAACCCGACCGCAGCGTCCCGCGACGATGCACGGCGTCACCCGATCGCTTCCCCCCGCGGATTGGCGGGGGCGTAGCATTCGCCGCAGTCGCGGCCCCACCGTCCGCGACAGGGGGAGCTCCATGAAGAACCTGGCGCATCCGACGACGTCGGGCGATCCGCGGCGCGAACGGGGATTCACGCGCGCGGCCCGGCGATGGACGCTGTTCACCCTCCTCGTCACCTCGGTGGCGAGCGCCGATCCGGTGACCTACACGGGATTCACCATCACCGACGGCCAGCTCGGAAAATGGAAGTTCCACAGCGGCCTCGTCTACCTGACCTTCCAGGGCGACACGAAGGACGTGCAGTTCATGCAGTTCACGCTTCCGTCCGGGGCGACCGCGGATGCCGACGTGATCACCCAGGGCACCGCGAAGGTGACCATCGTCGCCGGGGACCGGGTGGAGCACGCGACCTTCGACCCCAACCAGGTCATCGTGGCCAGCGACCTCGGAGACTCGAGCGACCTCCCCCACGTCGGAGCGCGCGGGATGGGCTTCAGCTCACTCACCGCGACCGGCCTCGAGCCGGCGTACCCGCTCGGAATCGAGGACGGCACGCTCGACTGGGGCGACATCTTTCCCCCGGGCATCGCCGCCCCGGAGCTCGGGTTTCTCGCGGTCGACCTCCAGAACAGCAGCGCCTTCGGTGGCCGCGCCTGGTCCTGCGTCGGCTTTCCGGATGCGTGCCAGCCCCCCAACCCGCTTCACACGAATCGAGGAGACCTGACGCTGGAGAATCCGTACTCCCTGGCTCCGAGCCCGGGTGGAGGGAACGACAGTCTCAGCGCAGGATTCTTCGTCGTCGACGTGGGCGGGGCTCTGGGCCGGCCCCCGGACGCGGCCATCCACGGCCACGCCCGCGGCAAGCATCCCATCGTCTATCGGGCCTACACCATCAGCGACGTGCAGCTCGGAAACGAGTCGTTCTTCGCAGCGCAGGTGTACTTCACCTACGAGGCGGACGCCTCGAAGGTGAAGACCTTCGACGACGGTCCATCGTCCTACGGCTTCATCAACGATTCCGGACGGGCCTCGCTGACCATCGTCAGCGGCGCGACCGTCCGGACGGCGACGTTCAGGCGGGGAGAGATCTACGTCTACTACGACATCGGGAGCGCCGCCCTGGGCTTCGGCTCCAAGAAGGGTGGCCGGGGCTACCCGCTCTCCCTGACCGGCAACCACGACGTCACCAACGGCCTGGTCGAGAACTCGACCATCGAGGCCGTCTCCGACCTCAGCCGCGTGCCCGCGGACGCCGCCCTGTACACCCCGGCGACCGCGACGCTGCGCACCGATCTCACCAACGCGACGGTGCTCGGCGGGGCGGCCAACTCCTGCGTGGCGTTCGACCCCATCACCTCGGCGTGCGCCGACCTCACTCCGATCGGCCTGAAGACCTCTGCCGGTCTCCTCTACCTGTCCGAGGATTTCTATGAGGACGAGACGCAGCAGGATCCGCCGATCCCGGGCCCCTACTCGATCCAGTGGGGCGTCTTCTGGTCCGAGCTCGGCGGGAAGTGCCACGGCGAGCACGACGGTCGCGACCACGACAGGGACGACGACCGCGACGACGACGATTAGCCATCC
>DATJVY010000155.1:0-67244 GCA_035501615.1 Myxococcaceae bacterium
TCATCGACTACATCGAGAACTTCTACAACTCACGCCGGCGCCATTCGGCGCTCGGCTACCGGACGCCCATGGAGTACGAAGCAGAAACCAGACGCAGTGCGGCGGCTTAACCCACCCGTCCACGGGATCGGGGGAAGCTCAATCAGCCCGCCGACGCTGTTCTGCAGTTCCTGGTCCACACGCACCTAGCGGCACGCAGGCCATCAGCGCAGGGCGCCGTACCTGCGCAGTGGTGTGCGGTGGCGTGCAATGCTCGGGACTCAATGCCGCCGGTCAGCTTGGAAACGATTCCGCCGCCGCCAGCTTCGCGCCGGTTCCACTCGTTCCTGCCTCGGCGCGAGGCCATGTCGAACACATGCGCGGCCGATGCGAGGAGCATCGAGACCAGGGGGTGCATCATGCGGTCAGGGCTTCTCGCTGCCGTTCTGCTGCTCGTCGCGTGCAGTTCCGGCAGCAAGGGAGACACCGGGGCGCAGGGCCCAAAGGGCGACACCGGGCCGCAGGGGCCAATGGGGGCAACAGGGGCAACGGGCCCCCGGGGACCAGCGGGACCGTCGATGCCCCGTCTTCTTCAAGCTGACGGTGGGCTTGTCGGGTACCTCAGCGGGACGATGACTTACCCGCCTGGGTTCACGTGCGGACTCGTCCTGGCGTCGTTCCCGGATGCAGGGTTCGGGTGGATTGGAGCGAACTCCCCACCTCTGTATTTCACCTCGTCGGACTGTTCAGGGCAGCCGTACGGCATTTTGGACATCTTCGTGGGCTGCCAGACGTTGGTCCGCTACGGGTCTGAGCCCTGGTATCAGCCGGTGCAGCCGATGGCGGCCGGCCCCCAGCACATCTTGTCGTTGATTCGCCCGGGAGCCCCGGGGCCGTGTGTTTCGCAAGACACCGGCATTCAAGTCGTAGTGCCGTTGGAGAAAGTGGCGGTGCCCCCCGCCCCAACGCCTCCGCTCACTATTGTGCCGGTACAGTAGGTTCGTGGTTGTCATCGGCGCGCTCGCGCATCTCGACAAGGTCGACGACGTATGCGGCGTGCGCGCCCTTCCATGAAGTCATTCAGGTCGATGCGCCGTAGCCGGAGGTTTTGGTCGAGCCGCTGAGCCGCCTGCCTGTGCAGGAACACACGGACGGCCAAACACGCCACGAAGAGGAGGACGGCGGCGGGTCCAGGAGGGCCTCCCTAGCGCAGGCACCCAGCGATTGCGGCGAAGACGAACGCAACGACCACCCAGCCGCCACCGAGCCCGCCTCTTTTCGCAAGCCGGTCCACGCTGACCGTCGTCCGCGAGTAAACCCGGTTGTACGCGGCCCGCTTGGGGTTGGTGAGCCATCCCCAGCCACGGGGCGCCTTGAGCCCGAGAGAGTGCCGGACGTAGCGCTTCACCGAGGTGCGGGCCGCGAGACGTCCTCGGAGAGATGGCTTGCGGACCCCGAACTTCACAGCTTGTGCCCGGGCTTGCCCGTGTAGGGATTGACGTTGCCGCTGTGCGACCAGTTGTTCGACCGCGTGCTGTCAGCGTGGGTGCGATAGTGGGGAGCCACGTAGGTCCCGCGGCGAGTGGTGTAACCGCCGACGCGAACGTGCCCGCCGTGACTGCCGCCGCGAGCGTAGGCAGGCGACGCAACGAGAAGGACCAGGGCCAGGCCGAGCGCTCGTTTCAGCATGGCCTCCGCCGCTGCAGTGCCCGGGCCACGCAGAATCGGAGTGAGGTCGGAATCTTGGGCTGAGCAGCCTGGGTCTGCGTCGCTCGCCAGGGCGATGCTCACCTATCCGTGTTCCCGGACGTCCGAGGGCACGCACGGCTCATGCGCGACCCGGTGCTTGCCCTCTGAGCAGATTTGACCCAGGCGGCGGCACGCAACCCTGCGGTCTGACTTACACGAAATCACTGGCCTGACCGCTGCAGCCCGTTTCGGGAATGAAGACGTCCGAGCGACTATTCCTCGTCCTCGCGGCCCTGGCCCCAGCCGTTGCGCTCGCCGAGGTCCCGTGTGAGCGACTCGTCGTCGAGTACCGGCGAACTACGCCGTTAGGCACCGCGGACTTCAAGGGCCCACCGCAACAGACACAGTCGGGCATGGTCTGCGTGGATTTCAATGACGACGGCAAGACCGCCCGCTGGTCGATTGAGTGGGACGACGGGAAGGTCTATCGGAGCTGGACACTGACTCCGGACAAGCCGGCCAAACGGAAGGACGGCCTCAAGCTCCAGACGTGGTCCCGGCTTTCCTCTGACTACAGCGAGGAGGCCATGCAGGGGCGCGGCGAGAATCTCACGGTCTTCTCCGGCAACGGTAACGTGGTCGTGGCCGGCATCGTCATCATCCTCGACCAGCGACTGGCGATGACTTGGAGCACTGTCGAGAAGAGCGAGTCAGAGGCCAACCCCGCCAAAGACATTGCACCGAGCCACCCGAGCCAGGCCACGAAGGTCGCTCCAGCCAAGTCCACGAGCCTCTGATGCGCGCTCTCTCGGCGGTGGCGGTGTGTCTAGTCCTGCTCGCGGGCCCGATGGCCCGGGCAAGCCAGTGCACGCTCGACAAGCCGTGCGACGGGATTCGGGAGTGGGCCAAACGGCAGGTCAAGAACGCCAGCCTTCACTGCGCGCCAGACCAGAGCGCGAAGTGCCAGGAGCTGGAGGCGCTCATTGAGCGGGCCGAGGAGGAAGACCGCAAATTCTGGACCGGCTTCTGCGTCAATGCCACGACGCACTTCCTGACCTCGAAGATGGTCTACCCGTACGTCGGCCAGCCGGACCAGGACGAAACTAAGACCTGCGGGGCCAAGACCGGCAAGCCGTACGAGTGCCGGATGTGGACCTGGACGTGGTCGGTTGGCGTCGAAGCCCAGGCCTTCGTCGTCTTGTTCGAGCGTTCTGGGGACGAGTGGGTCGCCCAGAAGTGCCTACACTGCCCAAACGGCCGCTGCCGGGAGATTCCCTTCCAGCCGTAGGTCCGGTCGCCCGTGCAGCAAGGATGCAGCAAACTGCGACGGAACCCGTCGTAGCTGACCAACGGCCTGGACGCGGGCGAGACGTGGCCTTTGTTCCAAGCCTACGGAACCAGACGGAAGCGAACCGGGCCCTACTCACCTGATTCGCTTAGACCGGGCTCCCCCTCGCCTCCGGAGCCAAGGGCCTGGGTGATGGCCCCGAAAACCGATGCTGCCTAGCGATTGACCGAGCGCCAGTTGTTCTCGAAACGGGCCATTACGAGCGACAGTTGCTTGGCCGCATCCGCCGGCGCAGCGGCTGCCGGAAGCGCACGCCGAACGGTATCGTCGTAGGTCGCTACGCCTCTCACGACCTTCATCCTGCTGGACCTCATTGGGCGCGTCTCGAGCTGTACTTCTCAGTGTTCTCGACCAGCTCGCCCCTGTCGTCGTCCCAGTAGTACTCCCGGTCGATGAGCAGCCCATCCTGCCAGTCGGTGTGGGCGCGGATGATGAACGACCTTGGGTCGCTGATGTCGTAGTCCTTCATCACCTCGGCGAGGGCTTGGTCGGCTGCAGAGCGCCCACTGGTCCTCAGCTGCCAGTTACGGATGCCGGCACACACGACGACGTGCGGCCCATAGACGAGCAGCTGCCAGTTGGCTGGGTATTCCGAGGCTGCCATGCCAGGAAGTGTGGAGTACCGCTCTGACGCCAGGTGTGCTCACGAGGATTCAGCGGACCTCCAATGCTGGGTTCCTGGGCGTGGCGAACCTCGCGTAGAAGGCGCGCGTCGTGGCCAGGGTCCTATGTCCGAGGAAGGTCGAGACGCTGGCCAGGTCGGCACCAGCCTCCACCATCCACGTCGCGACCGAGTGCCTCATCCGCCCTGGCGTGAAGGGCGGCACCTTGGCGCGCTCGCACGCGAGACGCACCTCTAAATGGTACCCGCTGGGGTCGAAGGTGCCCGAGATGCGCACGGCTCGGGCTGCCTGGTCGAGCCCTGCATCGAGGGCAACTCTGTGCTCGTCGCCGTTCTTGTGCAATGGAACAACCATCACCGACGTTGCCCGCTGCGGCCCTCGGTACCCTTCCAGCCATCCTGCCCGGGCGAAGCGGAGAAGCTCCGTGGTGTGGATTCCGGTGCCTGCCTGAAGGTGGAGGAGCGCCCGCCAACGTTCGGACATGCAGGCCAATACGGCATCGACGCGGGCCCTTGGAACGGACTTGTCGGCCACCCTCCTCTGCCCCACTCGCCGCTGAGGCACGGTCAAGGTGCCGTGCGTGGGGTCCTCTGCAGGCGTGAGACGGTGCTCCACCTTCCGCAGCCAGGAATACAGCGCCTTGAGAACCGCGATGCGATGCGCATTCCCCTTGACCAGCGGGAGGAGTGTCTGGAGTGGCAGGCCGCGGAGGTCCTGCTTCCCGAGGCCATCCTTCAAGGCAAGGAGATGCACCCGTTGCTCCGATACCCAGTCCCCGGTGTTGCCCTTGCGACGGGAGAAGTCGAGGAAGCCTTTGACCAGCGCTTCGTCGAGGTGGATGGGCTGCTGTGCAGGGTCTGGCGGCGGCGCGACCAGCCTGAAGCCGTCAGGGTCGACAATGAACCGCCTGTAGATGGCCCGTGCCTCTTTCAGCGTCCAAGCCCGCGTGCTCTGTCTGAAGCGCCGGCCACGAACGTTGACGCTGATGACGTACAAGCGCCGACCACTCGCTAGCCGAACCACTTCTCCGCCTTCCCATCTGCCGATGTACCGCGCCATTCGTCCGGTCTCCCTCGCCAACAGGTGACCAACGACATGGCGCTTCTCGTGAAGGGGTCCGCGTAAGTCCTTGGCCCTCCCCGGACTCGAACCGGGACGCGGGGTCAGCCGCAGCGGATTTTGAGTCCGCCTCGTCTACCAATTTCGACAGAGGGCCTTGCGACGCCGCGGCGCCGGGTCTAGCACGTCCGCCCCATGTACAACCTTCTCATCGCCTTCGCCGCGGGGCTCGTCGTGACCGTCGCGGTGCGGCTGGCCGGGCTGCCGCTCCTCGCGGGCATCATCCCCGGCGTCCTGATCTTCCTTGGCGCCTACATCCTCCTCGCCCGCCGCGTCGCCGAGAAGCTGAAGGCGCTGGTGAACGGCGCGCAGAAGGAGCTGCAGACCATCTCCTCGCCCCGCGACCGCGACGCGAAGGTGGCCAAGGCGGTGAAGACGCTCGAGCAGGGCCTGCAGTACGACCGCTGGCAGATCATGGTCGCGTCCCAGGTCCACGGCCAGATCGGCATTCTCCACTACATGATGAAGGACTACGCCGCCGCCGAGCCGCACCTGGCACAGGCGAGCAACCGCGACCCGATGGCCCAGGCGATGCGGGGCGCCTTGCACTACCAGCGCAAGGAGTGGGGCCCGATGACCGAGTGCTTCGAGAAGGCGGTGAAGGCAGGCAAGAAGGAGGGCCTGGTCTGGGCGGTCTACGCCTGGTGCCTCCAGCAGACGAAGGAGCGCGACAAGGCCATCGGCGTCCTGGGCAGGGCCGTGGCCGCCAATCCGAACGACGAGAAGCTCAAGTCGGCACTCACCGCGCTCCAGAACGACAAGCGGATGAAGATGAAGGCCTGGGAGCCGATGTGGTGGCAGTTCAACCTCGAGGTACCTCCCCAGGACTTCGGGGGCGGACGCCGGGTTCAGTTCCAGCGTCGCTAGTCAGGAGCACTGCAGTTTCTTCCCGTCGTCCGCCACCGCACTCCCCAACTGCCCGGAAGCAGGGGCCTGGCGCGGGGCACGTCACTTGCTGCTCGCTTCGGGACGCTCCCGTCTGCCGCGGGAGCACGACATCGAAGGAGTGCCACCCTGTCCGGCAGCGGACTCCAGTCTCCCCGGTCGGACGGGCGGCTCGCGATGGACCGCCGCCCAGCTCGTCCCGTGCTCCTCATCGTCGAGGACGACGGGTCGACCCGATCGGCACTGGGGGAGCTGCTGGGCGTGGACTGGGACGTCCTCACGGCCGTGGACGGGACCGAGGCGGTGGCGCTCGTCCGGGCGCACGTGCCTGACCTCGTCCTCGCCGACGTGGCGATGCCCAGGCTCGGAGGCATGGGCCTGCTCGAGCGGCTCCAGGCCGACGCGCGCACCCGCGACGTCCCGGTGGTGTTCCTCTCCGGGCAGACCGACTCCCGCACCGTCGTGGACTGCTTCAGCCGCGGCGCCGCCGACTTCATCCCCAAGCCGGGGCGTCCGGACGAGCTGCGGGCACGGCTCCTCCACGCCTGGGGACAGGCCAGCCGCGTGGCACGGCTCGAATCGCTGGCCCGCACCGACGAGCTCACCGGCCTGCACAACTTCCGCGCGCTGCAGGCGAAGCTGGACGAGGAGTTCGCGCGCGCCGCCCGGTACGCCGAGCCGCTGGCGCTGCTCCTGGTGGACCTCGACAACCTCAAGTCGCTCAACGACCGGTACGGCCACGAGGCGGGAAACGCCGCGCTGCGGGCGACGGGAGACGTCCTCCGCGAGGAGCTGCGCGAGGTGGACTTCGCCGCCCGCTTCGGCGGCGACGAGTTCGTGGCGCTCCTGCCGCACCAGACCGCCGCCGAGGCACGGGTGGTGGCCGAGCGGCTTCGAGTCCGGCTCGCCTCCCGCCCCTGGCCCTGGCCCGGGCCACTGACCCTGAGCGTGGGCATCGCGGCGGTGGAGTCGTCGGCCCACGTGCAGGAGGCCTCGACGCTGCTCGCGGCCGCCGACGTCGCGCTCTACCGGAGCAAGCGCGGGGGGCGAAACCGCGTGGAGCTCGCGGGCCCGGAGGATGGGCTTCCGCCGGAGACGCACTGATGGGCGGGACGGTCCACCTCGCGGTGGTGGGCGAAGGGCTCTCGGCCGCCGGGCTCGCGCTGGCGCTCTGCCACACCGCCCAGGGACGGGGCCGGGCCGTCGAGACGCTGCTCTACGCGGGCGACGAGCCTCCGCGCGGCGCGCCGCACATCGTCACCCCGCAGTGCCGCGCACGTCTGGCCCTGCTTGGCTGCACGATCCCGGAACCCGAGCGCACCACACCGCTGGTCGGGCTGCGCGTCCTCTCCCCCGGGGCACGCGTCTGGCTGCCCTACCCGCCGGGCGTGGTGAGCCTCGGCGAGCCCGGGCGCGACGGGCTCGTCGAGATGCTCACCGCGCGCGCGGGGATGGCGGGCGCCCGGGTCCGGGGCTTCTCCGTCGAGAGGACCGAGCCCCTCTCGCTCGCCCGCGCCCCGGGCCGGGTGGTGCGCTCGCACGGGCTGGTGGCGCGCGCCGACGTGGTGGCCTTCGCCCTCGAGCCGCAGGAGGCCAGCGCCTCGGCTGCGGAGCCCGAGGCGCGGGCACCACAGCTCCCCGGCGCGGAGGCCTGGATGGCCACGCGGCGGACCTTGCCCTACGCCCAGCTGCTGCTCGCTCCGGGTCCGGGAGTCGACGCGCTGCTCCTCCTCCCGGTCCCGATGGGGTTCTGGGCCCTGGCCTTCGGCCCGGCGGTCGAGCCGGTCGACCTCTCGCTGCTCCTGGTCGAGGCCGCGCGGGATGGTCATCTCGAGCCGGGCTTCGAGGTGCGCGCGGTCGCACGGAGGGCCATCCCGGCGGGCAGCGCCCGGGCCCTCACCGGCCCGGCGTGGGTGGCCAGCGGTCCGGATGCGCTCGGCCATCCGCTCGACCTCGCGCTGGGGCCCCGGCTACAGCTGGCGGGCCAGGTGGCGCGGGCTCTGGTGGCGGCGGCCGAGCCTCGCACGGCGCTCGTGCACGCGCTGCTGGAGGCCGGAGCGGGGCGGATGCGCCGGGAGGTGGACAGGGCGGCCGCGCTGTGGCGGGCCGTCCGCGCGGCGGGCCCCGAGGCCGCGTTCGCCTTCCGGGCCGGACGCCGTCCGCGGCCCGAGCCGGCGGAGCTCACCCTGGCCGGGCTGGAGCGCCCGCGCCCCGCGCGGGTCCTCTGGCGCCTGCGCTGGGAGGCCCTGCGCGCGCTCGCCGGAGGATCCCTCCCTCCGGTCGAGGCGCCGGCGGCGGTGCTCCAGCCGCCGCGCGATCCCCGCCTCTTCTACGTGGTGGACGACGACCCCGGGACCCGCGAGGGGCTCCGGGAGCAGCTCGCGCTGGCAGGGGCGGAGGTGGTCAGCTTCGCCGGGGAGATGGAGCTGCTCGCTGCCGTGGCGCATCGCCCACCGGCGGCAGTGCTGCTCGACGTCGTCCTGGAGCACGTCGACGGCATCCGGCTCTGCGGCCGGCTGACCCGGCACCCGGCGACCCGGGGCACGGCCGTCTACGTCATGAGCGGCCTCCGCGGCCCTGCGCTCCGGCGGCAGGCGCGGGAGGCCGGCGCCGCGGGCTTCCTCCCCAAGCCCATCGACGGGGCGGAGCTGGCGCGCATCCTCGAGCGGCACCTGCCGGCTCAGCGCGAGCGGCCGGCGTCGAGGGCGGCGAGGCCGGCCTCCTCCCACACCGCGGCGTAGGGCGGTGGGACGAAGCGGGTCCCTGGCTCGCGGCGGAACCAGGTCCGCTGGCGCTTGGCGTAGCGGCGCGTTTCGAGGAAGGTCTCGCGCTCGGCCTCGGCGGCGCTCAGACGTCCCTCCAGCACGGCGAGGGCCTGGCGGTAGCCGACGCTGCGCATCGGCGCGGTGTCCCGGAATCCGCGAGCCACGAGCGCCGCGGTCTCGGCGACGAGCCCCCCTTCGAACATGCCCCGCGTGCGCTCGGCGATACGCGCCTCGAGCGCGTCCCGTCCCGGGTCGAGGAACCAGATGCGGGCCTCGTACCGAGCCGGACCGAAGGCGTGGCTCGCGCGCAGCCGCGAGGGGGCGACCCCGGTGGTGGCATGGATCTCCAGCGCCCGGACGACGCGGAGCACGTCTGTCGGCGCGAGGCGGGCGGCGGTGTCGGGGTCCACCTCGGCCAGCCGCCGGTGCATCGCCCCGGGGCCGAGCCGGAGCGCCTCCTCCTCGAGCGCCCGCCGCACCTCGGGCTCGGGCGGGGTGTCGGTGAGCCCATGGAGAAGCGCCCGGACGTAGAGCCCGGTTCCTCCCACGACGAGCACCGGACGGCCGCGGGCGACGATGCCGGCGATGGCAGCATCCGCGAGGGCGGCCCAGCGCGCCGCGGAGAAGGCCTCGGTGGGCTCGACGATCGAGACGAGGTGATGGGGCACCCGTGCCAGCTGGGCGGGCCCGGGCTTGGCCGTGCCCAGGTCGAAGTGGCGGTACACCGCCTGCGAGTCGGCGCTGAGGATCTCCGCTCCCAGGCGCTCGGCCAGCGCGAGGGCGAGCTCGGTCTTCCCCGCCCCGGTGGGGCCGGCGATGACGGTGAGGCCGGGAGCGGTCGCCACGGGCTCTTCAGTATCACCGGCCGCGGTGGAGTGAGCCCCGCGGGCATGGCCGAGCCCTCCGTCCAGGAGTACCGCGCCCGGTGGGCGGACATGGACCTCGACCAGCACATGCGGAACGCCCGCTGACCTCGGCGTCGCCGAGGAGACGCGGGTGCGGTTCCTCGATGCGAACGGGTGGCCCATGGCCGAGTTCGCCCGCTGGGGCTCCTCGGGCCCTTCCGGGTGGACATGGCCCTGGCGGCCGTCAACCCGGAGCGAGCGCCGACTCGAGCGCATCGAGCCGGACCGGGACCGGGTCACCGCCGGCGAGCCGCTTGAGCTGCGCCTCGCCCGAGTCGAGCTCGCGCGAGCCCAGCACCAGCGCGAACCTCGCCCCGGACTTGTCGGCGCGCTTCATCTGGCTCTTCAGGCTGCCGCCCCGGGCGTCGAGGTCGACCCGGTGGCCTGCCCGGCGCAGCCGGCTCACCAGCGCCAGCGCCGCGTCCGCCGCGCCCTCCTCGGCGACGGCGACGAACAGCTCGGGCCGCTCGGGCTGGACGGCGCCCCGGGCCTGCATCAGGAGGCAGAGCCGGTCCATCCCCAGCGCCCAGCCCACCGCCGGCGTGTCCGGCCCGCCGAGCTCCTTGACCAGACGGTCGTACCGGCCTCCTCCGCCGACCGCCGACGCCGTGCCCAGGACCGGGTCCTCGGAGACGAACTCGAACGCCGTCCGCGTGTAGTAGTCGATCCCCCGCACCATCCGGGGATTCACCCGGAAGGGGATCTTCAGCACCCCGAGCTGTCGCTGCACCGTCTCGAAGTGCGCCCGGGACTCGCCGGAGAGCGCATCGGTGATGGCCGGCGCCCCGGCGAGCACGGCCTGGCAGCCGGGGTTCTTGCAGTCGAACACCCGGAGGGGGTTCTTCTCCGTCCGCTCCTGGCACTCGGCGCAGAGCTCGTTCCGGTGGGCCCGGAGGAAAGCGCGGAGCGAGTCGAGGTACGCCCCGCGCGTCTCCGGGTCCCCGAGCGAGTTCAGCTCCACCCGGATGCCCTCGAGGCCCGCCGCCCGGAACAGCTGCAGGGCGAGGTCGATGAGCTCCGTCTCCTGGGCGGGCGCGGCGACGCCGTAGGCCTCGGCGCCGATCTGCCAGAACTGGCGGTAGCGCCCGGTCTTCATCCGCTCGTACCGGAACATCGGCCCGAGGTACCACCAGCGCGTCACCGGTTCGCGCTGGGCGACCGCGTGCTCGACATAGGCGCGGACGAGGGGCGCGGTGCCCTCGGGCCGCAGGGACAGGCTCCGCCCGGCCTTGTCCTCGAAGGTGTACATCTCCTTGCCCACGATGTCGGTGGCCTCGCCCACGCTCCGGACGAAGAGCGCGGTGTCCTCGAGCACCGGGGTGCGCGCCTCCTCGTATCCGAAGCGGCGGAAGGTCTCGCGCGTCGCGGCCTCCAGCGCGTGCCAGACGGCGATGTCGGGCGGGAGGAGGTCGTTCATCCCCTTCACCCCGGAGACGCGCTGGGTCACGGCGCCCCTCCGATCCGCTGCCCCATCCGCACCGCGGCTCCGGCCACCAGCCAGTCGTCCCAGACGACGCGGCCCGGCTCGAAGAGGAGGATGACCGTCGAGCCCATCTCGAAGCGCCCCAGCTCGTCGCCCCGGGCCACCGGGCGCGCAGGGTGGTAGGCCCGCAGACCAGCCTCCTGGCCGGCGTGGGTGATGCGATCGTCGTAGGCCGCGCGGATCCGCCCGACGCAGGTCGCCCCCACCTTCACCACCGCGCAGCGCCCGAAGGGTCCGTCCACCACCGTGACCAGCCGCTCATTGAGGCAGAAGAGCGCATCGCGGTTCCGGACCGTCGCCGGGTTCACCGGCCACAGCTCTCCACGGAGGTAACGCGAGGAAACGATCGCCCCATCCACCGGAGAGTGGACCCGATGGTAGTCGCGCGGGGAGAGGTAGAGCGTGGCGAACGCGCCGCCCAGGGCGAAGCGCGCCGCCAGATCCGCGTCGTCCAGCAGCCGCTCGACGGGGAACTGGATGCCCTTGGCCTGGAGGCAGATCCCCCGGCTGAGCACTCCGGCCTGGCTGACCGCGCCATCCACCGGGGAGACGACAGCCCGCGGATCGGGGTCCACCTGCCGGACGCCGGGACGGAGCCCCCGGGCGAAGAAATCGCTGAATCGCCCGTAGCCCCCGAAGTCCTGCTCGGCCTCGCTCATGTCCACCCGGTAGGCGCGGGCGAAGGCGCGCATGGCGGCCCGGTGCACCGGCGCCGGCGCGGGCAGCCGGGTGAGCGTCCCCACCGCCCGCGACAGCGCGGACTTGGGGACGAGGCGCATCAGCGCGAGGAAGGTGCCGTCTTGCATCGGGCTGCGGAGACTAACTTCCGGCATCGGGCGGTGCAGGCGTGGGCGCCCCACCATCCACGAGGGTGCGCTGCAGGGCCGCCTTGGGGATGACCCCCATCACGGTCTGGCTATCGGCGAGGACCACCGAGTTGGTCAGCCCGGGCATGGCCCTCCGGCAGCGGTCCGAGTCCACCATGGCGTAGGAGTCCCGCGTCCCGCGGCCGTTCACCTCCACCGGCCCGGCAGGCTCGAAGCAGTCTCCGAAGAGCCGGTTGAAATCGCGCATCGCCATCCCCGCGCTGGGCGCGGCCGGAGGCCCGGCGTCGGGGGCCGGCGGCGCCGGAGGCCTCGCGGACCCGGAACCGCCGGGGGGCGGAGGCGGAGGGCTGACCGACGGGCCGGTGAGCGTGGGCGGAGTCCGTGCGTCGGCCATGGCCTTCTCGCGCTCGCGGGCAGCCTGCTCGATGCGGGCGCGGTTCTCGCGGATCCGGGAGAGGAGCTGTGCGGCGGCCTGGGCGTCCAGCGAGTCCGCGGGAACCTTGTCCAGCAGGGCCTCCACCTCGTGCATTGCCGGGTCGACGTAGGCGTCGTCCAGTTCCTTGGCGTAGAGCTTGTTGAAGCGCTCGGAGGCCCGGGTGAACTCGGGCGAGGGCTCCTTGCGTGCGCATCCGGCGAGGGCCAGCAGGAGGACGAGGCGGAACGCGCGAGTCGTCACGGGTCAGACCCCCAGGAAGAGACGGCGGCCGAAGTTCGGCGCCAGCTCGGCCTCGAAGATGCGCCGGGCAGCGCCCTCGATGTCGTACTCCACGCGGATGTACTCCACCGTCCGCGCGGTGGTGTCACAGACGACGAAGCAGGCACGGTTGTCGTAGTCGCGGGGCTGTCCGACGCTCCCCACGGAGATGAGGTACTGGTAGCCACGGCGGAAGGCGAACTTCTGGGCGACGACGTCGTTCACCTCGGCGTTCCCCAGGGCGAACGCCTTGCAGAGGTGGCTGTGCCCGATGAAGGTCACCTCGGCCAGGTCCTCCATGGCCGGGACCAGCTCGCGGGCCTGCTCCAGGGCGAAGACATACTCGTAGGCGCGGGGGTCGACCGGCGAGCCGTGGCTGAAGCCGATCTCCCCCACCCGGTAGGTGTAGGGGAGGCTCCGGAGCCAGGCGTGGTTCTCCTCGGTGAGGACGTGCGCCGACCAGTCGAGGGCGTGGCGCGCGCCCTCGTAATAGAAGGAGTAGTCCATCCGCCCGGCGACGGCGGCGTCGTGGTTCCCGAGCAGCGTCACCTCGGCGACGCTCCGCACGAGATCGCAGCAGGCGTTGGGCGAGGCGCCGTAGCCCACGATGTCCCCGAGCGACACCACCCGGTCCACCTTCTGGGCCTCGACCGCGCGGAGCACCTCGGTCAGGGCCTCGAGGTTGGAGTGGATGTCCGAGATGACGGCGAAGCGCATCGGCCTCCGTGGGAGCCCCGAGATTACACGACCTTGCCCACCCGGGGGCCTCCATGCTTAGGGGCGCCCCATGCGCATCGTCGTCACCGGCTCGCTGGCCTACGACTACCTGATGACCTTCCCGGGCAGGTTCCGGGAGCACTTCCTCTCCGACCGGATGCACCGGCTGACGGTGAGCTTCCTGGTCGACGACATGCGACGGCTGCGGGGCGGCGTGGCGGGGAACATCGCCTGGACGCTGGCCCTGCTCGGCGGCGGGCCGCTCCTGGTGGCGACCGCTGGGGAGGACTTCCCCGAGTACCGGGCTGCTCTGGACGGGGCCGGGGTGGATACCTCGGGGGTGACGGTGATCCGGGGTGAGTTCACCGCCTCCTGCTTCATCAACACCGACCTGGACGCCAACCAGATCGTGGCCTTCTACGCCGGGGCGCTCTCCCACGGGCACCGGCTGGAGCTGGGCGGGCTGGGGCTGGGGCCGAAGGACCTGGTGGTCATCAGCCCGACCGATCCGGAATCGATGCTCAAGGCGGTGGAGGCCTGCCGGTCGGCGCAGGTCCCCTACCTCTTCGACCCGGGCAAGCAGACTCCCCGGCTCGAGGCGGCGCAGATCCTCGACGGGATGCAGTCGGCAGCCGCCGTCATCGGGAACGACTACGAGTTCGCGCTCATGTCCCAGAAGACCGGCAAGAGCGAGGCGGTGCTCCAGTCCATCGCCCCGGTGACGGTGGTGACCCGCGGCGAGCAGGGCTCGACGGTGCTCGAGCGCGGGAAGTCGCCGGTGGACGTGCCGGTGGCCCCGGTCAAGGCGCTGGTCGACCCGACCGGAGCCGGGGACGCCTACCTGGGCGGCCTGGTCTACGGGATGGCGCGGCAGCTGCCCTGGCCCGTGGCGGGCCGCATCGGTGCGGTGGCGGCGGCGTACGCAATCGAGGTCCGCGGCTGCCAGGAGCACCGCTACACGCGCGCCGAGTTCCTGGCCCGCTACCGCGCGGCGTTCGGGCGCTCGGACGACGCCGCCGCCGCGCTCGGCTGACCCGCGATCAGTGCACGGCCCCGGCGGGTACCACCGGGATGAGGGCCTTCAGGTCGTCGTCGGTGAAGACGATGCCCGCGCCGAGGAAGAAGTCCCGCCCCGCGAGCACCCGGTTGTCGAGCTGGCTGTAGACCGGCCGGTTGAAGATGTCGTCCACGCCGGCGTTCAGGTACAGGTGCTGGAGGAAGGTCCACTGGAGGCTCACCCGGATCCGCGGCCAGCGCAGGCTCTGGTTGGCGAAGTCGAAGATGTCGGTCTTCAGCGCCAGCTGGTCCCTCCAGAAGTAGAAGTCCACGCCTACTCCGCCGGTGCTCTCGATGATGCCGAACCGGAAGGTCGCCCAGTAGAAGCGCTTGGCGAACTCGGCGGAGAACTTGAGCGAGTTGATGCTGGTGACGGTGCGCTTCTGGAGCGCCGGGTCGCCCTGCGACGGGGGGTTGGTCTGGATGTACTCGGTGGTCTCGACGCCGCGCGGGTCGCTGATCAGCGAGATGATGTAGTACTTGTCGGGCCGGGCGATGATCCGCAGCGTCGCGTCGATCTTCGCCGCCCCCGCGTTGAACAGGTAGTCGCTGTGGATGTTGGCCTCGAGCTTCAGGGCCACCAGCCGCTGGGCGTAGTCGGAGAGGTCCTCGATCGTCTCCCCCACCTTCCGCCCCAGCTTCTCGTCGGAGACGATCTCGCCCACGGCACCCCGGCCCTCGCGGATGTTCTCGGTGACCGTCTGGAGGTTCCCCAGCGTGGCGTCGAGCTTCTGGAGCGAGCTGCCCAGGGAGGCCAGCTGCCCCTGCGGCCCGCCGTCGACGTACATGTTGGTCTGGACGTCGGCCACCATCCGTCGCACGTCCCCGGTGATCACCCGGAGGTTCTCCACGATTTCCCGGAAGCTCGAAGACTCGCCCTCGGTCGCGCTGCGCATCGAGGCGGTGACGTCGCGCACGTTCTCGAGGATGGCCTCGATGTTCTGGCTCGAGCGCTGGGCGGTGTCGTTGACCGACTGCGACAGCTCGGTGAGGTTCCGGACGATGGCCTGGAGCGACTGGGTCCCGGCGTCGCCTCCCAGCGCATCGCGCAGCGAGGCGGTGACCGACTGGATGTCGTTGGTGATCTTCCCCAGGGTATCGAACAGCGCCTGCAGCCCCTGCTGGTCGATGACGTGGGTGATCTCCCCTCCGTCGGGCATCAACGGGGCGTTCGGAGAGCCGACCTGGAGGTCCAGGAGGTAGTCGCCGAGGAAGGACTCGGTCCGCTTGATGAGCGTGGCGTCGGTCCGCAGCCCGATGTCCTTGCGCAGCCGCAACGTCAGCCGGGCCCGGGTCCCGACGAGGGTGATCTCCCGGATCTCGCCCACCGGGATGCCCGCCACCTGCACCCGGCTCCGGGTTCCCAGGCCCGACGCATCGCGGAACATCGCGTAGACGGTGATGGTGTCCGCCCCCATCGTCCCCCGGCGGACGAAGACCAGCGCCAGGAGCAGGAAGCCGACGGCGGCGAGCACCAGGAGCCCGACCCTGAACGGCGTGACGAACGTCTTCACGATTTCCCGAACCACATCTGCAGGAAGTGCTTCAGCTCCGGATGCTGGCTGTGCCGCAGCTCCTGCGGCGGCCCCTCGGCGACGATCTGCCCCTTGAAGAGGAAGGCCACCTTGTCGGCCACCTTGAAGGACGAGGCGATGTCGTGGCTGATGACCACGCTGGTGACGTGGAGCTCCCGCTTGGCGGTGACGATCATGTCGTCCACGTAGTCGGTGGTGATCGGGTCCAGCCCCGTGGTGGGCTCATCGTAGAGGACGATCTTGGGATCGAGCACGATGGCGCGCGCCAGTCCCACCCGCTTCCTCATCCCACCGGAGAGCTGAGCGGGGTACAGCTCCTCCACCTTGTGCAACCCGACGATGGCCAGCTTCTCCCGGACCTTGGCCCGGATCTCCTCCTCCGACATGCCGGTGTGCTCGCGGAGGGCGAAGCTGACGTTCTCGTAGACGGTCATCGAGTCGAAGAGCGCCGCTCCCTGGAACACCATCCCGAACTTGCGGCGCACCCGTTCCAGATCTCGCTCGTCCAGGGGAACGATGTCCTCGCCGTCCACCACCACCCGCCCCCGGTCGGGCTTGAGCAGGCCGATCATGTGCTTCATGAGCACCGTCTTCCCCGAGCCCGAGCCCCCCAGGATGACGCAGGTGCTCCCCTCCTCGATGTCGAGGTTCACGCCGGTCAGGACCCGGTTGGACCCGAAGGCCTTCCAGAGGTCCTGGACCGAGATCATCGGGGGGCGCGGCTGCGTCGAGCTGGCCTCCTTCGTGCCGGCGGCGGCGGTCATCCGTGGAACAGCAGCCCCATGAAGTAGTCCTCGATGAAGATCGCCACCGCGGCGTCCACCATGGCGCGGGTGGTGGCCTGACCCACGCCCTTCGCGCCCCCGTGGGCGCTGTATCCCCGGTAGCACGCGATCAGGGTCACGGTGAAGCCAAAGACCGCGCCCTTGGCCAGGCCCTCCCAGATGTCCGCGGGGGCCAGGAGGTTCTGCGTCCGGAGGACGAAGGTCCCGACCGAGAGCCCCTTCAGCGGAACGGCCACGAAGAAGCCGCCGCTCAGGCCCGCGGTGTCGAAGATCATGGTGAGCAGCGGCACCATGCACAGCCCGGCGAGCACTCGGGGGACGAGGAGGTACTGGACCGGGTTGACCGCCATGGTCTCCAGGGCGTCCACCTGCTCGGTGACCCGCATCGTGCCGAGCTCGGTGCACATGGCGGAGCAGGCCCGCATCGTCACCATGAGCGCGCTGAACACCGGCGCCAGCTCGCGGGTGACCGTCAGGGCCACCGTCGGACCGACCAGGCTCTCGGCGCCGAACAGCTCGAACGCGCTCCAGGACTGTGTGGCGAACACCATCCCGGAGAACGTGCCGGTCAGCGACACCAGGACGATGGAGCCCACCCCCACGAAGTCGAACTGCGCGAAGACGTTCTGCAGGCGGAGGGGCGGCCGGAAGGTCCAGACCACCACCGAGACCCCGAGCGTGAAGAGCCCGCCGACGGTCTGGAACACCCCCAGGACGCCGTTGCCGACGCCCTCGACCAGGCCGACGAAGGGGTTCCTCTTGGACGCGGACTCGAGGTCGGACGTGGTCATCGGCGGCGCCCGGGCATCCTAGGGCAGGCTGCCCACCCGGGCACGTCCGGGCTCAGCCTTCCGGAACTCGCTCAGCTTTCGACGACGACCCGGGGCACTCGCGCACCGATGGCGCAGAGGACGTCGTAGGCGATGGTGCTCTGGAGAGCGGCGAGCCGGTGGGCATCCTGCTCCTCGTTGCCCTGTCGCCCGAGCAGCACCACCTCGTCTCCCACCTCCGCCCCGGGGATGTCGGTGACGTCGACCATGCAGAGGTCCATGCAGACGCGGCCCACGATGGGCGCGCGGCGCCCCCGGACGAGCACGGAGCCCCGGTTGGAGAGCAGCCGCGACCAGCCATCGGCGTAGCCGACGGGGAGCGTGGCGATCCGCGAGGGCCGCGGCGCGGTCCAGGTGCTCCCGTACGAGATGGGCGTCCCGGCGGCGACCGACTTCAGATGCATGACCGCGGTCTTCCAGCGGAGGACCGGCTCCAGCGCCCGGGGCGGGCGCAGCCACGGCGCCGGTGCGAGGCCGTACAGCGCCAGCCCCGGCCGGGCGAGGTTCATCTCCACCCCGTCGCGCGCCTCGGGCAGGGCGAGCAGCCCCGCGCTGTTCGAGAGGTGGCGCCACCGCGGGTCGAACCCGGCCGCGCGCATCTGCTGGAGCGCGGTCCGGAAGCGGGTGACCTGCAGCCCGGTGAGCGTCGCGTCGGCGAGGTCGGCGTTCGCGAAGTGGGAGCAGAGGCCTTCGAGCTCGACCCGCCGGCAGCCCCGGGCCGCGTCCAGGAAGGCCGGGACGTCTGCGGGGAGCACCCCGAGCCGCCCCATCCCGGTGTCGACCTTGAGGTGCGCACGGGCCGTCGTGCCCCGCGCGCGGGCCGCGGCCTCGAGCGCGGTCAGGTGCTCGGACCGGAACACGACCGGCACCATCCGGTGCTCGAGCATGAGCTCCCAGCCACCGTCGTACGCGCCGCCCAGCACCAGGATGTCGCTCCGGAGCCCGGCCTCGCGGAGCACGAGCCCCTCCTCCACCAGGGCCACGCCCAGGAAGCGGACCCCCGCGGCCTCGAGCGCACGCGAGACCGGGATCGCCCCGTGCCCGTAGGCGTCGGCCTTCACCACCGCCAGGACGTCCACCCCGGGGGCGGCCGCGTGCAAGGTGGCGAGGTTGCGGGTCAGGGCGCCGAGGTCGATCTCGGCGCGGGTGGGGCGGATGGGCACGGGTGGCGTTCTCCGGTGGAGGATGGCTGCCGGTCGACCCCGAGGCTACTCTCCTGCGGGGACCCCGGGGCACCCTGCAGGACGGAGGCCGTCCCGGACCGTCGCCCGGGGCTTCTCCGGACTCGAGCAGGCAAGGACGAGACGACATGGCGACGCATCGGGTGGGCGGCGAGGTCGATGCCACGTGCACGCGCTGCAGGATGGACCTGGCTCACACCATCCTGGCGATGGTGGGCTCGAAGATCGCCCGCGTGCGCTGCAACACATGCGGAAGCGATCACGTGTACCGGGGAACGCAGTCCGCGTCCCGCTCCGCGGCCGCGAGGCCACGCGCGGCCCCCGCCGAGAAGACCGTGATCGACTGGGAGGCCCAGCTCGCCGCCCGCGGCACGGAGACCCCGCAGGCCTACCACCCGGACCAGCACTACGCGGTCGACCAGGTGGTCCGTCACCCTACCTTTGGCCTGGGCATCGTCCGGGCGGTGCGCCAGGACAAGATGGACGTGGCCTTCAAGACCACCGAGCGCACACTGGTGCAGGGACGGAGCAGCGGCACGGCGCGCCCCTCCTTCAGCCCACCCCATCGGCCCGAGGACACGTCGGAGGGGGGCGAGGAGCGCTGAACCGAGCGGAAAGGCTGGTAGCCTCGGGCCACGACGCGACGTGCGCCCCGTCCTTCTCCCCGCGCTCCTGATGCTCGCCGTCCTCACCCCCGCGCAGGCAGCGCCGGTGGTGGAGGCCGAGCCGTCACGCCTGGTGCTCGGTCCGCGGGCGCGGGTGGAGATCACCGTGCGCAACGCGGGCCCGGCGCTCCACGGCGCGGTGTCGATGGGGACGCTCACCCCCGGCATCTCGGCCGGCGACTTCGTCCGCTTCTTCTGGACTCCCCCGGCCGACGCGCGGGCCCCGGCGCTGGTCCTCTTCGCCTTCTGGACCGGAGAGGCGCCCACCCTCTCGGACATCACGGTCCTCGGCCTCCCCTGCGCCGGACGGACCGAGCTGTCGATCGAGACCGAGCCCGGCGCGCGGGTCACGGTGGAGGTGGCCGGAGCCCGCTTCGGTCCCAAGCGCGCGGACGGACAGGGCCGGCTGAAGATGCCGGTGGAGGTCGGCCCCAACGCCCACGAGGCACGGGTCATCGCCGAGCTCTCGGACCAGAGCAAGATCCGGGTGCTGCCGCTGAACCTCCCACCCTCGCCCTGGCTCCTGGCGGTCACCCCGGACCAGAGCCTCGACGGCGCCCCGGTCCATGCGCTGGTGGTGGTGCCGGACAGCGAGGAGTCGCCCGGCACCGAGCTGGTCGCCGAGGGCGCGCGGGGGGAGCGGGAGCAGGAGGCGGGGCGGCGGCTCCTGGTGCGCGTCACCCCGGAGCGCTCGCAGAGCGAGGTCCGGCTCGTCGCTCGTACCCTCGACGGCTCGGTCCGGGCCGAGACCACGATCGACGTCGTCCGGACCGTCCCCCAGCCGCCCGAGCCCGTCCCGCCGCCTCCGCCGCCACCCGGCGGGTGGGTTCTCGGAGGCGCCATCGGAGGGTACGTGGGCGGGGGCTCGAACGCGGGTCCCCAGGGCGCCGTCGTGCTCGGCTACGGTCTACACGAGCTCCCGCTGGTCCTCGAGCTGGAGCTGGGCGTCCGGGTGCAGTCGATGAGCACGCAGGTCGGCACGCTGGGGGTCCAGAAGTCCACGCTGGTGGTCGTTCCCATCGAGGCGGCCGTCCGGTGGGAGGCGCTGTCGGCCGGAGCCTTCCGGCTCGACGTGCGCGGCGGAGGCGGGCTCCTGGTCGGCAACCACGCGCTGTCGAGCACCTTCGATGCATCGTTGAACGAGGGCGCGCTGGGGTGGGAGCTGTTCGCCGCGGTGCAGGCCGGAGTGCAGCTCGGGCCGGTGGAGCCCTACCTCGAGGTACGGGGCGCGATCTCCCGCGTCACGACCGACCACCTCGACGCGCATCCCGGTGGTGGCATCTTCTCGGTCGGCGTGCGGGGGATGTTCCGGTGAGGGCCGCCGCCCCGCTTCTCCTCACCGTCCTCGCCGCGTGCTCCGGCGGGAGCTTGCCCGTGCCCACGGTGGTCTCGGTCGATCCCTCGACGCGCAAGGCCTCGAGCAGCGGCCCGGTGACCATCACCCTCGGCGCGGTGCTGCCGACGAGCGTCGACTACGGGTCCGGCACGGCGACGGTGGACGACCGGCTGACCCTCAAGATCGGCGCCCAGACCTTCGGGCCCTCCCGCTGGACCGATGCCGGCGTCGTGACCGACTTCCTGCCCTCCATCCTCCAGCCGGGAGACTACGACGTCACGGTCACGCTCGGGGACGGGAGATTCGCGACCGCGACGGACGCGTTCCGGGTGACTCCGGGCGACTGGCCGACCGGCTACACCTTCGACACCATCCCCAGCCCCCAGTCGTCGGGCGTTCCCTTCGAGGTCACCATCACCGCCCAGGGCGCTCCGGACGGGGGCTACGGGGGGACCGTCTACCTGTCGGCGTTCACCGCCCCGGGGAGCGCGAACCAGTCCCCGGCCCCGATCAGCCCCACGGTCTCGGGGCCGTTCGACGGCGGGGTGAGGACGGAGACCGTGACCGTGACCGTGGACCACGCCGACCAGTACCAGATCCAGGTCTTCGACCTGGCGGGTCACCGAGGGACGTCGCTTCCCTTCACCATTCGCTGACGGAGCAGCGCCGACGCCCGGGCCATGTCGGGCGGAAGCGGCGAGCGCACGTCCAGCGCCGGGAGCCCCTCGGACGCGGGGAGCACCAGCCGGGCGGCGTGGAGCGGCGTCCGGTCCAGCACCACCGCATCCGAGTCTCCGCCGAGCACGCGCTCGGTGACCGGCTCCGCGCGCCCGTACTGGGGGTCCACCAGCAGCGGCGCCCCGGCGTGACGGAGGTGGACGCGGATCTGGTGCGTGCGGCCGGTCGTGGGCCGCGCCTCCACCAGCGACACGTCCCCGAACGTCTCCAGCGGAGACAGCTCGGTGACCGCGGGCTTTCCCTCCTCCCCCGGCCGCGCCACCCGCATCCGCGCGCGGCGGGCGGGGACCAGCGGAACGTCCACCCGCAGCGGCCCCGGGAGCGGAGGCGAGACCAGGGCGAGGTAGACCTTCTCGGCTCGCCCCTGCTCGAAGGCGAGGCTCGCCGCCCGGTGGGTCGCGGCGTCCAGGGCGAAGAGGAGGACACCCGAGGTGTCCCGGTCGAGCCGGTGGACGACCCACACCGGCCGCCCGAGCTGGGCCTCGAGACGGGCGCGGAGGGCGGGACCCGCGCCCTCGGTCCGACCGGGGATGACCGGCACGCCGGGCGGCTTGTCCACCGCCACCAGACCAGCCCCGGACCAGAGGACGGGAATCACAGCACGTCGTCGGCGGAGAGCACCTCCACCGGGCCGAGGCGCTCCAGCTGGGGCCGGAGCCGCTCGGCGGGCCCGACCACGACCGTGACCGGCGCCTCGGGGAAGCAGTAGCGGGCGGCGGCCTCCTGGGCCGCGGCGCGGGTCACCGCGCGCACCCGCTCCCGGTAGCGGTCGAGCCAGTCGTCGCCGAGGCCGTAGAGCACCATGTCGGCGAGCACGGCGGCCAGCGACTCGTTGGTCTCGGTGCGGAGGGGGAACAGCCCCGCGAGGTAGCGCTGGGCCTTCTCCACCTCGGCCGGCGTGGGCCCGCGGGCGCGCATCCGGTCGACCTCGCCCCGGATGACCGAGAGCAGCTGCCCGGTGGTCTCCACCTTGGTGAAGCTCGACACCGAGAACAGCCCTCCGGCGCGCAGGGTGTCGAAGGACGAGCCGACGCCGTAGCTGAGGCCGCGCTTGACCCGCACCTCCCGCACCAGCCGCGAGGTGAACCCGGCGCCGAGCGTCACGTTGACGATCTGGGCCGCGAACTGCACCGGGGCGCCGCGGCGGTAGGCAGGACCGGCGACGCGGACCTGGCTCTGGGTCTGCTCGGGGCGGTCCACCACCACCACCTTGCCGGCGTGCCCGATGCCCGCCGGAGCGGGAATCTCCGTGCTCCGGCCCGGACCGCCGGACCAGGAGCCGAACGCCTCCTCGACCTGCGCCGCGACGGCCGCGGGGTCCACCGCGCCCACGACGAAGAGGTGCGCCGGGCGGGGGCCGAAGTGGGCGGCGTGGAAGCGGACCGCGTCCTCGCGCTGGAAGCGGGCGACCGAGGCCCGGGTGCCTGACACATCGTGCCCGTAGGGATGCCCGGCCCAGGCCACCTTGAGCAACGCCCGGTCGGCGAGCAGCGACGGATCGTCCACGTCGTTGGCGAATTGCCCGAGGCTGCGCTCGCGCTCGATGCGAACCTCCTCGTCGGGAAAGCTGGGGCTGCGCACCAGCTCGGCCAGCACCCCGAGCATCGCCGGGAGGTGCTCCGCCGGGGTGGTGAGGGGCACGGCCACCTGGTCCTCGCCGGCGAAGAGGCCCAGCGAGGCGCCGACGAACTCGATGGCCTCGTCGAGGTCGTGCGCATTCCTCTGCGCGGTGCCGCGGCGGAGGAGGCGCATCGTGAAGTCGGCCAGCCCCTCCTTCCCGGCCGGATCCACCGCCGCACCGGAGGAGAGCACCAGCCGGACGGCGACCAGGGGGATGCGGCCGCGGGGGGCCACGGTCACGCGCAGGCCGCCCGGCGTCTCGAAGCGGTGGAGCTGGAGCCCGCGGGCGGTCCCCGAGCCGCGGGCGCTGCGCTGCTTGGCGGCGTTCACGTCCGGGCTTCCTCCGGGACCAGCGTCACCACCGAGCGCTGCGTCGGATCGAGCCAGCGGCGGGCCGAGGCCTGCACCGCCGGCGCGTCGATGCGTCCATAGGCCTCGGGGAGGGCGAAGCCCTTCTTCCAGCCGCCGAGGAACATCTCGTAGGTGCCGAGGGCGTGGGCCCGTCCGGAGTTGGAGGTGAACTCGCGGAGGAGGTGGGCCCGGAGATTGTTCCGCGCCTTCTCCACCTCGCGGGGCTCGACGCCCTCCTCGGCCAGCTTGCGGATCTCGGCGTAGAGCGCCTCCTCGGCCGCGCGGACGTCGGCGTCGGGCTGCAGCTCGAGGTGGAAGCTGAAGAGGCCCGGGTCCCTCCGCCAGCTCCAGTCCACGCCGACGTTGACCGCGAGGCGCTTGTCGTAGACGAGCGCGCGCTGGAGCCGGCTCCCCTCTCCCACGCCGAGGATGAACTGCAGGACGTCGAGGGTGAGCGTGTCCGGGTGCACCACCGCGGGCCCGCGATAGCCGATGAGGAGCGACGGCGCGCGCGAGGGGTGGCGGAGCTCGGCCCGGCGTTCCCCCCGCTGCGCAGGCTCGGCGTCGACGACGCGCGGCGCGGCCGGCCCGGGACGGATGTCCCCGTAGGCCTTGCGGATGCGTCGGACCAGGGCGTCCGGGTCGAAGTCGCCCGCCGCCCAGAGGACGGCGTTGTTCGGAGCGTAGAAGGTACGGAAGTAGGCCTCGCAGTCCTCGCGGCGGATGGCCTCGATGTCCCCCATGAAGCCGATCACTGGCCAGCGGTAGGGATGGGACTGGTAGGCCAGGGCGTGGAGCGCCTCGTCCATCAGCCCGGCGGGCTCGTTGTCCACCCGGAGCCGGCGCTCCTCCTTCACGACCTCGCGCTCACTGCGGAGCGACCGGTCGTCGATGGTGAGCGAGCGCATCCGGTCCGACTCGAGGTCCAGCACGGTGTCCAGCGCCTCGGCGGCGAAGTCCTCGTAGTACACGGTGACGTCGTGGGTGGTGTAGGCGTTCGAGCGGCCGCCGTTCGACTCCAGCACCTCGTCGAACTCCTTGGGCCCGTACCGCTCCGCGCCGTTGAACATCATGTGCTCGAAGAGATGGCTGATGCCGGTGATGCCGGGGCGCTCGTTGCGCGAGCCCACCTGGAAGAAGGTGTAGAGGCTCACCACCGGCGCGTCGTGGTCGGGCACCATGCGGACGCGCAGCCCGTTGGGCAGGCGCGCCTCGTGGACGGGGAAGAGCTCGGCTCCGGGCTTAGTCTTTCGAGGGCTCACGGGGAGGAGCCTGCATACCTTCCCCCCGGCGCCTTCGCACCGACTTCGCACGCCCTGGGCGCACCGCGGCGAACACGAAGCCGCACCAGACGCACTCCGCCCCACGTGGACCGGGGGGGAGCTCGAGGAGGCACCCCGGGCACCGCTCGGCGGTCGACGCGGCGCTCGCGGCCTGGGCTCCCCGGGCGCGCCGGCGCGTGGGCTTCTGGCCCAGCTGCCGCTCGAGCGTGCGCATCCGGTCCTCCAGCTCGGCGATGCGGTCGAGCAGCGCGCTGTCCTCGATTCGACGGGCACGGGCGCGCGTGTTCACCACCCGCGCTACGCTGCCAGCGGGGAGGCCCCCCCGCAAGAATCCGGACCTCCGCCCCCCCCGACCCGATGCTCCGTCCCGACACCCCACCACCCTCCGACCCCGCGCCCCTTCACGGGGGCGTGCACACCCGTCCCTCCCTGCCGGAGGCGGTCCACGCCCAGCAGGAGGCGCTGGGCATCCTCTCCGACCGCGAGCTCGCCCGGTTGCTCGACGGGGCGGCACGCACGGCGGTGGAACGGGCCCGCCAGGTGTTCGTCAACCGGAACCTCCGCCTGGCGAACGTGGAGATGGTGGGGTTCGACATGGACTACACCCTGGCCATCTATCACTTGCGCCGCATCGAGCAGCTCTCGTTCGACCTGACGCTGTCGCGGCTGGTGACCGAGTTCGGCTACCCGGCGGAGCTCGGGCTCCTCCAGTACGACCACGGCTTCGTGATGCGGGGCGTGGTGGTGGACAAGGCGCAGGGCAACCTCATCAAGATGGACCGCTTCGGCAGCGTCGGGCGGGCCTACCACGGCCTGACCCCGCTCGCCCCGGAGGTGTGCAACCGGCTCTACCGGAACGAGCGCATCCGGCTGACCAGCGAGCGCTACGCCTGGATCGACACGCTGTTCTCCCTGCCAGAGGCCTGGCTGTACGCGGCGATCATCGACCTGCTGGAGCGGCAGGGCCGCTCGGTGGAGTACGGCAAGCTCTACGACGACGTGCGAGAGGCGATCGACGCCGTCCACCGGGACGACTCGCTCAAGCGCGAGGTGCGCAAGGACATCGGCCGGTACATCTTCCGCGACCCGGAGCTGGGGCCGGCGCTGCACAAGCTCCGCTCTGGAGGCAAGAAGCTCTTCCTCCTGACCAACTCGCTCTGGGACTACACCGACGTGGTGATGTCCTTCCTCCTCGACGGCGTGGTGAGCGAGTACCCGTCGTGGCGGAACTACTTCGACCTGGTGATCACCGGGGCCTCGAAGCCGGCCTTCTTCACCGAGGGGCGTCCGTTCCTCGAGGTGGACGCGACCACCCGAGAGAACACGGTGCTCGGGGAGGCGAAGTCGCTCGAGCGCTGGAGGGTGTACCAGGGCGGCAACCTGCCGGCGCTGGAGCGGATGACCGGGATCGGCGGGGAGAAGGTGCTCTACGTCGGGGACCACATCTACGGCGACATCCTCCGCTCCCGGAAGGCGTCGCTGTGGCGGACCCTCCTGGTGGTGCAGGAGCTGGAGGACGAGATCCGCTACACCGAGGGCCGGGCGGAGGAGATCGCCCGCCTCGGCGAGGTGGAGCTGCTCATCGCCCGGCTGGACGACGAGCTGAACGTCCGCAAGGGACAGCTGAACGCCCTGGAGCGCCGGCTGGACCGCGAGGAGGTGCCGGCCGGCGAGCGCAAGGAGATCGAGGAGGAACGGCGGAGGGCGAAGCACGAGCTGGAGGTGCTGCGCCGGGCGCTGCGGAAGAGCACCGCCATCGCCGACGTGCTGGAGCGGGACGTGGAGCTGGGCTTCAACCCCTTCTGGGGGCTGATGTTCAAGGAGGGGAACGAGAACAGCCGGTTCGGCTCGCAGGTGGAGCAGTACGCCTGCCTGTACACGTCGCGGGTCTCGAACCTCCTCTACCTGTCGCCGATGGCTTACCTCCGGGCCCAGCGGGACCGGATGCCACACGAGCTGGCGGGCGCGCCGACGGGGCGGCTCTCACCGCTAGGGAGCGAGGGTCCGCCCAAGGGGGCCGAGCGCGGGTGACGCGTTCGGAGGGACAGCCTCGGCGGCCTTGCAGTCTGGATGCATGAGGGGATGGAGGCCGTCTCAGTCCTGGCGGAGCGCTGGGACCCGCGCCCAGACGACCGGGGCGCTGCGGGACGCGTGCTCGGCTCGGAGCCCGAGCGTCCGGAGCACGGGCGTGTACCGCGCGGCCTTCACGAGGACGACCCGGCGCGCCACGCGGCGGGCCTCGGCCAGCGTCTCGGCCGTGAGCGGCGACGGATCGGCCAGCCGCCGGAGCATCTCGAACCCGGGCTGGGCGGCCAGCGCGCGGCCGAACATCGGATCGAGCAGGACGGCGTCCACGCTCCCCGCGGGCATCTCTCGAAGCAGCGCTCCGGAGTCGCCCTGGCGGACCTCGATCCCCGCGCTCGCCGGGGACGACTCTCGGCGGAGGGTCACGTCGGCGAAGACCGCCAGCGGCAGGCTCGACTCGACGCCGAGCACCGAGCCCCCGGGACCGACCAGCCGGGCCGCGACCCGGGCGTCCTGGGCGAAGCCGAGGGTGGCGTCGAGGACTCGCTCCCCGGGCGCGAGCCCGCCCACCCGCTGGAGCGGGTCCTCCGCGCGGCCCTTGGCGATCTCCTTGAGCCGCAGCGCCGCGAGCCCCGCGCCGCCCCGCACGTGACCGAGCCGATCCCAGAGCGAGACCGCATCCTCGCCGAACACGACCAGCGCCCGCGCCTGCCCGAGGAGTCCTCGCACCGGGGCCCCGGGAGGGCGGAGGAGCAGGGGGAGCCCCCACCGCGCGGCGCAGGCCTCGGCCTCGGCCCGGAGGGTGCGGTCGGTCGACCCGCTCAGGGCCACGGCGAGCGGATGGGTGGGCTCCGTCACTGCCGCCTCAGGCCGACCGGCGCGCCGACTCCATGTGCTGCGGCAGCACCGAGCGGTTCCGGCCGTTTCGCTTGGCGAAGTACAGGCACTGGTCGGCGAGGTCGATGAGCTCCTGCTTGGTGGTCCCGTTCGCCGGCGCCGCGGCGATGCCGA
The DNA here is from genome assembly GCA_035501615.1 of Myxococcaceae bacterium. Classification (GTDB taxonomy): domain Bacteria; phylum Myxococcota; class Myxococcia; order Myxococcales; family Myxococcaceae; genus RPRB01. The sequence goes on from DATJVY010000155.1 coordinate 27,451, forward strand.
CCGAGATGGTGATCTGGAGGGGCCCGAGCTCGGTCTGGAACACCCTGGCCTGCACGGCCTCGCGGATGCGCTCGGCGATGACCAGGGCGCCCTTCCCGTCGGTCTCCGGCATGATGACCGCGAACTCCTCACCTCCGTAGCGAGCGACGAGGTCGGTGTCGCGGGCCTTCTCGCGGAGGATCTGCGCCACGCCCTTGAGCACCTGGTCCCCGACGGGGTGGCCGTGGGTGTCGTTGACGGCCTTGAAGTGGTCCACGTCGGTGAGGAGCACGGAGCAGGCGCGCCCGTAGCGCCGGGTCTGGGCCAGGGCCTCCTCCGCGCGTGCCTGGAAGACCCGGTGGTTCAGGAGGCCGGTGAGGCCGTCGGTCGTGGCGAGGCGCTCGGTCTGGTCGAAGAGCTGCGCGCGGAGCACGGCCTGGCCGGCCTGGAGCGCGATGACCTCGAGCATCCGGAGCGCATCCTCGTCGAGCGAGGCCCGTCGCCGCGCACCCGCGACCAGGGTGCCGAGGATGCGGTCCCCTGCCCCCAGGGGGAGAATCTTCAGGGCTCCCAGCCCGCGGAGCCGGGTGTCGTCGTCGAAGACGACCTGGCGGTCCATCGAGCGGAGCTCGCGGCCGGGCAGCGGCGTCCCGTAGCGGACCACGTTGGCGACCAGGCCGTTGTTGTCGGCGAAGACGCGCCCCTCGAGCGACTTCCCGGCGGGACTCGCGCCGCTGATCCGCGTCACCCGGTGCTCGCGCTTGCCGTCGTGCTCGGCGACGAGGGTGATGGCCGCGAAGTCGAGCCCGGCGAGCTGGCGCGCGCCGTCGAGCACCGCGCCGAAGACGGCCTCGAGGTTGCCGGCGCGGTTGAGGTCCTCGATGGCCTTGAAGAACCTGACCTTCTCGTCGCGGGCCCGGCGGATCTCCACCAGCACGCGCTCGACCTCGATGGCGCGGAGCACCTCGGCGGCGAGCGTCCGGAGGAGCGCCTCGTCCTGGTCCTCGAACGGCACGGGCTCCATCCGGTCGGCGACCAGCACGCCGCGGAGCTGTCCGCTGGCCTCGACGAGCGGGACGGCGCAGACGCTCCGGGGATCGGGGCCACCGTCGTACCAGGTGACTCCGCGGAGGCCGGAGGGGGACACCATCCGGACCGGCACCGCGCGCTTCAGCACCCCGGCGACGATTCCCTCCCCGGTATGGACCGCGCCGCGCTGGACCCGCTCGGAGCTGCTTCGACAGTCGTGGAGGACGAGGGTCCGGTCGTCCGGGGCGAGCAGGAACGCGGCGCAGGTGTGGGTCCGGAGGGCGAGCTCGCCGATCTCGAGCACCGAGCCCACTGCTCCCTCGACCTGCTTCACCGCGGCCAGCATCCACTGGCTTCCGGCGTCGGGAGCGGGCGAGGAGCTGCCGGCGCTGGCGAGGCGGTAGGTGCGCGCACGCTCCTCGACCTCGCGGATGCGCGCCTTGACCGCCTCCTGCTCGGCGTGGCGGGCCAGAGCGAGCCGGGCGTTGAGGACCAGGCGGTAGATGGCGGCGAACAGCGCGAGGAACGCGGCGTGGGCGGCGAAGGCGATCCAGCCCGAGCGCAGCGTGAGCAGCGCCTCGAACGTGAGCGTGAGGCCGAGGAGGAGCGCGGCCGGGAGGGCGTCGAAGAAGCCGACCAGGCCGGCCATGACGACGTAGACCAGCGGATGCACGCCCGGGCCCGCGAGGGCGACCACGAGGTAGGCGGCCGCGACGAGCGGCGCGCCGAGCTCGAGGTCGTCGCGCACGCGCGGGCGAGCGCTCGCAGGGATGCGCAGGGCGCGGCGCACGCCGGCGACGCAGAGACCAGCGACCAGCCCGGCGGCCGCAGCCACCTCGTCCCAGCGCGGGTCGGCGACGCCGCGAAGGCGGCCCTGTCCGAGGAGCCAGGCGACGGCGAGGACCGAGGCGGGGCCGAGGGAGCGGAGGAGCCAGCGCGCGGCGCGTGGCATCCGTGCGGGGCGCGGGCTCATTCGAGGTGGATGACGATCTCGCCCGGCTTCACGAAGCCCAGCTCCTCACGGGCGGCGCGCTCGAGGGCGGCCGGGTCGGTGCGGAGGCCCTCGATCTCGCGGCTGAGGCGGAGGTTCTCCTCGCGGAGCTGGGCGTTCCGCTGGGCGAGGGCCTCGGCCTGCGCGCGGAGGCGGGCGTGGCGGCGGAATCCACGGGGCTCGAGGGCGCTGACCAGGGCGAGGACGAGCGACACCGCCGCTGCCAGCCGCCAGCCGTACCGTCGCATCCAGTCCATCGCCACACAGGACGGTAGCAGTGGGTCGAGGCCCCGCAAGAAAGCCGCAGCGGGCTCGGCAGCTCGATGCGCGGGCGAGTGCTGCTCGCCGGATCGTCCGCTCCGTCGGAGCGTGTGGTGGTGGAGCAGCCGGGCCCGCCGGATCCGGGCGGGAACCGTCGCCGTCGCGGGGCCTCTCGACGCCTCTCTGTTCTCACCGCGGGGCGGGCTTCTTCAGCGCCTCGTCGATCAGCGGCTCCAGGGTCCCCTGCTCCGCCACCCCGGCGTAGACCGTCAGCACCTTCCCGTCCCGGCCGATGATCAGCGTGGTGGGCAGCAGACCGACCCTCCCGAACGCGGTCTGCCCCGCCCGGAGGGCATCGTCGGCGACGAGCACCGGGTACCGGAGCCCCAGCTGGTCGGCGAACGGCCTCAGGACCTGGGGGCCCTCGAGGTCCATCCCCACGGCGATCGCCACCAGCCCGCGCCCCTGCTCGTGGTCGTAGATCTCCTGAAGCCGTGGCGCCGTGGCGATGCAGGGGAAGCACCAGGTGGCGACGAACTGCACCACGACGACCTTCCCGCCGAGCTGGCTCCCGTCGAGCCAGCCGCCCCCGAGCACCGGCAGCCTCTGCAGCTCGGCCAGGAAGGGCGAGGCGTCGACGTGCGGCGGAGGATTGGCGGAGGGGCCAGCGCATCCTCCGGCCGCGAGGCACAGCCCCAGCGCGACCACCGCGCCGGCCATGCGGCGTCCGCTCCGCCTCCTCACGCCCGTGGCGAGTCTCCCCCGGCGATCGCGCGCTGGCAGGACTCGCAGAAGCCGTAGAGCTCCATCTTGTGCGAGGTGACCTGGAAGCCGTGGTGGCGGGCGACCTTTTCCTGGAGCGCCTCGATGCGGTCGTTCTCGAACTCGACGATGGTTCCGCACCGGGTGCAGATGAGGTGGTCGTGGTGGTGCCGTCCCACCGCCGCCTCGTAGCGGGTCTGCCCGTCGCCGAAGTTCCGGGCGTGGGCCAGGCCGCACTCGTGGAGCAGCTTCATCGTCCGGTAGACCGTGGCCACCGACACCTTGGCGTCCTGCTCGCGCACCTTGCTCCAGAGCTCCTCGACCGAGAGGTGGCCGCCGAGCGAGAAGAAGGTGTCGATGATGAGGCTGCGCTGGCGCGTGCTCTTCAGACCGTGCTCGGCCATGTAGCGGCTCAGGAGCTCGGTCTTGTCGGGGTGGCTCACGGGTAGCGCCGCCTCCAGGCGTCCACGGCCCCGGGGACGTCCGGCGACCCGAGATCCACTCCCGTCAGCCGGACGAGCGAGGCGTGCGCCTGGGCACGCACGGTGGGGTCTGGGTCGGAGAGGGCCTGGACCAGGGCCGGAACATAGTCCCGCCCCTCGGGGCGGTAGCGCGCCACCTCGGCGGCGAGGGCGCGGATCCTGGGGTTCGGGTCGGCGAGGGCCTGGCCGAGGGCCGTTCCAGCGGGAACGTACGGGGCCCGCGACGAAGGCAGGAGGAGAAGGAACACCACCACCGCCAGCCCGACCTGGAAAAAGGCCTTTCCGGCCGGGTACTTGCGCACGCTCGCCAGCCCGAACCGGTACACGGCGAAGCAGCCGACGAAGACGAGAAAGACGAAGGGAGTGACCCGCTCGACGGCGACCGGCAGCCGGCCCGGAAAGCTGCGCCCGAAGAACGCGAGCCCGGCAGAGGCGACCAGGAGGACGTACAGCGCCACCCCCAGGCCGGGCCCGAGGGGAAGCCCTCCCACCGAGGGTGCCGGGACTTGCGAACCTGCACCTCTGCTTAGATTGTGTTCCGGAGTCATCGAAACCGACCGTGGCGCCCCGTCTCCGGGATGCTACTGGTCCCATCCGACCCCTTCATGGCGTCCTGGGAACGCAAACGCCAGCCTGACGACGTGCCGACGCCCGTGGCCGTTGCCGTGTCCGACTTCTGCCGGCGCGCGGGAGCTCCGGCGTCGCCGCACGCGGTGCGACAGGCGCTCTCCGTGGTCGCCGAGCCGGACGACTTCCGCGTCCGCGCCGTGACCGACGGAGAGCCGCCTGCCCGCCCACTCGGCCCGTTCGCGGTGGTGGACGTCGCGCGCGGGACGCCGGTGGAGACCGCGAGTCTCCGCGAGCGGTCCGGCTACTACGCGCTGGTCGAGGAGATGCTCAGGCTCCAGGACGCGCAGCCCCGCGCGGACACCGAGGCGCGCGCCGCGCCGCCGCGCGCGGTGGCAGCTCCCGCCGAGCCGCCGGCCCAGCGGGTCGAGGAGGCGCCCCCCGCCTCCCGCGCACGGGAGTCAGGCCACGACGCCACCCGCCCCGCGTCGGTCGCCGAGCGGATCGCCCCGCGCCGCCGGTCTGCACAGCCTCCGGCTCCGCCCCGGGGGCGCTTCACGCAGGTCGAGACTCAGCGTGCGCCGCTCGACTCCCTGGAAGGGCCCGAGGGCCGGACCATCCTGGAAGCTCTCCTCGGCCAGCACGACCACCGGCCGGCGCTGCTCCGCGCGCTCGCGCAGGGGTACGCCGGCCACCGGGGGGCCGAGCCGACCGCTCCCGAGCTGGACGCGCTCCTCGAGGGCCACGGGCTCCTGGGGGCGGCCGAGACCCGCGAGCGCGAGCTCATCCTCGCGGCGCTCTCCGAGCACCGGGGTGCGCTCGGCCGGGTGGCCTGGGTGCTCGGGCTGAGGGGGGCCGAGCTCGGGACGCTCGTCACCCGGCTCGGGCTCGGTGCCGAGGTGGATCGCATCCGGGAGCGCTTCCGCCGGGAGACGCTCGCCCCGACCAGCTGGACGGCCAGGCTCGACCTGCTCGGGCGGCGCAAGTACCTCGAGGACCTCGGGGTGGCGCGTGAGTTCGAGGAGCGGCTGCGCGCCGACCTGGTGCGCGAGCTCCAGGGGCCAGCGCCCGACGGCGGCGAGGGGCCGGAGGCGCTCGCCCGCCGCCTCTCGGTCTCGCCCACGCTCGTCCACCGCGCGCTCGAGCGGCTCGGTCTTCTCTCCGAGGCGAACGCCTCGACCCCCCTCCCCTGATCTCCATGCCCATCTACGAATACGAATGCAGTCAGTGCCACGCGACCTCGGATGCGCTCCAGAAGGTGAACGACCCCGCTCCGGAGACCTGCCCGCGCTGCGGCGCTCGGAACACCCTGTCCCGGCTCCTGAGCCGCACGAGCTTCGTCCTCAAGGGCGGCGGCTGGTACGCCGACCTCTACTCGTCCAGCAAGGGGAAGCCCGACGCCGGCGAGGCGAAGCCCGCGGCCAAGGCGGACGGCGCACCGGCGGCGACGCCCGCCAGCAGCGGCTCGAGCTCCGGCAGCTCGGAGTCCGGCTCCAGCTCGAGCTCCGGCTCGAGCTCGTCCGGAAGCGGGCCGGTGAACTCGGCTCCGAAGGTCGCCGCCGCCAAGGCGTGAGCATGGGGGAGCGCCGGAGAGCGGGACTGCTGCTCGCCGCGCTCCTCGCCGGCTGCAGCGGGCACAGCGCGATGGGGATCGACGGGCGGGAGGCCGTGCTCCGCGAGATTCGCTCCTCCCCGGCACGCTGGCTCGCGGTCTCCTGCGTCCGGGTGCACCTGGACGCGAGCCCGGGGCGCACGTTCGTGCTCGGAGGCCCGCTGGAGGAGCAGGACCCGGGCTGGCCCGGGCGGAGCGAGGGTGTCCTTCCCGCCGGCACGCCCGTGCAGCTGCTCGACGTCTCGTTCCCCGGCGCCGAGGCTCGCGCCGCGCGACCGGAGGGGACGCCCCGGGACCAGATCTGGGTGCGCCTCGGGCTGCCTGGGGGATCCACCGCGATCCTCCCCCTTCCCGACCGGCCTCGCTCCGAGCAGGAGTTCTGGGCCACCCTCGGGCAGTGGGTGAGCGGGCTCGACCCCGCGCTGCAGACCACCGGCTGGAACGACGCGGTCGTGGAGGCGGTGCGCACCCGCCACACCGTCATCGAGATGCCGGAGGCGGCGGTCGTCGCTGCCTGGGGCCCCCCGGAGCGCAGGGAGCAGCGCTTCGAGGCCGGCGCACGGCACGAGACCTGGACCTGGCCGGGGGGCGCGCGGCGGGCCGAGCTGCGCGACGGGCAGCTGGTCGAGTCGCGGGCGCCGGACGCTACCGGAACCGTCCCCTGAATCCCTTCTTCTTCCGGGGGCGCTCCTGCTCGCGGGCCTCCCCGGGACGTCCGAGCCTGGGCAGCTCGCCCACCATCACCGGCCAGTAGGCCTTGCCGCGGAGGGCGCCGAGGAGCTCGGCCTGGTTCGCCGGCCGGTCCCGGAAGAAGGTCGCGCCCCGGCCCACCTCGTCGAGCGTCAGCTTGGCGTCGCTCCCGCCCACGCAGGGGAGGCCGAGCTTCTCGGAGGCCTCCACGGCCAGGTCGTTCGCCGGCTGGCGGACACGGGCGTTGTACCCCTCGATGGCCGAGAGCCCCTCCATGCCCAGCACCTGGTCGAGCGCGGGTGTGGGGAAGTCTCGGTCGTAGGGCCGCGCGGCCACCACCACCGCTCCGAGCGAGAGCACCTTGGGGATGCACTCGACGGCACTCCAGGGCTTCTCCCGGTTGCTGCCCCAGAGCTGGACCGGCTCCGGCGCCTGCTCCGGCCGGGGGAAGAAGCAGAGGAACTGGCCGCGGTCGGTCGCCAGCTCCAGGCCCACGAAGATGCGCAGCGGCGTCTTGGGCTGGAGGTCGAAGAGCTCCTCGCAGCCGTCCTGGGTGTTGGTCTCGGTGAAGGCGACTCCCTCGAGGCCGAGGGAAGCGGCCCGCTCGAGGACGGCGCGGGGCTCGAGGTTGCAGCCCCGCGAGAGGTGGCTGTGGACGTGGAGGTCGATGAGCATGGGGTGCAGGAGGGCCCGCGGCTAGCACGGACCTGCGCCCCGGGTCGAGCCGTTCAGGCGAGGGCCGTGGGGTACAAGGGGATCGGCGCCCGGAGCTCCTCCTTCGTCCGGATGAGGTAGCCCATCAGCATGAGCGAGGAGCCGTTCTGGAGGGCGCGCTCGGGGTCCCGGGCGATGAGCGTCGCGCTGTAGGACATGAAGAACTGCGCCAGCTCCTCTCCGGCCTCCCGGGCGATGAGCGCGTGGAGCTGTCTGGGGTCCATGCGCTGGATCTCCTGGATGAAACGAACCGCCGCGTCTTTCTTGGAGTTCAAGACTCGCCCTCGCCCCGCCGCCCTCCATCGAGGGTGGTCATGCCCCCCGGTGCGCGCCACCGTCTTTGACACCCCTTCCGCCTGCATGCCATACAACCAGGCGGGCGGCGGTCCTCCGGGGAGGGGGCGGCGCATGTTCACGGGCGTGAAGGTGTTCTCGGCCACCAAGGCTCGGGAGCGGGAGGAGCTCGGCGAGAACGTCACCCGCTGGCTCAAGAGCAACGCCGACCTGGAAGTCGTGGACCGGGTCGTCTGCCAGTCGAGCGACAACGAGTTCCACTGCTACTCGCTGGTCCTCTTCTACCGGGACCGGCCCAAGAGCGAGCCCCGCGGCTGAGGCGTCCGGGGGAGGCGGCTGGAGTCGAGGACCTGGTGCGTCCGGTGGATGGTCCGCAACGAGCGGTCGTCCGGAAGCAAGGACGGGCGCGCACGGGGCGTCCTAGGCTCGCCCACTCCATGCGCCATGCGCCCCGGTTCCTGTCACTCCTCGCCGTCGCCGCCTGCGCCTCGACCGGTGGCGCGCCCCCTCCCCCGGCACCGGAGCGCCACGCTCCCCCGGCCGAGGCGAGCGCCCGGGTGCCGCCCCCGCCCGAGGTGCCGATGAGACCGCTGCCGGGAGGTGGGGCCGCACCTGCTGCCGCGGAGGATGCGGCGGCGCCGGTCGAGGTGCTGGTCCGCCAGCACGGCGAGGCCGCACGGGCCCGGGCCGAGCGCGGGGTGGCGCAGGTGGCAGCCCTCTGGCGCCCCGAGGACGGCGACGGCCTGGCCCGCGACCGCTTCGTCACCTCCGCCTTCGTCGCCGACCCGGCGCTGCTGGCCCGGACGCGGGACCGGCTCGCCGAGGCCTTCGAGGCGGCCGACGGACATCTGCTCGAGATTGGCCGGACCTGGCGCGCCGGGGCCGAGCTCGAGCGGGGCCCGGAGCTGCCGGTGGACGCGCTGCTCGCGGCGCTGGACCCGGGGGCGCACCTACAGGACGACCTCTTCGCCTCGAAGGTGGCCTTCACGGCGCTCCTCAACTGGCCCCTGGACTCGCTCGACGAGATGGTGTCGCAGGGGCCCGGCTGGTCCCGGACCCGCTGGGCCGAGGCCCGGCTCACCGGCCGGTTCTCCATCCGGCCCTCCGCTGTGGCCCTCGCGCAGCGCGCGGAGGCCTCCTCCGCCGCCGAGGCCTACGTCGCGGGCTACAACCTGTGGGTCCACCACCTGGTCGGCGAGGGCGGACAGCGGCCGTTCCCGAAGGGGAAGCGGCTGCTCAGCCACTGGAACCTGCGCGATCAGATCAAGGCCGACTACGCCGAGGGCCGGCTGGGACTCGTGCGCCAGCGCCTGCTCCGCTCCGCCATCGAGCGCATCGTCACCCAGGAGATTCCGCGGGCGGTCATCGACGACCCCCGTCTGGACTGGGACCCGGTGAAGAACGTCGTGGCAGCGGCGCCGGCCGGCGAGGTCGAGCCCCGGCCGTCGGCCCAGACCGGCAAGGGCGTCACGCCGCTCGCGGTGAGCAGCGAGCGCGAGCCGGACACCCGGTACGCGATGCTCCTCCGCAACTTCCAGGCCGCGCGGCGTACGGACCAGGACTCGCCCTTCGCGCCCACGGAGATGGATCGGCGGTTCCGGCTGGACTACGAGATTCCCGAGGCGCGTTTCCGGGCGCTGCTCGAATCCATCGTCACCTCGCCGCTGGCCCCGAAGGTGGCCGCGCTCGTCCAGCGGCGCCTCGGCCGGCCGCTCGAGCCGCACGACCTCTGGTACGCAGGCTTCAGCGCCCGCTCCCGCTTCCCCGAGGCGAAGCTCGATGCGCTGACCCGCAAGCGCTATCCCACTCCGGAGGCGTACGCGAAGGACATGCCGCGCCTGCTGCGGCAGCTTGGCTTCACCCCGGCGAAGGCGAAGTGGCTCGCCGAGCACATCGTGGTGGACCCGGCCCGGGGCTCGGGGCACGCGCTGCAATCGGCACGGCGGGGGGACCTGCCTCACCTGCGCACCCGGGTCGCTCCGGGAGGCATGGACTACAAGGGCTACAACATCGCGGTCCACGAGATGGGCCACAACGTCGAGCAGCTCTTCTCGCTCTACGAGGTGGACAGCACGCTGCTCGCCGGCGTTCCGGGCAACGCTTTCACCGAGGCGCTGGCCTTCACCTTCCAGGCGCGGGACCTCGAGCTGCTCGGGCTCGGGAAGCCCACTGCGCGCGACGAGCGGCTCCGGACGCTGAACGACTTCTGGCAGACCTGGGAGATCGCCGGGGTCGCGCTGGTGGACATCGCGGTGTGGCACTGGATGTACGAGCACCCCGACGCCACGCCCGCGCAGCTCCGCGAAGCGACGGTGCGGATCGCCCGGGACCTCTGGAATCGCTCCTACGCGCCGGTCCTGGGCGAGAAGGACTCCGCGCTGCTCGGCATCTACTCGCACATGGTCGCGCCGTCGTTCCTGTACCTGCCGGCGTATCCGCTGGGGCACCTCATCGCCTTCCAGCTCGAGGAGAAGCTGAAGGGGGCGCGCTCCGGCGCCGAGTTCGAGCGGATCGCCTCGTTCGGGAGGGTGACGCCGGACTTCTGGATGGTGCACGCCACCGGCGCGCCGATCTCGGCCGAGCCGCTGCTCCGGGCGACCGAGGCGGCGGTCACCGCCGAGGAGCACGCGGCCCCCGCGCGCTGAAGGGCGCAGGAGACCACGGCAGCGCCGCGGACGGACAGGGATGCCTCCGCCTCCGCGCTACCGCCCCGGCCGCCCCGGCCGCCCCGGCCGCCCCGAGGTAGGTCCTCCCGGGCCGGTGTACGAGCGACCGGCGGTGAACACTGACCAGGCGCCGGGTGCGCTCGGGATCACGGTGCGGCGCGCCCCATCGTGTACAGCTTCCCCGGAATGGCCGAGCACGCCCCGCACGACGAGACCGCCTCTCCCGACGTGCCGAGTCCCCTCGCCCGCGGCACCGGCCGCGCCGGGGGACCCACGCGCGGTCCGGCGTCGATCCGAGCCGCGGAGGTGCATCCGGCCGAGGGCACCGGCCGCGCCGCGAGCATGGTCATCGAGGCGGTCTCGCCCGAGCTCGACGGCGGCCGTTCCGCGGTGAAGCGCATCGCCGGTGAGCCGCTGCGGGTGGAGGCGGACATCTTCAAGGAAGGGCACGACCTCCTCGCCGCGGTCGTGTGGTGGCGCCAGGTCGCCCCATCGGCCGACGCGGGGCCGTGGCGCGCCGTCCCGATGCGCCCGCTGGGGAACGACCGGTGGACCGCCGAGGTGACGCTCGGGCCACCCGGGCGGGTGGTCTTCACGGTCGAGGCCTGGCCGGATCCCTACCGGAGCTGGGTGTCGGAGCTGGAGCGCAAGGTGGCCGTGGGCCGCGACGTCCGGAGCGAGCTCCTGGAGGGCGCCGCCCTGCTCCGGGCCTGCGCCGCGCGCGCCGACGCGGCACGAGCGAGCCACGACGCGCAGCTGCTCGACGAGACGGCCGCCGCGCTGGCGGGGCCACCGGTGGACGCCATCGCCCGCGCGACCGAGACCCGGGTGGTCGATGCCGCCGCTCGCCACCCCGACCGGACGCTCGGCCGGCGGGATCCGCTGGAGCGGCCGGTCCTGGTGGAGCGCGAGCGGGCGCGGTGCGGGGCTTGGTACGAGCTCTTCCCCCGGAGCGCCGCGCACGCCGAGCGTCACGGAACCTTCGAGGACACGGCGGCGCTCCTTCCCGAGATCGAGCGGCTCGGATTCGACGTCGTCTACCTGCCGCCCATCCATCCCATCGGCCGCACCGCGCGGAAGGGCAGGAACAACGCCCCGCGGGCAGGGCCCTCCGACGTGGGCAGCCCGTGGGCCGTCGGGGCGCGCGAGGGCGGCCACACCGCCGTCCACCCCGAGCTGGGCACGGTGGAGGACTTCCGCCGCTTCGTGGGGCGCGCCGCCGAGCACGGCCTGGAGGTGGCGCTGGACCTCGCTTTCCAGTGCTCGCCCGACCATCCGTGGATCCACGAGCATCCGGAGTGGTTCCAGCACCGGCCCGACGGCACCATCAAGACCGCCGAGAACCCACCCAAGCGCTACGACGACATCGTCAACTTCGACTTCCTCGGGCCCGGGCGGACGACGCTCTGGCCCGCGCTCCTCGACGTGGTCCTCTTCTGGGTCGGCCAGGGGGTCCGCATCTTCCGGGTGGACAACCCCCACACCAAGCCCCTGCCCTTCTGGGAGTGGCTGCTCGCCGAGGCGCGGGAGCACGACCCGGGCCTGGTCTTCCTCTCCGAGGCCTTCACCCGTCCGAAGCTGATGCGCGCCCTGGCGAAGGCGGGCTTCAGCCAGAGCTACACCTACTTCACCTGGCGGAACCACCGGCGCGCGCTGACCGAGTACCTCGAGGAGCTGCGCCGGCCAGAGTGGGCGGACGCGCTCCGGCCCAGCCTGTGGCCCAGCACGCCGGACATCCTCCCCGAGGTCCTCCAGCGGGGCGGCCCACCGGCGTTCCGGATCCGCGTGGCGCTGGCCGCGACCCTCGGCGCCTCCTACGGCATCTATTCGGGCTACGAGTTCTGCGACGCGGGCGTGCTCCAGGGCGAGGAGTCCCGCGACAGCGAGAAGTACCAGCTGGTCGACTGGCGTGTCCGGCGCTCGGGCGACATCCGCGACTGGATCGCCCGCCTGAACGCGGTCCGGCACGCCGAGCCGGCGCTCCAGCGGGACGACGGCCTGGAGTTCCTCGCGTGCGACGACGCCCAGGTCCTCTTCTACGGCAAGCGCACCGAGGACGGCTCGAGCCAGGTCCTGGTGGCGGTGAGCCTCGACCCGTACCGGAGCCACACCGCGGAGCTGCGGCTGCCGCTCCGGCGCTACGGGCTGGCCGGCCGCGAGGTGGTTGAGGTCGAGGAGCAGCTCGGGGGAGAGCGGCAGCTCTGGCGCGGGGAGACGGCGTCGGTGACGCTCACCCCCGAGCGACCGGCGGCGGTGTGGACCGTGCGCGCGCCGGCGCGGACCGAGCAGGCCTTCGACTACTTCGACTGAGCGGACGGGAGCCCGATGACCTCCGACGACCCGCTGTGGTTCAAGTCGGCCATCATCTACGAGCTGCACGTCCGCGCGTTCTTCGACTCCAACGGCGACGGCAAGGGCGACATCCAGGGGCTGATCGCCAAGCTCCCCTACCTCCAGGACCTGGGCATCACCTGCCTCTGGCTCCTTCCGATGTACCCCAGCCCGCTCCGCGACGACGGCTATGACATCGCCGACTTCTACGCCATCCACCCCGACTACGGGACGCTGGAGGACTTCCAGCGGCTGGTGGACGCGGCCCACGCCCGCGGCATCCGCGTCCTCACCGAGCTGGTGGTGAACCACACCAGCGACCAGCACCCCTGGTTCCAGGAGGCGCGCACCAGCCCGGAGAGCCCGAGGCGGCAGTGGTACGTGTGGAGCGACACCGACCAGAAGTACCAAGGCGCGCGGATCATCTTCACCGACACCGAGCGCTCGAACTGGACCTGGGATCCCGTGGCCAAGCAGTACTACTGGCACCGCTTCTTCAGCCACCAGCCGGACCTCAACTACGACAATCCCGAGGTGCAGGAGGAGATGCTGAACGTCATGCGCTTCTGGCTGCGCATGGGCGTGGACGGCTTCCGCTGCGACGCCGTGCCCTACCTCTTCGAGCGCGAGGGCACCAACTGCGAGAACCTCCCCGAGACCCACGCCTTCCTGAAGCGGCTGCGGGCCACCATCGACCGCGAGTTCCAGGGACGCGCGTTGCTCGCCGAGGCGAACCAGTGGCCGTCCGACGTGCGCGTCTACTTCGGCGACGGCGACGAGTTCCACATGGGGTTCCACTTCCCGGTCATGCCCCGCATCTTCATGTCGGTGCGCCGGGAGGAGCGGACGCCGATCGTCGAGATCATGCAGCAGACGCCGGAGATCCCCGAGACCTGCCAGTGGGCCATCTTCCTCCGCAACCACGACGAGCTCACGCTGGAGATGGTGACCGACGAGGACCGCGACTACATGTACCGGGAGTACGCCAAGGACCCGCGGATGAAGCTGAACCTCGGAATCCGCCGGCGCCTCGCCCCGCTGATGGACAATGGGCGGCGGCGGCTGGAGCTCCTGCACTCGCTCCTCTTCAGCCTGCCCGGCACGCCGGTCATGTACTACGGGGACGAGATCGGCATGGGGGACAACATCTTCCTCGGCGACCGGAATGGCGTCCGCACGCCGATGCAGTGGACCCCGGACCGCAACGCCGGGTTCAGCCGTGCCGACTACGCCCGCCTCTACGGTCCGGTGATCGCCGACACGGTGTACGGCTACCAGGCGCTGAACGTGGAGGCGCAGGAAGCCTCCCCTAGCTCGCTGCTCAACTGGGTCCGGGAGGTCATCCGGGTCCGCAAGCAGCACCCGGCGCTGTGGATGGGCAAGCTCCGCTTCGTGAACCCCAGCAACCGGAAGGTGATGGCCTTCGTCCGCGCCGCTCCGGAGGAGACGCTGCTCTGCGTCTGCAACCTCGCCCGGGGCGCCCAGCCGGCCGAGCTGGACCTCTCCGACTGGCGAGGCTGGACGCCGGTCGAGCTCTTTGCCGAGACGGTCTTCCCCGCCATCACCGACCGGCCGTACCAGCTCTCGCTCGGTGCCTACGGCTTCTACTGGTTCCGGCTGGATCCGCCGGGGGGGGGCTCCCAATGACCGTCACCGTCGAGGAGCTCACCGGCTGGCTCGGGCAGCAGCGCTGGTTCGGGGGCAAGGGAGTTCCCATCTCCAGGGTTGAGGTGCTGGAGCGGGTTCCCCTCCAGTCGGCCGCGGACGCCGAGGCGCTCATCGTTCGCGTCAGCTACGTCCTCGGCTCGCCGGAGACGTACCTGGTGCTTCTCCAGCGAACCTCCGACGGCGGGCTCCGCGACCCCCTCGAGGACCCGGGGGTGGCACGGGCCATCCTGGCCTTCGCCCGCGACGCCCGGGAAGTCCCGGTGGGGACCACCCTGGTCCGGAGCGAGACCATCGGCCGCGGCGGCGAGCTCCTGGCCGCCCTTCCCCCGGCGCCGCCGGTCCGGGCGCTGGGCGTCGAGCAGAGCAACACCAGCGTGGTGCTCGACGAGCGGGTCCTGCTCAAGGTCCTGCGGAAGCTCGAGGTGGGGCTCTCTCCCGAGGTGGAGATGGGCCGGTTCCTCGCCACCCACGGCTACGCGGCCACCCCGCGGCTCCTGGCCTCGCTCACCCTCGAGGGGCCGAGCGCGAGCGAGCTGGCGCTGCTCTACGCCTTCGTTCCCAACCACGGGGACGGCTGGGCCTGGCTCACCGGCGCGCTCCGCCAGGCCCCCGAGCCCGGCGCGGCGGTTCTGGAGCGGCTGGCGCGGCTGGGGAGCCGGGTGGGCGAGCTGCACCGGGTCCTCGCCTCGGATCCGGCCGATCCGGCGTTCGCCCCGGAGGCGATCCACCTGGAGGACCTCCAGCGCTGGAGCAGCTCCATCGTCGGCGAGCTGGGCGTCACCGTCGCCATGGCTGCCGAGCGCTTCCCGTGGCTGGCGGAGCGGCAGGATGCGCTCACCGAGCGCGCGAAAGCGCTGGCCTCCCTCGCCCCGTCGGGTCAGAAGATCCGCCAGCACGGAGACCTCCACCTCGGGCAGGCTCTCTGGACGGGGGAGGACTGGATGGTGATCGACTTCGAGGGCGAGCCGGCTCGGCCCTACGCCGCACGGCGGGAGAAGCACACCCCCCTGCGCGACGTGGCCGGGATGCTCCGCTCCCTCTCCTACGCCGCATCCGTGGCCGGGCTGCCCCCGCCGGCGCGCAGGAAGGCGGTGTCCGCGCTCCGCAGGGCGTTCCTCCAGGGGTGGCGTGCGGCCGTCGAGGCGAGCGGGCTCCTCCCCGCGGGGGAGGAGGACACCCGGGTGATGCTCGACGTGCTCGAGCTGGAGAAGACGCTCTACGAGCTGCGCTACGAGCTGCAGATGCGGCCCGACTGGGCCCACATCCCGGCCGAGGCGCTGGCGTGACCGCGGCCGCACCGTCCGACCGCGCGCTCACCGCCTCCCTCGACGCGGTCCGCGCGCTCCGCCACCCCGAGCCGCACCAGGTCCTGGGCGCCCATCCCGCGCCGGGCGGGGGCGCGGTGGTGCGCGCCTACCGTCCGGACGCGGAGGGCATCACCGTCATCGCCGACGACGGCGCCGAGTGGCCGATGCGCCCGCTCGGCCACGGGCTGTTCGAGGCCCACCTGCCGCGCACGCCCGGCCCGTACCACCTCGCGGTTCGCTACCCTGGCGGACGAAGCTTCACCCTCGGAGACCCGTACCGCTTCTGGCCGACGGTGGGAGAGTTGGACCTCTACCTCCTGAACGAGGGACGGCACGACCGCCCCTGGGAGCGGCTCGGGGCCCACCCCATGCTCCACGGAGGCGCTGCCGGGACGGCCTTCGCGGTGTGGGCGCCGACCGCCGCGGGGGTGTCGGTGGTGGGCGACTTCAACGGCTGGGACGGCCGGCTCCACCCGATGCGGCGGATGGGCAGCTCGGGCATCTGGGAGCTCTTCATCCCCGAGGTGGGGGACGGCGCCCGGTACAAGTACGAGATCCGCCCGCCCGGGGGCGGCCCCCCCTTCCTCAAGGTGGACCCCTACGCCTTCCGGACCGAGGTGCCTCCCGCCAACGCCTCGGTGGTCCATGCGCTCGACCACTACGCCTGGAAGGACACCGGCTGGATGGAGCAGCGCGCCCGGGGCGACCTGTGGGCGCGCCCGATGAGCGTCTACGAGGTGCACCTCGGGAGCTGGCGCCGCGTGCCCGAGGAAGGAAACCGCCCCCTCACCTACCGGGAGCTGGCGGTGCAGCTCGCGGAGTACTGCCGCGACATGGGCTTCACCCACGTGGAGCTGCTCCCGGTGGCCGAGCACCCCTTCGGAGGCTCCTGGGGCTACCAGGTCGGCAACTACTACGCGCCCACCGCCCGCTACGGCCACCCCGACGACTTCCGCTTCCTCGTCGACCACCTCCACCAGGAGGGCATCGGCCTCCTGGTGGACTGGGTGCCGGGCCACTTCCCCCGGGACGTCTGGGGCCTCGGGCGCTTCGACGGGAGCGCGCTCTTCGAGCACGCCGACCCTCGCCAGGGCGAGCAACCCGACTGGGGGACCTACGTCTTCAACTTCGGCCGGAACGAGGTGCGCAACTTCCTCGTCGGAAACGCGCACTTCTGGATCGAGCAGTACCACGTCGACGGGCTGCGAGTGGACGCGGTCGCCTCGATGCTCTACCTCGACTACTCGCGCCAGCCGGGCCAGTGGGTGCCCAACCGCTGGGGCGGGCGGGAGAACGAGGAGGCCATCTCCTTCCTCCGGGAGCTGAACGCCTCCATCCGCGCGCGCCACCCCGGGGTGCACGTCGTCGCCGAGGAGTCCACCGCCTGGCCGAAGGTGACCGCGCCGGTGTCCGAGGGCGGGCTCGGCTTCACCCTCAAGTGGAACATGGGGTGGATGCACGACACCCTGAAGTACTTCGCCACCGATCCGCTGTTCCGGATGCACGAGCACAACAAGCTCACCTTCGGCCTGCTCTACGCCTACAGCGAGCACTACCTGCTCCCGCTCTCGCACGACGAGGTCGTGCACCTGAAGGGCTCGCTCTGGGGGCGGATGCCTGGCTACGACGATCAGAAGGCCGCCAACCTCCGCGCCCTCCTCGCCTGGATGTGGGCCCATCCCGGCCGGAAGCTGCTCTTCATGGGCGGCGAGCTCGGCCAGACCGGGGAGTGGAACCACGACCGGAGCCTGGACTGGCACCTCCTGGCCGAGCCGGCCCACGCCGGCATCCAGACGCTGGTCCGGACCGCGAACCTGCTCTACCTCCAGCATCCGGCGCTCTACGCCCAGGATGACCGCAGCCAGGGCTTCCGGTGGCTCCAGGCCGACTCGGCGAGCAGCAACGTCTACGGCTTCGTCCGCTTCGACCCCTCCGGCCAGGCCATCGCCTGCCTGGCCAACCTCGCCAACCGGCCCTGGTCCGGCTACCGCTTCGGGATGACCTCGCCCGGGACCTGGCGGCGCATCCTGGACACCGACGCCGCCGCCGTGGGAGGCCGCGAGCGCACGGGCCCTTCGAGGGTGACCACCGAGCCCGTACCCTGGGACGGGCTTCCGCAGTCGGTGACGCTGGACCTGCCCCCGCTGAGCGTTCAGTGGCTCCTCTCCCCGGAGGAAACCGGATTGTGAAGCCGGCGGCCGCCATGCTTTGACGGACGGCCGCATGCTCGGCACCCGCGAGGCGCTCCTCTTCCTCACCGCGGTGGTGGTCGCGGTCCCCCTCTCCAAGCGGCTCGGCCTCGGCTCGGTGCTCGGCTACCTGGTGGCCGGGGTGCTCATCGGGCCGCACGGCCTGCGGCTCATCCCCGACGTGGAGGAGGTTGGGCACCTGGCGGAGCTGGGCGTGATGCTCCTCCTCTTCCTGATCGGGCTCGAGCTGCAGCCCCGGCGCCTCTGGGAGCTGAGGACCCGCGTCTTCGGAGCGGGCGGAGCACAGGTCGCGCTGAGTGGCGCGGCGCTGGCGCTGGGCGCCCTCGTCCTCGGCCTCTCCTGGCAGGCGGCGCTGGTGGCCGGGCTGGGCCTGTCGCTGTCCTCCACCGCCTTCGCTCTGCAGCTGCTCGGGGAGCGGAACGCGCTCACCAAGCCCCTGGGCCAGACCGGCTTCGCCATCCTCCTCTTCCAGGACCTGGTGGTCATCCCGCTTCTGGCGGTGCTGCCGCTGCTCGGGCCGTCGGGGGCGCGGCTGGACACCTCCTGGGTGCCGCTGGCCAAGGCGGCGGGCCTCATCGTGCTCATCGTGCTGGTGGGCCGGACCCTGCTCCGCCCGGCGTTCCGGCTGGTGGCTTCGGCCCGGAGCCAGGAGGTCTTCACCGCCTCGGCGCTCCTCGCCGCCCTGGGGACGGCGCTCCTGGTCTCGGCGGTGGGGCTGAGCCCGGCGCTGGGCGCCTTCCTGGCCGGACTGCTGCTCGCCGACTCCGAGTACCGCCACGAGCTCGAGGCGGACATCGAGCCCTTCCGGGGGCTCCTCCTGGGCCTCTTCTTCCTGTCGGTGGGGATGTCGGTGGCCCTCGAGCTCCTGGTCCGGCGGCCGCTCCTGGTCGCCGCCCTGGTCCTGGGGATGACGGCCCTCAAGGTGGCCTCCATCGCCGCGCTCGGGCGGAGAGCGCTCGGGGCCTGGCCCGTCGCCTGGGAGCTGGGAATCCTGCTCAGCCAGGGGGGTGAGTTCGCGTTCGTCCTCTTCGGGCTGGCTGTGTCCTACGACATCCTCACCCCGGAGGTCCGCGACATGCTGGTCCTGGTGGTGAGCCTGTCCATGGCCCTCACCCCCCTGCTCATCCTGGCCTACGACCGTCTCGTGGCGCCCAGGCTCCGCACCCGGGACGACCGGCCGTATGATCGGGACGTGGAGCAGGAGACCCCGGTCATCATCGCCGGCTTCGGGCGCTTCGGGCAGGTCGTGGGCCGGGTCCTGCGCGCCCGGGGCATCCCCTTCACCGCAATGGATGCCGACCCGGCGCAGATCGACTTCCTCAACCGGTTCGGGAACAAGGTGTTCTACGGGGACGCCTCGCGCCTGGACCTGCTCCGCGCGGCGCGGGCCGACAAGGCACGGCTCTTCGTCCTGGCGATCGACGACGTCCAGGCGTCGCTCCGTACCGCGCGCGAGGTGCAGGAGCACTTCCCGCACCTGGTCATCTTCGCCCGGGCGCGAAACCGGGCCCACGCCTACCAGCTGCTGGAGCTGGGCATCCAGCACGTCATCCGGGAGACGTTCCTCTCCAGCCTCGAGCTCACCGGCGACGTGCTCCAGGAGCTGGGCTTCAGCTACTCCGAGGCCCGGTCCACGCTCGACCGCTTCCGCGCCCACGACGAGCAGATGCTCCAGGAGTCGTTCCTGTACCAGCGGGACGAGAAGAAGCTCATCGAGATCGCCGAGCGTTCGCGCCGCGAGCTCGAGTCGCTCTTCTCCCGCGACGCGCAGGAGGAGCGGCGAAGCGCGTGAGGGCCCTCGCTCCCGAGATCCGGACCGCGCTGTCCGGCGACGCACCGGCGATCGCCCGGGTCCAGGTGTTCACCTGGCAGCAGACCTACCGCGGCATCCTGCCCGACACCTTCCTCGACGGACTGGACGTGGAGCGGAGCGCCGAGAGCTGGCGCGCAGTCATCGCCGACCGGCGGCGGGTGACCCTGGTGGTGGACGCCCCGGCGGTGGTCGGCTTCTGCACCGCCGGTCCGTCGCGCGGCGACCCGGGCGGCTTCCGGGGCGAGGTGGAGGCGATCTACGTCCATCCGGCCGAGCAGGGACGGGGCTACGGGACGGGCCTGATCCGCGCCGCGATGGCCTGGCTCTCCGACCGGCGCCTCTCGCCGGTGCTGGTCTGGGCGCTCGAGGCGAACACCTCCGCCCACGGCTTCTACCAGTCGCTCGGCGCGCAGCGGCTCGACACCCGGTTGCTCCGGATCGCCGAAGCGCTCTACCCGGAGGTGGGCTTCGGCTGGCCCGACGGTGCCTTCACTGCGGCCTGATCGGCCCGTGCTGCACCACCTCGAAGTCCCGGCCGTGGATCTGTGCCAGCGAGCGCGTCTCCTGGTCGGAGAACCGCGGGTCCGGCGCTCCGGAGAGCCACCAGCTCGTGCCGCCGCCGTTGTCGGCCACGAACATCCCGTAGTCCTTGAGCGCCTGGAGGATGACCTGCATCCGCCAGTCGAATCCCGAGATGTCCACGCTCTTCTTCAGCCGGACCCGGAGTCCCATCGGGGGGCAGCTCGAGCCCACCGGGCAGCTGCCGGAGGCGTGGGTGGCGGGAAAGACGAAGCCCTGCTGGCTGTGCCCCACCACGAAGCGAAGCGCGTGGCCGATCCACCCCGAGTCGACCTCGTCGTAGCGGACCAGCCCGGGGAAGATCGGCAGCCCCGCGGCGTCGGCCGAGGTCCAGCGGAGCGGACGGAGGGCATTCGAGCGGAGGTCCCACCGGGCCCCGTTGGAGGCAGCCCAGGAGCCGTCGGCGTTGCGTGAGCCCTGGAGCAGCTCGTAGAGGAAGCCCCGCTGGCGGTCGACCACGACGACGTGCCGGTCGGTCGAGGGGTCGGGCTGGGCGTTCCAGGGGACGGGGAACGGGCCGGGATCGCTCTCCTTGGGAAAGCCCCAGTAGGAGATCGCCACCATCGGCTGGTCCGCTCCGACCTCGACGTAGGGGATGCCGTGGCCCTCCGAGTCCCAGCCCGCGGTGAGCGGCGTGTCCGCCCCCATGTCGGCGATGTACGCGTCCGAGCCCGGGTCGACCGGCTCGGAGTCGATGCGCGTGTTCCACGGGTTGTCGGGCGGGAAGATGGCGGCCGGAGGCGCGGGGGCCGGTGGATCCGGTTGCGGCGCGGGTGCCGGAGCCGGCACGGCCCCGCCGTCGGGAGCGGTCCCGGCGTCGGCGATCTGCACGGGGCTCGTCAAGGCGCCGGCGTCGGGGGAGGGATCGTCCCGCGGCGCCGGCCGCGCGGACCGGGGGGACGTCGCGTCGCCGACGGTCGCGCCGCCGGTGCACGCGGCGAGGACGACGAGCAGGCTGGCGGTGATGCTCCGCATGGGCGGCGGACCCTATCCAGCGAGGCCAGGGGCAACCCCTCCACTCGGGAGAGATGCGCAGTGTGTGACACCGCGCGCCCCCGGACGGCCGGGGAGCGACCCGCCGCGCGATCGCTCGATGCAGGGCCCCGAATCAGCGGGCGCTGCCGAGCGCCGCCACCCATCCGTCCGGAAGGCCGGCCGCCCGGGCGCCCCGGACGAGCGCGTCGACGAAGCGCGCGCTCACCGGCCCGTCGAGGCTGCGCCGTGCGGGCGCCGTGGTGAAGGCCGTGGCGGTCCGCTCGCCCTCGGGTGTCCGGACCCGCACCTCGCGCTCCACGCACATGCCGGTGACGGCGCCCTCCTTGTGCTGGACGATGGGCCAGTCTTTCGGGCCAATCTCGAACAGCACCCCGTGCACCATGCCGCCCGGTCGATCCTCGAGGCCCGCCACCCGGCCTCCCCACCACCGCGAGGGAAAGTCGTAGACCAGTCCGAGGTCCAGCGCCTCGGCCCGCGTGCCGGAGGGAAGCCGGAAGAAGTCGTATCCGTGCTGGTGCCTCCACTCCTCGAAGGCCGCCGGGTCGAGCACCGTGGAGTACGCAAAGTACGCCCGGGGCGGCCCGTCCTCCAGCCGTTCCCGCGCGGCCATCACCTGGTCGTAGTGGGCGTCCACGCCGTCGGTGCTCCTCGTCCCGTTGCCAGCCGGCTGTGGCGCCGGCCGTAGAGAAAGTACAACCCGACCCCCGCCGCCTGCCACACGACGAAGCGCATCCAGGTGATGAAGGGCAGGTACGCCATCAGGATTCCGCAAGAGACGACCGAGGCCAGGGGCAGCAGCGGGACGCCGGGGCAACGGAACGGCCGGTGCCGGCCGGGATCGGTCCGGCGGAGCGCGATGACGCCCAGCGACACCAGCACGAAGGCGAAGAGGGTCCCGATGTTGGTGAACTCGATGGCCTCGTTGATGTCCACGAACATCGCCGGCACGCCGACGAAGACGCCGGTGAGGATGGTGGTCACGTACGGCGTCCGGAAGCGGGGATGGACCTTGGCCGCCCAGGGCGGCAGCAGCCCGTCGCGGGCCATCACCATGAAGATCCGCGGCTGGCCCAGCTGGAAGACGAGCAGCACCGCGGTCATCGCCACCACCGCTCCGAAGGAGAGGATTCCCGCCAGCGCCTGCAGTCCGGCGGACTGGAGCGCCTTGGCCAGCGGATCGCCCACGCCGAGGTCGCGCCAGCTCACCATCCCGGTGAGGACCAGGGTGACGGCGGCGTAGAGGAAGGTGCAGATCCCGAGGGTGGCGATCATCGCCCGGGGGATGTCGCGCTGGGGATTCTTCGCCTCCTCGGCGGTGGTGGAGACGGCGTCGAACCCGATGTAGGCGAAGAAGATGAGCGAGGCCCCGCTCAGGATGCCGTGCAGGCCGTTGGGGGCGAAGGGGGTCCAGTTGTCGGGGCGGATGTAGAAGGCGCCGACGGCGACGAAGCCCACCACCATCACCAGCTTCAGGATCACCATCGCGGTGTTCACCCGCGCGCTCTCCTGGATTCCGAGCACCAGGAGGATGGTCAGGACCGCCACGATCAGCCCGGCGGGCAGATTGAGGACGATGGGGATGCCGAGAACGTGGGGCGCCGACGCCATCAGCCCGGCCTGCTGCGCGTGGTCGAGGGTGGTCGACAGCCAGTCCGGCAGATGGAGCCCGAGGCCTCCCAGCAGCGTCTTGAGGTAGTCGGCCCAGCTGACGGCCACCGCGACGTTCCCCACCGCGTACTCGAGGATCAGGTCCCAGCCGATGATCCAGGCGAGGAACTCGCCCAGGGTGACGTAGGCATAGGTGTACGCGCTGCCGGCCACCGGCACCATCGACGCCATCTCGGCGTAGCAGAGCGCGGCGAATCCGCAGGCCAGCGCCACCAGGGTGTAGGAGAGGACCAGGGCCGGGCCAGCGGCGACGTGCGAGCCACCGCCCGCGGCGGCCGTGCCGGGGGAGCTGAAGATGCCGGCGCCGATGACCGCTCCGATCCCCAGCGCGGTGAGGGAGTAGAACCCCAGCGAGCGCTTCAGTCGGTGCTCGGCCTGGTCGGCGTCGGCCTGACAGAGGTCGACCGGCTTCCGGCGCAACAGGGAGCTGGGCATGGAGCCGACCGGTCCTAGCACGGCGGTGCCCGCCGGGGCGCGCTAGACACTCTCCCCATGCCCGACGAGACCCCCGCCTCCACCGATGCCGCGCTCGAAGCGAGCGTGGTCGCCGCGCTCGAGCGAGCGGGCGCACGGTACGAGGTGCTCGACTGCGACCCGGCATTCGCCGACACCGCGGCCTTCTGCGCGCGCTACGGCATCGACCCCGGCGACTCGGCCAACGCCATCCTGATCGCCACCCGCCGCGAGCCGAAGCTTCACGCGCTCTGCCTGGTGCTGGCCACCACCCGGCTGGACGTGAACCACGCCGTCGCGGACCTGCTCGGGGTGAGGAAGCTCTCCTTCGCCTCGGCCGAGGAGACGGCGCAGGTGACCGGCATGGTCCTGGGCGGGGTGACGCCCTTCGGGATGCCCGGCTCGGTGCCGCTCTACGTCGACGCGCGGGTGCTCGGCCGGCCGACGGTGATCATCGGAGGCGGGAGCCGGGCCAAGAAGGTCCGGGTCGACCCCGAGGTGTTCCGGCGGCTGCCCGGTTGCCGGGTCGTGGACGCCCTGGCGCTCGACCGGAGCTAGGTCAGCCGCCCGCCTCCGGCTCGCCGGTCACTTTCCGCCAGGCCCAGCGGAGCGGGTCGAAGTACCGGTCCGCCACCCGTTCCTTGAGCGGGATGATGGCGTTGTCGGTGATGCGGATGCTCTCCGGACAGACCTCGGTGCAGCACTTGGTGATGTTGCACATCCCGAGGCCCATCTTCTCCTTGAGCAGCTCCCGCCGATCGTTGGTGTCGAGGGGGTGCATCTCCAGCGCCGCGTAGCGCACGAACAGCCGGGGCCCGGCGAAGTGCTGCTTGTTGTCCCCGTGGTCCCGGATGACGTGGCAGACGTTCTGGCAGAGGAAGCACTCGATGCACTTGTGGAATTCCTGCGAGCGGTCGATGTCCTCCTGCATCATCCGGTAGCCATCCGGTGGCCGTGGCCCGGGCTTGAACGCCGGCACCTTCTTGGCCATCTCGAAGTTGAACGACACGTCGGTGACCAGATCCCTCAGGACCGGGAAGGTCTTCAGCGGGGCGACGGTGATCGGCGCCGAGGTGTCGAGCGAGCTCATGCGGGTCATGCACATCAGCCGCGGCTTGCCGTTCACCTCGGCGCTGCACGAGCCGCACTTGCCGGCCTTGCAGTTCCACCGGACGGCCAGGTCCCCGGCCTGCGTGGCCTGGAGGACGTGGATCACGTCGAGGAGCACCATCCCCTCCTCGAACGGCACCCGGTAGGAGTGGAGCTCGCCGCCCTGGGCATCTCCTCTCCAGACCTCGAGCGTCGCCGTCTCCGTCATCCGTTCACCCCTCCAGCAGGGACTTCAGCTCCGGCGGCATCTCGGCGATCGGCTCCTGGGACACCGTGAGCGCGTCGCCGCGCTTGCGCACCACCATGTTCACCTTCCCGAACTTCGGATCCGGCTTCGGGAAGTCGTCGCGGGCGTGCCCACCGCGGCTCTCCTTGCGCTCACCGGCGGCGCGGGCAACGGCCTCGGCGCAGAGGAGGAGCGACCGCAGGTCGAGCGCCAGGTGCCACCCGGGGTTGAACTGCCGGTGCCCTTCCACCCGGACGCGATTCAGCCGCTCCCGCAGCTCGCCGATCTTCCCGACCGCCCGGTCGAGCTCGGACTGCGTGCGGATGATGCCCACGTCGGACTGCATCGCCTTCTGGAGCTCGTGGTGGAGGGCATAGGGATTCTCCGAGCCGCTGGGCTCGAACGGGGCGAGGGTCCGCCGGGCGAGCGCATCGACCCGGGCGCCGTCGATCCCCGGGGACCTCGCCCCCCTGGCGTACTCCGCCGCCGCCAGCCCCGCCCGGCGCCCGAATACCAGGAGGTCGGACAGGGAGTTGCCGCCGAGACGGTTGGCGCCGTGGAGCCCGCCCGCCACCTCGCCGGCGGCGAACAGCCCCGGAACCGCGGTGGTCGATCCCTCGCCGTCGACCCGGACGCCGCCGTTCATGTAGTGCGCGGTCGGCCCGACCTCCATCGGCGTGGTGGTGATGTCGACGTCGGCCAGCTCCCTGAACTGGTGGTACATCGAGGGGAGGCGCCGCTTGATGGTCGCCGCATCCCGGCGGCTGGCGATGTCGAGGAACACGCCGCCGTGCGGGCTGCCCCGGCCGGCCTTCACCTCGGCGTTGATCGCCCGGGCCACCTCGTCGCGGGGAAGCAGCTCCGGCGGGCGGCGGTTGTTCTTCTTGTCTTCGTACCAGCGGTCGGCCTCGGCCTCCGAGTCCGCGGTCTCCTTCTTGAAGAACTCGGGGATGTAATCGAACATGAAGCGGCGACCCTGCGAGTTGCGCAGCACCCCGCCGTCGCCCCGCACCCCCTCGGTCACCAGGATGCCCCGCACGCTGTGCGGCCAGACCATCCCCGTGGGGTGGAACTGGTAGCACTCCATGTCGATCAGGTCGGCACCGGCCTCGAGCGCCATCGCCACCCCGTCGCCGGTGTACTCCCAGGAGTTGGAGGTGAACTCCCAGGCCTTCCCGATGCCTCCGGTGGCCAGGACCACGGCCTTGGCCTTGTAGAGGACGAACTTCCCCGACTCCCGCCAGTAGCCGAAAGCGCCCGCGATGCGATCGCCGTCCTCGAGGAGGCTGACCAGGGTGCACTCCATGTAGACGGTGATGCCCTTGTGCACCGCGTGCTGCTGGAGGGTGCGGATCATCTCCAGCCCGGTGCGATCGCCCACGTGGGCCAGCCGCGCGTAGCGGTGCCCGCCGAAGTCGCGCTGGAGGATGCGCCCGTCGTTCGTGCGGTCGAAGAGCGCGCCCCACTCCTCCAGCTCCAGGACCCGCGCCGGCGCCTCCTGCGCGTGGAGCTGGGCCATCCGCCAGTTGTTGAGCAGCTTTCCTCCGCGCATGGTGTCGCGGAAGTGGACCTTCCAGTTGTCTTCCGGCCAGACGTTCCCCAGCGCGGCGGCGATGCCCCCCTCGGCCATGACGGTGTGCGCCTTGCCGAGGAGCGACTTGCAGATCAGCGCGGTGTTCGCGCCCTGCGCCGAGGCCTCGATGGCAGCGCGGAGGCCCGCTCCGCCGGCGCCGATGACGATGACGTCGTGCTCGTGGGTCTCGTACTCCGCCATCAGAAGATCCTCAGGTCACGGACGACGCCGCTGGCCACCATCCGGACGTAGAGGTCGGTGAGCGCGACGCCGAAGAGGCTCACCCAGGCGATCTGCGCGTGGCGCTCGTTGAGCACCGAGAGCCGCTTCCAGAGCTGGTAGCGGCCCGGTGCCGCGGAGAACTTCCTCAGCCCGCCGCCGCAGGCGTGCCGGCAGGAATGGCAGGACAGGGTGTAGAGCGAGAGCAGCGTGGCGTTGGCCATGAGCACCAGCGTTCCCACGCCCATCCCGACGCCTCCGGGAAAGCGAAAGGCCTTCACCACGTCCCACCAGAGGAACACCAGGACGGGGATGGAGACGTAGAACAGGTAGCGGTGGAGGTTCTGGAGGATGAGCGGGAAGCGGCTCTCGCCGAAGTACTTGCTCCGCGCGTCGGGAATCGCGCAGGCCGGCGGGGCCCAGACGAAGGAGCGGTAGTAGGCCTTGCGGTAGTAGTAGCAGGTGAGCCGGAAGCCGCCGGGGGCCCAGAGGATGAGGATCGCCGGCGACCACTTCCACCAGCTTCCCACCAGGGGAAGCGTGACGTGGCTGCAGTTCGCGCTCAGGCACGGCGAGTAGAAGGGGGAGAGGTACGGCGCCGCGTAGTAGTTCGCGTTCTGGAGTCCGGCCCAGGTGGCGTAGACGACGAAGCCGGCGAGCACGGCGACGGTCACGACCGGGGTGATCCACCAGGCGTCGGCCCGCTGGGGCGCGCGCGTGACCATCGAGGTGGGCGGCGCCTGCGGTGCAACGGCCGACATCGTTCCCCTCCGTCCAGAGAAACGCCCGTGAAGTCGCGGGAGTCTCCGGGCAGCGAGCCGGGAGTGTCAAGGAGTCCGGACGGCGCTCACTCGAGCCGAAGCTCGGTCACCTCGTCCGCCGGATGCAGCTCCGGATGCTCCATCAGCACGCGGGCGCAGGTGTTCCAGCGCAGGATGGGATCGTCGTTCCCTGGCGGACGGAGCGCCTCCGCCTGGGCGTACCAGTCCATGGCGCGGCGGAAGCCCGCGTAGGCCTCGTGGGTGGCCAGCGGGCCTCCGTGCTCCAGGACGGCCCGCGCGTGGCGCTCATCGATGATGCCCGCGTAGTAGCAGCGCTCGTACTCCGAATCGAGCAGGTCGAGCAGCGCCCGCGCCCGCCAGACGTCCGGCGAGCGACGGAAGCGGAAGCCGTCCGTCACCGCGAGCAGATAGAGGGTCACCGCCTGCTGGTGCCGGGGCTGCGTCCGGAGCACGTCCTGGCAGATGCTCGCCGCTTGCTCGGGCTCGTTCAGGAGCCGGTACCGCTCGGCCTTGGCGAGGGCGGCGGGGATGGCATCGGCGCGGAGGGACTTGAGCTCGAACACAGGGGGCTCCTCCTCGGGTGGGCAGTGTCGCACCATCGGCAGCGGGAGGCGATTCCCCCGCCCGCTGGCGCGCAGCCCTTGCGCGACGCGCCACTCCTCCCAGGGGGGGCCGGGCGGTATGGCTCTTGCTCGCCTCCTGGGCGATGCGGATCGCCATCAACACCGGCGGGGGCGATGCCCCGGGGCTCAACGCGGTCATCCACGCGGTGGTCCTCTCGGCGCACCACCGCGGCTGGGAGGTGCTTGGCATCCAGAGCGGCTACCACGGCCTCCTCGACCCGGGCTCGATGACCCGGCTCACGCCGGCCGCGGTGGAGTTCATCGTCGATCGCGGTGGCACCATCCTCGGGACGACCAACCGCGAGGACCCCTTCCGCCTCCTGCTCCCCGGCCCCACCGGCGAGCTCGTTCCCACCGACCGTTCGGACGAGGTGGTGCGGAACTTCCGCGCCCTGGGGCTCGACGCGCTGGTGGCGGTCGGCGGCGACGGAAGCATGGCGCTCGCCGCGCGCTTCGCGGCGCTGGGCATCCCGGTGGTGGGCATTCCCAAGACCATCGACAACGACCTGGCCGACACCAGCCACAGCTTCGGGTTCGACACCGCGGTGTCCACCGCCACCGACGCGGTGGACAAGCTCCACTCCACCGCCAGCGCCCACCAGCGCGTCTTCGTGGTGGAGGTGATGGGCCGCTACGTCGGATGGATCGCCCTGCACACCGGCCTCACCGGCTCGGCGGACGTCATCCTCCTTCCCGAGGTGCCGTTCGATCTGGAGCAGGTCTGCGCGAAGATCCGCGCCAACGAGCGCCGGGGGAAGCTCTACGGCATCATCGTCGCCGCGGAGGGCGCGCGGCCCATCGGCGGTCAGCTCACCACCCGCGAGGTGAGCGCGGTGGGCCGGCAGGAGCCGTTGCTGGGCGGCGTTGCGGAGTGGGTCGCCCGCGAGGTGGCCCGGCGCACGGGGAAGGAGACCCGCACCCTGGTGCTCGGGCACCTGCAGCGCGGGGGCTCTCCCACCCCGTTCGACCGGCTGGTGGCGCTGCGCTACGGGGCCGCTGCGGTGCGCTTCCTCGCCGAGGGCCGGCGCAACGTGCTCGTGGCCTACCACCCCCCGGAGATGGTGGCGGTTCCGCTCGAGGGGGCCGCCACCCGGCGGAAGAGCGTCCCGGTGGATGGCGACACCATCCGGACCTGTCGCGAGCTGGGCATCTCGCTCGGCGACGCCCCGCCGATCGACTGAGGGTGGCATTCCGGCCATCCCCGCGGCATGAGAGCCCCGGACCGGAGGGAGTCTCCGATGGGGCAGCCGCCGCCGCTCGATGTGTTCACCCGCGAGGTCTGGAGCGCCGTCGGCCGCCTCTGGCCGAACCTCGGCGACGATCCCGCCTCCGTCGTCGGACCGCAGATCCCCGTCCTCCCCGCCTTTCTCGCCGAGGCGCATCGCGAGGGCCACACGGTCGAGGCCGCCGCGGCCGAGGTGACCCGGTTCTTCCTCGACGTCTACCTCCGGAACGCGCTCACGCCGGAGGAGCGCAACGCCCGGCTGGTGGATCTCCACGAGCTCTCGAAGCGCTCGTACGAGGAGAGCCAGAGGATCGGGGTGCTCCCCTTCACCGCCGCGCTCTTCGGAGCTCAGCAGACGCTCTCCGAGTGGGCGACCGCGGGTAAGGTTCCCCCGGACGCCGGCCGCGCGCTCAACCGCGACGTCCTCTGCGCGCTCCTGGGCAAGGCACCGGGCGAGGTCTCCCGGCTGGGCCGGCTCACCCTCGAGGCGTCCCGGAAGCACTGACGGGGCCGGACGGGGAGCGTGGTCGACCGACTCGCCCGCGGCGGTGATGCTACCCTGCCGCCGCGCATGTACCCGGACCGCTTCCGGCTTCCCTTCCTCGCCGGCGTTCTGATCGCCGCCGCCGAGCGCCGGCGCCCTGCCCTCGGGCCGTGGTCGCCGGAGGCGGAGGAGGAGCTCCGGAGCGCCTTCCACTCCGAGCTCCAGGACGTCCGGCGGAGCTTCCTCGAGTCGTTCGACGACCCGGCGTGGTTCGCTCGCGTCGAGGAGAAGCTCGACGAGATCGCCCTCCCCCGTTACCTGGCCGAGGCCCGCCGCGAGACCGAGCTCGAGCAGCGCGGGTACGGCATCTGGCGCGGGGGCGACCTCCTCTCCCGCGCCGTGCTCGCGCTCGGGGGCCTCTGCGTGGGGGCGTTCCTGGTGAAGGCGCCCTTCATCCCCATCCCCACCACCTGGGACCTGCTCATCCTCGCCTTCGGCCTCGCGGCGCCGCTGCTGCCCGACCTCCAGATGTCCCTCTACCGGCGCCGGCACCGCCGCGCGCTCCGGGCCATCGTCGAGGACCTGCAGGATGCCGAGGCGAAGCTCGAGCTCTACCAACCGCTGTCCTCGCCGGACGCCCCGGAGAGCGCGCTCGGCACGCGCCGGGAATCGGTCCGGCAGAAGGGGTGAACGTGCAGCCCTCCTCCATTCCCCGGCGGCGCTTCGACCTGCGAGCCGTGGGCCGCCGCGTCTTCGGCGAGCGCCCCGGACGCAAGCTGTACCTGGTCGTGGCCGCGGCGCTCTTCGTTCTCATCGTCTGGGGCGTCTGCGCCGTCTACGTGCACCCCAACGAGTTCGCGGTGAAGCAGGTCACCGTCGGCCGGCACAAGGGCATCCTCCCCGAGGTCTACTACCCGGGGCTGCACTTCGTGAGCCCCGGCACCGAGCGGCTCCACGTCTTTCCGACCGACATCCAGTCGCTCGATCTGACCAACGACCCCACCGAGCGGCCCAAGGACGACAAGCGGGTCACGCCGGCGATCAACATCCAGACCTCCGAGGGATACACGGTGACCGTCGACTGCTCGGTCCTCTACCGGGTCGAGGATCCCTACAAGGTCCTGACCACGATCGGCCCGGGCAAGCTGTACGAGGACGCGCTGGTCATCCCCCGGACCGAGCAGATCCTCCGCAAGCGGCTGGGCGAGCTGGACGCCGAGGAGTTCTACGACGTGAACAAGCGCACCACCCGCGCCCGCACCGCGCTCGACGAGCTCAACGCCGAGCTGGTGCCCAACGGCATCCGGGTCCTGCACATCTTCCTCCGCCGCTACGAGTACGACCAGCGCTACCAGGCGGCCATCGAGCAGCGGAAGATCCAGGACCAGACGGTCTTCAAGAACATCGCCGAGGCCGAGCTGGCCGCGGCCACCGCCGAGCGCGACCGGGTGCTGGCCCTCGGCCAGGCCACGGTGCGGGTGGAACTCGCCAGGGGCGAGGCGGAAAAGAAGAAGCTCGAGGCCGAGGCCGACCTCTACTCGCGCCGGCAACGCGCGGCGGGCGAGCTGGCCGTCGCTCTGGCCGAGGCGGAGGGAACCCGGCTGGAGAACGAGGCGCTTCGCGGGGTGGGCGCCGACAACCTGGTCGGGCTCCGGATGGCCGAGGTCCTGCGGGGGACGAAGATCATCGTCGTCCCCACCGACGGCGAGTCCGGGGTCAACCCGCTCGACCTGCGCTCGGCGCTGAAGCGCTTCGACGTGAAGGGGGGGCCATGAGACGGCTGCTCTGGCCCTTGCTCCTGGGCCTGCCTTTGGCGGGCTGTACCTGTCACTCCACCCACAGCACCGAGGTGGGCGTTCTCACCCGCCGGGCCACCCTCGGCGGACTCCTCGGCCATCCGGGCATCCAGACCGAGGTCTACGCCCCCGGCGCGACCTACCTCTTCCCGGTCTTCCTCACCGACTGGCACACCTTCGACGTCTCGCTCCAGAACCTGAGCATGGTGCGCGACGTGAAGAAGGGAGACCGGAGCAAGGAGGACGACCTCTTCTTCAAGACCATCGACGGCAACGACATCCGGGTGGACGTGACGGTGGCCTGGGCGATCGACCCCAGGCGCGCTCCCTACCTCCTGAACAAGGTGGGCGAGAGCACCGACCAGGTGAAGGAGAAGCTGGTCCGCCCCGCGTGCCGGAGCGTTGTCCGCGACGTGCTCAACTCGCTCCGGAGCGAGGAGTTCTACGTCTCCGAGAAGCGCTTCGCCAAGGCGGCCGAGGCGCGCGACCGGCTGGCTTCCGTGCTCGAGCCGGAGGGCATCCTCGTCCGCCAGGTGATCCTCGGCGAGCACCACTTCAACCAGGAGTACGAGAAGGTCATCCGGGACAAGAAGCTGGCGGAGCAGAACAGCGAGCGGATGCACAGCGAGGCCCGCGCAGCCGGGGAGCAGATGAAGAGCGAGCTCCAGAAGGCCAAGGGCAGCGTAAACCAGACCCTGGCCGCCGCTCAGGGGTCGCTCGACACCGCGCGGCTCTCCGCCGACGCCCAGCTCTTCCAGAACCAGAAGCAGGCCGAGGCCCTGGTCGCCGAGAAGAAGGCGCACGCCCAGGGAGTCCGGAAGCAGAACGAGGCCCTGGCCGGCAGCGGCGGGACGGCGCTGGTGAAGCTGAAGATCGCCGAGGCCCTGACCGGGAAGGACCTGGTGTTCCTGCCCGGCGGCAAGTCGGGGGTGGGGCTCCAGACGCTCAACCTGAACCAGCTGCTGGAGGCCCTGACCGCCCGGCAGGCGCTCCCACCCGCCGACGAGAAGCCGCCCACGCCCGCGCGCTGAACGGAGCCGGACGAAGGGGCTCCGGACGGCGGAAGGCGGGCCCCACCCGCCCGGAATCACGAACCTTCCGGGCACCGGTTCCAGGGCTCGGGGGCCGCCGGGCCGGCCCTCTCGCTGCCCTGCTCCCCTCGCAGGAGCATCGACGACGCACCGCGAGATCGGCGAGGCTCGGCCCGTGATTCCGCGGCCCCCGTTCGCGTGGGAGTTGTCGGAGGCGCAGGAGACGGCCGCCTTCGAGGCACTCAAGCCTCGGCTGGCTCCGCTCTGGAACGTCATCCACGCCGGGGAGGACGAGCCGTACACCTCGGTGGTCGTCCCCTCGATGACCCTCGACCGGGTGGAGCTGGAGAAGATTCCCGGGGCGACGTTCTACGAGGAGAGGCTCCTCTTCCTCCTCATCCGCCTCCGCAACCCGCGGGCCCGGATGGTCTACGTCACCTCGCAGCCGGTGCACCCGATGCTGCTGGAGTACTACCTCCAGTTCCTCGCTGGCGTTCCCGCCAGCCACGCCCGGACCCGCCTGACCATCCTCTCGGCGTACGACGGCTCGCCCCGGCCGCTCACCGAGAAGATCCTCGAGCGACCCCGTCTCATCCAGCGGATCCGGGCGTCGATCGCCGACCCGGAGCGGGCCTACCTCACCGTCTTCAACGCCACGCCGCTGGAGCGCAAGCTGTCGGTCCTGCTCGAGATCCCGATGAACGGGCTCGACCCGAAGCTCGGCTACCTGGGCACGAAGTCCGGCAGCCGCAAGGTCTTCCGCGAGGCCGGTGTGCCCATGCCCGCCGGCTTCGAGGACCTCCGCGGAGAGGACGACGTCGAGCGCAGCCTGGCCGAGCTGCAGCGCATGCGCCCCGGCCTCCGCCGCGCGGTGGTGAAGCTCAACGAGGGCTTCTCCGGCGAGGGCAACGCCATCGTCGAGCTCCCCAGCGCTCCTCGCACCGAGGGCATCCGCCGCTCGCTGGAGGGGATGCGCTTCTCCATCCCCTCGGAGAGCACCGAGCACTTCCTCGGGAAGTTCTCGAAGATGGGCGGCGTGGTGGAGGAGTTCCTGGACGCCAAGGAGTCCACCTCCCCCAGCGCCCAGCTGCGGGTGAACCCCTCGGGCGAGGCCATCCTCCTCTCCACCCACGACCAGGTGCTGGGAGGCTCGAGCGGCCAGGTCTACCTGGGGTGCCTCTTCCCGGCCGCCAGCGCCTACCGGATGCCGGTCCAGGATGCGGCGATGCGCGTCGGCGCGGTGCTGGGGAGCAAGGGCGTGGTCAGCCGCTTCGGGGTGGACTTCCTGGCCACGCGGGCCGGGCCCTCGGACCCGTGGGCGCTGCACGCCCTGGAGATCAACCTCCGGATGGGCGGCACCACCCACCCCTTCCTCGCCCTGCGCTTCCTGATCGACGGGGGCACGCTCGACGTCGCCTCGGGCCTGTTCCGGACCCCCGAGGGCGCGCCGAAGTTCTACCGCTCCACCGACAACCTCCAGGCGGTCACCTACCGCGGGCTGACCCCCGAGGAGCTCTTCGACATCGTGACCGTCCACCGGCTGCACTACAACCAGGCCACCGGCCGCGGAGTGCTCTTCCACATGCTCGGCGCCCTGTCCGAGCATGGGAAGGTCGGCATCACCGCGATCGGCAACACCCGGGAGGACGCCGAGGGCCTCTACCGCCACACGCTGGAGATGCTGAACCGGGAGGCGCTGCTCGGCCACGCGCCCGCCTCGCTCGTCCCGGCCGAGCAAGGACACGGATGAGCTTCGTCGACCCCTCGCTGCGCCGGGAGATCCTCGGGTGGTACAGCCCCCGGCTGGGCATCGACATGCCCATCGTCCGCTACGGCACCTGGGGCCGGGCGCTGCTGCTCTTCCCCACCGCCGCCGGCGACTTCCTCGAGGCCGAGCGGATGTGGCTGATCAAGTCCATCGAGCCGCTGATCTTCGCGGGCCGGGTCACGGTGTTCAGCATCGACAGCATCAACCGGCACGCCTGGATGGCGGACGGCATCTCCCTTCCGGAGAAGGCCCGACGCCAGGCGCTCTTCTCCGGCTACGTGGAGGAGGAGGTCGTCCCCCACATCCGGCGAGTGCTGCAGAACGACTCGGCCCGCATCGGCGCCACCGGAGCGAGCTTCGGTGCCTTCCACGCCGCCAACGCCGTGTTCCGCCGGCCGGACCTCTTCGACACGCTCATCGCCATGAGCGGCTTCTACGACCTGGGGCCGAACTACCTCTTCGGCTTCGGCAACGACGACGTGTACTTCAACAACCCCACCTCGTACCTGCCGGGGCTCGATGGGCGGGCGCTGCACCTCCTCCACCACAGCGCGCTGTACATCGTCTGCGGCCAGGGGGCCTACGAGCGGCCGGACTACTCGCGAAGGCTGAGCGAGGTGCTGAGCAGCAAGGGCATCCCGCACCAGCTCGACATCTGGGGACACGACATCACCCACGACTGGCCGGCGTGGCGGAAGATGCTGCCCTACGCCATCGCCGAGCGGGTGGGCTGGTAGGAGAGGAACGATGGATCCAGGGCCGCGCGCTGCCTTCAACCGAGTCTGGAGCCCGGCGCTGTACCGGCGCTACGTGGACCGGCTGGAGCAGGAGCTGGGGCCGGTACCGTTCCGCCTGGCGGAGACGCCCTTCTTCGTCTCCCCCGCCCTGCGCGAGCTGCTGGACCGGAGCGCGCTGGAGATCGTCGCGCAGCTCTCGCGCCCCGCGCTCCTCGGCGAGCTGATGACGGCCATCCCCGACCGGTACCGCGCGCCGGGCATGGACCCGCTTCCCAGCTGCGTCCAGGTGGACTTCGCCATCACCCCCGCGCCAGGCGGGAAGATGGAGGGGAAGGTGGTGGAGCTGCAGGCCTTCCCCTCCGGCTACGCGATGATGCTCGCCTTCGCCGGAGCCTGGAGCGACGTGCTGGAGTCCACGCCGGCGCTCGCAGGAGGCTGGAGCTGCTGCGTGCTCCCGGACGACCAGGCCCGGACGCTGCTCGCCGACACCATCCTCGGCGGCGAGGACCCGGAGTCGGTGGCGCTGGTCGACTTCGAGCCCCACCAGCAGAAGACCCGGCCCGACTTCGTCGCCACCCGGAATCTCCTCGGCGTGGAGGCGGTCTGCGCCACCGACCTCGTCAAGGAAGGGCGAAGGCTCCTTCGCCGCGGCCCCGACCGGCGGCTGGTCCAGGTACGCCGGATCTACAACCGGATGGTCTTCGACGAGCTGGAGCGCAAGGGCTACCGCCTGCCCTTCGAGTGGTCCGACGACCTCGACCTCACCTGGTGCAGCCACCCCAACTGGTACTGGGTCTGGAGCAAGGTCGCACTGCCCCACCTGGACCACCCCGCGGTGCCCCGGGCCCGCTTCCTCTCCGACGTCTCGACGCCACCGGCAGACCTGTCCGGCTTCGTCCTGAAACCACTCTTCTCCTTCGCCGGCGCGGGCGTGGTGATCGACGTCACGCCCGAGGACCTGGCGGCCATCGCGCCGGAGCAGCGCGCGGGGTGGGTGCTTCAGGAAAAGGTCACCTATGCCCCGGCGATCCGCACGCCGGACGGCATCGACGTCAAGGCCGAGGTGCGAGTGATGCTGGTCCGTCCTCCCGGCGTGCCCCAGCTGCGGCCACTGATGCACCTCGTCCGGCTGTCGCGGGGGAAGATGCTCGGAGTGGACCAGAACAAGGGCCTCGACTGGGTCGGGGCCTCGGTCGGTCTCTGGCGGCCGCTCCGGAGCTAGGCCGACCGGCGCGCGGCGAAGCCCTCGGCATGACCGGCCGGGCGCCTGCGTGGAGCGTCGAGGTACTGGCGGAAGGGGAAGCCCCGGTGGTTTCTCCGTCCGTCCTTCACGCAAGCGACCGCCAGCGCGGCCATGGCGTCGACCACCATCCCGAAGTGCTTGGGCAGGATGGAGTGGACGTCCATGTCCGGCGCGGGGTTGGTGAAGTCGATGGCGTAGGCCACTCCGTCCTTGATGGCGAACTCCACCGAGTTCATGTCGTACCCGAGGGCGTGGTTGAGGGCCCAGGCGCCGTCGAGCACCTGCTTCTCCAGTGCGGCGCTGAGGTAGCCCTCCTGGTCGATGTAGCAGCGCCGCCGCGGGTCGTAGCGGATGGGGAGGATGAACTCCTTGCCCACGCAGATGCAGCGCACGTACTCGTCGAAGTCGATGAACTGCTGGAGCGTCATGACCAGCGTGCCGCTCTCGTCGTAGGCCTGGAGCAGCTCGCGCATGTCGTTCACCCGCGAGACGTGCTTCCACCCTCCCCCGTCCGCGGGCTTGAGAATCGCGGGAAAGCCGACGTAGCCGGCGATGGCTTCCCAGTCGAGCGGGTACTCGAGATTGCGGAGGCTCTTGTGCGGGTCGATGGCCGGGATGTAGGACTTGGAGGGAAGGAGCACCGTCCGGGGGACGGTCACGCCGATGCGCGAGGCGAGCGAGTAGCCGAAGAACTTCTCGTCCGCGCTCCACCAGAACGGGTCGTTGATGACGTAGGTGCCGGCGAGCGAGGCCGCCTTGAGGTGGAACCGGTAGAAGGGAACCTCGTGGCTGATCCGGTCGATCAGCACGCGGTACCGGGGCTCGAACCGCTCCGGCGTGCCGCCGACCTTCGCGTACTCCGCCTGGATGCCCGGCGTGGCGTTCACCCTGGCGATGAACGCCTCGGGGAAGCTCTGCTCCTGTCCCACGAGGATGCCGACCCGTTCCGCCATGGCCCCTCCTGCTCCGTCCGGCGGCGACGGTAGCAGAGCGGCCGGCTCAGGAGGCGAGAGCTCGCTCCTCGAACTCCTCCATGCTCTGCACCGGGGGTGGAATGGGGTGCAGTCCCCGCAAGGCGGCGA
The DNA here is from genome assembly GCA_035501615.1 of Myxococcaceae bacterium. GTDB lineage: Bacteria > Myxococcota > Myxococcia > Myxococcales > Myxococcaceae > RPRB01. Next base: position 64,422 of record DATJVY010000155.1, read on the forward strand.
GGCGGTTGAACCGGTCGGTGAGCCAGCCGGGGAGGAGGAGGGCGAAGGTCCGCGCCAGCCGGCCCGGGTCGGCGAGGGTCCGCATCATCCGGTCGTAGAGGGAGTGTCCGTAGGCGTCCCGGAGTGCCGAGGAGTGCTCCGGCCGGTCGATCCAGGCGAGCACACCGGCCCGGTCGGCCTCGGGATGGAACTGGGTCCCGTCGAGCCCCGGTCCGAAGCGGAAGGACAGGAGCGCCTGACCCTTGTCGGCGCGGCCCGGGCGACTCTCGGTGGCCAGGAGCGCACCGCCCTGCTGCGCGACGCGCCGGGCGTCCATCTCCACCGCCTGCCAGTTCCGGTGCTCCCAGATGAAGAGCCGGTCCTCGAACGGTGCGAGGAAGGGAGCGCGCCGGCCCTCGGCGGTGACGTAGGCGGGAAAGATGGCGAACTTCAGATCGCCGCGGTGCTTCATGTGGGCGAACTGGAAGTGCTGGACCGCGATCTCGTACGAGTGGCAGACCAGGAACCCGGCCGGCGGCGCGTCGGGGCGGTGCGCGGCCGCGTCCATCATCCGGTCGAGGAAGATGCGATACCCGGTGCACCAGCGCTGCTCCCAGCCGTCGTGCGGCGAGCCGGGGCCGCCGGAGGAGACGAAGAGGTCCACGTGATTCGAGGGCAGCTCACCGAGGTTCCGCGGCTGCACGTGCTCGAGGTGGATGGTGAGCGAGGGGTTCTCCGCGCGGACCCGTCCCACGAAGGCGGTCAGGATGCGGCGGAAGCAGCGGATTGCCTCGTTGGCGACACCGTTGTTCATGTCCACCAGGCTGACGCGAAGCGGTTCCATGCGCAGAATGAGCAAGTATGTCATCGGCGGTGACACGGGGCACGCCGATCGCGTGGAATCCCCAGGAGGAGGTGCGTCTGAGCAGACCCCGCGTGGTGCCCGAGCAGGCCGGAGCCGAGCCCCCCCTCTCCGTTCCCGAGCGCCTGGGCACGGATGGGCGATTCACCGGCCGGGGTGTGGTCGTCGCCTTCCTCGATTCGGGGTTCTACGCCCACCCCGACCTCACCCGGCCCGCCAACCGCATCCTCGAGTACGTGGACCTGGTGGGTGGCCGCTCCGGCATGGAAGCTCTGGCCGAGCCGGACGTCTCGAGCTGGCACGGGATGATGTCCAGCGTGGTCGCGGGCGGGAACGGTGCGCTGTCGGGCGGCCGCTACAGCTCGCTCGCCCCGGAGATGGGCCTCGTGCTGGTGAAGGTCGGCCACGCCGCGCGGATCAAGCACGAGGACATCACCCTGGGCATCCGCTGGGTCATCGAGAACCGGGAGCGGCACGGCATCCGGGTCCTCAACGTCTCCTGTGGTGGAGACTACGAGGCCAGCTACCTGGTCGACCCGCTCTCCCGCGCGGCCGAGGACGCGGTACGCGAGGGCATCGTGGTGGTGTCCGCGGTGGGGAACCGGGGCGATCGACCCGGATACGTCCTGCCGCCTGCCAGCACCCCGGCGGTCATCTCGGTGGGTGGCCTCAACGACCTGGGCAACCCCGCGCTGGGGCGGCTCCTCCCCTACCGCTCCTCGTTCGGACCGACCGTGGACGGGCTCCAGAAGCCGGAGGTCGTCACCCTGGCCGATTTCCTCGCCGCGCCCATCCTCCCCGGCACTCCCACCGCGCGGGAGGCAGAGCTGCTGACCGCGCTGGACGCGGCGCCCGACTCGGAGCTCTCGCGCATCCTTGCCGAGAACCCCGGAGTGTACGCGCCCCTGGACGGCCTCGAGGGCAAGCAGCCCTACCTCGTCCGCCAGGTCGTCGCCGCGGGGCTGCGCGACGGCCTGGTCATCGACGAGAACTACAAGCGGGTGGACGGGACCAGCTTCGCTGCGCCCATCGTCACCTCCATCGTGGCGCAGATGCTCGAGGCCAATCCCGCGCTCGGTCCGGGCGAGGTGAAGCGGATCCTCCTCCGGACGGCGCAGCGCGTGCCGGGCATCGAGCTCGACCGGCAGGGCTGGGGAGAGGTGCGTCCGGAGGCCGCGGTCGTGGCGGCGCTCCAGGGACGCTGAGGCCGGCGCACGGACCCGGGCAGCTACTCGGCTCGCATCACCTCGGCCGGATCGACCCGGCTCGCCCTCAGGGCCGGGAGCCAGCTCGCCGCCGCGGCGACGGCGAGCAGCGTGCCCAGGGAGCCGGCATAGCTCCAGCCGTCGAGCGTCCCGATTCCGTAGAGGAAGCGCCTCAGCGCCGGGCCCACGCCCGCGGCCACCGCCCCACCGAGCACCAGGCCGATTCCCGCCAGCAGCAGGCCACGGCCCAGGACGAGCCGGGCGACGTCCCTGGCGCGGGCGCCGAGCGCCATCCGGATGCCCAGCTCGCGCGTCCGCTGGGTCACCAGCTGGGAGAGGACGCCGCCGATTCCGAGCGCGGCGAGGAAGACCGCCACCACGGCGAAGCCGAGCGACGCGCCCGCGACGAGGCGTCGCTCGAGCAGCGCATCGCTGACCCGGACCGAGAACGGCACCGGAGCGGAGACGAGCAGCCGCGGGTCGAGCCCCCGGAGCGCGGTCCCGAGCTCGGCGAGGAGCGACGGATCGATCGCCCGCGCCCGTACCACCAGGTCGAACCGCGAGTCGATGATCTGGCCCATCGGAACGTAGATCTCGGGGCGCGGAGGCGCCTCGATCTGCTGGCGGAGGTCGCTCACCACCCCCACCACCGTCCGGAGGGTGTGGTCTCCCATCCCGAGCGCCAGGTGCTGGCCGATCGGGTCCTGGTGCGGCCAGAGACGCGCGGCGAGCGACTCGTTCACCACCACCACCAGGGGCCGGTCGGAGCCGTCGGCA
>DATJVY010000156.1:0-6594 GCA_035501615.1 Myxococcaceae bacterium
CGTACGGCGGCGACCTGCAGCGTCCCGCACCGAGGCCAGCGGCGTCGCGGCACTGCCCCAGGACGACCGGGGTCCGCGCCTTCCTCGGAGCGAGCTCGATCCGCCGATCTCGATCCGGTCGAACGGGCGAGCACCACGGGAAAGGCCGGAGGCCCCCACGACCGCTCAGGCTGCGGAGCTCTCCCCCGCCCCCTCGGGCGACACGGGCCGCGCCTGGGCCCTCTCCCGACCCGCGGTCGCCTCGGCGACCAGCGTGCCGAGCCGCACCGTGACGTCGGTCATCTGCGGGCGGTTCTTCGACAGCGCGGCGGTCCGCCCGAGGTGGACCAGCGCCCGGAGGTCGTCGACGAGCTTCACCGTCGCCGCGCGCTCCTTCTCGTCGTCGTTGCGGCGCGCACCGGCCTCGAGCGCACGACGGAGCGTGTCGCCCTGCTCGAGCAGCGTCTCGAACTCGGCCAGCTCCCGCGTCTCGGGGTCGGCCCGGTCGGCGTGGTAGGCGGCCTGCTCGGCACGGAGGGCCTTCAGCTCCTCGGGCGAGAGGTCGGTCCGCTGGGTGATCCGCAGCGCCTCGGAGAGGCCGGTGGTGAGGTCCATGCACCGGACGCTCACCGTGCCCTCGCTGGAGAGCTCGAAGGTCACCTCGAGCGGCGTGTCCGCCCGGTGCTTCACCCGCAGGTCGCTCAGCAGCACCTCGCCGAGCTTCACGTTCTCCTCGGACTGGTCCGACTCCCCCTGAAAGATGACGATCCGCGCCTTGTTCTGGCCACCCGCCGAGGGGAGGAACACCTCGCGGGCCACGACCGGGATGGCCGTGTTCTTCCTCACCACCTTCCGGACCCCGCCGCCGTACACACCGACCCCGAGCGACTTGCTGGCCACGTCGATCAGGAGGGTCTCGCCATCCTGGGCGACGATCTCCGAGGCGTGCACTGCCGCCCCGAGCGCGACCACCTCGTCGGGGTTCACGCCCACCACCGGCGGCTTCCCGAACAGCTCGGCCACCCGCTTCCGGATCAGCGGCACCCGGGTCATCCCTCCGACCAGGAGGATGATCTGGATGTCCTTGGGGCTGGCCTTCGCCTCCTCCATCATCTTCCGGGTCACGTCGAGAGACCGGTTCACCAGCGGTTCCACCAGGCGCTCGAACTCGGCACGGGTGAGCCGCACGTCGAGGTCCACCAGGGTCCCTCCGGGACCGTGATCTCCGAGGCCGGAGGCGGTCACCCGGGCCTCGTCGGCCTGCGAGAGCTCGCGCTTCGCCTGCTCCGCGGCGACCTTGAGGCGCTGGACGGAGACGATGTCGTGCGCTGCCACCTCGCGTTGCGCCAGCGGCAGCTGCTCGAGCAGCCACTGGACCACCGCAGCGTCGAAGTCCTCTCCGCCAAGCACCGGGTCCCCGCCGGTGGCCTGCACCTGGAACACGCCGGACTCCACCTCGAGGATGGAGACGTCGAAGGTGCCGCCGCCGAGGTCGAAGACCAGCGCCTTCCCCTCGAATTTCGAGGTCAGCCCGTAGGCGACGGCCGCCGCGGTGGGCTCGTTGACGATCCGGAGCACGTGCAGCCCGGCGATCTGTGCCGCCTGCTTCGTCGCCGCGCGCTGGTTGTCGTCGAAGTTGGCCGGCACGGTGATGACGCACTTGTGCACCGGCCGCCCGAAGTGAGCCTCGGCGTCGAGCTTCAGCTCGCCGAGCACCATCGCCGAGATCTGCGTCAGGGGCAGCACCCGGCCGGCGATCCGCGCCCGCACCTCTCCGCTGGGACCTTCCACCAGTGGGTAGGGCACGAGCGTCCGCGCCTCGTGCACCAGCGTCGGGCTCCAGCGACGTCCGATGAAGCGCTTGGTGGCCGCGGCCACGTCCGCGGGGCGCGACACCGCGATCAGCCGGGCCTGCTCGCCGACGACCCGGGTTCCCTCTTGGGTGAACCCCACCAGCGATGGGGTGAGCGACTTGCCGGCGCGGTTGGCGAGCACACGGGGCTTGCCGTTCTCCACCGTGGCCACGGCGCTCGTGGAGGTCCCGAGGTCGATGCCCACCACCGGTTCGCGCATGGGAGAGTGGGGAAAGCGTCCCACGCGGCCCTGCGGTGGGTGCAAGGGCGCGCATGGACGTTGCGAGCCTCGGGCCCCGGGTGCTACAGGCCCCGCCCGTCATGGTGAACGTGTCCGTCGCGCGCCGCTACGCCCGAGCACTGCTGGAGGCGAGCGCCCCGGGTACGGAGGTCGGCATCGCGGAACGGCTGACCGCGCTCGCAGAGCTGGTGGCCTCCAACCCAGACCTGGCCGACGTGGCTCGGAACCCGGCCTACTCCCGCGCACAGCGCCACGGGATTGTGGAAGGGGTGATCAAGCTCCTGAAGGCCAGCTCCCCGACCCTTCCCAACTTCCTCCGGCTCCTGGTGGACCGGCACCGGCTGGCGATGCTCCCCGACGTCGCCCGCCTCTTCCGGGACATGGCGGACGAGAAGGCCGGCCGCGTGCGAGGCACGGTGGTCAGTGCCGTGCCGCTGGATCCGCAGTCCATCGAGCAGCTGGAGCAGACCCTGTCGCGGGTGGTCCAGAAGCAGGTGGTGCTCGACACGCGGGTGGACCACGAGGTCCTCGGCGGGGTCAGCACCCAGGTTGGCTCGGTGGTCTTCGACGGTACGCTCCGGACGCAGCTCGACGACCTGAAGCGCGCACTCCAGAGCTAGATCGGCGTGGATGTAGGCACGTGTTTCCCTGCTCGGCACGTTGCCGCGCCTCCGGGAAGTTGTGCTTTCATCGTTCGCGCAGTCACCGGACCTCTCCTTTCCCGGAGCCCGTGCGCATGCTCGAGGGCGATCCCCAAGGCCCCATCCCCTCCGTCGTCGGCGCGACCGATCCACTCATCGGCCGCGTGCTGAACGATCGCTTCCGCATCCTCTCCCCGCTCGGCTCGGGAGGGATGGGCAAGGTCTACAAGGCTGTACAGACCCCGCTCGATCGGGTGGTGGCGCTGAAGATCCTCAACCCCAATTTCCCGGCGGAGAAGGACCCCGCGTTCAAGCGGCGCTTCTTCCTCGAGGCGAGCCTCACCTCGAAGCTCCGGCATCCGAACACCGTCACCGTCATCGACTATGGCCAGACGGACGACGGCATCTACTTCATCGCGATGGAGTACATGGAGGGGCAGACGCTGGCCGAGGTGCTGGCGCACGAGAAGACCCTTCCCTGGCGGCGGGTGCTCGACATCGCGCAGCAGATCTGCCGGTCGCTCCGCGAGGCCCACAAGCTGGGAGTCATCCACCGCGACCTCAAGCCGGCGAACGTGATGCTCCTGAACGAGGCCGACCACGACATGGTCAAGGTCCTCGACTTCGGGCTGGTGAAGTCGTTCCTGGCCGCCGAGGGCCAGGGCGGCGATCCCGAGGTGACCCAGAACGGAGTCTTCCTCGGCAGCCCGCAGTACATGGCGCCCGAGCAGGCCCGGAACGTGGCCGACCCGAGGAGCGACGTCTACTCGCTGGGCATCCTCGTCTACCAGATGCTCGCCGGGCGTCCGCCCTTCCAGGGGAAGGACTACCTGGAGGTCATCTTCCAGCACATGAAGGAGCCGCCGCGGCCGATCCGCGAGGTGAACGGCTCGGCCGACGTGCCTCCCGAGGTGGAGGCGGTGATCGTCCGCTGCCTCCAGAAGGACCCGGCCGGCCGCTTCCAGTCGATGGACGAGGTGCTCGAGGCGCTCCGCGAGACGGCCCACCTCACCGGGGTGAGCGGGCTCTTCCCGGACCGGAGGACCACCACGGGCTCCGGGCCAATCTCGACCTCGGGGCTGCACGCCCGGACGCCGATCTCCGGCCCGGTGACCGCCCCGCGGGAGCAGCTCGACAGCGACATCGAGATCGAGGACGCGGGCGAGGGCAGGAAGGGCGGGAAGCTCCTGCCGGCGTTGCTCTTCGTCAGCGCAGTACTGCTCGGATTCGTCGTGGTCTGGCTCCTGCTCCCGAAGGGCGAGCAGGCGCAGCTGGTGGCGCCGGTGCCGCAACCGGTGCCCGCGCCGATGCCGACGGTGGTCGCTCCGCCGCGGCCCGAGCCGGTGGCCCCGGAGAAGAAGCTGGTCCGGTTCCACGTCTCGACCGAGCCCGCCGGCGCACACGTCTTCATCGGCCGCCACGACATGGGCGCCACCCCCACGGTGTTCGAGATGCCGGCCGGCACGGACGGAATGGCGAGCGCCGAGATGGTTCTTGTTCTCGACGGCTATCCGACCCAGGCCATCACCTCGGGGGGCTCGGGCGACGTGGTCGTGAACGCCAAGCTCCAGAAGAAGGTCGTGATGCGCATCGAGAAGCCGGTGCCGCTCAGCAAGCGCGAGCAGGAGCAGGAGCGCGAGGAGGCCAAGGCGACTCCGCTTGCGGTGCGTCCGGAGACCGCGACCTCCGCGCTGGCCCGTGGTGTCGCGACCCAGCCCCAGGCGCAGGCAGCCTCGCTGGGCACGACCGCACCGGCGAAGCCTGCCCCCGCGGCCGCGCCACCACTCGAGGCCCCCCGGGACGTGGTTCCCTTCGGTGAGGGCATGACCCGCCCGGTGCTGCTCCAGCCCGGAAAGGCCATCACCTACACCCGGGAAGCGATCGCCGCCCGCATCGAGGGCGTGAGCATCGTCCGCTGCGTCATCACCGCCGAGGGAACGGTCGAGCGGTGCAAGGTCATCAAGCCGCTGCCCTTCATGGACGACGCGGTGGTCGACCACCTCCAGTCCCAGCGGTTCCAGCCGGTCACCTACCAGGGCAAGCCGGTCTCGGTCGGGTACAACTTCTCGGTTCGCCTGACCCTGCCCAGGTAGCCGGCCCGAGAGGGTCCACGCAGGAAGCAGAGTGAGCCGGGGGAGCCAGTAGCCCCCCTGGAGCCGCCTCGCACGAGCGTTGCGAGCGCCCCTCGGCCGATGGTAGAGCCCGCGGCGCCCATGGACATCCGTGCCGACGAGATCAGCAGAATCCTTCGCGAGCAGATCCAGGACTACGGCAAGAAGGTCACCGTTGCCGAGACCGGGACCGTGCTCAGCCAGGGCGACGGCATCGCCCGCATCTACGGCCTGGAGGGTGTGCTCTCCGGCGAGCTCGTGGAGTTCAAGAACGGGGTGAAGGGGCTGGTCCTCAACCTCGAGGAGGACAACGTCGGCGTCGCGGTGATGGGCGAGTTCAGCGAGATCCGCGAGGGCGACACCGTCCGCCGGACCCAGCAGATCGCCTCCGTTCCGGTCGGCAAGGCGCTGCTCGGGCGCGTGGTGAGCGCGCTCGGCGAGCCGCTGGACGGGAAGGGACCGATCAACGCCACCGAGACCCGCCGGCTGGAGATCAAGGCTCCGGGCATCGTGAAGCGGAAGAGCGTGCACGAGCCGCTGGAGACGGGCATCAAGGCGCTGGACGCCCTGGTTCCGATCGGACGCGGCCAGCGCGAGCTGATCATCGGAGACCGGCAGACCGGCAAGACCGCGGTCGCGATCGATTCGATCATCAACCAGAAGGGCAAGAACTGCTTCTGCATCTACGTCGCGATCGGGCAGAAGCAGTCCACCGTGGCCCAGGTGGTGGAGAAGCTGACCCGCTTCGGGGCGATGGAGTACACGACGGTGGTCGCGGCCAACGCCTCGGACTCCGCGCCGATGCAGTTCTTCGCCCCCTACACCGGCTGCACGATGGGCGAGTACTTCCGCGACAACAAGATGCACGCCCTGATCGTGTACGACGACCTGTCGAAGCAGGCGGTCGCCTACCGGCAGCTGTCGCTCCTGCTCCGCCGTCCGCCCGGTCGCGAGGCCTACCCGGGGGACGTGTTCTACATCCACAGCCGCCTGCTGGAGCGCGCGGCGAAGCTGTCCGAGGCCGAGGGTTCGGGCTCGCTCACCGCGCTGCCGATCATCGAGACCCAGGCCGGTGACGTGTCGGCCTACATCCCGACCAACGTCATCTCCATCACCGACGGGCAGATCTTCCTCGAGACCGACCTCTTCAACCAGGGCGTACGGCCGGCCATCAACGTCGGCATCTCGGTGTCGCGCGTCGGCGGCTCGGCGCAGATCAAGGCCATGAAGCAGGTGGCGGGCTCGCTCAAGCTCGAGCTCGCGCAGTACCGCGAGCTGGCGGCCTTCGCACAGTTCGGCTCCGACCTCGACAAGGCCACCCAGGAGACGCTGGCCCGCGGCGAGCGCCTGGTCGAGGTGCTGAAGCAGGGGCAGTACCAGCCGATGCCGGTCGAGAAGCAGGTGATCCAGATCTACGCCGCGACGAACCGCGACGAGGCCGGGGTGGGCTGGATCCGCAACGTGCCGGTCGAGCAGGTGGGCCGCTACATGAAGGAGCTCATGGAGTTCCTCGACACCCGCCACCCCGAGATCGCGAAGACGATCGCCGACAAGAAGGCGCTCGACGACGCGCTCAAGGCGTCGATCAACAAGGCGCTGACCGAGTTCCGTGGCGTCTTCCAGGCGGCCGAGGCTTAGAGCCGAAGGAGCGAAGGCCCCGTGCCCTCCCTGCGCGACATCCGGACCCGCATCGGGTCCGTCAAGAACACCCGGCAGATCACCAAGGCCATGAAGATGGTCTCGGCGGCCAAGCTGCGCCGTGCCCAGGA
>DATJVY010000157.1:0-52816 GCA_035501615.1 Myxococcaceae bacterium
TGGAGGCGCTCGACGCACCGGTGGTCCTGATCGAGTCGGGCCGGGTCCGCTCGGTGGGCGGCTTCGACCGGTTCCGCGCCTCTCCGCCAGGCGACTTCGCCCGTCGGCTCGTCGGGGCCTTGTCAAGTTGACTTGCACGCGGCTTCTCTGGGCCGCAGGAGCCCTCCTCCTCGTCCCGCCCTCGCACGCGTCGGGCGTGGATGGGGGCCGGCCCGGGGGGAATGGCCTGACGATCTTCGCCGCGGCCTCTCTCCGTGACGTCTTCACCACCCTCGGAGTCACCTTCGAGCGCGAGCACCCCGGGGTGACGGTTCGCTTCAACTTCGCCGGAAGCCAGGAGCTGCGGACCCAGCTCGAGCACGGGGCGCCCGCCGACGTCCTCGCCTCCGCCGACACCAGGCACATGGACGCGGCGCGGTCCGCGGGCCTCGTCGAGGGCCCCGTCCCGTTCGCCACCAACGCGCCGGTCATCGTCGTTCCCGCGGACAATCCAGGGAAGGTCCGCAGCCTGGCCGATCTGGCCACGGTGAAACGCCTGGTCATCGGCACGCCCGAGGTGCCCATCGGGGCCTACACGCTGCAGATCCTCGATCGGGCGAGGGCCACGCTCGGCGCCGACTTCCCCGCCCGGGTGCAGGACCGGGTGGTGAGCCGCGAGCTCAACGTTCGCCAGGTGCTGACCAAGGTCACCTTGGGCGAGGCGGACGCGGGCGTGGTCTACCGCACCGACGCCCGGAGCGCGGGAGAGCGCGTCCGGATGGTGGAGATTCCTCCGGAGGTCAACGTCGTCGCCGAATACCCGATCGCCGTCGTCACCCGGGCGCCCCAGCCGGCGCTGGCGAAGGCGTGGGTGGCGCTGGTCACCGGAACGGCGGGACGGGCAGCCCTGAAGGACGCGGGGTTCGGCCCGGCGACACGCTAGCCCCGCGGCCCCTTGCGCGGACGCCCGGCCTCGATGATGAACGCGACCTGTCCATGAAGCCCCGGCTCCACGTCGTTCTCCTCGTCCTCCTCGTCGCCGTCCCCGCCCGCGCCGCCCGGCCCTACCGGGGCGGCGTCATCGCCAGCGCCTACCCCGAGGCCGCCGCCGCGGGGCTGCAGATGCTCGACCGGGGGGGCAACGCCGTCGACGCGGCCGTGGCGGCGGCCTTCGCCGCGGGCGTCGTCGGGCCGTACCACAACGGGCTCGGCGGAGGCGGCTTCGCGCTCGCCTTCCTCCCGGGGAAGGACACGCTCGGGCTCGACTTCCGCGAGGTGGCCCCCGCCGCCGCGACCCGGGACATGTTCCTCCGCGACGGCAAGCCGGTGCCGGGCCTCTCCACCGACGGCGCGCTCTCCGTCGCGGTTCCGAACGCCGTCAACGGCTACCTGGCGCTGCTGGAGAAGGCGGGCTCCTTGCCTCGCTCGGTCGTCCTCGGTCCGGCGATCAAGCTCGCCCGGGACGGGTTCGTGGTCGGCCCCAAGTACCGCCAGACCGCGGCCGGTCGGCTGGAGTGCCTCCGGAAGGACCCCGAGGCCGCGCGCATCTTCCTCCGGGCGACTCCCGGCGGCCCTCCCGAAGTGCCGCCGCTCGGAACGCACCTCCGCCAGCCGGCACTCGCTCGCACCCTGGAGCGCATCGCCGCCGGCGGCGCCCCGGTCGTCCGCACCGGCCCGATCGCCCGCGCCATCGTCCAGACCGTCCAGGAAGCCGGCGGGATCCTCTCCGCGGACGACCTGGCCCGCGTCCGGCCGCGGTGGCGAGCGCCGCTCCTCGGCAGCTATCGCGGGCACCACATCGCCGCCTTCCCTCCTCCCGGCGGTGGAGGAACCATCCTCCTCGAGACGCTCGGCGTTCTGGAGCGGCTTCGCCCCGAGCGCTTCGAGCGCCGTGCGCCGGCCGACCTCCATCTCTACCTCGAGGCGCTCCGCCGCGCCTACGCCGACCGCGCCCGGTTCATCGGCGATCCGGACCAGGTGGAGGTCCCCGTCGCGCGCCTTCTCTCCGCCGAGCACCTGTCCGAGCTCGCGGCAGGGATCGACCCCCGGCACGCCACGTCCTCCACCGCGTTCGGCAACCCGGCCGGAGCCTCCCTGGCGAGCCCTCCCTCCGAGGCTCGCCACACCACCGAGATCTCCGTCCTCGACCGCGCGGGCAACGCCGTCGCGCTCACCACGACCGTGAACACCTGGTTCGGCAGCTGCCTCGTCGCCCGCGGCACCGGGCTCCTGCTCAACGACGAGATGGACGACTTCTCCGTCCAGCCCGGCGTCCCCAACGTCTACGGGCTGGTCTACGGCGAGTCCAACTCCATCGCCCCCGGCAGGGTCCCGGTCTCGTCCATGACGCCGACGCTGGTGTTCCAGAAGGAGCGCCCCGACCGCGTCCTGCTCGTGGTCGGCGGCTCGGGGGGCTCGTTCATCCCAACCGCGGTCGTCCAGGTGGTGCTCAACGTCGTCGACGCCCGGATGAACCTGCCCAGCGCGGTGACCGCGGGACGGGTCCACCACCAGTGGCTCCCCGACACCGTCCTCGTGAACCCTGACTCGATCGACCCGGCCACCCGCTCGGCCCTCGAGGCGATGGGACACACCTTCAAGGTCGTCGACACGCCGCTGGCGGGCGTGGAGGCCGTCCTGGAGGACCCGGAGACCGGGCTCCGGAGCGCCGCCTCGGACCCCCGCGGAGAGGGCGCGGGCCTCGGCCAGCCCTAGCTCGCCGCGGGCGACACAGCCTGGCCCGAGTGCGCCAGCCTCATCCGCCAGCCGGCGCCGACCCGCACGCACACGTCGGTGAAGAGCTGGAGGTCCTCGACCTCCAGACCGGTCGGCAGCCGCACCCGCGCCCGCTGCAGCCCGGTCAGGACGCCGACCCCGGCCACCACGTGCGCGCGGAGATGCTCCGCCGACAGCTCGAGGATCTCCCCGGGGATGTCGGTCGCCGCCCGCACGAAGGACGCCCGCGGCGTCGCCGTTCCGTCGGCGCCGATCAGCAAGAAGTCCTCGGTGAGCAGCGCGTCCAGTGCGGCCGGATCCCTCCGGCGAATCGCCAGGAGCACCGAATCCTCGAGCGCGAGGAGAGCCCGCTCATCGGGCGTCAGGTCCGCCAGGGGGCGCTCCATCTCACGCCTTCTTCCGGCTGTAGATTCCCTCGAAGAGCAGGGTCCAGTTGCGGCCGTCGTCCGACGATTGCTCCCAGCGCTGGCGGATGCGGTCGCCGTCCATCTTCTGCCAGACGATGCGGTTCAGCGTGGAGCTCCCCCGTGAACCGGGGCGGCGCCCGCTGAGCGTCATCTTCCCGTCGCGGAATTCGCCGTCCAGCACCAGCACCATCCCCAGGTCGTCCACGAAGGTCTGGGTCCAGCGCCCGGCCGGGGCGTCGTAGCTGGTGAGCGAGCTTCCGTGGCTGCCGTCGGCGGCGGTCCAGCTCTCGCGGATCGCGCAGCCCTCGAGGACCTTCTCCACCTTGTTCTCGCCGGCCGGCGTGCCCTTCGGGGTCTGGACCTCCCACTCGCCCACCCAGAAGTCGAACTGGTGGTAGGCCGCGCTGGAGCAGGGGGGCCCCTTCGGCGCCGGCGCCGCGAAGGCGCGCTTCTTCTGCCCGGTGGCGGACAGGGGAACGAGCAGCGCGAGCAACACCGGCAGGACGCGCATCGACCGGACTCCTCCGCGGCGCGGAGCATGGGCTCCGGCGGCCTCCCGGAGGCAGAATAGACGTCGCCGGGCCAGACTGTCTCGCTCCAGTGAACACCCTCTTCGACGCCCACCTCCATCCCGAGACGCTGTCCGACCTGGATCTGGAGTCCCTCCGGGCGTTCGGCGTGGAGCGTGCCGTCGCGCTGGGGCACCACTTCCCCGAGCCGACCTCCCGCGGCCTCCGGGCGCACTTCCGGGACCTGCTGGAGGTGCAGCTACCGAGGCTGGAGCGGGCCGGCATCCGGGGCCACGCGGCGCTGGGGGTCCATCCCCGCGCCATTCCCCGCCGCGGGCTGCACGACGTCCTCGCCTCCCTCCCGGACCTCTTCGGTCGTGGACGGGTGGTTGCCCTGGGCGAGATCGGCTTCCACCACGGCGGGCCGGACGAGGAGGAGGCGCTCGTCGAGCAGCTCGAGCTCGCCCGCCGGCTGTCGCTCCGGGTGGTCCTTCACACTCCCGGGCTGGACAAGGAGCGGTGGACGCGGCGGCTCCTCGCGCTCGTGCGCGCGCACGGTCCCGAGCCGGGGCGGGTCCTGGTGGAGCACGCCAGCGCCCGCACCGTGCCGCTGATCCTGGCCCGCGGCCACTGGGCCGGGCTCACCGTCCAGGTGGGGGAGCTCACCGCCGACCGCGCGGTGGCGCTGGTGCGGCGGCTGGGGAGCCGGCGGCTGACGCTGGGCAGCGACGCGGGCGACCGGCCCGGAGACCTGCTGGGCCTGCCGCGGGCGGTGCACCTCGCGGAGCGCGCGGGTCTGGGCAAGGTGCTGGTGCGTAGGCTCGCCTATGGAAACGCGCGCCGGTTCTTCGGGGTGGAGTAGCGACGGGAGCGCGCAGGGGCGCGCCACCGATCGGGCTCAGTGGACCGCGGCCACGACCTCGCTCGGAGCCCCGACGTCGGCCAGGGTGAGGCGCGGGGACTCGCGGGGCTGCTCCGGCTCGCCCGTGCTGCCGAGCTCGGCGGCGTCGAGGAGTCGCTGGCTGCGCTCGTCGAGCTCGACGGCGACGAGGATCGAGAGCCCACCGGTGCTGCTGACCTCGCACTGCTGGTAGCGGGCCCACCGCCCGTCGCCCAGCTTCACCAGCTCGCCGATGTCGGCCAAGGGCACCTCCCGACCGCGTCTGCCGTTGGGGACTGTAAGCAGCCGCCCCGACCCCCGGCAAGCGTGCGTCGTAAACCAGGCGTAAGTCCTCGAAACGACTACGCTCGATCTCCCGTCCGGACCGCCCTCGACCCCCCGTCCGGCTCCCGACCAGGTCAAGCTGTCAACGGACGGGCCTGTGAACCGGTGCATCCCCTAGGGGGCGCTCTGACGCGTCAGGACTTGGGGCGGATCTCCACGCCGGCGAGCTGCTCGAAGACCGTGATCACCGCACCGATGTCCTGCTCGCCCTTCCCGGCGGCGCGCGCGAGCTCGTAGCACTGGCGAACGATGGCCGTGGTGGGCGTGGGCACGCGGTGGGCAGCGGCGCTGTCGAGGAACAGCCCCAGGTCCTTGTGCATGAGGTCGATGGCGAAGTGGGTCTCGAAGTCCCTGCGCAGGAGCGCGTTGCCCTTGAAGTCGAAGTAGGGCGAACGGAAGCCGGAGGCCTGCACCACCTCGAGCAGCTTGCTCGGATCCACCCCGGCGCGGGTGGCGAGCAGCATCCCCTCTCCCAGGCTCTGCAGCATCGCGGCGATGAGCGCGTTTCCGGCGAGCTTCACCTGGCTGCCGGCGCCGACGGGCCCGCAGTGGACCCACTTCTCGCCCACCGCGCGGAAGATCGGCTCGGCGCGCCCCAGCGCCCCTGCGGTGGCTCCGGCCATGATGAGCAGCGTCCCCTTCTCGGCGCCGGTCTTGCTCCCGGTGACTGGAGCCTCCACGAAGTCCACCCCGAGCGCGTCCGCGCGCCGCTCGAGGCTTCGGGCCTGATCGGGCCCGATGGTGCTGAAGTCGACGAGCAGCTGGCCGCGGCGCGCGGCGGAGAACAGCCCGTCCTTCCCGGCCACCACCTCCTCCAGCGCGGCCGGCGTCGCGACGCAGGTGCAGGCCACGTCCACGCCGGCCATGACCTGCGCGGGCGTGTCGGCCACCTTGACCCCCAGCGGCTCGAGCGCCGTGGCGCGGGCGCGGGAGCGGTTCCACACCGTCACCTGGAAGCCCTTGGTGGCGAGGTTCTTCGCCATCCCCCTCCCCATCAGCCCCAGCCCGAGAAATCCCACCCGTTGCCCACTGGCCATCTGTTCGCTCCCCTTTCGCGGAAAGGACGGGGATGTGATTAAGGTCGGTGCCGTGAAGTTTCCAAGCCTCCTGCGGCCGGTTCGGGAGCGCCTGCTGGCTCCGCTCGGACATCCGGAGCAGGCCGAGCGCCTCCTGGCGGAGACGTTCCGCACCCTCGGAACGCTCTGTACCCGGCTGGCCGACCTGGTCGAGTCCCAGCGGCTGCAGCGCGCCGGTTACCACGCCCAGGACCGGTTCCTCGAGCGGCTCGACCGCCGCGCCCCGCCGCCCGGCTCGGACTGAGTCCGCCGCGCCCCTGCGTGGCGCCATCGGCGGCCCCGCTCCCGCGACTCCACCCCACCTCCGGAAGGCCTCTCCCCGCCCCCCCCCGGGAAGATTCCCGGGCTCGGCCCGACTCCTGTTCACCGTAGGCCGATCCACGGCCGCGGCACCGGGAGCGGGCGGAACCGATGGGGCCTGGACTCGACGAGCGGAGCGCGGCCGATGCCCGCATCCGGCGGGCGGTGCGGCGACGGGATGGCGACACCGCCCTCCGCGTGCTGATGGAGGCCTACGGCACGCAGCTGTTCGCGGTCTGCGCACGCTTCCTGTCCGACCGGGCCCTGGCCGAGGACGTGCACCAGACCTGCTTCGTCCAGGCCTACCAGTCGCTCCACCGGGTGCTGGAGCGCGAGTCGATCGCCGCCTGGCTGATGGCCATCGCCCGGAATCGCTGTCTGGACGCGCTGAAGATCCACCGCCGCCGGCGCCGCTGGCAGGTTCCGCACGCGACCCTGCCCGAGGTCCACGACGTCCGCTCGAGCGCCGAGGACGACGTGCATCGCTCGTCGCTCGTTCACCGGCTCCGGCACGCGCTCGACGTGCTGTCCACCGAGGCCCGCCGCGCCGTCGAGCTCCGCTACGGCGAGATGCTCTCCTACGAGGAGATGAGCGAGCTGTGCGGAGCGCGCCCGGGAACCCTCCAGATGCGGGTCGCCCGCGCGATGCCCGTCCTCCGCCGCTCGCTCGAGGGCCAGGGCATCACCGGCTCCTGAGCGCCGGGGCGCGCCGGATGCCTTCTCAGCCCCCCGCGTCAGGGGGGACGCCAAGGACGCCGCGCAGGGGCGCGGCGGATGCCTTCTCAGTGCAGGATCGACTTCAGGAAGCGGCGCGCGGCGTCGTTGGCGTCCTGAGCGGCGGGAGGGTTGTACCGGCCGCCGCTGGGATTGGCGAAGGCGTGGTCCGCGTCGTAGCTGCGGAACTCGTGCTTGATGCCCGCGTCGCTGAGGGCGAGGTCGAACGCGGCGACCTTCTCCGGGGTGATCCATCCGTCCTTCTTCGCCCAGATGCCGAGGACCGGCCCGCGCAGCTTCTTGAGGAGGTTCACGTCGGTCACCGGGAGGCCGTAGTAGATGACCGTCGCCGAGACCCTCCCGTCGCTGGCCAGCGACGCGTTCAGACTCTGGCCGCCGCCCATGCACCAGCCGAGGGTGGCGAGCTTCTTCCCCGGGAGCGCCTGCGCGAGCCAGTCGATCCCCGCGACCTCGACCTCCCGGGCGTGCTTCTCGTCGAGCTCCGACATCAGCTTCTGCGCCTCCTCGGCGCTGGCGGCCACCCTGCCGTCGAAGAGATCCACCGCGAGCACGAGGTAGCCCTGGGCCGCGTACCGGTCCGCGTCGCCCTTCACCCAGTCGTTGAGGCCCCACCACTCGTGGAGCACCAGCAGACCCCCGTGGGGGGTTCCCTTGGGCCGCGCGACGTAGGCGGCCGTCTTCCCGCCGGGCACGGTCAGCTGCACCATCTTGCCGTGCGGCGTGGGCGGGCGCGGATCCGTCGGATGACGCTCGTGCGCCGGAACCGCCGACCCCGCGTCGGGGTGCGCGTCCGCCGCGACCGCGACCCCCACCACCAGCAGCGACAGGACCTGGGCTGCACGGAACGACACTGGCGGACCTCCTGGTCCCCCCGGAAGTAGCCGATCTTCCTAGCACCGCCCGCCGCGACTCACACGTCGGTCGAGTTGCCGCCCGGGGCGGACCGGTACCATCTTCCAGGGCGGCCCCCCATGTCCTTCATCCTGGTCGTCGACGATGACGCGAGCCACCGCACGCTGATCTGCGACCTCCTCGAGGAGATGGGCTACCGCACCCGGAGCGCGGCCAACGGGCGAGAGGCGCTGGACGTGCTGGAGGAGGAGATGCCCCGGGCGGTGCTGCTCGACCTCCGGATGCCGGTGATGAGCGGCTGGGGCCTGCTCGAGGCGCTGAAGAAGCTCCCCCGGGCCCGCGGGCTGCCGATCATCATCATCTCGGCCTACGGCTTCGAGTGGGAGGCCGAGCTGGTCGGCGCGAGCGGCTACGTGAGCAAGCCGGTCGACCTGGATCGGGTGCGCGAGACGGTCAGCCGCATCCTCGGGCCGCCGCCCGAGGCGCAGGTCCTCCACTAAGTCCGCCGAGGGGGCAGGCGCTCAGTGCGCGCCGCCGTGGCCCTCGCCCTCGCCGGTCGTCTCCATGGCCATGTTCCACGGCTCGACCGGAAGGATCGGTCCGGAGGTCCACGTGTTCAGCGCCCAGCCGCGCTCCGGCTCGACCGACTGCCCGAAGCTCCAGTCCACGCGCGTGCCGAGCAGCGTCATCGGGGGCCGCGCCTGCGTGGTCAAGGGCGAGGTCTCTCCCTGCACCGTTCCGGGCACGACCGCGTCCGCACTGGCCGGGCGAACCGCCAGGCCGTCGGCGGTGCTGATCAGCACGGCCCCGAATCGGCCCGAGTTGCCAAGGCTCGTGGTGTCGGGCTTGTCGGACAGCGGACCGTGCTCGTAGGAGCAGCCGGGCGCGAAGACGCCGAGCGCGAGGGCTCCGGCCAGGGCCAGGGGACGGGAGGTCAGGTGCATACCGGCCCGTCGCCATAGCACAAACGGCAGTCCGGGAAATGCCGGTCTCCAGGCGCTCTCGAGCAGGTCACTTCTTCGCGTTCTTTCGCTCGGCCTCTTCTCGGAACCGCCGGAGCTCGTGCAGGCCCTTCTCGAGCCGCTCTTCGTACGCGCGGAAGTCGGGGGCGAGCTCGGGATCGAAGTCCTCCGGCTCGAAGAACTGCCGGATCTCGATCTCCGACTCCTCGCCCGGCATCGGGTGCGGACTGCGGCGCACCCACTCGACGGCCTCGTCCAGCGACTTGACCTGCCAGATCCAGTAGCCGGCCACGAGCTCCTTGGTCTCGGTGAAGGGTCCGTCGAGGACGGTCCGGTGGTTCCCGGGCGAGAAGCGCACCCGCTTGCCCTTGCTGCTCGGCCTCAGGCCGTCGCCGTCCAGCAGGATGCCGGCCTTGATCAGCTCCTCGTTGAACTTGCCCATCTCGGCGAGGAGCTCCTTGGGCGCCATCTTTCCGGCCTCGGAGCTCTTCGTCGCCTTGACCAGCACCATGACGCGCATCGCTTGCTCCTGTCGGTTCGAGGTCGAGCGGGCCCGGACTGGCCGGGATCGCCCCCTTCTGGCAGGGCGACGAACCGGATGGGCGCAGATCGACACGACCTCGGGCTTTCACAGAACTCCGGCATTTCAACAGCTTGCGTGCCGACTCCGCGCTTCACGCACGAACGGCCACGGCCGGAATGCCCGACCGTGGCCGCTCTCGTGCGCTGGGCCTCGCGGCCCCCGGCGTCACTTGCCGCTGGTGTCCGAGCCCGAGGACCCGGTGCCGGTGGCGCCCATCCCGGTGCTGCCCGAGGTGTCCGTCCCGGACGGGCTGGTGCTCGTCGAGTCGTACGACTTCTTCTTCTTCGTGGTGCTGTTGCCGGTGTCCCCCGAGCCTCCGTAGTTGCTCTCGGTCTGGGTGCTGCTGCTGCTGCTGTCGTAGGACCGCTGGGTCTTGGAGCTGTCGCTCGAGCCGGTGCCTGCGCTCCCCGAGCCGCCCTGGGTCGAGCCGGTGCTGCCCGAAGACTGAGCGAAGGCCATCCCGGCGCCCAGCATCCCGACGAGAACCATCTTCTTCACGAGTCCGTTCATCTCTCCTCCATCCGAAAGACGGCCCCCGGGCTCCAGGGTCTCCGTCCGAGGTTTCCGGAGAGGGTTGGGACGGAGCCGGGGCCTCACCACTGATCTGCGGTCCAGACGCGTGCGCACGGGTCGCGTGGCCGGGGAGCGTCCCGGCGGACCTCCAAGAATTGCCGTCGCCGAGGCAGAGTGGCGGCAGCCACCGTGCGGGTTTTCCATTCCGATCACCACGTCGTCCCGCTGCCGCCGAACCACCGGTTCCCGATGGGGAAGTACCGGATGCTCCGGGAGGCGCTGCTCGCCTCGGGCGTGCTGCGGCCGGACGAGCTGACGCCGGCGGAGCCGGTGGACCCCGACGACCTGCTCCGGGTCCACACCCGACGGTGGGTCGGGGCGGTGCTCGACGCGCGCCTGACCGAGGCCGAGGAGCGCCGGCTCGGCTTTCCCTGGAGCCCGGAGCTGGTGCTGCGCTCGCGGGCGGCAGTGGGCGGCACCTGCGCCGCCGCGGCGCGCGCGCTCGAGGACGGCATCGGAGGCAACCTCGCCGGAGGCACGCACCACGCCTTCCCGGACCACGGCGAGGGCTACTGCGTGTTCAACGACATCGCGGTGAGCATCCGCTCGCTGCAGGCCGCGCGCTGCGTCCGCCGCGCGCTGGTGGTCGACCTCGACGTGCACCAGGGCAACGGGACCGCCGCGGTCTTCGCCGACGACCCGGAGGTCTTCACCTTCAGCATGCACGGCGAGCACAACTTCCCCTTCCGCAAGCAGCGCTCGACCCTGGACGTCGGGCTCCCCGACGGCGCGGGCGACGACGTGTACCTGGACGCGCTGGCACGCCACCTGCCCCGCGTGCTCGAGGCCGCCCGGCCTGACGTCGTCTACTACCAGGCCGGGGTCGACCCGCTGGCCGAGGACACCCTGGGACGGCTCTCCCTCACCCACGCCGGGCTCGAGGCGCGGGACACCTTCGTGCTCGAGGCCGTGCGGCGCTCGGGGCTGCCGGTGGTGGTCACGCTGGGGGGCGGGTACGCACGACCGCTCGAAGCGAGCGTGCGCGCCCACATCGGCACCTATCGCGCCGCTCGGATGGTGTGGGGCTAGACTTCGACGCCAGTCGCGCTTCATGGTCGAGCTCACCACCGAGGTTCTGGCGACCCTCTTCGACGAGAGTCCCGAACCGGTCTTCGTCTTCACTCCCGTGCGAGAAGGTGGACGGGTGGTGGACTTTCGCTACCTCTACGCCAACCCGGTCGCGGCGCGGATGGTGGGCACCACACCGGTGTCGAGATTCGTCCCCGGTCTCGGCGCCGGCGCAAAGGACGCCGAGCGCTCGGGAGTGCTCGGCAGCTACTGCCGGACGCTGGAGACCGGTGAGCCCACCGAGCGACGCGTCCAGGACGACTCGGGGCCCCTGAAGCGCTGGCTCCGGATCCACGCCACCCGCGCGGGCTCGGCCCTCGTCGTGCGCCTCCGGGACGTCACCCGGGAGACCGAGACTCACGCCGCGCTCGCGGCCTCCGAGGCCGAGCGGGACCGGACCGAGGTTCGTCGGGCCGGGCTCGAGTCGCTGCTGGCTCAGGTTCCGGCGGAGATGGCCTACCTGCGCGGGCCCGATCTGGTCTACGAGTTCGTCAACGATCGCTACCGCGCCCGGCACCCCGGCCGGGAGTTTCTGGGCCTCACGCTGACCGAGGCGTTGCCGGAGTGGCGCGCCGAGCCGCTCCTCCAGGCCATGCGCGGCGTCCTCCACACCGGCATCGCCCACCGCGACCAGGAGCACCCGCTGATGGTCGAGACGCCCGGAGGCTCCGAGCGGCGCTGGTTCGACCTGGCCTTCCTCCCGGTCACCGGAGCGGACGGAGCGGTGGAGGGAGTGCTCTCCTTCGCCACCGACGTCACCGAGCAGGTCTCGGCGCGGGCGCGGAGCGATGCCCTGGCCCGGGAGCGGATGGCCCTGGCCGACGAGCTCGAGGGCGAGCGCCGGCGGCTCGCCCTGGGCGAGGAGCGCTTCCGGTCCATCGTCGAGACCAACGCCGACATGGTGTGGGTGGCGGACTGGAACGGGCACAACCGCCACGTGGTGCCTGCCTGGTGCGCGCTGACCGGCCAGCGGCCGGAGGAGATGCTGGGCCTCGGGTGGATCGACGTCGTTCACCCCGACGACCTGGAGCGCACCGCGCGACTCTGGGCAGAGGCGGTGGCACAGCGGCGGCGCTTCTACGCCGAGTACCGGGTGCACAAGGCGAGCGGAGGCTGGGCCACCGTCGCCAGCCGCGGCATCCCGCTCCTCCGTGCGGACGGGAAGATCCGCGAGTGGGTCGGCACCACCATCGACGTCACCACCCGCCATCGCGAGGAGGAGGCGCTGCGCATCCTCTCGGGCGGAGCGGCCGAGCTCTCGGGCACCCTGGACTACGAGGCCACCCTGCGCGCGGTGGGCGAGATGGCCATCCCCACCTTCGCCGACGTGTGCATCGTCGACCTGGTCGAGGACTCGGGCAGCCTGCGCCGGGTCCTGGTGTCGGGCAACATCGAGGAGGAGGCGCTGACCGAGCTGAGAGCCATGGCCCCGCGCACCGACGCCGACTCGCCGGTGACCGAGGCCCTCCGCACCGGCCGCTCGGTGCTCCGCGAGCGCGTCCCGGCGGCGGTGAAGCTGGAGATGGCCGCGGACCCCGAGCGGCTGCGGCTCTTCGAGCGGCTGAGCCCCACCTCGCTGGTCTGCGCCCCGCTCTCGGCCCGGGGGCGGACCCTGGGCGTCATCAGCTTCCTGACGGTGCGGAGCGGCCGCCGCTTCGATCGGCTCGACCTCGGCCTGGTGGAGGAGCTCGCCCGCCGCGCCGCGCTGGCGATGGTCAACGCCGAGCTGTACCAGCGGGCGGAGGAGGCCAGCCGCGCCAAGGACGAGTTCCTGGCCACGGTGAGCCACGAGCTGCGCACGCCGCTGGCCTCGATCCTCGGCTGGACCCGCCTGCTCCGTCGCGGCGGGCTCAGCCCCGAGAAGCAGATCCGGGCACTCGAGACCCTGGAGCGGAACGCGAAGGCGCAGACCCGTCTGGTCGAGGACCTCCTCGACGTGAGCCGCATCGTCTCGGGCAAGACCCGGCTGGACCTCGAGACCGTGGACCTGGGCCGCGTCGTGGAGGCTGCGGTGGAGTCGCTCCGCCCCTCTGCAGAGAGCCGCGGCGTCCAGCTGGTGTCCTCGATCGCTCCCTGCACGCTCACCGGAGACCCGGAGCGACTGCACCAGATCCTCTTCAACCTCCTCTCCAACTCGATGAAGTTCACGCCGCGCGGGGGCCGGGTGTCGGTCTCGCTGGCGGTCTGCGACGGCGCCGCCACGCTGACGGTGAGCGACACCGGCCAGGGAATCCGCGCCGATTTCCTCCCCCACGTCTTCGAGCGCTTTCGCCAGGCCGACACCACGGTCACCCGGGCCCATGGCGGACTGGGGCTCGGGCTGGCCATCGTCCGTCACCTGGTGGAGCTGCACGGCGGGACCGTCGCCGCGAGCAGCGCGGGCGAGGGCCACGGCTCGACCTTCATCGTCCAGCTCCCCCTGACGCGGGCGCTCGCCGCCGAGCGGACGGCGCGGACGGTCGAGGTGGCGGGCACTCCCGAGCGGGTGAGCCTCTCGGGCCTGCGTCTCCTGGTGGTGGACGACGAGCCGGATACGCTGGAGATGCTCGCCTCGACCCTCGAGGGGCACGGGGCCGAGGTGGTGACGCTCGGCGACGCCGAACGGGCGCTCGCCTGGCTCGCCTCGAACCGGGCGGACGCCCTGATCTCGGACATCGCCATGCCACGCATGGACGGCTGCGCGCTGATCCGCGAGATCCGCCGGATGCGCTCGGGGTCCACCGCCGGGATGCCCGCGGTCGCGCTCAGCGCCTTCGCGCGACCGGAGGACAGGAGCCGTGCGCTGGAAGCGGGGTTCCAGGATTACTTGACGAAACCAGTGGAGCCGGAAGTGCTGGTGGCGCGGGTCGGCAGCCTGGCCCGGCCTCGCGTCGCGGCCTGAACCTGGACGGGCGGCGGTGTCCGCCGCTCCATGAGCGTCCCCCTGCCGAGCAGAGCCCTGGAGGCCCGGGCAGTGTCCGCCAGTCCATGGCCTCCCGGGTGCGGGGGCCGAGTCCTGGCTCTCGCACTTCGCGGTGGGATCCCGTCAGCCGCCCGCCGTAGCATCCCGGATTGCCTCCTTCCGCCGTGGACACCTCGGCCTTCACCAGCGATCCCGCTCCGCCGGACGCTCCGGCGAGTCACTCGCTCGCGCTCTGGCGCACCCTCCTCGAGGCGACCGGCGACGGCGTGCTGGTGGTGGGGCCAAATGATCGCGTCCTGGCCGCCAACCCCGCGTTCTGCCGCCTCTTTGCATTGCCGGCGCCCGCCAGCGGGCTCGTCGGCGTCTCGCTCGGAGACCTCTGCGAGCGGCTCGGCGATTCCTTCGCCGACGCCCCGCGCTTCCTCGGACGCGTCGCCGAGCTGCACCGCCAGGATGGCCCGGTGGCCGGCGAGTCGTGGGCGATGAGCGACGGGCGCGTGCTCGAGTGCGACGTCCTCCCGGTGGTGGTGGAGGACCAGCGGGCGGACCAGCTCTGGCTCTGGCGGGACGTGACCGACCGGGTGCGCCTGCGCGGGGCGGACGGGCCGCCGCACGAGTCGAACCTCTCGTACCTCGACGAGCTCACCGGCCTCCACAACCGGCGCGGCTTCCTCCGCTACGCGCGGGTCCAGCTCGACGCGGCGGCGCTCGCCCGCCGGCCCATGCTGCTCATCTTCGTCGACCTCGACGACCTGAAGGACATCAACGACCGGCTGGGACACGCGGCGGGAGACCGCGCTCTCGTCGACACCGGGACGGTCCTCAAGTCCACCTTCCGCGAGCGGGACGTGGTGGCGCGGCTGGGCGGTGACGAGTTCGTCGTGCTGGTGACCGACGCCTCGGTGGTGCGTGAGCCGGACCTCCTCGCCCGTCTCAGCGCCCGGCTCGATGCCCTGAACGGCCGGGCCGGCCGCGAGTTCCAGCTGGCCTTCAGCACGGGGGTGTCCGCCTTCGACCCGGCGAACCCCGAGTCCCTGGAGGAGTTGCTCTCCGAGGCCGACAGCCGGATGTACCTCGACAAGCGCCGCCGCAAGGACGCCGCCGCGCACTGAGGGGGCAGCGCGCCCCGGTCAGGCCTTCGCCAGCTGCCGGAGCACGAACGGCAGGATCCCGCCGTGCCGGTAGTAGTCGAGCTCGTTCGGAGTGTCGATCCGGCAGGTCACGCCGAATTCCTTGGTGCCCTTCTCCCCGGTGGCCTTCACCGTGAGACGCTTGCCGGGGGCGAGGCCGTCGGCGACGCCGGAGATCTCGTAGGTCTCCTTGCCGGTGAGCCCGAGGGTCGAGGCATCCTCTCCCGCATCGAGCTGGAGCGGGAGCACCCCCATGCCCACCAGGTTGCTCCGGTGGATGCGCTCGAAGCTCTTGGCGATGACCGCCCGGATTCCGAGGAGGAGGGTGCCCTTGGCCGCCCAGTCGCGCGAGCTGCCGGTGCCGTACTCCGCTCCGGCGATGACGACGAGGGGCGTCTTCTCCGCGGCGTACTTCATCGCCGCGTCGTAGATGCTCATCCGCTCCCGGGTGGGGTGGTGGACGGTGACTCCGCCCTCCACGCCGGGGACCAGCAGGTTCCTGAGCCGGATGTTGGCGAAGGTGCCGCGCACCATGACCTCGTGGTTTCCGCGGCGGCTGCCGTAGGAGTTGAAGTCCTTCGGCTCCACACCCTGCTCCATGAGGTAGCGTGCTGCGGGGCTGGACTTGGCGATGCTGCCCGCGGGGCTGATGTGGTCGGTGGTGACCGAGTCGCCGAGCAGTGCCAGCACCCGCGCGCCCCGGATGTCCTGCACCGGGGCCGGCTCCTTGGGGAGGTTCTCGAAGAACGGGGGCCGGCGGACGTAGGTGCTCTTCGGGTCCCAGGCGAAGGTGTTGGAG
The DNA here is from genome assembly GCA_035501615.1 of Myxococcaceae bacterium. Classification (GTDB taxonomy): domain Bacteria; phylum Myxococcota; class Myxococcia; order Myxococcales; family Myxococcaceae; genus RPRB01. Next base: position 15,837 of record DATJVY010000157.1, read on the forward strand.
GTCGGCACGCTCAGCTTCTGCCACCGCTCGTCGCCCTCCAGGGCGTGGGCGTACTGGTTCCGGAACTGCTCGGGCTTCACGTGCGCGGCGACGGCCTCGCGCACCTCGCGGTCCGACGGCCAGATGTCGCGGAGGTAAACCGGGTTGCCGTTGCGGTCCATGCTGAGCGGCTGGGTGTTCAGGTCCAGGTCCATCTCGCCGGCCAGGGCGTAGGCCACCACCAGGGGCGGGCTGGCGAGGAAGTTCATCCGGACGTAGGGGTTGATGCGTCCCTCGAAGTTCCGGTTCCCGGAGAGCACCGCGGCCACCACCAGGTCCTGGTCCGTCACCGCGCTGGCGATGTGCTCCGGAAGCGGGCCCGAGTTCCCGATGCAGGTCGTGCAGCCGTAGCCCACCAGGTGGAAGCCCAGGGCCTCGAGGTAGGGGACCAGGCCGGCCGAGCGCAGGTAGTCCATGACCACCTTGCTCCCCGGGGCGAGCGAGGTCTTCACCCAGGGCTTGCTCGCGAGGCCGCGCTCCACCGCCTTCTTCGCCAGGAGGCCGGCGGCGAGGAGCACCGCCGGATTGCTGGTGTTGGTGCAGGAGGTGATGGCGGCGATGACCACCGCGCCGTGCTGCAGCCGGTAGCTGAGCGAGCCCTGGGTCACCGTCGCGCTGGCGGCGAGACGGGAGCTCCCCGTGGCCGGAGGCGTCTTGGCGGCCCCGGCGGGCGCGGCGTCCTCGTCCTGGGGTGGCGCGGTGTTCACCATCTCCTGGAGGCTCTTCTGGAAGACCTGCTTCGCGTCCTTGAGCGGCACGCGATCCTGAGGCCGTTTGGGACCGGCGAGGCTCGGCTCGACGGTGGACAGGTCGAGCGAGAGGAGATCCGAGAACACCGGCTCGGGCGTGTCCTTGGAGTGGAACAGCCCCTGGGCCTTGCAGTACGCCTCGACCGCCTCGACCTGCGCGAGCGGCCTGCCGGTGAAGCGCAGATAGGACAGCGTCTCGGCGTCCACCGGGAAGAAGCCGATGGTCGCGCCGTACTCGGGCGCCATGTTGGCGATGGTGGCCCGGTCGGGGAGCGAGAGCTCAGAGATGCCCGGCCCGAAGAACTCGACGAACTTCCCGACCACGCCCCTCTTCCGCAGCATCTGGGTGACGGTCAGGACCAGGTCGGTGGCGGTGGCGCCCGCGGGCAGCTTCCCGCTCAGCCGGAAGCCGACCACCTGGGGGATGAGCATGGTCAGCGGCTGGCCGAGGAGCGCGGCCTCGGCCTCGATACCGCCCACGCCCCAGCCCACGACGCCCAGCCCGTTCACCATCGTGGTGTGGGAATCGGTCCCGACCAGGGTGTCCGGGAAGAGGCGCTTGCCGTCCTGGAACACGACCTGGGCGAGGAACTCGAGGTTGACCTGATGGCAGATTCCGGTATCCGGCGGCACGACCCGGAAGTTCCGGAACGCGCTCTGTCCCCAGCGAAGGAAGGCGTAGCGCTCGCGGTTGCGCTCGAACTCCAACTCGGCGTTGGCCTGGAAGCTGGTGGTGCTCCCGAACTGGTCCACCACCACCGAGTGGTCGATGACCAGGTCGGCGGGGTTCCGGGGGTTGATCCGGTTGGGATCGCCTCCCAGCGTGGCCAGCGCCTCGCGCATTCCGGCGAGGTCCACCACCGCCGGAACGCCGGTGAAGTCCTGGAGGAGGACCCGGGCGACGTGGAACGAGATCTCGGTGTCCGGGGCCGCCTTGGGGCTCCAGGCGAGCATCTTCTCGACATGCTCGCGCTTCACCACCCGCCCGTCCTCGTGCCGGAGGAGATTCTCCAGAAGCACGCGGAGCGAGAACGGAAGCTGCCGCACCGCAGGGTGCGCCTTCGCCAGCACGTCGAGCGAGAAGACCTCGTAGGTCTTGCCGCCGGTGGCGAGATTTCCTCGAGTCTTGAACGAGTCCGTGGTCATGGCCGTGGAAGAGCGTATGCAATACCGAAGCGACCGGCGCAACGACCGCGCACCCGATTGGACCCATGCGGCGCCTGCACGAGACGGTGTCCCGAACCGTGCGGAAGGAGACGCCGCCGAGCCCCGGGAAGACCGGGGGATCCCGCGCCATCCAAGGGCGGCTCTCCCCTGCCGCGAGGCGAGGAGTATCCTCCCCGGGCGGAGGTGCTGCGATGGGAACGGATCGCCCGGCCGGGATTCACGAAGGAATGACCGTGCTCGCGAACGACGGAAGCGTCCTGGGATCCGTGTTCGCCGTCGGACCGCACAGCTTCGCCCTGGAGCGCGGGTTCCTGCACCCCAGGGAGTGGCGGGTCGGCCTCGACGAGATCGCCCGGATCGACGAGCGCGGGGTGTGGCTCGTCCATGGCCGGGAGGTTCTGGAGCGCATCTCGGACGCCTTCTCGGGCCCGTCGAACCCCTACCGCGCCGCCGCCATGGCGTCTCCCATCCAGGGCTGGACCGGGTTCGACCCTCCAGCCGAGGCGGACGAGGAGGCTCCGTCCGGTCGCTCCGGCGGGAAGCCACCCCCGGGAGGAAGGTCGCCGGGCGTGCACTGATGCACGGGGGCGAATCCCCCGCACACGGACGATTGACCCCGCCGGGAGCCAGGGGGCAGGCTCGCGCGCCGCCATGGCCGACTGCCACCACGTCGAGACCCTCAAGCCCGTCCATCCCTCCACCACCAAGGGCTGCGAGGACTGTCTCAAGATGGGCGGGCGCTGGGTGCACCTCCGGCTCTGCCTGACCTGCGGCCACGTGGGCTGCTGCGACTCGAGCCCGAACCGCCACGCCACGAAGCACTTCCACGCCACCCAGCACCCCATCGTGCAGTCCTTCGAGCGGGGCGAGGACTGGGGATGGTGCTACGTGGACGAGGTGGACTTCGAGGGGGACGAGCTCCCGCCTCGCGCCTGAGCCAGGGCCATGGACCGGGCACGCTCGCCGAGCGCGGTGCGGAGGGGGAGGCACCTCGGAGAGCTCGTCCTCCTCCTGAGCTGCGCCGGCTGCGCGACCTCGCCCCCGGCGCCGCAGGCGTACCGGGTCATCCCGGTCAACGGCGTGCTGGGCACCCCCTGCGAGAACCTCGGCACCGTCATCGGCGAGAGCCAGGCCAAGAGCTGGGGCTCGGGGAGCACGACGGCCGAGGAACTCGCCTCGCAGGCGACCGCCGACGCCATGCAGAGGGCCGAGGCCCGCGGGGCGACGCACATCTACTTCTCGCCGGTGAGCCTGCAGCAGAACGGCGGCGCACCGGTCGGGGCCACGCTCACCGGCGTGGCCTTCCGCTGTCCACCCGCGCACCCCTGAGACGTCCAAGGGGGGCCGGGGCCCCTCACCGAGGACCCGGCGCGCTCCGGGGCTTCGCCCAGTGGACGGCGTACAGCACCACGAACGCCACGCCGAGCACGGCATGGCTCCAGCCGAGCACCGCCCGGAGGCTGGCCCCGGTGACGACCTGCACGGCGTACCCGCCGATGGCCAGCGGCGCGAGGAGCCCGGCGAGCACGAGGCCGGTCCGCCGCCCGCGCCGCACCCCGCGGTTCAGCATCCCGAAGACGTGCCCCCGGACGGCGATTCCGAGCGCGAACAGAAGGACCGGCGCGGCGAGGACGTGGGCGTGTTGCCAGAAGGGCTGCCAGGGGCCGGGCTCGGGCCCGAACTCTCCGTTCGTCTGACCGAAGTAGCGGAGAGCGCCGTAGACCACCCCGGTGAGCGCACCGAGGACGAAGCCCAGCCGCAGACCCCATCGCTCGAAGCGCCTCATTGCGGCGGGCTCGGTCCAAGGACCTCGAACTCGGCCAGCGCTCGCCTCGAGGCGTCCACCAGTGCCTGGGCGGTGAGGCTCGCTCCGCTCAGCGGCCGGATGTCCGCCTTCAGGGACAGCTTCGGGGAGAGCGTCTGGCCCTTCAGCTGCTCCTTCCAGCGGTCGGGCGCCGCGTACTCCTCCGGCTCCCGGAACTGGACCACCTCCACCCGGAGGATGGCGCCCTTCGGGGAGATGGCGATCATCGCCGTCTCCTGCTGCGTCCGCACCACGTGGGTGTCGAAGAAGGCCACGCCCAGCAGCTCCTTGCCGCGGCGAGCCTCGTAGGACACCACGTAGCGAGACTTGACCTCCACCTTGGCCAGCTCCTGGATGTGCTGCCGCTGCTCCTCGGTCAGGAAGTGCTCCTTGCGTTCCAGGGTCGCTCCGGGGAACACCAGCGCCAGGGCCTCCGTCTGGGAGAGGCGCTCCGCGGCCGAGCCCGTCGCTGCCGCGAGCAAGATCAGGAGTGCGGTGGCGCTTCGGATCCACGGGAGCGCCTCAGAAGAGGTAGGCCAGCGCGAGGTTGAGCTGGTTTCGGCCGGTGCGTGCGGCATTGGTCCGGATGTCGTAGTCCACCTTGAAGGCGACTTGGGGGATGGGCTTGAAGTTCGCCCCGATGTACACGTTGGTCTGGAGGTTGGCCGGGTTGGCCGAGGCCCCCGGAGCGACGGCCACCTGCGTGTTGAAGCGCTCGTAGCGCACGAAGGGGATGAGCGCCATCCGCGTCGAGGGGACGAGGGAGAGGACGTCGAAGCCGGCCTCGACGTAGCCGCCCGACTGCACGGTGCCGGTGCCGAAGGCCTGCGCGTCGCTTCCCCGCGCGGCGAGGCCGTCCCCGCTGTTCGTCACCCGGGCGTAGATCGCCCGTCCCTGGAACCCGTGGCTCCGGAACTCGAGATGGGCCTCCACCACGGTGGTCCAGATCGCCGTGGAGTCGTTGGTCTGCGACGAATCGCCTCCGTAGAAGCTCGCCCCGAGCAGGAGGCCGGGGATGGGATGCCAGTCCAGCCTGCCGGTGAGGGCGAACTTGTTGGCGATGGCGAGGTGGCCGTCCTGTCGCCCCCCGCCGATACTGCCGCTGGTCTCGGCGTTGAAGCCCGTCGCGTCGAGCCCGTTCACCAGGTACAGGCGGTAGGTCAGGGCGAGCGGAAGCTCTCCGTGGAACCCGATCCCGATCTCGTGCCAGGTCGTGGGAATGAGCCCGCCCTCGTTCTCGAGGGCAGGGCGGTACGCGCCGAGGAAGGTGGGGGGCTCGTGGAGCTCGTTGATGAAGCCGAGCGGGAGGAGGACGTTCCCGGCGCGGACGTTGAACGCCTTGGAGACGAGGAAGTCGAGGTAGACGAACTCGGCGATCGCCTCACCCTCGGCGTGCTCGTCGGAGAAGCCGCCATGCTCGAACTCGAACTCGGAGTTCAGCACCAGCCAGTCGTTGAACTTGTAGCCGACGTAGAGCACCGCTCGCAGCGTGTCGGCCACGTTGTCCACCGGCGCCACCGTGCCGTCCTCGAGGCGGCTGCCGTAGAAGGTCACCACCGTCTCGCCGTACCCGCCGATGGAGAGGCCGTCCTTCTGGTAGACCTTGCTCGCCGCGGGCGACAGCCCGAGCGCGCGTCCTCGCTCGAGCGAGTCGCCGGAGAGCGGGATCGCCGGGGCCGAGCCGGTCTTCTGCGCCTCGAGCTCCTCGCCGAGGATCTCCACCCGGCGCCGCAGCTCGTCGACCTCCACTTGAAGATCGGCGGCGTTGCTGCTCCCGGCGTCGGGCCGGTCCTGGGCAAGGGCGGAGCCGGAGAGCAGGACGAGCAGCGCGCATGCGCCGCCGGCGGATGAGTTCATCGCGACGTCTCCTGGGGGGGTGGGGTGTGGAGGTCGAGGTCCCGGGCCCGGCGACTCTCCAGGGCCGGGTGACCCGGGCGCTGGAAGACCGCCGCCACGTCGTGGGCGTCGGCCCAGGCCAGCCCGCGGTCGGATCCGAGGACGTAGAGGGCGGTGGAGAGGACGTCGGCGGTGAGGCCGTCGCTGGCGACGACCGAGACGCTTCCCCAGGCAGGAGACGGGATGCCGCTCGCGGGGTCGAGGATGTGCCGGCCGTGCTCGGAGGTCCCGCTGGAGCTGAGCGACCCCGGACGGAGGAGGAAGCTCAGCGTGGCGCGGTGCCGGTCGTCGGGTGCCGCGAGGGCGACCGGACGCGGGCGGCCGAGCACGAGCAGCTGGCCGCCGAAGTCGAGCAGCGCGTCGTGCACTCCGGCGCGTTCGAGAAGCTGGGCCATGCGATCGAGCGCGTAGCCCTTGAGGAAGCCGCCCTCGTCCAGAGCCGCCTCGGGGTGGGCGAGTCGTGCGACGCCCCGGTTCGGGTCCAGGACGAGGAGGCGGGCTCCCGAGGCGGCGCGCGCCCGCGCGAGCTCGTCGGCCGACGGCGTACGCCCCCCGGTCCGGATGCCCCAGGCCCGGAGCAGCGCACCGAGCACCGGATCGAACGCGCCCTCGGTCCGGCGGTTCCAGTCCTGGATGGTGGAGAGGAGCTCCAGCCACTCGCGATCGAGGGGGACCTCCGCCCCCCGCGCCTGGTTGAGGCGGCTCCAGGACGAGTCTGCCCGCCAGGTGGAACAGGCCGCCTCGATGCGCTCCGACTCCCGGAAGGCCGCCTCGGTCGCCTCCCGGAGCACCTCGGGGGAGGGGCCCTCGGCGTCGACGCTCAGCCGGGTCCCCATCGCGTACACGCTGCGCTCGAGCCGGGCCGGAGCGGGGAGGGCCGCGCTTGCCGGCCCGGCGAGGACCAGCGCGACGAGCGTCGAGACCTCGAGACCGGGCATGCCCCACTTAGAATCGATTTTGCGAATCAAAGTCAATATCGATTCGAGCGCATCTCTCCGGCCCCTCACCGTCGGGTCCGGGTGACCGCCGGCTCCGGCCGGGAGCCGGAGGTCTACCGGGTCCCGTCGAGCGCCCGCATCGCCGCGCGGGAGACCGCCTCGCGCGCCCACGCCGGCTCGAGCACCTCGGCCTCGCCGCCGAAGGAGAGGATCCACTGGACGAGCCAGCGCTCCTCGCCGGAGACCTTCACCTCCACGCCGCCGTCGGCGAGCTCGCGCGCCTCCCCGCCGAAGCGCTCGCGCAGGTAGGGCGCCGACGCGGCGGTGAAACGGACCCGCACCTCGCCGCGCTCGGCCGGATCCGGCACCCGCGCCGGAGGCATCGACCGTGGAGAGAAGGTCCGGTCCATCCGCCGGATGGCCGTCATCCGGTCGAGCCGGAAGAGCCGCTCCGAGCCGCGCCCCAGGTCCCAGCCATACAGGTACCACTGCCCGCGGTGGTTGAAGACCTCGACCGGCTCGACGTGGCGCCGCTCGGCAGCGGTGCTTCCACGACCGGCGTAGTCGAACTCGAGCTCACGGCGCTCCTCCACCGCGCGGGTGAGGGTTCCCAGCTCCTCCGACGCGAGCGAGCGGGCGTTCACCGCGCTCCCCAGCTCCCGGTACAGCCGCTTGGCCTGCGCGGGCAGCACCTTCTCCAGCTTGGCCAGCGCCGAGGCGAGGGCGCTCTGTGCGGCGGGACGGAGCAGCTCGGCGGCAGAGGCGAGCGCCGCGGCCTCGGGGCCGGTCAGGCGCGGTGGCTTGCTGAACCGCTGGTCCAGGTCGACCCAGACGCGGTCGTTCTCCACGTGGAGATCGATGAAGTCGTCCGGCTGGAACGGGGGACGGCCCACCATGGTGAGCAGCTCGAGGTCGCGGAGCAGCTCTTCCCGGCTGACGCCGAGCTGCTTCGCCAGCGCGTCGACGGTCACCCCGCGGTGGCGGGCGACGTAGGGCACGACGAAGAGGAGCCGCCGCAGTCGCTCGTGGACGTCGCTCACGCCCGGGCTCCATGCCGCGAGGCCACCGCCTGGGCCAGGGCGCGGAAGCGGGCCCGCGCCGGCTCGGGCGAGACCACCCGTGCCTGGGGCCAGAGGGCGAGCACGTGCTTGAGCAACGCGTCCAGCAGGGTGACCCGGAGCACCACCTCGGTGTGCTCGCCCCGGCGCTCGACCCGGGCGTCCGGGAAGTGGGCTCCGGCCTGGGCGGCGAGCGGGCCCTGGAGCTCGAGGCGGACCTCCACCGGCGGCTCGATGCCCCACTGCCAGGGAGCATGGGGCACGTGGGCGTCGATGGCGAAGTCGGCCGGCACCTCGAAGTCGTGCGTCCGCGGCTTGCTGGCGTTCATCTTCAGCGCCCGGATGCGATGGACGTGGAAGGTCCGGAGCCCCTCCCGCAGGTGGCAGAACCCCACCAGGGACCAGACGCCGCGCCGGAGGACCAGGCCGTAGGGGTCCACCTTCCGGGTCGACGGCTCGGGGCGCTTCGGGGAGGCGTAGACGATCTCCACCCACTTCCGGGCGCTGGCGGCCGCCCAGAGCGCCTCGAGGTGCTCGGGGACGGCGGCGGTCTCGCGGACCGCGCCGAGCTCCATCCGCACCCGCGGCGTGGCGAGCTCACCTCCGGCGAAGAAGCCGATCTTCCGGAGCGCATGCTGCAGGTCGTGCCGGCCGGGGAAGGCGCCCGAGGCGAGCGCGGCCGAGCCGGCGGCGTAGAGCACCGCCATCTCCTCGGGGGTGAAGCCCGGCTCGGGGAGGTAGTAGGCGCTGCGGTCGAGGAGGTAGCCGTCCTTCCGGTCCTCGTCGCCCTGGACGTAGGTGAGCGGGATGCCCAGCTCGAGCAGCTCGGCCTTGTCGCGCTCGAACTTCCGCTCCGTGGCCTCGTCGCTGCCGCTCCCGTAGTCGTCGGGAAAGCTCTCCTTGAGCTCGGCCCAGGACACCGGCTCGTGGGCATCGAGCAGCAACGCCACCAGATCGAGCAGTCGTTCGGTGCGGTCCATTTGGTGGCGGGGGAAGCATGTGGACCAAGAGCCCTGGGCCGTCAAGCCGGTGCTAGCGTCGCCGACGTGCAGGCTTCCGGACGCGTGCGGGCGCTCCCGCCCACGGTCTTCTCCGAGTTCAGCGCGCTGGCCGTCCGCTCCGGAGCGGTGAACCTCGGTCAGGGCTTTCCCGACTTCGACGGGCCGGAGGTGGTGCGGGAGGCGGCGGTGACAGCGCTCCGCGCCGGGCAGAACCAGTACGCGCACGGGCTGGGCGCTCCGCCGCTCCGGCAGGCCATCTCCCAGCACGCGCGGCACTTCCTGGGCCTCACCGTCGATCCGGAGACCGAGGTGGTCGTGACCTGCGGGGCGACCGAGGCCATCTTCGACGCCGTGCAGGGGCTGGTCGACCCCGGCGAGGAGGTCGTGGCCTTCGAGCCCGTGTACGACTCGTACGCCGCGAGCGTGGCGATGGCCGGAGGGGTGCTCCGGCCGGTGACGCTGCGCCCGCCGGACGCCGCGCACTCGCGCTGGTGGTTCGACGAGGAGGCGCTCGCCGCGGCCTTCGGTCCCCGGACGCGGGTGGTGCTGGTCAACACGCCACACAACCCGACCGGAAAGGTCTTCACCACCCGCGAGCTCGAGCAGGTGGCCTCGCTCGTGCAGCGGTGGAACGCCGTGGCCGTCGTCGACGAGGTCTACGGCCACCTGGTCTACGACGGTGCCGAGCACCGGTCGCTCGCAGCGTTCCCGGGAATGGCGGGGCGCACGTTGACCGTGAGCAGCGCGGCCAAGACCTTCGGCCTCACCGGCTGGAAGGTGGGCTGGGCGATGGGCCCGAAGGTGCTGCGCGACGCCGTCCTGCAGGCCCACCAGTACGTCACCTTCGCGGTGCCCACGCCGCTGCAGCACGCGGTGGCGGCGGCGCTCGCGCTGCCGGACGCATACTTCACGGGGCTCCAGGCGGACTACGCTCGGCGCCGGGCGAAGCTGCTCGAGGCCCTCGCCCGCGCGGGGCTCGTCCCCTGGGCGCCGGAGGGCGCGTACTTCGCCTGCGTGGACGTGGCGGGCCGCGGCTTCGCGGACGACGACGCCTTCTGCCGAGACTTGACCACCCGGGTGAAGGTGGCCGCGATTCCCCTCTCCGCCTTCTACCTGGACCGCGCGCGGGCGCCGTGCGTGGCGCGCTTCGCGTTCTGCAAGGCGGACGCGACGCTGGACGAGGCCGCGCGGCGGCTACACGCGGCCCGGCTCGGACGGGCGCCGGGCGCCGGCGGCTCCTGACCGGGGCGCCGGGATTCCCTCCGGCTCAGCGCTCGCCCTCGGGCCGGAACTGCAGCGCCACGCCGTTCATGCAGAACCGCTCGCCGGTCGGCCGCGGGCCGTCGGGGAAGACGTGACCCAGGTGGCCGCCGCACCGGGCGCAGTGGACCTCGGTCCGGATCATCCCGTGGGTGTCGTCGGTCGTGGTCTCCACCGCGCGCGAGAGCGGGCGGAGAAAGCTGGGCCAGCCGGTGCCGCTGTCGAACTTGTCCTGGGACGCGAAGAGGGGCTGCTCGCAGCCGGCGCAGAGGAACGTCCCGGAACGCTTCTCGCGGTTGAGGGGACTGGTGAACGGCCGCTCGGTGCCCTGCTGCCGGAGGACGGCGTAGGCGTCGGGCGAGAGGCGCTCCTTCCATTCCTCGTCCGTGTGCTCGACCTCGAAGTGCTCATGGCTCATGGGAATCGGCTTCATGTGCTGGATACGCGCGAGGCGCCACCAGGTTTCCGTTCCCTGTCCACCGCCCAACCCAGTGATGACGGCTGCCGGCCGGTTCCTGCGCATGGAGGCCGGGAGGGTCGAATGCCTCGGACTCGTGGAGTGCAGCGCCTTGCCGTGGTGCTCGGATGCTGTGGTCTCGTCGTCGGGTGCGGCTCGAAGCTGACCGGGACCTACACCAACGCCACCGGCATCGTGATGCTGGAGCTGAAGTCGGGTGGGAAGGCCACCATGGGCCTCGGCGGGGAGACCAAGGACTGCACCTGGTCCGAGGACGGCAAGCAGATCCACCTCACCTGCGCGGGCGACCGGATCCCCTTGCGGCTGAACGACGACGGCTCGCTCTTCGCTCCGGGCTTCATCGGGGTGATGAAGAAGTCGAAGTAGAGCGCTCGGTCAGTCCGAGACCAGGAGCGTGAAGGCCTCGTGGACGGCCGCGGGGAAGATCTCGTGCTCGCCCCCGGCGAACTCGCGGTAGACGACCCAGTCGCCCCTGGCGCGAAGGGCGGGCACGATGGCCCGGCTCGACCCACCGATGGGGACGAGCTCGTCCAGCGTGCCGTGAGCCAGGAGGAACCGCGGGTGCCCCACCAGGCCGGCCACCTCCATGCCGGTCGGTGAGAAGGCGAAGATCCAGCCGAAGAGGTCACCGTTGGACGGTCCGAGCGAGAGCGAGAACGTGGCGCCGGCGGAGAACCCGCCCAGCGCGACGTGGGCTGGGTCCACCGGGACGCGCAGGAAGGTCTCCGCCAGCGCAGTGTCGAGAAAGGCACGATCGGCGCCGAAGTCGCCGTGGAGGAAATCCCAGCTCCAGCGGCGGCTCTCGGGGAGCAGCACCGCGACGCCGCGCTCCCGGGCGTCGTTCCGGACCGCCTCCCACATCCGGGCGGCCGAGCCGCCGGCCCCGTGGAGCATCACCAGCAAGGGGACCCGGCGGGTGCGGGCCTCGTCCGGCACGTAGACGAGACCGTCGCGGGGCGCGGCGAGCCCGAGCGGCCCGAGCCCCGGCTGGCCGGGCCGGAACTCCGGAAAGGGCCGGGCGCGGAGCCGCGCGGTGTCCGGGGGAGCCGCCGTGGCGATGCGGACGTTGGGGGGAGGGCCGCTCGCGCAACCGGCCAGGAGCAGGACCACGAGGGACCGGAACCACACGGCCGGCCAGTGCATCACGTCCTCCGCCGGACGGTGACACGGCTCCCGGCGGACCGTCCCCCGCTCGCTGCCCAGCATCGACGAGCGGAAGGGCGCGGAAATGGCTAAATGTCCCTTGGGCAGCCGCACGGCTGCCCCCTGGAGAGCGCTTCTGAAAGACCTGCACGGGAACACCCTCGGCCTCAAGCCCAGCGAGCTGCAGCAGCTCCGCAACACCTACCGCCGGCGGGTCTCCCCGCACGAGATCGTCAGCGCCGAGCTGGCCCGCCACCTCTCCGAGCTCTCGCTCCAGACGAATCGCCAGATCGGCGTGCTCCTCACCCGGAAGGGCGAGGTGGAGCAGGTGGTGGTCGGCAATGCGCACAAGATCGAGCTGCCCGACATCGGCCGGGCTCGCGCCGGACAGGTCCGTCTGCGCGGCCTCCGCCTCGTCCACACCCATCTCAAGTCCGAGCCCCTCACCCGCGACGACCTGACCGACCTGGCCCTGCTCCGGCTGGACCTGGTGGCGGCGATCGGCGTCAGGCCCGACGGGCTTCCGGGGGTGCTCCACTTCGCGCACCTCGTGCCCGCGAACGGCGACGGAAGCTACTGGCGGCTCGAGACCCTGCCCTCCGTCCATGGACCTCAGCCGGACCTGGCAGCGACGCTCACCGCGCTCGAGGACGAGCTGGCCCAGGGCACCGCCGCGCGTACGGTGGCGGGCCGCGAGCGGGCGATGCTGGTCGGCGTCGCGCTCGACGGTCAGCGGGGGCGCGCCGAGGCCTCGATGGCCGAGCTCCGGGAGCTGGCCCGGACGGCGGGCGTCGAGGTGCTGGACTCGGTGCTGCAGATGCGCCGCGAGCCGGACCCCCGCTACCTGGTTGGCCGCGGGAAGCTGGAGGAGCTGAATCTTCGCTCGATGCAGCTCGGCGCCGATCTGCTGGTGTTCGACCGGGACCTGAGCCCCTCGCAGAGCCGCCACATCGCCGAGGAGACGAGCCTCAAGGTCCTGGACCGGACCCAGCTCATCCTCGACATCTTCGCCCAGCGCGCGCAGAGCGCGGACGGCAAGCTCCAGGTCGAGCTGGCGCAGCTGCGGTACCTGCTTCCCCGGCTGACCCAGAGCGACGACTCGCTCTCGCGTCTGGCCGGCGGCATCGGCGGACGAGGACCCGGCGAGACCAAGCTGGAGATCGACCGCCGGCGGGTGCGCGATCGCATCGCCCACCTCGAGCGCCGCATCGAGCACCTCTCGCGCGAGCGTCAGGTCCGGCGCGGGCGCCGGGAGCGCCGCGAGCTGCCGGTCATCTCCATCGTCGGTTACACCAACGCCGGAAAGTCCACCCTCCTCAACGCCCTGACCGAGAGCAAGGTCCTCGCCGAGGACATCCTCTTCGCCACGCTCGACCCGACCAGCCGGCGCCTGCGCTTCCCGGAGGAGCGCGAGGTCATCATCACCGACACGGTGGGTTTCATCCGCGATCTGCCGCCGGATCTGGTGACCGCGTTTCGCGCCACCCTGGAGGAGCTGGACGATGCGTCGCTGCTTCTCCACGTGGTGGACGCCTCGGACCCCGCGCATGACGACCAGGTGGAGGCGGTGGAGCAGATCCTCGGCACGCTGGGCCTGCTCGCCAAGCCGCGCATCCTGGTGTGGAACAAGGCGGACCGCCTCGAGCCGGAGCTCGTCCGGACGCTGGTGCGCACGCGCGGCGGCGTGCCGGTCAGCGCGACGAGCGGAACCGGCCTGGAGGCGCTGCTCCACAAGGCGGACCGCACGCTCTTCGCCGAGGGGGCGTCCGACGAGCCGGGGGCCCTGGTGGCACCGCTGCGCCGGCCCGGGCCGGAGCCGGCCGACGCCGAGGGACCCGGCGCACGGCCCGCCGTCGGAGGCTGAGCCGCACCGGCCTGCGGCCAGGGCGCTGGCTCCGGGTGCGCTCGACGCACCGGTCCATCCCGCGCGGGGCGCCTCGGCTCCGTCGCACCCGCAATCCCTGCGCGCTCCAGTTACCGGCTGGGTGCAATGCTCGATTCTGCGAAAAGTCCGTTGCTCCGCGCCTGGAGACGGTCTTGAGATGCGCCCCCGCGCCGGGCCCCACCTGGAACGCTGGAGGTCGGACAATGACGTGGACACAGAATTACGCGCCGCTTGGAAACATCTTCCTGTCGGCCCTGGTCGCCGCCCTGCCAGTCATCGTCCTTCTCGGGTCGCTCGCGTTCTTCCACGTGAAGGCCCACGTCGCGGCGCTGCTCGGCCTCGCGACGGCGCTCCTCGTGGCGATCGCGGTCTACCACATGCCCGGGACGATGGCGGTCGCCGCCGCTGCGAACGGCGCGGCGTTCGGGCTCTTACCCATCGGCTGGATCGTCCTGAACGCAATCTTCGTCTACGACATCGCGGTCGGGACGGGTCAGTTCGAGGTCGTCAAGCACACCATCGCCAATCTCGCGGCCGACCGGCGCATCCAGGTGTTGCTCATCGGGTTCTCCTTCGGCGCCTTCATCGAGGGCGCAGCCGGCTTCGGGACGCCGGTGGCCATCTGTGCGGCGATGCTCATCGGCCTCGGGTTCAAGCCGCTCGCCGCCGCGGGTCTGTCGCTCATCGGGAACACCGCGCCGGTGGCATTCGGGGCGCTGGGGACGCCGGTCATCACCCTCGCCGCGGTCACCGGCCTCCCCGTGGAGAAGCTCAGCGCCATGGTCGGCCGGCAGCTGCCGTTCTTCTCGGTGATCGTCCCCTTCTGGCTGGTCTGGGCGATGGCCGGGTTCGCTGGGATGGCCGAGATCTGGCCCGCGTGCCTGGTGGCCGGCGTCTTCTTCGCCGTTCCCCAGTACTACGTGTCGAATCACATGGGTCCGGCACTGGTGGACATCATCGCGGCGATGGTGAGCATCGGTGCGACCTATGTCCTCCTCCGGTTCTGGCAGCCGAAGAAGGTCTGGCGGTTCGAGGGTGAGCCCGAACACGTGGCGACGGCCGAGACCACTCCCAGCACCGCCGCTGCCTGGAAGGCTTGGATGCCCTGGCTCATCCTCTCGCTCCTGGTCTTCGCCTGGGGTTACCCGGGCATCAAGAACGCGCTGAACGCGGCGGGGAAGTCGATCCAGCCGGCGGTCGAGGTCCCGTACCTGCACAACCTGGTCCTCAAGGCACCCCCGATCGTCGTCAAGCCGACGCCCGAGGCCGCCAAGTACGTCTTCAACTGGATCACCGCCACCGGAACCGCGCTGCTCCTCACCGGGATCATCGCTGGGCTGCTTCTGGGGCTGAAGCCGAAGCAGCTCGTCGAGTACTACCTGCACACGCTGAAACGGGTTCGTTTCTCTCTGCTGACCATCGCCGCGATGCTCGCCCTGGGATTCACCACCCGCTACTCGGGCTCCGACGCGAGCATGGGCCTCGCCTTCGCAGCGACCGGCGCCCTGTTCCCGTTCTTCTCGCCGATGCTGGGCTGGCTGGGCGTCGCGTTGACCGGAAGCGATACCTCGTCCAACGTGCTCTTCGGAAATCTGCAGAAGGTTTCGGCCCAGCAGCTGGGGCTGAACCCGATCCTCACTGCCGCCTCGAACAGCTCGGGGGGAGTGATGGGGAAGATGATCGACGCGCAAAGCATCGTGGTCGCCGGCGTGGCGACCAAGCAAGAAGGACACGAGGGCGAGATCCTGCGATACGTCTTCTTCCACAGCCTGGCCCTGGCAGCCCTGGTCGGCGTGCTGGTCATGCTCCAGGCCTACGTGTTCCCGGGCATCATCCCGAAGTAAGAAGGGCCCCATGGCTCTCAACGTCCTGACCTCCGCCCCGGAGGGCGCCGAGAAAGTTCTGTCTCGCGACGCCCTGGCCTTCCTCGAGTCGCTCCACCGCCGGTTCGAGAGCCGGCGCCAGGAGCTGCTCTCCGCCCGGGCCGAGCGCCAGAAGGCGTTCGACCGGGGCGAGATGCCGGACTTCCTGCCGTCGACGAAATCGATCCGCGGTGGCGACTGGAAGGTGGCGCCCACGCCGAAGGACCTCCAGCGCCGCCACGTGGAGATCACCGGGCCCACCGAGCGGAAGATGATGATCAACGCCCTCAACTCGGGGGCGGACATCTTCATGGCCGACTTCGAGGACTCGCTCTCGCCGTCGTGGCGGAACGTCACCGTCGGCCAGCAGAACTGCATCGACGCCGTGCGGAGGACCATCTCCCTCGAGACGCCGGAGAAGAAGTACCGACTGAACGAGAAGACCGCGGTGCTCCTGCTGCGCCCGCGCGGCTGGCACCTCCCGGAGAAGCACGTCACCGTCGACGGCGCGCCGATCAGCGGCAGCCTCTTCGACTTCGGCCTCTACTTCTTCCACAACGCCCGCGAGCTCCTCGACCGTGGGACCGGCCCCTACTTCTATCTCCCGAAGCTGGAGAGCCACCTCGAGGCGCGGCTGTGGAACGAGGTGTTCCTCTTCTCGGAGGAGGCGCTGAAGATCCCGAGGGGCAGCATCCGGGCCACGATGCTGATCGAGACGCTGCCCGCGGCGTTCGAGATGGAGGAGTTCCTCTACGAGATGAGGGAGCACGCCAGCGGGCTGAACGCCGGCCGGTGGGACTACATGTTCTCCTTCATCAAGACGTTCCGGAACCGGAAGGACAAGGTGCTGCCCGACCGGGCGCAGGTGACGATGACCGTCCCCTTCATGCGCGCCTACACCGAGCTGCTGGTGAAGAGCTGCCACACCCACGGGGCGCACGCGATGGGCGGCATGGCCCCGTTCATCCCCAGCCGGAAGAATCCGGAGATCAACGAGAAGGCCCTGGCCAAGGTGCGCGACGACAAGCTGCGCGAGGTGAACGACGGCTTCGACGGCACCTGGGTCGCCCACCCCGACCTGGTCCCCACCGCCAAGGAAGTCTTCGACCAGAAGCTGGCCAAGGACAACCAGAAGGAGCGGCTGCGCTCCGAGGTCAAGGTCACCGCGGCGCAGCTCGTCGATCCGGCCGTGCCGGAAGGGAAGATCACCGAGGCCGGCTTCCGGCTCAACGTCGACGTGGCGCTCCAGTACATCAACTCCTGGCTGATGGAGAACGGCGCCGCCGCCATCTACAACCTCATGGAGGACGCCGCGACCGCGGAGATCTCCCGGGCGCAGCTCTGGCAGTGGATCCACCACGGGGCGAAGCTCGACGATGGCCGCCCGGCCACCGAGGACCTGTACCGGAAGACGCGTGAGGAGCAGGTCGCCCGCCTGACCAAGGAGGGGGCCGGGCGCTACAAGGAGGCCGCGGAGGTCCTCGACAGCCTGGTCCTGAACCGCGACTTCATCGAGTTCCTGACCCTCCCGGCCTATCGCCTCCTCGACTAGGAAGGGGTCATGTCCGCGCCGTCGCTGGTCACCCCCGCTCCGGCCCCCCTGCCCGTCCCGGCGCCGCCGGGCGTCATCGAGCGGCTGATCGCGGTCGTGGGCGAGAAGAACGTCATCCGCGAGCCGGTGCAGCTCCGCACCTACGAGTGCGACGCGCTGACCAGCTTCCGGGCCTCCCCGAGCGTGGTGGTGCTCCCCGCCTCCACCGAGGAGGTCGCGGCCGTGGTGCGCATCGCGGTCGAGGCGGGAATGCCCGTGGTCCCCCGGGGCGCGGGAACGGGGCTCTCCGGTGGAGCGCTCCCGGTGAAGGGATGCCTGCTGCTCGGCCTCTCGCGGATGAAGCGGATCCTCGAGGTGAACCTGGACGACGGATGGATCCGCGTGCAGCCCGGGGTCATCAACCTGGACGTGAGCAAGGAGATCGCCGCCGCCGGCTACTACTACGCGCCCGACCCCTCGTCGCAGGGCGTGTGCACCATCGGCGGCAACGTGGCCGAGAACTCGGGCGGGGCGCACTGCCTCAAGTACGGATTCACGGTGAACCACGTGCGCGGGGTTCGCATGGTGACCGGCGCCGGTGAGGTGGTCGACATCGGCGGCCCGGTGCTCGATCCGCCGGGCTACGACCTTCTCGGCGTCGTCGTGGGCAGCGAGGGGACGCTGGGCGTCGTGACCGAGGTCGTGCTCCGCATCCTCCGCAGGCCCGAGGCCACTCGCACCTTCCTCGCCACCTTCCCCTCCACCACCGAGGCGGGCAACTGCGTCTCGGAGATCATCGGGACCGGCATCGTACCTGCGGCGATCGAGATGATGGACCGGCTCGCCATCCAGGCCGCGGTCGCCGCCACCGGGGTCGACTGGCCCGACGTGGGGGCGGCTCTCCTGATGGACGTCGACGGGTGCAGCGCCGAGGCCGAGCACACCGCGGAGGTCGCGGTGTCCATCGCCCGGCGCACCGGCGCGCTCGAGGTCCGCGTCCCGAGGAACGACGACGAGCGGATGCTGATGTGGAAGGGCCGCAAGAGCGCCTTCGCCGCGATGGGCCGGCTGGCACCCAACTACATCGTCCAGGACGGGGTCATCCCCCGCAAGGACATCGCCCGCGTGCTGGCGGAGATCGCCCGGCTCTCCCGGGAGCGCGGGCTGCAGGTGGCGAACGTCTTTCACGCCGGCGACGGCAACCTGCACCCCCTGGTCCTCTACGACGCCCGGGTGGCGGGCCAGGAGCACGCCGCCGAAGAGCTGGCCGGGGAGATCCTCCGGATCTGCATCCGCTACGGCGGCTCGATCACCGGCGAGCACGGCGTCGGCGCGGACAAGGCGCCCTACATGGCGGAGATGTTCGGCGAGGCCGACCTCGACACCATGGCCAGGGTCCGCTGCGCCTTCGACCCGGCGACGACCTTCAACCCCGGCAAGGTGTTCCCCACGCCCAGGCTCTGCGGCGACCGACCCGGGCCCTACCGCCCGCACGCCACCGAGCTGGCCGGGCTCGCGGACCGCGGATGACCGGTCTCCCGGCCAGCCTCGAGGCGCTGGCCTCGGCGAGGCAGGAGCGCCCGGCCACGCTGCCCGAGGCCACCGAGGCGCTTCGCCGCGCCGCCCGCGACGACGCCCGGGTCCTCTTCCTCGGAGGGGGGACCGAGCTCACCCTCGGTGCTCCGCCGGCGGGCGTGGAGGTGGTGCTGGGAACCGAGCGGCTGTCGCGCATCGTCGAGCACGCCCCGCTCGATCAGATCGTCACCGTCGAGGCCGGGGTGCGGCTCGGCGCGCTTCAGGAGACGCTGGCCGCGTCCGGACAGATGCTGGCCCTCGACCCGCCCTGGGCAGCGCAGGCCACCCTCGGCGGGCTGGTGGCCACCAACGCCTTCGGTCCGCGGCGCACGCGGTATGGGAGCATCCGCGACCTCATCATCGGCATCTCCATCGTCCGCGCCGACGGCACCGAGGCCCGGGGCGGCGGGAAGGTGGTGAAGAACGTCGCCGGCTTCGACCTCCCGAAGCTGATGGTCGGCTCGCTGGGGACCCTGGGACTCATCGCCACGGTCACCTTCCGGCTCCACCCGCGGCCCGAGTCGGCGGGCACGGTTCGCTTCCCGGACCTCGACGCCGAGGCCGTCCGCCGGGTGGTCCTCGCGCTCCGGGAAGGCCAGCTCGAGCCGGGAGCGGTGGCCGCGCTGGTCCACGAGGGCGGGGACGACCTCGGGGTCCGGTTCGACGGCCGCTTCGAGCTGGGAGTCCGCTTCGAGGGATTCGAGGCCGGCGTGCGCCAGCAGACGACGAAGCTGCTCGACCTCGCCACCCGCCAGGGCTGGGGGGCGGAGCGGCTGGGCGCCGACGCGGCGCGCGACTTCTGGGCGAGACACGATCTCGCCCGCGAGGCCCCGGCCGGATTCCGCGCCAAGCTGGCCGCTCAGCCGATGGAGCTGGAGCGGGTGGCCAACGCCGCGATGGGCTCGCTCTTCACCGCGCTCGAGCATGCGCGCGCCGTCTCCTACCCGCTGCTCGGGCTGGCCTTCGTCTCCGGAGAGGTCCGCGGGCCCGGGCAGGTGGTCGCCGCGGTGAACGCCGCGCGCGAGGCGCTCGCCGACGGGAGCGTGGTGCTGCATGGGGCCCCGGCCGAGGTCCGGGCCGGGGTGGACGTGTGGGGACCGGCGCCGGCGGCCCTTCCGTTGATGCGGGCGGTGAAGGAGAGGCTGGATCCGGAGAGGCGGCTCGCCCCCGGGCGGTTCGTGGGTGGACTCTAGGGGAGCGTCGGGAATGGCGGAGCGGGAGCCGATCGAGGACTGCGTGCACTGCGGCTTCTGCCTGCCGCACTGCCCGACGTACCAGAGCTGGGGCGAGGAGATGGACAGCCCCCGCGGCCGGATCGACCTGATGCGCGGCCTGCGCGACGGGAAGATCCCGATGACCCCCACCGTGGCCCGGCACTTCGACCAGTGCCTCGGTTGCCTGGCCTGCGTGACCGCCTGCCCATCGGGGGTGAAGTACGACGTCCTCATCGAGGAGACACGGGCGAAGGTGGAGCGAACGCAGCGCCGACCGCTCGGGGACCGGCTCTTTCGCGGAATGGTCTTCGCCCTCTTTCCTCATCCCTGGCGCCTGCGCGTCGCGGGCGCGCTCCTGCTCCTCTACGCGCGGAGCGGCCTGCGCTGGCTGGTGCGCAAGAGCGGCATCCTCCGCCTCCTCCCCCTTCGCCTCCGGCAGATGGAGGCCCTGACCCCCGAGCTGAGCTGGGCGGAGCTGACTCGCGGGCTGCCCGAGCGGGTGCCCGCCGTCGGGCCGGTCCGGGCGCGGGTGGGCGTCGTCGCCGGCTGCGTGCAGCGGGTCTTCTTTCCCGGGGTGAACGACGCGACCCTCCGGGTGCTCGCCGCCGAGGGCTGCGAGGTGCTGGTCCCTCCGGGGCAGGGCTGCTGCGGCGCGCTCTCGATGCACTCGGGGCGCGAGGAGGAGTCGCTCCACCTGGCCCGGGCGCTGATCGAGCGGTTCGAGCGCACCCCGGTGGAGACCATCGTCATCAACTCCGCCGGCTGCGGCTCGCACCTGAAGGACTACGCCCGGCTGTTCCGGCACGACCCGGCGTGGGCGGAGCGGGCGGCCGCCTTCACCGCGAAGGTGAAGGACGTGCACGAGTTCCTGGTGGCGCTCGGGCCACCCCGCGCCACCCGCCACCCCATCCACGCCCGGGTCGCGTACCACGACGCTTGCCACCTCGCGCACGGCCAGCGGATCCGCAGCCAGCCGCGGCTCCTGCTCCGGGGCATCCCCGGCATCGAGCTGGTGGACGTGCCCGACGGGGAACAGTGCTGCGGCAGCGCCGGGACGTACAACCTCTTCCAGCCGGCGAGCGCGGACGAGATCGGCGCGCGCAAGGTGGCGGCGGTTCTCCGCACACGGGCCCAGCTGCTGGCCGCGGGAAACCCCGGCTGCACGCTCCACATCCAGCGGCTGCTCCACGCCCAGGGGATCGACCTCCGCGCGGCGCACCCGGTGGAGCTCCTGGACGCATCCATCCGCGGGGTCGGCCTCCCCGCGGGCGAGCCCGGTCCGGGAAGCGTCCCGGCGAGCCCGCCCGCGGCCGCGACCCGCACCGGCTGAGCGCCGTGCCGGTCAGCAGCGGCCGTTGATGCCCCCCAAGCTTTCCGAGGCAGGTCTGAAACGCGCTGAAGCGAAGTAGGCTCCGCGCGTGCGGCTCACCCCCGGGTCCAAGGTCGGCCCTTACGAGGTCCTCGCCACCCTGGGCACGGGGGGGATGTCCGAGGTCTACCGGGTCCGCGATCCGCGGCTGCAGCGCGAGGTCGCGCTCAAGGTGGTGGGTGAGCGGCTCTCTGGCGACGCCTCGTTCCTCGCCCGCCTGGAGCAGGAGGCGCGCCTCGCCGGATCGCTGAACCACCCGAACATCGTCGCGGTGCACGACGTGGGCTCGCACGAAGGGACGCCGTACGTCGTCACCGAGCTCTTGCAGGGCGAGACCCTGCGCGAGCGGATGCGAGGTCGGGTGAGCCTCTCCCAGGCGATCGACTGGGGAATCCAGATCGCCGAGGGCCTCGCCGCGGCCCACCAGCGGGGGATCGTCCACCGCGACCTCAAGCCGGAGAACGTCTTCCTCACCCGCTCGGGTCACGTGAAGATCCTCGACTTCGGCATCGCCAAGGCAGCCACGGTCGTGACCGAGCCCCGGGGGCTCCTCGAGCCCACGCTCAGCCCGCAGGGGTACGCGACGAACACCGGCGCGGTGATGGGGACGCCCGGATACATGTCGCCGGAGCAGGTCCGCGGCGAGCCGGTGGACGCGCGCAGCGACCTCTTCTCCGCCGGGACCATCCTCCACGAGCTCCTCGCCGGCCAGCGGGCGTTCCCGGGCAGCTCGGTGGTCGAGACCGGGCACGCCATCCTCCACGACGAGCCGCCGCCGCTTCCCGACACCGTCCCCCAGCCCATCGCGCGGGTGGTGCAGCGCTGCCTGGCCAAGGACCCCGATCAGCGCTTCCAGTCCGCGCGCGACCTGGCCTTCGCGCTGGATGCGCTGCGGACGCCGACCGGCCCCGGGCCCGCGCTCGACGGTGGGCGCTCGCGCGAGCGCCGGGTCCGCCCCGCGCTGACCGTCACGGCGATCGCGGTCGCGCTCGCGGTCGGGATCGCAGCTGCCACGCTGGTCCGTCACCGCCCAGCTGCACCGCGCGTGCAGATGCTGACCTTTCGCCGCGGCTCGGTGCTCGGAGCGCGCTTCGCGCCCGACGGAAGGACCATCCACTACAGCGCCGCCTGGAACGGAGCACCACCCCAGGTCTTCACGACGAGCGTCGACACTCCGGAGTCGCGCCCGCTCGGGATGGGTGACGCGCACCTCCTCGCCGTGTCTCCCTCCGGCGAGCTGGCGCTGTCGCTCCGCCCGCGGATGGTTCTCTTCGACGGCCCGCGGGGAACGCTCTCCCGGGTGGACGCGCTCGGAGGAGCTCCTCGCGAGCTGGCGACCGATGTCGAGTACGCGGACTGGAGCCCGGATGGAAGCCAGCTCGCGGTCGCCCGGACGGTGGCGGGCCGGAGCCGCCTCGAGTTCCCGCTGGGTCACGTGCTCTTCGAGGCGGAGGGCTGGGTGAGTCATCCCCGCCTCTCGCCCGACGGACGGCGGGTCGCGTTCATCCACCACACCCAGCCCGCCGACAGCGGTGGCCTGGCGATGGTCGTCGACACCGCGGGCGCCACCGAGACGTGGAGCCCCGCGTTCGACGAGCTCCTGGGCCTCGCCTGGGAACCCGATGGACGGTCGCTCCTGATCACCGGGGCCCTACGAAGCACGCTCGATTCCCTGTGGCGCGCGAAGCGCGGAAGGGACCCGCAGCTGGTCTACGCCTCGACCGGCAACCTCCTTCTCTCCGACCTCGCTCGCGACGGTCGGGGCCTCTTCATCGAGACCGACTGGCGGCAGGAGATCGAGGTCCTCACCCGCGATGGCGGACAGCGGTCGGTGGAGTGGCTGGACTGGGGAATTCTGGGCGCCATCTCCGCGGACGGCTCGAAGGTGCTGATGGCGGAGAACGGCAAGGGCGCGAACGGCAGCTGGATGCTCCTGCTCCGCGACGTCCTGCAGCCGGCTCCGGTGAAGCTCGGCCCCGGCCCACCCATCGGATTCTCGCCCGATGGAAGATCCGTGGTGACCCTCACCCTCGAGCAGGGGCGGCCGAACCTGCTCCTCCTTCCCACCGGACCGGGCGAGCCGCGGCCGCTGCCTCCCGCGGGGCTGGCGCGGATCGACCGAGGAGCGTTCTTTCCCGACGGACGGCGGATGGTGCTCGTCGGCGCGAAGGTCCCGGGGGGAACGCCTGCGGCCTACCTCTACGATCTGAGCACCGGTGGCGCCCGGCAGGTCACGCCGGAGGGAATCTGGGACTCGGTCGCGGTCGCGCCCGACGGACGACAGGTGGCCATCTCGACCACCGACGGAGCCATCGTCGTCTATTCCCTCGACGGGACGGAGGCCTTCCGCGTCGATGCCTGGAAGACGAACTTCCGCGTCGCCGGCTGGCTCGAGGACGGCTCACTGCTCGCATTCCAGCCGTTCGTGGTTCCATCGAGGCTGGAGCGGTACGACCCTCGCTCGAAGACGACCACCCTTCACCGGATCCTCGCGCCGCTCGACCCCGCGGGGGTGGCGGCGATCATCCGGGTGCGTGCCACTCCCGATGGCCGGGCGATCGCCTTCCAGCTCCGGCGCATGAGCGGAGCGCTCACGGTGCTGGACTGGGGCGGACAACCGCCCTGAGCGTCACGGGGCGGTCGGCTCCGACCTCGCGGCTGCTCAGGCGATCGAATTGCGGCTCGAATTCGGCCGAGCGCCCAACGTCCGGACGGGCAGACCGCGCGGGATGGTCCCGCGTGGCTCCGAAAAGGACGACCGACCATGAAGCGTCTCCCGTTGCTGCTCGGCCTCACCCTCGCGACCTCGAGCCTGCTCCCGCTCCCCGCGGCCGCCGAGACCACCCAGCAGGAGAAGGCCGCTCACCCGAACATCGCCCGGGCGGTGGACGCGCTCGAGGCTGCGATCCACGACATGGAGAAGGCGCCGCACGACTTCGGGGGCCACAAGGCCGACGCGATCAAGGCCAGCAAGGAGGCGGTGCGCCAGCTCCGCGCCGCGCTCCAGTACCGCGCCTCGGTCGACACGGGCCACGGGAAGTAGGCTCGGCACGGCCGTCCTGCGACGTCCCGGAGTCGTCCCATCGGCGGCCCCCAAGGGCCGCTCCGCCTCGAACCGCACCCGACCGCCAGCAGCGACGCCATCACCATCGTCCCCAGTGCTCTCCTCATTCGGTCTCTCCCGTTCAGCCAGCTGGCTGATGCGGTGAGCAGACCGGAGCGCCCGGGACCGCGGATATCCCGCGTTCCTCCTGTTCTTGATTTTCTGGAGTTCCTGCTTCCTGGCCGTCAGGGGTCCACGACCAGGGTCCCGGTCATGTCCTCGTGCCCATCGCCGCAGAACACGTCGCAGGCGAACGGAAAGCGCCCCGCGTTCGCCGGCGTCAGCTCCACCCGGGCGGTTCCTCCGGGCGGGACGTCGGAGCGGATGCCGAGCTCGGGCAGCTTGAACCCGTGCTTCCGGTCCAGCGAGGTGAGCTCGAGCACGACGTGCTCGCCGCGCTTCACGTGGATCTCCGCCGGCGAGTACTCGAACTTCCTCGCCGTCATCGTCACCACCCGGGGTGGGGCGGGCTCCTGCGCTCCGGCGCCGAGGAGAAGGACCAGCGCCGCCCCCAGGACCACCGCTCTCACACGCGGGCCCCGTGCACGTCGTACTCCTCGAGCGCGAGCGCCCGGCCCTCGTCCTTCACCTCCACCTCCCGGTAGCCGAGGCCCTTCCCCGGGTGCTCCGCATCCCACGCCACCGGCGCCTTCTTCGGCACGCTGAGCGGCGCCGGCAGAGGGAAGATCAGCGACTTCGCCGAGTGGTGGGCGATGTTGCCCGTGGTGCGATGGTTCTCCTGGTGGATGTGCCCGTAGAACACCGTCAGGTGCCGGTACGGCTCGAGCACCGAGAGGACCTTGGCGCCGTCGGCCGTGGCCCAGTCCCACTGCGGCGCCAGGTCGAACAGCGGCCGGTGCGCCAGCACGACGATGGGCGCGTCCCTGTCGAGCTTGCCCAGCTCCGCCTTCAGCCAGTCGATCTGGGTGTCCCCGACCGCCCCCCGGGGATCGGACACGTTGTCGAGGGCGATGAAGTGCACGCCCTTGTGGACGAAGCTCTGGTGCAGCGCCCCGAAGTTCTCCTGGTAGGCCTGCCCCTTGTCGAGCGACGCGTCGTGCTCCCCGGGCAGGAAGTGGAGCTTCGGGACCCGGAGCTCGGAGACGATGGCCTTGAACTCTCCCATCCGCCTTCGCCGGAGCGCGTCGTCGTCGGTGGTGTGGGTCAGGTCGCCGGTGAAGACGATGAAGTCCGGCTTCTCCTTCGAGGCGTTCACCGCCTGCACCGCCTCCTTCAGGGTGCGGTCGGCCTGGGGGTTGGGGGGCCCGCTGAACCCCCAGTGCGAATCCGAGAGCTGGAGGAACATGAAGTCCTCTGGGGGCTTGCCCTTGCTGGCCGCCAGCGAGAACCCGGGAAGACCCGATCCGAGGACCACTCCGCCGAGGCCGAGCAGCTTCATCAGCTCGCGTCGATCGATGCGCATTCCGAACGCTCCTGTGGGTGAGATGTCCCGGGGGAGACTCGGGCAAGGGCCCCACGCATTCCATCGACGCCGGCGCCCGGGGATGGAATGAAGGTCCGGGCCGCGGAGTCCTGACGACGTGGACGACGATTCCCGGGAATTCGAGCGCTTCGCCCGGCCCCATGCCGCCGCGGCGCTTCGCCTGGCCCGGGCCCTGGTCCGCAACGAGGCCGACGCCCAGGACGTGCTCCAGGACTCGTTCCTCCGGGCCTTCCGGCACTTCCGCGGCTTCTCCGGGGAGAGCCCCAGGGCCTGGATCCTCTCCATCGTCCGGAACGTCAGCTTCACCCTCTGGCGGAAGCAGCAGCGGGACGAGCCGGCCGACGTCGAGCCGCTGCTGGAGGGCGAGCCGGACACGACGCCCTCCCCCGAGGGCCGCCTCCTGGAGGCCTGCGATGCGTCCCAGGTCCACGACGCGCTCGACCGTCTGCCGAGGCTCCACCGCGAGGTGCTGGTGCTCCGGGAGATGGAGGAATGCAGCTACCGGGAGATCGCCGACGTCCTCGGGGTGCCGATCGGAACGGTGATGTCCCGCCTGTCGCGGGCCCGCGCTCAGCTCCTGAGGGAGCTGGTGGGTGAGCCGCGGAGCAAGAACTGATGGAACACTTCGACGAACATCCGCGCGGCGCGCTGCATGCCTACCTCGACGGAGAGCTCTCCCTGGAGGGCTCGCTCGCGGTGGAGGAGCACCTGACCGCCTGCGGCGCCTGCCGGCGCCAGCTGGAGACGCTCCGCGCGCTCCGGCGCCTGCTCCAGTCCGCCAGACCCGCGGCGTCCGAGGCCGAGTCCGCTCTCCTGCGGGTGACCCGGCGGGTCCGCGTGCGCCGGCGGAGAGCCCTCGCCGTGGGCGGAATCGCCATGGCCGCCGCGGCGGCGCTGGTGGCCATGGTTCTGGTCCCTCGCAGCGACCGGACCGTGCGCGAGGTGGCGGCGGTGCACGCCCGGGCGCTCGACGCCGGGCGGTCGGTGGACCTCGCCTCGAGCGATCCGGCCGCCGTCGAGCGCTGGCTCGCGGCACGGCTCCCGGAGTCGATTCCGCCGGTGGGCAGCGGCGATGGCTTTGCCCTGCGCGGCGCCCGGGTGGATTCGCTCGACGGGCGGCCGGTCGCCACCGTCGTCTACCAGGTGCGCAACCACCTGGTGGACGTCTTCGCCTGGCCGTCGGCGGAGAAGGACATGGAGCCCCGCCCCTCGGTGGCCGGCCGGTTCACCGTCTGCCGCTGGGCGCACCGCGGGGTGGCCTACTGGATGGTCTCGGACGCCGGGACCGAGGACCTCAAGGCCCTGGCGGCGCTGATCAAGGAACGGCGGACGTGACCCGCCGGCAGCTCGGGGATCGGCGCGCCCCTCGTGCTGCTGGGACCGCTCGTCAGGCCGCGCGCGCGCCCTCGCTGGGCGACGACGCGTCCTCGAAGGCCGAGGAGAGGATGCCCTCGGCGAGCCCCCAGTCGGCCGGACGCGACTCGCTCACCGTGACCGCGGTACCGCGGACCCGCCGGCTATAGAGGCTGAGCGACGGGTCGAGCAGGAAGCGGAAGAGGAGCGCGGTCCAGGAGCGGTGGTGGACCAGCCCATCGTAGAATTCAGGCGCAAGCGCCTTCAGCCGCGGCAGCCGCGACCAGGGCACGGTCATGAGATCATGGTGCTCGTTGTGGTAGCCGACGTTGAACGCCACCAGGTTCAGCGGCCCGTAGTACGAGAAGGTCTCCTGCCCCGCCTTGCCGCTGGTCAGGTAGTGCTCCTGGATCCACCGCGCGCCCACCGGGTGGAGCCCGATGGCGAAGATGCTGGAGAGCGTGAGGTAGAGGACCGGCTTCCAGCCAGCGGCGGCCCACAGCGCGACGAGGAACCCCACCTGGACCGCGAGGTTGGCCAGGTACCAGCCGTCGAACATCTTCACCCGCTTCAGGCGGGGCACGCGCAGGCTCTGCCAGGCGAAGAAGGTCAAGAGCCAGAGCGCCTTCCGCACCGTGCCGTTCCCGACCAGCCGCGCCTCGAGCGGCGAGGCGAGGTCGGCGTCCAGCTCCGGGTCCCCCTGGAAGCGGTGATGAAAGATGTGGAACTTCCGGAAGGAGATGGCCGCCGGGAAGACGATGGGGAGGTTGGCGAGGATCTGCAGCCAGGCGTTCCACCGCGTCTTCCGGAACACGAGGTTGTGGGTGCAGTCGTGGATCAGGGTCCAGAGCGCGTGGTCGGCCAGCGCCCCCGCGAGGTACGCCGCCCCGAGCAGCACCCACCAGGGCTGCGCCCGCAAGGCCCAGGCGATCGCGATCTGCACGCCGACGATGGCCACCACCCAGAAGGCGGTGGATCGGTCCCGTCCGACGAGCGCGCGTACCTCGGGATGGGTGGCGAGAAGCGCCCGGGTCCGCTCGAGGTGCGGCTCGGGGTACTCGACGACGTCCCAGGTGAGGACCGGCCCAGCCATGGGCCGGGCTCATACCACGTCCGCCGGCCGGTGAACCCTCGCCTGCCCGGACGCCTGGCCTGGCTACTCGAACGCCCCCGGCCGGTAGAGCAGCCCGCTGCCGCAGGTCGGGTTGTTGACCGCCTCGCAGTAGACCGCCTCGATGCTTCCGTTCAGGGCGTCGACTCCGAAGGCGGCGTTGTTCAGCGTCACCTTGAGATGGGTCCCCGTGCTGGTGCCGACCTGGGTCACGCTCACCGAGCCCCCGGTCGAGTTGGTGGAGCTCGCGGCGGTGCAGCTGGTGGGGATGACGAACGCGCCGTTCCAGTACTTCCCCGGCGGTGGAGCGCCGGTGAGGTTCTGCAGGTCGTACCAGGTGTAGTCCCCGGTCACGACGTCCGCCGCGCTCAGCCCGCCCGGATAGTTGAGGAGCGCGAAGCCGAGCACGGTGGTGGTCCCCGAGGGCAGCGTGGTCCCGGAGAGCAGGGTGCAGATGTTCGCCCGGTCGGCGACCACCACGGTGACGATCTTGGTCGAGCTATCGATGGCGAAGACCGCGTCCTTCACCGACAGCGGATGCCCACCGACCGTGCCGGTGATGCTTCCGCTCCCGCCGGAAGTCCCGCCGTCGGGTGAGCCACTGTCACTCCCGCACGCGCAAGCGAGCAGGCACAGCACCATCCAGCGCTTCATGTTGCCCCTCCCGGTCCAGATGCTTCAGTCCTCCCGCTTCGGCGCGCGGGTCATCAGCTCGACCACCGCGCGCCTCGGGCTCTTTCCCTCGTACATGATGGCATGGACCTGGTCGCAGATGGGGAGCTCGACGCCCACTTTCCGTGAGAGGTCGCGGGCGCTCCTCGCCGTCTTCACGCCCTCGGCGACCTGCGTCATCTCCGCGAGCACCTGCTCCAGCGGCCTGCCCTTGCCCAGCTCGATGCCCACCCGCCGGTTGCGCGACAGGTCGCCGGTGCAGGTGAGCACCAGGTCTCCCAGCCCGGACAGACCCATCAGGGTCAAGGGATTCGCGCCCATCGCCACCGCGATCCGGCTGATCTCGGCGAGGCCCCGGGTGATGAGGGCGCTCCGGGCGTTCATCCCGAAGCCCAGGCCGTCGGAGATGCCGGCGGCGATGGCGATGACGTTCTTCAACGCCCCGCCCATCTCCACGCCGATGACGTCGATGGAGGTGTACGTCCGGAAGGACTCGGTCTGCAGGGCGGACTGGACCTTCTGCGCCACCTTCTCGAAGTGCGAGGCCACCGTGACCACCGTGGGCATCCCCGCCGCCATCTCCTTCGCGAACGAGGGCCCGGAGAGGATGGCGATCGAGGGGTGGTAGCTCTCGGGGAGGCAGTCCTCGAGCAGCTGGGTCATGGTCATCAGGGTGTCGTTCTCGATCCCCTTGGCCACCGTCAGGAGCGGCACGTGCAGCGGGAGGTGCGGAAGCGCGTGCCGGGCCACCTCCCGGGTCGCGTGCGAGGGGGTGGCGAACACCACCAGCTCGGCGCCAGCCAGCGCCTCCTCCAGCGACGGCGTGGCCCGCACCCGGGGCGAGACCGGGATGCCCGGGAGGTAGGTGCGGTTCTCGCGCGCTCCGTTGATCGCCTCCACCACCGAGGACTCGCGGGCCCACGCCCGGACCTCGTCGCAGCGGCTGGCCAGGGTGTTGGCCAGCGCCGTCCCGAACGCTCCGAGGCCGATGACCGCAGCACGCATGGCAGGCCCCTCCCGTGGGAAAGAGGGCCGGCACTCTACGTCAACGGCGGGAGCGTTCCACCCTCGGAGGAGGACCGTTCACCGAGGAGCGGGCATGATGTTCCGCACCAGGTAGGTCTCGTCGTTGTAGTCGTAGTTGGCGAAGAACGGGACGCCCGGGCTCGCCGACTGATGCATGTCGACGGAGACGATCCACGCGTTCGCGACCGTGGCACCCGTCTCGTCCTTCATCGGCCAGAACCGCATCCGGTGGCCGCAGAGCCTGCCCGCGCTGATGCACCAGGGCTCCTGCTCGGCCAGGGTCGGGTCGCTGAACTCCAGCTCGATGTGGAAGCCGAACTGCTGCGTCCCGGGGTCGAAGGAGCCCGTGGCCTGCTGGCTCGGGTCCTCGTAGCGCCGGGGAAGGAGGCGCTGGATGTCCTCCTTCGCACCGCCGAGGATGTAGCGATCGTCGGAGCTCGAGGTCCGCCCCTTCGGGAACCAGTAGGCGAAGCTGCCGTAGGACACGGCGCTCGGGTTCCCGCAGTCCCAGCCGCTGTGCCACGCGCTCATGAGCTGCACGGTCACCGGCTGCGTGGAATCCGCCTTGACCCAGTAGTCGCTCAGCACCTCGTCGCCCACCGCGACGATCTCGCCGCCGGCGTCGATCAGCTGCTGCTTGGTCCCGACGACGGTCGTGTAGCCGTAGAGGCCATTGACCACCTCGTCCAGATCCGGCTCGGTGGACACGGTGGGGAAGCTCGCGTTCTGGGGGATGGTCTGCCGGAATCCGGCCAGGGCGATGGTCCGGGTCGGCGCGCCCGGGTCGTCCGAGTGCAGGGTCAGGCTCCCGGAGTGGACCCGGCCATCGGTCGCCACGAACTGCACCTTCACGTCGAGCGACCCGCCCGGGGCGAGCATCGCCGGCAACGGGGCCGACGGCGTCGCGGTGAAGGCGTCCGTGACGTCGAGCGCGCTCACGGTCACGTTCGAGCCCGAGAGGTTCTGGACCGTCAGCGTCCCCGAGTCCTTCACGGTGAGCGGGCCCCAGCAGGAGGCGATGGTGGTGATGACGCTGAACATCATCCGGTCCGCGGACGGCTGGCCGTCCTGGTTGATGAGCTTCAGCGCGCCCCCCGCGGTTCCCGCCGGGACGGCGTTCCGGACGACGTAGACGACGTCGTTGTAGTCCGGCCCCACCGAGATGGGTGCCTCCTCGGTGGTCACGATGTACGCGTGCGGGTCGGTCGAGCCGTCGGGGTTGCGGTAGGGGTAGACACGCATGTGGTGCTGCACCCCGCCCTGCCCGGTGTCCCAGGTGTTCAGCGCGTCCTCCTGGTAGATGACGTACGTCCCCCAGTACGGCCAGGTGCTCCAGAACCCGAAGGGCGTCGTCCCCGGGTCGAAGCTCAGCTGCCCACCGGACTCGGGCACCGGGTCGAGCACCTGCGCCTCCGCCTGGGGAATGCTGAAGAGCGTGGTGCGTGACGAGGCGTTGCCCGAGTCGTACCAGCCGTCGATGCTCACCGGCTCCTTGCTCGGCCCGAACGAGCCGAGGAGCTGGAGCGTCACCGGACCGTCTCCGGCCTTGACGAAGGAGGGGACGAGGATCTCGTCGCCGGCCACCGGCACTGCGGGAAGCACGTTCTTGGTGGGATCGGGGTTGCCGGCGTTCACCGGGATGTTGTGCACGTCGAAGATCCATTGCAGCGACGGCTCGGCGCTGGTGGCCAGCCCGCCGAGGGGGATCGTCGTCGTCCCGCCCGAGGTCACCGCCGAGAGGACTCCCCGCGAGACGCCGGGCGCCGCCGCGCCGAAGCTCACCGTCACCGTGGTCGACGCTCCGGGGACGAGGTCGGCCGGGAGCGAACCTCCCGGGGCTGCGGTGAACGCCGAGGCCTGATCCCCCGAGATCGGGAAGCTCTGCAGGCTCACCGGGCTACCGCTCACGTTCTGCAGCGTGAGCTGCTCGGACTTCGCCGCGCCCGGCGTCGTCTCGATG
This sequence comes from Myxococcaceae bacterium, assembly GCA_035501615.1. GTDB lineage: Bacteria > Myxococcota > Myxococcia > Myxococcales > Myxococcaceae > RPRB01. Next base: position 47,475 of record DATJVY010000157.1, read on the forward strand.
ACCACCCGGTCCGGCGTCGCCTGGAGCGGACCGTTGGCCAGCCCGCCGTCGCCCGTCCCGCCATCGGGGTTGCCGCCGTCGGGCAGCCCGCCGTCCGTCGTGCAGCCCGGACCCGTGCAACCTCCGTCGTCACCACCGGGCGCCTTGCCTGCGCCCGACGACCCGCATGCCCACGCGCCGATCAGCGCGACCACGCCCAGCCCCCACGCCCACCTCATGGACCTCCTCCGTCGAGCGTCCCGCCGTCGGGCCGCAAGAGCACGATGTCTCCGCCGTCGGCCCCACCCTCCACCAGGCCGGCGACGTAGAGATTCCCGGTGGTGATGTCCTCGGCGATGTCCACGGGATCGGTCAGGCCCGAGGCCACCTGGATCACGCCGCTCCGGTCGATCGGTCCCCCATCCGGCGGAATGCGGATGGCGAGGACGTCCTTCCCCGCGCTGTACTCGACGACGAAGAGGTAGCCCTGGAGCGCGCCTCCGAACGCTGGACCCTTGCTCTCCAGCGCGCCGTCCGGGGATCGGTTGCGGCTGAAGTCGTAGACCGACCCCCTCCAGTTCCTGTCCGGGAGCGTTCCCACCGGGTAGCCCACGCCGCCGTCGAACGGGGCGACCTCGTCGGGGTCGATGCCCGCGGTGGGGTTGCCCCCGTTGAGCACGTACTGGTCCCGCCTCGGGTTGGGATGCCCGTAGTAGCCGCCCGGCACCACGTCGAAGAGGAAGTCGTCCTGCGTGGGAACGCCGATGAGCGCGGGCACCTCGGGGACGACGCCCGGAGGCGAGGCGGGGGTGTTCGCGCCCGCGGCGGTGCCGTTGGTCGGGGCGTAGAGGTGGCCGTTGCTGTGCCAGACCAGGTCGTAGGCGTTCCGGAGGCCCATCCCGTAGAGGGTGACCGGAGCTCCGGGCGCATCCGGATCGTAGAACCCGCCGTCCCAGACGCCGGCGTCCATCGTCCCGCCGTCCGGAAGGAGGATCGGCGGCGGCTGCTCGGTCACCACGTTCACCGGCTGGGTGAGCAGCGACAGGTCGATGCGCAGGAGCGCCGAGGAGAGGAGGCGCTCGCTCCGGTTGTACCAGGTGGGGTCGGGTGCGCCGGAGCCGGTGGTGCTCCCCTGTGTGACGTAGAGCGCCCCGTCCGGACCGAAGGCGAGGCTGTTGGTCATGTGGTCCTTCGCCGAGCGCGGCAGCCCGACGACCATGTCCTCGTAGGTCGCGACGAAGCCCGGCTGCGCTCGGTCGATGGTCACCCGGGTGACGGTCCCGGTGAAGTCGGGCGCCGGCTGGAGGAAGACGGTGGCGTTCGTGGTGATCCAGAAGACGTCGGGGTTGGTCAGGTCGAAGACGATGCCGATCAGCGTCCGCCCGGCGAGGTCCGACCAGTCCTCCTCGTCGCCGAGCGAGCCGTCCGGGCCGATGGTCCAGCGGCGGACGACGCCGTCCAGGCCCGTCGCGTAGAGCTTCCCGTCCGGTCCGATGACAAGGCTGGCGAGCGGCGCCCCCGCCCAGACTGGCGGATCCTGCGCGGCGTACCGGTAGCGGGGGTCGACGTTGACGTTGGTGAAGTCGCCCGTGGAGAAGGTGCTGGTGAAGGGGATGAAGGAGGACCCGGCCTGATCGGTCACCCGGTCCGAGAGCTGGAAGACGTAGTCGGTCCGGGCGTCGAGGAGGCTCGTCGGCTGGAGGACGATGGCGTCGCCGCCGCCGCTGGTGTTGACGTTGGCAGCGATCACCGTCTGGTCGCTCGCTCGCAGGAGCCGGATGTTCTGGGGCGTGAGCGTCGCAGCCGCCACCCCGGCGCCGGTGTTCGGAAGGTTCACGTCGAGCTTCACCGCCGTGTCCCGGCCGACGAAGGTGTAGCCGTTGGGCGGATCGATCGCCCGGACGGAGGGGTGTGGCAGTCCGGCGTCGGGCGTCCCCGAATCGACCTGGCCGGCATCGCCGCCATCCGCCGGACAGGTGAGGAACGGAATGCACCCGCCGTCCGAGCCCCCGTCCGAACCGCCCGGCCCAGGTCCCGTCGCGCTACAGGCGAGGACACACCCGACACAGCCCACCACCGCCGCTACCCACGACCGCCCAACGCGCATGTCCGTCGTCGTCCATCCCGCCCGGATGCCGGCGCCCCTGCCGGCCGGGCTCCCAGGGAAAAAGTGCGCCGCAAGGTGGGGTTGCCTGCCCGGCGCCGGGAAGTCCCGGATCCGGTCGGTCTGTTCACCCGTGAGAGCGCAGGCACGACCGCGGGGCGGCTAACGCCGAAACCACCGGGATCGATCCGTCCCTCGCTTGCCCTCGCGGCCGCTCCTGGCGTCGCCCGTCGGTTCCGGGACTCGAGCCCCGCGCCCTCCTCGCTCCTGGGGCTCGGCCCGCGATTGCGGCGCGATCATCCGGTCGATCCAAGTGGTCTCGGCGTTAATGTCCCGACACTCATGCCCCGGTCGGTCCCCATCGAGCTGCTGAGCTTCCGGCGAACGTTCGCCCTCCTGATGGTCCTGGTGGCGGTGCCCTCGGCGGGGCTGACCGGGCTCGGGGTGGTGGCGATCCTCAACGAGCGCGCCGCGGTCGAGAAGCGCCTGGCCGCGCTGTGGCAGGACCGTCTGGACACGCTGAGCACCCGATTCCGGCAGGCGCTCGAGGCGAGCACGGTGACCCACACCGCGGGCGGAGTGGAGGTCACCGCTCCCTCGGGACTCCTTCTGTCGGGTGCCGGCTTCCGCCTGTCCCGCGACGTGCTCGATTCCCCCGATTCCGACCTGGTGGCCGCGCTCACCCCGCTCCGGAGCCAGCTGGCGTTCCTGCCCCAGCGCCCGAGCTTCCTCAGCATCGCCGGCCCCGCCGGGCCGCTGCTCATCGTCGCGCTCCGGACCTCCGATGGGGTGCGGGGTGCCGAGCTCGCGCCCCGTGCGCTCGAGCAGCTGCTCGCCCTGACCGGGCAGGACCTCCTCGGCAAGGGGGAGCGCGTACGCTTCGAGCTGGCCGCGGTGCAGCCGGTGCGGCCGGGCCTGGTGGGCAAGTTCATCGGCGGTGTCCCGGGGGCGAAGAACGCGCTCGACGCGAGTCCCCTCGCCGAGCGGCCGCTGCCCGCTCCACTGCAGGAATTCCAGCTCCGCGCGATGCCCGAGGCGGGCGACCCGGTGGCGTTCGCCTCGCTCCGCAACCGGCTGGTCTACGCCGGGCTGCTCGGCGCGTTCTACGCCACGCTGGTGGTGGGCGTGGTTTACACCGCACGCGCGCTCTACCTCCAGGCGAGGCTCTCGCGCCTGAAGACCGACTTCGTGAGCCTGGTGAGCCACGAGCTGCGGACACCGCTGACCTCCATCCGGATGTTCATCGAGACGCTGGCCCTCGGGCGGGTGAAGGACCCTGGCCAGACCCAGGAGGTGCTCGAGCTGCTGCAGCGGGAGACCGAGCGGCTCTCGGCGATGATCGAGCGGGTGCTGGACTGGGCGCGGCTCGAGTCCGGGCGGCAGCGGTACCGGAAGGAGCGACTCAGCGTGCACCAGATCCTGGACACCTCGCTGGACGCCTTCCGGGCCCAGCGGCTGGACAGCCAGGTGGACCTCCACTGCCAGCTGCCCGAGTCCCTCCCCAGCGTGGAGGGTGACCGCGAGGCGCTCGCGGGGGCGCTCCTGAACCTCCTCCACAACGCCTACAAGTACTCGGGGGGGGAGAAGCGAATCGAGCTACGGGCTGGCGTGCGGAACGGCGGCGTGGACATCGAGGTGGAGGACCACGGGGTGGGCATCTCCAAGCGCGACCGCAAGCGGGTCTTCGAGCGCTTCTACCGGGTGGACAACCTCCTCACCCGCCAGACCGAGGGCTCGGGGCTCGGGCTCTCCATCAGCCGGCGCATCGTCGAGGCCCACGGCGGAAGGCTCACGGTGAAGAGCGAGCTGGGCAAGGGCAGCACCTTCACCATCCACCTCCCGGTGGTGAAGGAGGCGCGGGCGTGAGCCACGCGAGGCCGCGGGTGCTGGTGGTGGAGGACGACCTGTCCATCCTCACCGGCGTCTCGATGAACCTTCGCTACGAGGGCTACGACGTTCTCCAGGCGCAGGACGGAGCGCGGGGACTGGAGATGGCCGTGGCCGACGCGCCGGACCTCATCGTCCTCGACGTGATGATGCCGCGGCTCAACGGCTACGAGGTGCTCAGGGAGCTGCGCTCCCGCGGGGTGCGCACGCCGGTGCTCGTCCTCTCGGCCAAGGGGATGGAGCGCGACAAGGTGCTGGGCCTGGACCTCGGCGCCGACGACTACGTGGTGAAGCCCTTCGGCGTGGCCGAGCTCGTCGCCCGGGTGAAGGCCGTGCTCCGCCGCCGCTGGGGCGACGACGGCCAGGTGATCCGCTTCGGGGACGTGGCGGTGAACCTCGCGAGCCGCCAGGTGACGCGCCGGGAGGCGCCGGTCGAGCTGACGGCCCAGGAATTCCGGCTGCTGGCCCACCTGGTCTCCAATCCGGGGCGCACCTTCTCCCGCGAGGAGCTGGTCACCGGCGCCTGGGGGATCGACTACGAGGGGACCCCCCGGACGGTGGACACCTTCGTCCGGCAGCTCCGCCAGAAGCTCGAGCCGGACCCGGAGGCGCCCCGCCACATCCTGACCGCCCGGGGGCTCGGGTACCGGTTCGAGCGGGGCTGAGCCTGGTCGGCGACGGGAGCGAGGGGCCCCGGGGAGGCGCCCGGTCCTCGGGGAAGATCCGGCCCCGTCCCCCGACTGCTCTCGGGGACATGAGAACGGTCGTCGCACTCTCGACGCACTCCTTGACCGTCGTTCCGGCGGGGTGGCAGCGTCGCGTGATTCCGGCGCCTTCGAAGTCCCGCAGTCCAACGACAGTGGAACCTTCCCTGCGGGCGGCCGTCGTCGCGCTCCGGCCCGTCCTGCTCGCCCTGGCGCGGCGGATGTGTGCCTCGGAGGCGGACGCCTCCGACGTGGTCCAGGACACGGTCGAGAGCGCACTTCAGGCCGGTGACCGGCTCCAGGCGGTGGCCAACCTCCAGGCCTGGCTGGTCACCATCCTCCACCGCCGGACGATCGACCAGTTCCGCCGCCGCGAGCGCGAGCTCCTGGGGGACCCACCCGAGGAGCCGATGGTCACCCAGGAGCCGGGTCCGGGCGACGCACCGCTCTGGGAGAAGATCGACGCCGAGCAGCTCCGGGCCAAGGTGGACGAGCTCGAGCCCGAGTTCCGCGACGTCTTCGTGCTGCACGCCTTCGAGCGCCGCTCGTACAAGGAGATCGCGCTGGCGCTGAGCATTCCACTGAACACGGTCGGGACGCGCCTTCTCCGGGCGCGCCGCAAGCTCCGGGTGCTGCTGCTGGGCGGCCCGGAGGAGGTGGGGACATGA
>DATJVY010000158.1:0-8662 GCA_035501615.1 Myxococcaceae bacterium
TCGGCCCGGCGCTTGGCCTCGGCGAGACGGGCCATGCTCGCCGCGAAGACCTCCTCGTCGGAGAGCCCCGCGTCCACGGGAGCCGGGGCCGCGACGGGCGCAGCGGCCGGTGGAGGCGGAGCCGGCCGGCAGGCGCAGAGCCCCGCCACCACGGCGGCGCAGGCCAGCGGCGGGAGCGAACGGAGCGACCTCTTCACGGGAACGCCTCGATCTTGCCCCAGCCGCGCCCGGGAACGCACCGCGCGGTGGGGCGGAGTGATCCCCACATGCGTGGCGTCCAGTCCTGGAGCTCCATCCCCGGATCGCGCAGGGCTTGCGCGCGCGGTCGATCGCCGATGTGCGCCGCGCAACGTCTCAGGAGCGGGGACGAGGATCTCCGCTGGTACGTCGATTGCGATGCAGCATCCCCGGGCGACAGGGACCCGCGACTCCGTTGGAACACCTTGGAACACCTTCCGGAGCGAGCGCGACGGCGCTCCGTGCACGCGATCGCCTCCAGCCGTGGGATGTGGCCCTCCGGGGCGGCCGGGGCTACCAGTGGATCCGCCGCACGGTGCTCGGGCTCAGCGTCCTCAGCGTCGTCGGCACCCCGTTCCTCGCCGCGCGCTTCTCGGACCGCACCTGGCCCGCCGGTGTCTTCGTGGGTGCCACCGGCGCGGCGCGTGCCCTCGGCGTCGAGCTGCTCGACCCGCTGATGGCCCTGGGCGTGGCGCTCTCGGGCGGGGCGCGCCCGGCGCTGCTCGCCGCCGCCCTTCCGGTGCTCCTCCTCGTGGTCGTGCTCGGACGCTTCTTCTGCGGCTGGCTCTGCCCGTACCTCCCCTTGCTCGCGGTGAGCAACGCGGTCCGCTGGGCGTTCGGGCGGCTGGGAGTGCCGACCCTCGACCTGCGGCTCCCGGCGTGGCTCCGCTTCTTCGTGCTCGGCGCGGTCCTCGGGGGGAGCGCCGCGCTGGGCACCCAGCTGGCGGCGCTCGTCTACCCGCCGGCGCTGATCGCACGGAGCGCGTGGCGGCTGGCGTTCGGGTTCGGCGTCGGCGGCGGGGCGACGGTGGTCGCGGCGGTGTGGCTCTTCGACACCACCATCTCCCGGGCAGGGTTCTGCCGCTCGCTCTGCCCGGGCGGCGCGCTCTTCTCGCTCGTCGGCGCGCGCTCTCCGGTCCGGGTGCACCGGGTGGCTGCGGCGTGCACCGACTGCACGGTCTGCGACGTCGTCTGCAACCTGGCCCAGCGGCCGATGACCGACCGGCTCGACGACGGCTGCGAGCGGTGCGGGCGCTGTGTGGCCGCATGCCCCACCGGTGCGCTCTCGTTCGGGGGGCGCCGGCCGTGAATCGCCGGGGAATGCTCGCGCTCGGCGCCGGTGCGCTCGGAGGCCTGTTCCTCCGTCGCCCCCGGGCGAGCGCTGCCGAGCTCCGGCCACCGGGCGCGCTCCCGCCGGGCGCCTTCGAGCGGGCGTGCATCGGCTGCTTCCGCTGCGCCGAGGTGTGCCCGACCCGGGCCATCCGGTTCCCGGCGGGCGCGGGCCTCGACGCTGCCCATCCCTTCCTCGAGCTCCGCGAATCGGCCTGCGTCCTCTGCATGGAGTGCACCGAGGTGTGCCCCACCGGTGCGCTCGCCCGCATCGCGCCGCGCCCCGAGACCGTGGCGGCCGAGGTGCGCATCGGCACTCCCGTCCTCGACCGGCGTGCCTGCCTCCCCTGGAGCGGAAGGGGCGTCTGCCGGCTGTGCGCGTACGTCTGTCCGATCGGGAGCCCGGCGGTGGAGCTGGTCGGCCCGCAGCTGGCGCCCCTGTTCCACGCCGAGGGCTGCGTCGGCTGCGGGCTGTGCGAGGAGGCCTGCCCCGACGAGGCTCGGGCCATCCGCATCGTTCCCGCCGGAGGGCCGCGGTGAGCCGCCGGCGCCTCTCCCGGAGGGAGCTGCTCCGCGCCGCTCCCCTCGCCGGTGCCGGAGCGGCGGCCGCCGCGGCGGGAGTCCTGGAGCGCGCTCCGGCGCCCGCGCGGACCACCACCGGCCAGTGCCGCTTCTGCCTCCTCCACTGCGACCTGGCCGGCCGCGTCTCCGGCAGCACGCTCCTGCGGGTCGACGGCGACACGGCAGGAGCGACGCATGGCTTCGTGTGCCAGCACGGGCACGCGCTGCCAGGCGTGGTGCACGCGCCCGACCGCCTGCGCCGCCCGCTGGTCCGACGGGGAGACCGCCTCGTCGAGGCCTCGTGGGACGCGGCGCTGGGCCTCGTCGCCGAGCGAATGCACCGGGTGCGCGAACGCTTCGGTCCGGAGGCGGTGGCGTTCCAGACCGGCTGGCCCCTGGTGCGCCACCCGCTGCTGCCGTGGATCCAGCGGCTGGCGCGCGCCTGGGGGACGCCGAACGTCGTCTCGGTGGCGAGCCTCTGCGAGACCTCGGGGCGAATGGGCCAGGCGCTCACCGTGGGCAGCAAGTACCGGCACGACCTGCGGAGGACCCGGACGCTGGTCCTCTGGGGGAGCAATCCCACCCGGAGCGCGCCGCTCATGGCGCACGTGGTGACAGAGAGGGCGACCGAGGGCCGGCTCGTGGTGGTGGACCCGGTGCGCACCGAGCTCGCCGCGGTCGCGACCGAGCACCTCGCGGTGAGGCCCGGGACCGACGGAGCGCTGGCGCTGGGGCTGGTGCACCTGCTCGTTCGGGAAGGGCTCGTGGACCGGGCGCTGCTCGAGCGCGAGACGGTGGGGTTCGAGGCGCTCGCTGCCGTGGCCACCGCCTATCCCCCGGCGCGCACCGCCGCGCTCACCGGGGTGCCCGAGGACCAGCTCCTCCGCACCGCCCGGCTCCTGGGGACGGAGACACCCACCGGCATCTGGCCCGGGCTCGGGGTGGAGCACCACGAGAACGGAGTCCAGACGGTGCGTGCGCTCTCGGCGCTGGAGGCGCTGTGCCGCCGCGCGGGCGACCCCGAGGTGCGCCAGGACCTGACGCCGGTCCGGCCCGCCGCGACGCCGGCTCCTCTGCCCGCCCTGCCCCGCTTCCGGACGCCCTCGCCGGTTCCTCCGCCGCCCGCGGCCCGGGCCGTCGGTGCGGCAGAGCATCCGCTGTTCGAGACCTTCAACCGCGAGGCGCAGGGGAACCTCCTCGCCCGCGCCATCCTGGAGGACCGGCCCTACCCGGTCCGGGCGCTGGTACTCGTGGCCTCGAACGCGCTGGTCACCTCGCCGGGAAGCGCAGCGATGGCGCGGGCCGCCGAGCAGCTCGAGCTGCTGGTCTCGGTGGATCCGTTCCTGACGGCGAGCGGGCGCCGCGCCCACGTGGTGCTGCCCGCGGCGACGTTCGCCGAGTCGGAGGGGCTGGTGCCGGCGCAGCACGAGGCCTGGCCGGACTGGAAGGTGGTCTTCGAGCTCGGGAGGGCGATCGGGCTCGGGGCGTGGTTCCCCTGGCGGAGCTGGGAGGAGGCCGAGCGCGCGCCGAGGGTCGAGGTGCCCGCCCCTCCGGAGCTCGCGCCCGGCCTCGAGGCCGACCGGGGAGCGCCGCGGGTGGGAACCCCGTCGGGGAAGATCGAGCTCGCCTCGTCGCTGCTCGCCCGGGCCGACCAGCCGGCCCTCCCGGAGTGGATCCCCCCCTCGCTCCGTCCGACCTCCGCCTTTCCGTTGATCCTGGTCACCGGGGCGCGGACGCGGGCGTACATCAACTCGCAGTTCCGCCAGGTGGCGCGCATCCGGCTGCTCGAGCCCGAGCCAACGGTCCGGGTGCACCCCGACGCGGCGCGGGAGGCGGGCGTCGCGAACCGCCAGCGCATCGCGGTGGTCTCGCCGGTGGGCCGCGTCGAGCTGCGCTGCGAGGTGACCCGGGACGTGCGGCCCGACGTGGTGATGATGCCCGCCGGGTGGGAGGAGGCGAACGCGAACCTCCTCATCGACGGCGAGCGGCGCGACCCCATCTCGGGGTTTCCCGCCTTCCGCTCGGGGGTGTGCCGCCTCGAGCCCGCCGACACGGCGCGTGGCTGACGGCCGGGACCACCCTGATTGATTCCGGCCATGAGCGAGCGCGGGCGCGCTCAGCCGGTCTTCACCTCGGGTGACCTCTCCGCCTCGGCGAGCGCGGTCCTCATCCCGGCGAGGATGTGGCCGTGAATCTGGTGCGCGAGCCTTCGCTCGAAGGGCCGGAACAGCCAGCGCGGCCGGAGATGGCCCCGGTACCGCGTGGTGAGCGCCACCTCCGAGCCGCCCGCGGTGGCGCGGATCTCGTACACGCCATCGCTCAGCGACAGACACCGCTCGAGCCCGAGGCGCTGCTCGACCACCTCGAAGCGCAGGAGGCCCGGAGGTTCGGCGGCGGTGGTCCGCTTCAGGACGTGGCCACCCTCGTAGACGCAGCGGACGGTGCCCCCGACGCGGGTCTTGTCACCCTCGGAGCGCACCGGCGCCGGGAGCGCGATGCGGAGCAGCGGCCTCGGCCGGGAGGGCACCTCCTCGTAGAACTTCAGGGCTTGCCAGACCAGCCCGGGAGGCGCAGGGAGCTGCACCCGGGTGGTGACCGCCTCCACCGGGCCGCTCGGAGCGAAGAGGCCCCCGGCCCGGTCGATCAGGGCGCGGAGGAGGCCGGAGAACGCCGGCCCCTCCGAGCGACGCACGACGAGGTCTACACGTTCCATGGGAGGGGCCATCGTGCACGCACTGCGCCAAGCGGGAAGTGTCCGGAACGGGGTGCCCCGATGCAAGCGGTGCGGGGCCGCCGGCAGCGAACATGCATCGCTTGCGCATCCGGGGACGCGGCGGGTCGTGCGCCGGGGGCCCGCTTCGTCGTAGATCGCTGCCGGGGGAAACGGCGATCGGACCTGCCCGGGGAGGCTCTGGATGGAACGCGTTCATCGTTGGGGAGGGTGGCTCCTGGGCGCCAGCCTGGCGCTCGGGTGCTCGTCGTCGAGCCCGAGCAACAACACCGACGCGGGATTGTTGCTCAACGTCCCCTCTCCCACCTGGGAGGAGCAGTGGGTCTACTTCGTGATGACCGACCGCTTCAACGACGGGGACACGACGAACGACAACCAGGGCAAGGGCGAGTTCGACCCCACCGACGGGGACAAGTACTCGGGCGGCGACCTCAAGGGCGTCATCGACAAGCTCGACTACATCCAGGGGATGGGGGCGACCGCGCTGTGGATCACCCCGCCGGTGGCCAACATGTGGTGGGACCCGCTCCAGCAGTCCGGCGGCTACCACGGCTACTGGGCCCGGCACCTCAAGAAGGTCGACGAGCACGTCGGCACGCTCGACACCTACAAGGCGCTGAGCGACGCCCTGCACCAGCGAGGGATGTACCTCATCCAGGACGTGGTCCCGAACCACATGGGGAACTTCTTCACCTACTCGAGCTACGACCCCACCGACGTCACGAAGAACGTGGTCTTCAACACCCAGGCGGTGCCCACCTCCAAGCCCGAGCAGTCGCCGTTCGACCTGAACGACATGCGCGACCTCGGGCAGCAGGACGCGGGCATCTACCACTGGACACCGGTCATCACCGACTACTTCGATCCCTACCAGGAGCTCTTCTACCAGGTCTCGGATCTGGACGATCTCAACTCCGAGAACCCCGTGACCCGAACCGCGCTCCGCGATTCCTACGGCTACTGGATCAAGGAGGTGGGGGTCGACGCCTTCCGCGTGGACACGGTGAAGTACGTGCCGCACGACTTCTGGCACGACTTCTTCTACTCCACCGCGACCGACGCACCGGGGATGATGGCCGCCGCGCAATCGACCGGCCGCAACCGGTTCTTCGCCTTCGGCGAGGTGTTCGAGAACTCCGACCCGCTGGACGACACCGCGGACAAGAAGGTCGCGAGCTACCTCGGCGACGGAGGAACGCCCGAGCTGCCGGCGCTCCTCGCCTATCCGCTCTACTCGGAGATCAACCGGGTCTTCACCGGCGGGCAGCCCACCTCGTACATGACCTACCGGCTCGGGCGGTACATGGACCCGACGCTGTTCCCCAACCCGTACGTGACGCCGACCTTCATCGACAACCACGACAACCAGCGGTTCCTCGCCGCCGGAAGCCGGAGGGCGATGATCCAGGCGCTGGCGTTCATCTTCACCATCCCCGGCATCCCCATCGTCTACTACGGCACCGAGCAGGACTTCACCCAGACACGGGCGGCGATGTTCGCCGGGGGCTGGATGGCGAACGGAGACTCGTTCCTGCCCGGCGACCGCTACTACTTCATCAAGCGGCTCTCGGACATCCGCAAGTCGAGCAAGGCCTTCACCCACGGAACCCTGGACGTGCTCTACGACAACCCGGCGGCGCCGGGAGTGTTCGCCTACCGCCGGGCCCAGGGCAGCGACGTGTTCCTCGTCGTCATGAACACCTCGGACGGGAACACCCTGATGTCCGGGCTTCCCACCGGGCTTCCCCCGGGGACGCAGCTCCAGGTGCTCGACGCCGAGGGCTTCAACCCGGCAGTGCCCGCGGGCACGCTGCTCAGCGTGGGCGACGGGAACATGGTGGCGGTGCTCCCCGGACGCGCTCTCCAGATCCTCCAGGTCACGAACCAGACCACCACCGTGCCTCCGCCTGGAGCCACCATCACCGTGAACACGGCGCTCGACGGGCAGACCTTCGGCGACGACGTCACGGTGACCGGCTCGGTGAGCCCCAGCTCCAGCTCGCTGAAGATGGTGGTCGACGGCTCGTACGACCACGCCACCGACATCACCGTGAAGGCGGGGGGCACGTGGAGCGTCGTCCTCCCGGTCTCCACCTTCCCCATCGGGACGGCGAGCCACACCGTGGCCTTCTACGTTCCCGGGGCCAACGTCTCGACGCCGCGCTACAGCTTCACGAGCGACATCGTCTTCGTGGGCAACCCGGTCAGCCTGGACGATCCGGCCGGCGACGACACCGGCCCGGCCGGCAAGTCGTACACCTATCCGCAGGACCTCACCTTCACCGGGAAGCACTTCTGCGACATCCTCAAGGTGGTGGCCGAGGTCGGCAAGACGACCATGCTCCTCCACGTCACGATGGCCGACTGGAGCGTGGTCTGGAAGCCCGCGCTGGGTTTCGACCACGTGGCCTTCAACATCTTCTTTGCCATTCCCGGACAGCAGGGCCTCGTCGCGCTGCCGAAGCTGAACGCCTCGATGCCCGGCGGGTTCACCTGGAACCTCGACCAGTTCACCTACGGCTGGAACAACGCCATGTACACGACGCAGGGCGCGAGCGACTCGGTCTACGGGACGACCACCCTGCCGCCCGTGGTCCAGGCCGACCAGGCGTCGAAGACGGTGACCTTCGTCTACAACCGCAACAACTACGGGCTCGCCACCTGGGAGGGCGTGAAGATCTACGTCACCACCTGGGACTTCGACGGGATCGGCGGGAACTTCCGTCCCCTGACCCCGACCGGCGGGCAATGGGACTTCGGCGGGGGGCAACCGACCGATCCGCTCATCATGGACGACACGGCGCTCATCACCCTGCCGGCGCCGCCTCCCTGAGTCACTGGGGAGTGCAGGCCGGGATGCCGATGGCCTGGGTCTGGAGCCGATCGTTCGTGCCCGTGAACCCGACGTCCATCGACAGAAGGTTGACGCTGAGGTCGGAGTTGGACGTCCAGGTGACGGTCCCGTTCGTCGCGTCGAGGCTGGCCGTGGGCGGATTGTCGCCGGTGGCCTGGACGAGGGTTCCCACCACTTGACCGGGCCCGGGCAGCGCCTGCCCCGAGACGACCTGACCCACCGTCGGCACCGAGGTCGATGCCGCGATCTTCAGGGTCAGGGTGGTCCAGGTCTGCACCGGGAAGTGCCCGTACTGCTGGCAAGCGTTGGGCTGGTCGCTGAGGAGGATGGTGAAGACGTTGCCGAAGGCCACCGCGGCGCCGGAGTTGGCGCGGAGGTGAACGCCACCGATGGTGACGTCGAACGCGGGCTGTCCCGCGTCGGGATTGAAGGGACCGCCGACGTCGCAGCCAGAGAGGAGCAGCGCCGGAGGAAGGGCCAGGAGAAGCCGGAGGTTCATCGAGTCACTGGGTCGGGGTGATGACCACCACCACCCCGTCGTCCACGTTGCCCGATTTCAGGGTCCGGGAGAAGGCGTAGACACTCGATGGCGCCTGCAGCTTCGTGTGGGTTCCGGCGCCGATGGCGATGTGGCGCTTCCGGAACCCGCCCACCTTCTGGAAGTGGGTGAGGATGGTCGCGTCGATGCTGGACCAGTTCATGTCCGAGCGGGTGCCCTGGGTGGGGTCGGTGCCCGTGGGGCCGAACGGCCTGCCGGTCTCGTCGCCGTAGAAGATCTGCGCCCCGCCGGGGACCAGGAGGAGCGCGGTCCCGGCCTGCCGCTGCAGCGCGGGCTGCCCGTTGAGGGCGGAGAAGAACAGCTCGGTGTCGTGCGAGGAGAGGTAGGAGAGCACGTCGAAGCTCGGGTCGGTCGAGATCATCGCCGCGTAGCTCGAGTACAGCGTCTCGATGTCCGACGCCGCGGCCGCGAGCGAGCCCTTGGTGGAGAGGTACGAGAGCAGCTGGGGCTGGAAGCTGAAGTTGAGCAGCGAGTCGAACCCGCCGTCGGTGTAGTACGCGTCCTTCTGCACGCCGTGGCCGAAGACCTCGCCGGTCATCCAGAACGGCGCGTCGTCCAGCTTCTTCGTGGGGTTGTTGGCCTTCCAGGTCGCCAGGGCGGTGACCGAAGC
>DATJVY010000159.1:0-16302 GCA_035501615.1 Myxococcaceae bacterium
CTCCTCGCTGCGACCGCGGCGAGTCCGGAGTCACTCGACCTTTCCAGCGCACCCGCAGACCTCGAGCTCGTGGAGCTCCTGTGGACGCGCTCGCCCGACCTGGTCGCCGCCCGCGCGCGGCTTGGCCAGGCCGAGGGGGACGTCACCCGCTCCGAGGCCTTCCCCAACCCCGGCTTCGACTTCCAGTGGGGAACGCTCGCCATCGGCCCCACCAACCCACCCGGCCTCGACAAGCTGAAGGACGTCCCCAACTACACCTTCACCCTCAACCAGCCGGTCGAGATCGGCAAGCGGGGGCCGCGTCAGGCCGCCAGCCGCGCCGCCCGGGACGCCGCCCTCTTCGACGTGCTGGAGACCCTGCGCCAGCGCTGGTTCGACCTCCTGGAGCGCATCTCCGAGGTGGCCACCGCCGAGATCCGCGTCGGCGCCCTCGAGGAGACGGTGCGCGATGCGCAGCGCCTCGCCGAGCTCCAGCTCGAGCGGCAGAAGCGGGGCGACATCGCCGGCCTCGACGTGGACCGCGCCGTGCTCGACGCCGAGAAGTACGTCTCCAACCTGGGGCAGGAGCGCGAGAAGCTGGCCGCGGCGCTCCTCCTCTGCGCGCAGACGGTGGGCCTCCCCTGCCACCCCTTCGGCAGCACGGAGACGGCCCGCGGCTTCCTCAGCGCCCGGATCGCGGCCAGCCCACCCCCCGCCAACCTCGAGCAGCGGCCCGACCTCCGCTCGCTCCAGGCGCAGGAGGCGGCCGCCCGGAACAGCCTCACCCTCGCCAACCGCCGCTGGATTCCCGACCCGACCTTCCGCGTCGGCTACGTGCTCGACCAGTTCATCGTCGCCGGGAACCAGCACCAGAGCCTCATGATCGGGGTGAGCCTCCCCCTCCCCTTCTTCGAGCACGGCCAGGGCGATGCCCGGGCCGCCTCCGCCGTCGCCGAGGCCGCAGGGCAGGCCCAGCTGCTCCTGCGCGCGGCGAGCGTCCGGGACCTGACCTCGCTCGAGCAGCAGCGCAGCAACGCCCTGGCCCGGCGCACCCACCTCCAGGAGAGGACGCTGCCCCTGGCCCGCGAGGTGGTGCAGCGGCTGGAGAGCGCGGTCACGCGTGGAGGCGCGCCGCTCCCCGACCTCCTCCTCGCGCGGCGGACGCTGGGCGATCTCCAGCTCGACGCCGCCGACCTCGACCTCTTCGCCTTCCACCTCACCGTGGCGCAGGCCCGCGCCGCCGGAGAACTGCCCCCCTTGCCCGAGAGCGTTCCCCATGTCCCCTGACGCGAGCTCCGGCGCGCTGGCCGGCGTTCGTCGCGCCCGCCCTTCCCTCCTGCTCGGCGGCGGGATCGCGCTCGTCGTCCTGGTGCTGGCGAGCTGGCTCCTCCTCCGGGGCCGCGAGGCGCCCATCGACACCACCCGGCGAGTCACCGTCGAGGGCAACACCATCCACATTCCCGACCAGGCCCCGCAGTGGAAGTACGTGGAGCTGTCGGTGGCCACCGAGGCGCCCCCGCTCCCGCCGCCGCCCGTGCCCGGACGGGTGAGCTTCGACGAGAGGCGCACCGCCTCGCTGAGCGCCCCGCTTCCCGGCCGGGTGGAGCGGGTGCTGGTCCGCATCGGAGACCGCGTGCAGGAGGGAGACCGCCTCTTCAACGTCCGCTCGGCGGCCTGGGCGGATTTGGAGCGAGAGATGGCCTCCGCCCGCGCGAACGTCGAGGTGAAGCGCCGCATCGCCGCCCGCGCCCGCGAGCTGGTGGAGATCCGCGCCGCCCCGGAGAAGGACGCGCTGGCCGCCGAGGCCGACCTCCACGAGGCCGAGCTCGCCGCACGCGCGTCGGCCGCGAAGCGCTCGTCGCTCCGCATCGCCCCGGAGGGAGACAACCTCTTCTGGGTCGTCGCCCCGCGGTCCGGAACCGTGGTGGACCTGGACGTCGTGGCCAGCCAAGAGGTGCAGCCGTCCGGAGACCATCCGCTGGTGCGCATCTCCGAGCTGTCCGAGGTGTTGGTGCTGGCCGACGTGCAGGAGAGCGACGCCTACGACGTGCGCGTGGACGGAGCGGTGACCATCCGTACCCGCGCCGGCGGAGTAATGCGCCCGGGGACCATCGAGCGCATCTCCGAGGTGGTCGACCCCAAGCGCCGCACCGTCGAGCTGCGGATCCGCGCCGCCAACGACGACCGTGCGCTGCGGCCCAACGCGTTCGTGGACGTGGAGCTGCAATCCGATCCCTCGCAGAAACGGATCCGCGTCCCCGCCGAGGCGGTGGTCACCGACGGTCAGAGCTCGGTGGTCTTCGTCTCGCGCGGCGAGGGAAGCCTCGAGCGGGTGACCGTCACCCCCGGGCGCCAGGGGAGGGGTGAGGTGGAGCTCCGGAGCGGACTCGAGCCCGGGGCCCGGTTCGTGAGCAAGGGCGCGATCCTGCTCCTCAACCAGCTCGCCCTGGAGCACTGAGGTGTTCCAGCACCTGGTCGACTTCTCGCTCAAGAACAAGGCCGCGGTCCTCGCGCTGACCGCCGTGGTCGCCATCTGGGGGTGGCTGGCCTTCCGGGACCTCACCGTGGAGGCCTTCCCCGACCCCACCGAGACCCAGGTCCAGGTCATCACCCTCTACCCCGGCCAGCCGGCGGAGGAGGTGGAGCGGCAGCTCGGGCTCCCCCTGGAGCGGGCGCTGAACGGCATCCCGCAGCTGTCGCGGCTGCGAAACCTGTCGCTGTTCGGGCTCTCCTACGTCACCCTCACCTTCAACGACGGCGTGGACGGGCTCTGGGCGCGGCAGCAGGTGCTGGAGCGGCTCCGCGAGGCGGACCTCCCCGACGGCATCGTTCCGCAGCTCGGCCCCTACGCCACGCCCATCGGCGAGGTGTACCGCTACACGCTGGTCGGCGCGGGCGGCGATCCGATGAAGCTGCGGACGCTGCAAGACTGGGTCGTGCGCCCCGCCTTCCTCCGGGTGAACGGCGTCGCCGACGTGGTGAGCATCGGCGGGCTGCAGCGCGAGATTCACGTCCAGCCCGACCCCTCGCGCCTGGCCGCCCACGGGCTGACCCTCGCCTCGCTCGAGCAGGGCATCAAGGGCGGCAGCGTGAACGCCTCCGGCGGGGTGCTCGAGCGCGGGGCCGAGCAGCTGGTCATCCGGAGCGAGGGGCTCTTCACCACCGTGGAGGACCTCAAGGCAGTGCGGCTGGCGACCGAGGAGGGCACGCCGGTCTTCCTCAAGGACGTGGCCACCGTGACCGAGGGCTGGGCCCCGCGCCAGGGCGTGGTCAGCCGCAACGAGGCCATGGACACGGTCCAGGGCGTGGTGCTCATGCGGCGGGGCGAGAACCCCTCGGCGGTGCTGCAGCGGATCCGCGCCGCGGTGCAGGACATCGATCGGCGGCTCGCCTCCGACGGCGTGAAGCTCGACCCCTTCTACGATCGGACCGATCTCGTCGGGACCACGCTCCGCACCGTGGGGCACAATCTGCTCGAGGGCGCGGTGCTGGTCACGCTGGTGCTCTTCGTGTTCCTGCTGGACCTGCGGGCGGCGCTGGTGGTCGGGACGCTCATCCCGCTCTCGCTCCTCACCTCGTTCATCTACCTCCACCTCCGGGGAATGAGCGCCAACCTCCTCTCGATGGGGGCGGTGGACTTCGGGGTCATCGTCGACGGTGGAGTGGTGATCATCGAGGCGATCCTCGCGCGGATGGCGCTGTCCCGAGGCTCCGACCGCGACGTGGAGGACACCATCCGCGAGGCCACCGGCGCGGTGGTGCGGCCCACGGTCTTCGCCCTCCTGATCATCATCGCCGCCTACCTGCCGATCTTCCTCCTCCAGCGGGTGGAGGGGCGCATCTTCTCGCCCATGGCGAACACGGTGGTCTCGGCGCTCGCCGGCGCGCTTTTCTTCTCGGTGACCCTGGTCCCGGTGCTCGCGGCGCTGGTCTGGAGGAAGCCGGTGACCCATGGCGAGTCGCCAGTCCTGACCTGGGTGGCCAGGCGTTACGACCCCACGCTCCGCTTCTGTCTCCGCCGCCCGGTGCTGGTCATCGGCTCGGTGAGCGTGCTGCTCGCCGGCGCCGCGATGGTGCTCCCCCGCCTCGGGAGCGAGTTCCTCCCCGAGCTGAACGAGGGCGCGCTGTACATGACCTTCACCCTCCCGGCGAACAGCTCGCTCACCGAGGGACGGAAGCTCGTGCCGCGCATCACCCGGCTGCTCCAGAGCGCCCCACAGGTCGAGTCGGTCCTCTCGCAGCTCGG
Source organism: Myxococcaceae bacterium (assembly GCA_035501615.1). Taxonomy (GTDB): domain Bacteria; phylum Myxococcota; class Myxococcia; order Myxococcales; family Myxococcaceae; genus RPRB01. Next base: position 4,226 of record DATJVY010000159.1, read on the forward strand.
TCGGCCCGAGGACGGCACCGATCCGAAGCTGGCCAACAACCTCGAGTTCTTCGTCAAGCTGGTCCCGCCGGACCGCTGGCCGCGGGAGACGCCGACGCTGGGGAGCGTGCTCGACGTGCTCCAGGGCCGCATCGCGGAGATCCCAGGCATCGAGGTAAACTTCAGCCAGCCCATCCGCGATAACGTCAACGAGAGCATCAGCGGGCAGCAGGGACAGATCGCGGTGAAGCTCTACGGCGAGGACCTGGCCGCGCTGCAGGCGCAGGCCGAGCGGGTGAAGTCGGTCATCTCGCGCGTCTCCGGGGTGGCCGACCTGGCGCTGGTGAAGAGCGCCTCGGTCCTCCAGATCCGGGTCAAGCCTGACCGGGTGGCGCTCGCTCGCTACGGAATGGACCTGGGCGACTTCCAGCACGTGTTCCAGACCGCGCTGGGGGGCCGGCCGGTGGCCGACTTCTGGGAGGGCGAGCGGAAATTCGACGTGGTGCTGCGCCTGCCCCCCTCGGACCGCGACGACGTGGAGAAGATCCGCTCGCTCCGGGTTCCGGTGGACGGCGGCCTGACCATCCCCCTCTCCGCCCTGGCCGACGTGGAGACCAGCGTCGGGAGGGCGAGCATCAACCGGGAGAATGGCCGGCGGTACATCGGCATCCGGATGAACGTGCGCGGCCGCGACATGGGTGGCTTCGTCAACGAGGCGCGCGACCGGGTCGAGCGCGAGGCGCCGCTGGGCAAGGGGATGTCCATCGAGTGGGGCGGCGAGTTCGAGAACAAGGAGCGGGCGATGGCGCGGCTGGCGATGGTGGTGCCGGTGGCGCTGCTCATCACGCTGGTGCTGCTCTTCAAGGCGTTCGACTCGCTGTCGCTGGCGATCCTCACCCTGCTCAACGTGCCCTTCGCGCTCCTGGGCGGGGTGTTCGGTCTCTGGGCGGCCGCCTTCCCGCTCAGCGTGTCCGCGGCGGTGGGATTCATTGCGCTCATCGGGCAGGCGTCGCTCAACGGCGTGCTGGTGCTCTCCGCCATCTCCGATCGACGGAACGCCGGCGAGTCGCTCGACGACGCGATCCTCGCCGGAGCACGGGAACGGCTCCGGCCGGTGCTGATGACCGCGAGCCTCGCGGCGCTGGGCCTGGTCCCGGCGGCGCTCTCTCGCGGGATCGGCAGCGAGATCCAGCGACCGCTCGCGGTGGTCATCGTCGCCGGAACGCTCTCCGCCTGTGCCCTCACCCTGCTCCTGCTTCCGGTGATGTACCGGATCTGGGAACGGCTGCTGGAGCGCTCACGACCCGCGACCGGGTCACGGGCCGCGACCGAGCCCGCAGTCGGGCCGATCTGACACGCCCGGTTGGGATGTCAGAAGTCGACGCACGGATTTTTCATTGACCTGATCGCTGCACGCGATCACCCTGCAGATACTCATGGTCGACATTCGGGCGGTGCTGGCGCGGGAACGGGTGATGGTCGTCTACCGGGGGCAGGTGCTGAGCACGGAGCTCGAGCGGGCGGAGGAACAGCTCTTGAGGACGCTCCCGCGGATGGCGCCGAGATTCGACATGGTCTGCGACATCTCGGAGGCCGAACCGCTCGACACCGAGGCGATGGAGGGCGTGCGGCGGCTGGCCCGGTTGCTCCTCCCGGCGGGGCTGCGCACGCACGTCCGGGTCGTCGGGCGGAGCAGCCAGACGGCGGTGCAGTTCCAGCGCATCGGCAGGTCGGCAGGGTACGACTCGCGCCTCGCGTTCTCGCTCGCCGAGGCCGAGGGGCTGCTCGACGGCCCTCCTCCCTGACGCGGAGAGACATCCCGGCACCTCGCACAGGAGTTGTCCCCAAGTTGGGGGGTGTGGGGTGTGCGCAAGCTGTGGGAAGGTGCGCCCGCGATGTTGCGGACGGCGGCAGCACGGTTCTGGCGTGGCGTGCGTGAGCCCTGGGAGCTCCTGGGGCGCATGCGCGGGAACCGGACCCTGTGGGCGCGCTACTGGCGCACCGTCCTGGTCCAGGCCGTCGTGACGCTGATGGCGGGCGCGGTCGTGTTCTGGTTCGGGCGCCAGGGCCTCGATGCGTGGAACGACGCCTTCGGGCCCGACGAGCCGCTGCCCGCGGTCGCGCAGCCCGCGACGCCGGTGCCGGCGAGCGCGACCGCCGGAGGTCCGGCGACCGCTCCGAAGCCTCCGAGTGCCGGTGCACCGGGTGCTCCACGGGCTCTGGCCACGTCCGGGCAGACGACGGGCCGCACCGCCACACCGGCCCCCGCCCCGCCCGGAGCCGGGCGACCCGTGCCGCCACCGCCCATCGCCGCTCCTCCGGGCGAGACACGTGGATCGACCGAGGCCGGCGCGCAGGCCGCGCCGGAGAAGCCGGGCGCCACCGCTCGCTCCGGGGACGAGGCGCGTGCCGACGACGACGAGGACGAGGAGAGCGCGGACGAGAGTGCCGCGGATTCCGAGGAGGAGGAGCAGATCGCCGCGCTCAAGAACGTCCCTCCCGGAGAGAAGTGGAAGCGGATCGCGGAGCTGATCGGCGCCAAGGTGGCCCGCGCCCAGAAGAAGGCCCACGCCGGCAAGCCGGACGAGGGGAACCCGACCACGGGCAAGGACGACCTGGATTCCGAGCTGGAGAAGCAGATCGAGGCGCTCAAGACTGCGCCCCCCGAGGAGCGGCAGCAGCGGACCGCCGAGCTTGTCCGCGCCGCCATTGCCCAGAGGCAGAAGCAGGCCGGCCGGTCCGGCAAGGCTCGCACCAGGTCGGACGACCCCTCGGACGTGGCGGACGAGCGGCAGGAGGTGACGGAGAAGATCTCGGAGGTCGCCGCCGATGCCGACAAGCTGGCCGCCGAGCCTCAGTCTGCCGCGGACCTACGGAGGGCCGGTCGGGATCTCGAGGGACAGCTGGACGAGGCGGAGAACGACGCCGGACGTCTCGCGCGGCGTGGCGCGCCTCCGCTGAGCGACGCGGAGCGGGCGCAGATCGGCCGTGCGCGCACGGCGCTGGTCGCGGCAGAGCGCGAGGGGGTGAAGAAGGAGATCGAGGAGGTGACCCTCGCCGCCGAGGCGCTGGCCCGCAAACCGCCCTCCGCCGCCGAATCCCGCAAGGCACGCCGCCAGCTCGAGCGGAGGATGAGCGTGGTGGAGCGGGACGCGGGGCGGCTCGAGCAGCGGGGGGCGAAGGCGTTGACGGAGGGGGAGCGAGCGCAGATCGCGCGTGCGAACCTGGCGTTCGCCGCGCTCCGCCGGAACGAGCGCGGAATTCTCGGCCGCCTCAGCGCAGTCCTGGCGCTGCTCGCTGCCATCTACGCGTCTCTGGGCATCGCCCAGACGGGTGTGCTCGCGCTCTCCCGCGACTTCCACGACGCGCTCTCCCGCGACCTGTCGCTCCTGGTGAACGTGGCGCCGGAGGATCCGCCGATGCGGCCGAAGATCCGCCTCGACCTCCCCTGGGTGCGGCGGAAGGCGAACCGGCGCGCGCAGTTCTTCATGGGCTTCCTGCCCGGCACCGCGCTGATCAGCGTGGTCGGCTGGCTCTTGCACAGCCACACCTTCACCACGGTCCTCACTGCGCTCTGGGCAGCGTACTGGTGGATGGTGATGACCGCCGGGCAGAGCGCGCGTGCCTGGAGCCCACCGGAGAGGACGCCGCGGCCCTGGTACCTGCGCGGGTGGTTCTGGCTCACCGACCGGTTCATCCTCTTCCGCTGGGGAGTTCCCCGGGTGTGGGGGCGAATCTGGGAACGCATGGCCCGGCGGTTCTACGGGCCGGCGGAGCGCGTCGAGGAGCAACCGCTCGAGTTCGCCGGGCTCGCGCTCAGCCGGTCGCTCACGCTGATTCCGGGGGTGAAGCTGCTCCTCCGGCCGATCTTCCCCGTCTCCGCGGCGCACCTTCTGGTCGAGCACGCCGCGACGGCGCGGCTTCCGGTGCCGGTCACCGCCTTGGAGGTCGCCGACGCGGCCGCCCTCGCGCCGGACCCCGAGGCGCGCGCCCACTCCGGGACCCTGGGGACCGCCGCGACCGCCCGGCCGGCGAGGCCTCTGCCCTGACCGCCGGCCCCGCAGTCGCCCTGGTCGGCTCGGTGGCGAGCGCGATCACCGCCCGTGCGGCGTGGCCCGCCGGTCCCCGGTCGCTCCGCACCCCGCGGGCTGCGGAGGTTGCGCGGGCCAGCACTGCCAGCACCTCGCCCGGGCGATCGCGGGCGGGAACGGTGTTGGCGAGGAGCGCGAGGACCGACTCGCCCGCGGAGAGGGCGGAAGGCTTCCACCGCCCGCCCTTCCGGTAGCGGGTGTGCACGACCAGCCCGATGGGAAGCGGCTGCCGCCCCCGACCGCCGGGGACGGGGTGCCGTTCCTTGCGTCCGCCCCGGACTCGCACGCTGGGGCGCCGGGCGTAGGGGTGCACGCGGCCGGCGGGATCGAGCACCGCGTACTCGTCGGAGTAGTAGGTGGCCCCGGCCTCGACCAGCGCGCGCACGAGCGTGGTCTTCCCCGCACCCGACCGGCCGGGGAGGAGGACGGCCCGGCCGCCCACGCCGACGACGCCAGCGTGGACGAACACCTGGGGCCGGGCGAGCCGGGCGACGGAGAGCTGCAGCTCGCTCTCGAACACGTCGAGCGCGGTCGCGTGGCTCAGCCCCCTGGCCATGAGCCGCCCGTCCACGCGGACGGACAGACCGTGCGCGCCCGTGGACTCCCCCGCCGACGTCGAGGCGGACCACGAGGTGTCTGACACCTCGTCGGATGGCGCCGGGGTCGCCGTCGAGGTGTTTGACACCTCGCGAGCCCCGCGGCGGCGGAGTGATCTCGAGGACTTCGAGGTGTCTGACACCTCGTGGGTGAGCGCGAGGACGACGGCGGGCGGGCCGGGGTGACGCCTCGAGCCGGGCGGGAGGCGGGCGCGCATCGCCGCGAGCAACCCAGGGTCGTCCGCGCGTGCCTCGAAGGCCACGCCGAACGCGGTCCCGCGCAGCACTCCCGTTCTCACCGCCCGGACGCCCATCTGGCGGGTCGCCACCATACCCCCACGCGCACGGGCACCCCCACTGACATCGGCCGACACCTGCGTGCAGCTGCGCCGATCCGCTCACGATGACACGGCAAACCTCCGGACCCATCATTCAGCCGTTCGTCGCCGATTGAAGGCGGGTGCTACGTGCGTGGAACGGTGGTGGTGGCGGAGGACGACCCGGGGCTCCGGGAAGTGCTCCTCCACGTCCTCCATGAGGCCGGCTACCAGGTCCTCCTCGTGACGCGCGAGACCGACACCCTCGCGGCCCTGCGGCGACTGGGCTCGCGCTGCCTCCTGGTGCTGGAAGCCAAGCTGCCCGACGGCGCGAGCGAGGCGATCCTCCAGGCCCTCTCCGCCGGGCCGGCGCCGATCGGCTGTCCGGTGGTGCTGCTCAGCGGCCCCGCGGTCGAGACCCGCTCCCCTCACGTGGTGGGCGTGCTGCGGAAGCCCTTCGAGCTCACGCGCATGCTCGCGGTGGTGAAGGCCTTCTGCCCGAGCCCGGCGCTTCCTCCCTCGCCTGCCCAGGGTTCCGCTCCTGCTGCCGCGTGACCACGCTCGTCTCCCGACGAAAGGAGACGACGCGATGGCCGGAACGTTCGACAAGGTCAAGGGCAAGGTCAAGGAAGTGGCCGGCGCCGCCACTGACGACCGCAGCACCGAGAACGAGGGCAAGCTCGACCAGGCGAAGGGAAGCCTGAAGCAGGCGGCCGAGAATCTGAAGAAGCGGGCGAAGGAGGCGCTGGGGGGCGGCGCGGAGAAGGCAAAGGAGATGGCCGAGGACGCGGAGCAGAAGACCCGCCAGGAATCCGCCGACGAGGCCCAGCGCGTGGAGCGGGACCGCCATCGCGACCCACCGGACGCCTAGCTGAACAAGGGAGCGTCAGCGGCCGGGGAAGATCCGGTCGAGCGCGCGCGAGAGTCGCCCCACGCCTTCGGCAAAGAGTGGCGGCGCCGGGAGCAAGGACAGCACCAGCCAGCGGCCGCGCGGGAAGTCGTAGAAGTGGCCCGGCTGCACCTGGACCCCCGCCTCGAGCAGCGCGAGGCAGGCCTCGGTCTCGTCGGCCGTGTGGGGCAGGCGGAGCACTGCGGACCAGCCCCCGGCCGACGGCATCAGGTCCCATGCCGCCGTCGCCGGCCGCGTCTCCTGGAGGTACCGGAGATTCTGGTCGAGCCGCAGCGCGACCTGCGCTCGCCAGGTCGCCGCCGCGGGCAGCAGGTCCGGGAGGGCGCGCTGGACCGGGGCCGCGGCAGACAGGTGCGCGTCGGCGATCAGCTCCAGGCGGGCCAGGGCCTCGTCCCGCCCGGGAGCCGGCCCGAGCACCGCGGTCCAGGCCAGCTTCCATCCGGGCAGCCCCGCGGACTTCGACAACCCCTGGAGGGCGAAGGTGAGGGCCTCGCCCGGGCGGGCCGCCACCGAGCGCGGCGTGCGGCCCCGCCGGGGGAACTCGACGAACACCTCGTCGACGATCAGTGCCCAGCCGCGCCGGGCGCACAGCACGTCGAGCCGGACCTGGTCCGCCTCGCTCAGCACCCACCCGGTGGGGTTGGACGGGCTGACCAGCACCACCGCCCGCGTCGTCTCGTCCCCGACCGCCTCCAGCCCGTCGACGTCGAGACCGGCGAGTGGATCCTCGGGAAGCGGGAAGGTCCTGAGCTCCACCGAGGACAGCTCGGCGAGGTAGGGGACCAATGGATAGCTCGGCGCCGGGACGAGGACCGAGTCGCCCGGATCGCACAGCAGCGCGAAGAGCCAGCCGTACGCCTCGCTGGTCGAGGCCGAGAGGAGGACCTGCCCCGGGTCGAGGTGCGCGCCGAGCCGGCCCAGCTCCCGGGCCAGGGCCTGTCGCGCGGAGAGGAGACCCTGCGGCTCGGCGGCGTACTGCGCAAGCGGCTGGGAGGCGAGCACGGCCCGGAGCCGGGCCTCGTCGGGGGCAAGCCCGCACTCCGCGGGACTGGTCACCGTCAGGTCGATCGGCGGGGTGCCCCGACGCACCAGCATCTCCAGCCGCGCGGAGAGGAGGTTCGGCGTGCGGTCCCAGGCTGTCCGGGCGGAGAACACGGTGGAGGCGGCTCCACGCTACCGGATCAGAGCCCGGTCTGGAGCATCGCTTCCACGACCCGGCGGATCAGCTCCCGGCGGATCTCCTTCCGGCAGTGGTCCACCGCGTGCTGCGGCGGGCGGGGCAGGTGGGTGGGCCTGCTGCGTGCCGCGGTGCGGACGACCATCTCGACCTTGCTCTGCTCGATCTGGAAGAGCCGACCGCCATCCTGGCGGAGGAAGTAGTTGAGGCCTCGAGTGTCCAGCAGCTTCTGGAAGTAACGCCGGGCGTCACTCACCAGCGTCAGGTCGATGACGTCTCCCATCTGTCGGGTTCCTTGTCGCGCGGAACTCTCGAGGCGTCCAATTCGAGGACGGGCTGCCCCACACCGGCGGCGCTACAGCTCCGTGCGGACGCTGGCGAGAACTTGCGCGCGGGCTCAGGAGCGTGTTGCGAGACCCGCCGCCGGAGCGAACGGGTCGAGCAGCTGACGGAGAACGCTCCGGAACGCTCGCCTGCGACGCGCCGGGTCCGCGACGAACGGCACCGGGCCGAGCACGGTGACCCGATGCCGCTCGGAGAGCAGGACCGCGTTGTCCTCGACCGAGGGGTCGGGACCGGACGAGCTGCGCGACAGGACCACGGCGCGTACCGGGATTCGCCGCGCGCTCAGGAGCTCGAGCGAGAGCCCGGTGTGGTTGAGGGTCCCGAGCCCGGCGCGGGCCACCAGGACGACCGGGAGCTGCAGTGCCTCGATGAGGTCGATGACGTCGCGGCGCGGATCGAGCGGGACCAGGAGCCCGCCCGCGCCCTCGGCGACGAGGGCCCGGTGCCCGAAGCTCCGGTAGGCGGCAAGCACCGCGACGAAGTCCGGGACCCGGCCCATCCGGCGAGCGGCGACGCCGGGAGCGAGCGGGGCGCGAAAGCGGTGCACGCAGATCCGGTCGAGCGGATCGGTGCTCCGGGCCGCGGCGCGCAGCGCGAGCGCATCGGCGGGGCGGGAGAGATGGGCGCACCCGCTCTCGTAGGGCTTGAAGGGAGCGGGTGAGAGCCCGGCGTCGGCGAGCAGGGAGAGCAGCGCGGACGCGACCTCGGTCTTCCCCACACCTGTGTCGGTCGCGGTGACGAAGACGCGGAACGGCGCAGGGGATGCTTCGTCGGCGCCTCCGCGGCCCGAGGTCCGGCGTGTGGCACCGGTGCGCGCCGCGGGACGAGCCCGATGGGTGGCCCTCCCGCGCCTCATCCCGACCCCGGGTCGGCGCCTCGAGGGATGCCCGCGGGGGTCTTCGTCGCCACCTCTCGCCCTCCCCGCCACCGACGTCCTCGCCGCCCACGCAGCACGCGGTGGTCCGGATGTTCGCCACCTTCGACCCACGGTCGGGCTCGCCGAGGGCCCGCGCGCTCCACCCTCGCGGCAGGAGGCCCGACCCCGGCGGAGCACCGCGCCGTGAAGGAACCGCTCACGCCCCGGTCACCTCGACGATGGCCTCCCGGACCGCATCGGCCATCCGCACCGCCTCGGCCTCGGTCAGCGACAGCGGCGGCATCATCACCACCACCGGGCCCAGGGGCCGGAGCAGGATTCCCCGACGCCGCAGCGCCATGCAGACCCGGTGGCCGATGCGCTCCCCGTAGTCGTAGGGCTGCCTCGTCCGCCGTTCACGGACGAGCTCGATCCCCACCATCAGCCCGCGCTGGCGCACGTCGCCCACGTGCGGCAGCTCGGCGATCGCAGCCAGCCCCGGGCGGAGCGCCTCCGCGGTGCGCTGCACGCGGGCCAGCACCTGCTCCGTCTCGAACAGCCGTAGCGAGGCCAGCGCCGCCGCGCAGGCAAGCGGATTCCCGGTGAAGGTGTGACCGTGGAAGAAGGTCCGCGCCGAGGCGAAGTCGCCGAGGAATCCCTCGTGCACGCGCTCGGTGGTCAGCGTCGCCGCCAGCGGCAAGTAGCCGCCGGAGAGGCCCTTGGCCAGGCAGAGGAAGTCCGGCCGGACACCCTCCTGCTCCACGGCGAACATCGTCCCCGTCCGCCCGAAGCCGGTCGCCACCTCGTCGCAGACGAGGAGCACCTCGTGCCGGCGGCAAAGCTCGGCCATCGCTCGCAGGTATCCGGGCGGATGGATCCACATCCCCGCGGCGCCCTGCACCAGCGGCTCGAGCACGACCGCGGCGATGGTGGAGCCCTTCTCCTCGAGCAGCCGCTCCGCCGCCTGCAGGGCTCCGGACAGCGGGTCACCACCGCCGGTCCAGTGGTACGGGCTCGGGCTGGGCAGGCGCTCCACGTCGAAGAGCAGCTCGCGGAAGATGCCGTGGAAGAGCCCCATCCCACCGAGCGAGACCGAGCCCACGGTGTCGCCGTGGTACGCCTCGCTCAGCGCGGCGAAGCGGGTCTTCTGGGGCCGGCCGCGCTGCTGCCAGTACTGGTAGGCCATCTTCAGCGCCACCTCGACCGCGGTGCTCCCCGAGTCCGAATAGAAGACCCGCGTCAGCCCCGCGGGGGCGACCTCGACCAGCGCCTCGGCCAGCTCGATGGACGGAACCGAGGCGAGCCCGAGCAGCGTGGAGTGCGCTACCCGGTCCAGCTGCGCTCGAACCGCCTCGTCGATCTCCCGCTTCCGGTGGCCGTGCACGTTGCACCAGAGCGAGCTCACGCCGTCGAGGTAGCGCCGGCCCAGGTCGTCGATCAGGGTGTTGCCCTCGGCCCGCTCGATGATCAGCGGGTCGTCCGACGGCCAAACCGCCATCTGCGTGAAGGGATGCCAGACGTGGGCCCGGTCCAGGGCGAGCAACCGCTCATGCCGAGACGAGTCCATGGGCGCGTGCCTCCTCGAGTGCCTGGAGCGCGCGGTCGATCTGCGCCTCCGTGTGTCCCGCGGAGAGGGCGAATCGCAGCCGGCTGGTGCCCTCGGGGACGGTGGGTGGACGGATGGGCTTCACCAGGAACCCGCGCTCGCGGAGGAACCCCGCGGCCCGCAGCGCTCGCCCGGGCGTGCCGAGCACCACCGGGACGATCGCGCTCCTCGCCTCGGCTGGCAGCCCGAGCGCCTGCAGACCCTCGACGAACCGGCGAACGTTGCGCCACAGCCGGGGACGCAGCTCGCGGTCGTTCTCGACCAGATCCACCGCGACCACCAGCGCCTCGCAGAGCGCGGGCGGCAGCGTGGTGGAGAACACCACCGAGCGTGCGCGGTTCACGAGGAGATCGGCCACGGCTCGGCTCGTCGCTGCGTAGGCGCCGAAGCCTCCCAGGGCCTTGCCCAGCGTCCCCATGCGGACGTCGGGCTGGACGCCAGCGGCCTCGCAGAGCCCGGAGCCACGAGCGCCGAGCACTCCGGTGGCATGGGCCTCGTCCACGAGCAGCGCCGCGCCCGCGCGGGCGCACACCTCGGCCAGCTCCGGGAGCGGCGCGAGGTCCCCGTCCATGGAGAAGACCGCGTCGGTCACCACCAGCTTCCGGCGGAACCCGTCCCGGCCGAGCGCACGGTCGAAGGCGCCGACGTCCCGGTGGGGAACGACCGCGATCTCCGCCCGGCTCAGGCGGCAGCCGTCGACCAGGCTGGCATGGTTGAACGCGTCGGAGACGACGAGGTCGCCCCGCCCCACCAGCGCCTGGACCAGGCCGAGATTGCCGGGGTAGCCGCCGTTGAGGAGCAGGACCGCCTCGGTGCCCTCGAACGCCGCGAGCCGGGCCTCCAGTCGTCGATGGGCCTCGGTGTCGCCCACCACCAGGCGGGAGGCCCCTGCGCCGACTCCCCAGCGCTCGACACCGGCCACCAGCGCCCGTGCGATGCGCGGGTCGGCCGCGAGGCCCAGGTAGTCGTTGGAGGAGAAGTTGACCAGCGACTGCCCGCCGATGCGAACCACCGGCCCCTGGGGAGAGGTGAGCGCCTCGAGCGAGCGGAGAAGCCCGCGCCGGCCCAGCTCGGCCAGCTCCTCGCGCGCCCAACGTTCGGCGACGGAGCTCACGGCCCGGCGAGAGGCTCCACGCGCGGCTCGAGCGGCTGGAGCCCCGCGCCTTCGAGCAGCGCCATGTCCTCGGCGTACTCGGGATTGCCGGTGGTGAGCAGCTTCTCGCCGAAGAACAGCGAGTTCGCCCCGGCCATCATGCAGAGCAGCTGGGCCTCCTGGCTCATCTGCATCCGTCCCGCGGAGAGGCGGACCATCGCCTTGGGCATCAGGATGCGTGCGGTCGCGATGGCCCGGACCATCTCCACGGGGGAGACCGGCGTCTGCTTCTCCAGCGGGGTCCCGGGGACGGCGACCAGCGCGTTGATCGGCACCGACTCGGGATGGGCCTCCTGGTTGGCCAGGGTGCGGAGCAGCTCGCACCGGTCGTCCACCGACTCGCCCATCCCGAGGATGCCGCCCGAGCACACGCCGATTCCGGCCTCGCGGACTGCGGCCAGCGTGCGGAGCCGGTCCTCGTAGTCCCGGGTGGTGATGATCTCCCCGTAGAACTCGGGGCTGGTGTCGAGGTTGTGGTTGTAGGCCGAGAGCCCGGCCTCCCTGAGACGGTGCGCCTGGTCTCGGGTCAGCATCCCCAGGGTGACGCAGGCCTCCATTCCCAGCGCACGGACCCCTCGCACCATCGACAGCACCCGGTCGAACTGGGGGCCGTCCTTCACCTCCCGCCAGGCGGCGCCCATGCAGAACCGGGTGGCTCCGGCGGCACGAGCCCGATGGGCGGCCTCGAGGACGTCGCCGGTCTCCATCAGCCGCTCTGCCTGGACGCCGGTGTGGTACCGGGCCGCCTGCGGGCAGTAGGCGCAGTCCTCCGGGCAGCCCCCGGTCTTGATCGAGAGCAGGCTGCAGAGCTGCACCTTCGGCTCGCCAAACGTGGCCCGGTGCACGGTCTGGGCGCGGTAGACCAGCTCGAGGAGAGGGAGCTCGTGGATGGCTCGCACCTCGTCCAGGGTCCAGTCGTGGCGGACCACCACCTCGGGCAGCGCGGGCGCGACGCTCGGCACGTGCGGAACCTCCTCGGAAAGCTCGTCGGCCGGACGCTCGGCGGGGACGCCAGGATTGTCAACCTCGAAGCAGGGCGAGGTTGAC
>DATJVY010000160.1:0-63407 GCA_035501615.1 Myxococcaceae bacterium
CTGCCCGGCGGGGAGCGTTCCATCCCCGGCCTGCTCCGCCATGCGCCGGAGCAGCCCCAGCTTGAGGTTGAGCGGCGTGAGCGGGGTCCGGAGCTCGTGGCTGGCCACCGAGAGGAACTCGTCCCGGAGCCGGATCGCCTCTCGGGCTTCCTCGTAGAGCCGGGCGTTGTCGGCCGCCAGCGCCACCCGGCGCGACAGCTCGAGCCCGAGCTCCTCGGAGAACAGCGCGGCCTCCGACGCCGGGAGCCGTCCGAGGGTCAGAACGCCGATCACCTCACCCCGGCTCAAGAGCGGGAAGGAGAGGAGGTGCGCGAGCCCGAACCGCTCCGGCGACTCGCCAGCCCCCGACCACGAGACCGGGGCGCCGGTGGAGAACACCTCGTCGACGCCGAGCTGCCCGGCGAGGTCCGCTCCGGCGGGCCCGAGCTGCTCGCCGATGGCGCCTACCGCCGCCATCTCGCGCACCATCCCCGCGTCTCCCCTCAGATGCACCGCGCAGAGGTCGCCCACGGTGGAGACGGCGAGGGCGCAGACGCGCGCCAGCACCTCCGGAAGCTCGAGCGAGGCCCCGAGCGCGCTGCTCGCCTCGGACAGGAAGCGGGACCGCTGCTCGCTGCGGCGCTGGTCGTCGACGTCGCTCGCGGTTCCCACCCACCCCACCAGTCGCCCCTGCCCATCGCGGCTCGGGATCGCCCGCCCGACGTGCCAGCGGTGCCGCCCGTCCGCCGAGCGCAGGCGGTAGGTGGCCTGGAACATCGTCTCCGTGGCCCACGCTCGCTGCATCGCGGCCTCGACCACCGGGCGATCCTCGGGATGGACGACGTCCTCCCAGCGGGAGAGCTTCGCTGGCGGGATGCCGATGAAGTCCATCCAGGCCCGGTTGGCGTAGAGCACCTTCCCGCCGACGTCGGTGGTCCAGACGATCTCCGGCACCGCCTCGGCGAGGGAGTGATAGCGGGCCTCGCTCTCCCGCCGCTGGGCCTCCAGGGCATGCTCGCGAAGGAGCTCCTCCTGCCGCTGCACGGTACGCCGGGCCTCGAACAGCGAGACGAACACCGACACCTTGGAGCGGAGGATCGCCGGGTCGAAGGGCTTCACCAGGAAATCCACCGCGCCCTCGGCATACCCGCGGAGGCTCGCGCCCGGGTCGTGCGAGTTGGCGGTGAGGAAGATGATCGGCGTCGGATGACCACCACCGCGCGCCCGGAGCAGCCGCGCCGTCTGGTATCCGTCCAGGTCGGGCATCTGCACGTCGAGAACGATGACCGCGAACTCCTGCCCCTCGGCGAGGGCCAGGGCCCGTGCGCCGGAGCTGGCCTCGACCAGCCGGAGGTTCAGCCGCTCGAGCACGGCCGAGAGTGCGAGAAGGTTGTCGGCGTTGTCGTCGACGAGGAGCACGCTCGTCGAAGACGCCGGATCTTCCAGGGCCACGTTGCCTGGAGTTGTAGCAGCGGAGGGGCGGGGGCGATCCACGGCGACCGGCCCTCGGGCCGCCGGGATGGCGCCGCAGTGTTGACCTTCTGGCAGGCGGTGTGGGGGAGGGTCGGTCCGGCGCCAGTCAGCGCTCGGCGAGCGCGGCAGCGAGGAGCGGTACCACCGAGCGGACCTCGACGAAGCCCCCCGCGAGCTGGCGCGCGCGTGGATGCGTGTCGGTGACGATCAGCCGCGTGAAGAGACCGCTGGCCTCCAGCCGCGCCACCGCGTCCCCTGGGAGAACGCCGTGGGTCGCCAGGGCGGTGATTCGGGCCGCCCCCGCCTCGCGGTAGGCCTCCGCCGCCGCGATGAGAGAGCCGCCGGTGCGCACCAGGTCGTCGTAGAGCATCACGTGCTGCCCGGCCACCCGCGCGCTGACCGCCAGCACCCGGGTCCCGCCCGCGTCGCGCCGCTTGAAGACGAAGCTCGCGTCCACCCGGAGGTCGTTCGCCAGCGCCTCGACGTACTTCGCTCGGCCCGCGTCGGTGCTGGCTACGACGCAGCCCCCGGGGGCGTGCTCCCGGATCGCCTCCACGAACAGCGGGCGGGCGCTCACGTGCACCGGGCGCACCCCTCCCTCGAAGTAGAAGGGCAGCCCTGCGGTGTGGAGGTCCACCAGCAGAACGCGGAGCCCGCCCGAGGGGAGCGGGATGGAGGAGAGGAGCCGCGCCCGCGTCTTGGCGGTGACGCTCTCGCCATCGCGGGTGGGGCGTTCCTGCGTCGAGTAACCGAAGTAGGGGACCACCAGCGTCAGGGCGTGAAGCCCGCATTCCACCAGCGTGCACGCCAGATCGTAGAGCTCGAGCGTGTCGGCGTCCGATCCGGTGCCGCCGACCAGGATGGCGTCGGCGTCGGAGACCGGGCTTCCCAGCCGCATCCCGCGCTCCCCGTCCTCGAAGGTCTCTCGCTCGATCCGTCCGGGCTGACCCGCGCCCAGGGCACAGAGGCGCTCGGCGAGCGCGGCATCGGCCGCGGTGGAGAAGACGAGCCTCGGTCGCGCTGCCCGCTGGCCCACGCCGCTCAGCCCGCCCAGTCGAGGACGACCTTCCCGCTCTGACCCGAGCGCATCGCCTCGAAGGCCTCGGCGTACCGGGCCGCCGGAAAGCGGTGGGTGACCACCGGCGCGACATCCAGCCCGCTCTGGAGCATCGCCACCATCTTGTACCAGGTCTCGAACATCTCCCGGCCGTAGACGCCCTTGAGCACCAGGCCCTTGAAGATGACCTGGTTCCAGTCGATCGACACCTCGTTCGGGGGAATCCCGAGAATCGCCACCCGGCCGCCGTGGTTCATCACCGAGAGCATGTCCCGGAACGCTCGGTCGTTCCCCGACATCTCCATGCCCACGTCGAAGCCCTCGGTCATCCCCAGGCCGTGCATCACGTCGCCCAGCGTCTGCGAGCGCACGTCCACCGCACGGGTGGCGCCCAGCTTCCGGGCCAGCTCCAGCCGGTAGGGATTCAGGTCGGTCACCACCACGTGCCGGGCCCCCACGTGCTTCGCGATCGCCGCGGCCATCACCCCGATCGGGCCTGCGCCGGTGATCAGCACGTCCTCGCCCACCAGGTCGAAGGAGAGCGCGGTGTGCACCGCGTTCCCCAGCGGGTCGAAGAAGGAGGCGATCTCGTCGGGGATCTCCTGCGGGACCCGGAAGACGTTGAAGGCCGGGAGGGCCACGTACTCGGCGAAGCAGCCCGGCCGGTTCACTCCCAGGCCCACGGTGTTGCGGCAGAGGTGCCGCTTGCCGGCGCGGCAGTTCCGGCAGGTACCACAAGTAATGTGCCCCTCGCCGCTGACCCGGTCGCCCACCTGGAATCCGGTCACCTCGGCGCCGAGCTTCGCCACCTCGCCCATGAACTCGTGGCCGATGACCATCGGAACCTTGATGGTCTTCTGCGACCAGGGGTCCCAGTTCCAGATGTGGATGTCGGTGCCGCAGATGCTCGCCTTGCGGACCTTGATCAGCACGTCGTTCGGGCCGATCTCGGGGACCGGAACGTCCTGCATCCAGATCCCCGGCTCGGGCTTGGCCTTGACCAGCGCCTTCACCGGATCACCCCCAGGGCGCGGCCCACCTTGGAGAAGGCGGCGATTGCCCGGTCGAGCTGCTCGCGGGTGTGCGCGGCCGACATCTGCGTCCGGATCCGCGCCTGCCCCTGAGGAACCACCGGGTAGCTGAAGCCGACGACGTACACCCCCTCGGCGAGCATCTGGTCGGCGAAGGTGGAGGCCAGCTTCGCGTCCCCGAGCATGACCGGGATGATGGGGTGGTTCGCGCCGGCGAGCCTGAAGCCCAGCCGGGTCATCTCGGTGCGGAAGCGCTCGGCGTTGTCGCGGAGCCGCTTCCGCAGCTCGTCGCCGCTCTCCAGAAGGTCGAGCACGGTCAGGGTCGCCGCGCAGATGGCGGGCATCAGCGAGTTGGAGAAGAGGTACGGCCGGCTCCGCTGCCGCAGCCAGGCGACGATCTCCCTCCGCCCCGCGGTGTAGCCGCCCGATGCCCCGCCCAGCGCCTTCCCCAGCGTGCCGGTGAGGATGTCCACCCGGCCGAGGACGTTGCAGGCCTCGGGAGTGCCCTTGCCCTTGGTCCCCACGAAGCCGACGGCGTGCGAGTCGTCCACCATCACCAGCGCGCGATGGCGGTCGGCGAGGTCGCAGATGGCGGGAAGGTTGGCGATGATCCCGTCCATGGAGAAGACGCCGTCGGTGGCGATGAGCCGGTAGCGGGCCCCGGACGCCTCCTTGAGCCGCGTCTCCAGCTCGCCCATGTCGTTGTTCGCGTACCGGAGCCGCGTCGCCTTGCACAGCCGGATGCCGTCGATGATCGAGGCGTGGTTGAGGGCGTCGGTGATGACGGCGTCCTCCTCGCCGAGCAGGGTCTCGAACAGGCCGCCGTTGGCGTCGAAGCAGCTCGAGTAGAGGATGGTGTCCTCGGTCCCGAGGAAGCGGCTCAGGCGGGCCTCCAGGGTCTTGTGCAGATCCTGGGTTCCGCAGATGAAGCGCACCGAGGCCATGCCGAAGCCGTACTTCTCCAGCGCAGCGCGCGCAGACTCGATGACGACGGGGTGGTCGGCCAGACCGAGGTAGTTGTTGGCGCAGAAGTTCAGGACCTCGCGTCCGCCCTCGACGCGGATCGACGCGTTCTGGGGTGAGACGAGGATCCGCTCGCTCTTGTACAGGCCCTGCTCGCGGAGCTCGCGCGTCCGGGCGGTCAGGTCGGTGAGGAAGTTCGCGTCCACGGTGCCCGCTCTCTACACGGTTGCCCGGGCCCCGGCCACCGCCCTCCAATGGCAACTGGCGCGCGGCGTCAGGCTCCGCGGCGCTGGCGCTCCCGCCCGCGCGCATGCAACCTGCCCCTTCCGAGGAGGTGCCCATGGACACCACCCGCAGGACGCTCCTGAGGAGCGCCGGGGTCGCTGCTGCAGGGTCGATGCTCTTCCAGCCCGCCGCGTCTGCCCGGGGATCGGCCGCGCCAGCGCCGGCACCGGCGAGCACCCGGGCGGACACGACGGGTCTCCGCGGGCAGGCCTACTGCACGCTTCGGACGCCCCAGGGCGACACGCTGGGCGTCCGGCGCGACGACAAGGTCCTCGACGTCGGCAAGGCCGGGAAGGCGCTCAAGGTCCCGGTCCCGGCGAGCACCGACGAGGTCGTCGAGGGCAAGGCCCTGCCGGGGTTGCAGAAGGTCCTGGCGGCGTCGCCGTCCGCGGTGCGGAGCGCCCTGGTTCCCCTGG
This sequence comes from Myxococcaceae bacterium, assembly GCA_035501615.1. Classification (GTDB taxonomy): domain Bacteria; phylum Myxococcota; class Myxococcia; order Myxococcales; family Myxococcaceae; genus RPRB01. The sequence goes on from DATJVY010000160.1 coordinate 5,205, forward strand.
CAGAGGCTCGCTTCGGCCCATGCATCACCCGGCCGCAGAAGATCATCATGCTGGGCTTCAACTACCGGAAGCATGCCCAGGAGACGGGCACGCCCATCCCGAAGGCCCCGGTGCTCTTCAACAAGTACAACAACGCGCTCCTGGGCCACGAGGGGACGATCAAGCTCCCGACGAAGGTGGCGAAGAAGTTCGACTACGAGGTCGAGCTGCAGGTCATCATCGGGAAGCAGGCGAAGGACGTCTCCGAGGCCGAGGCGCTCGGGTACGTCTTCGGCTACGCGACGGGCAACGACTTCTCCGCGCGCGATCTCCAGTTCCGGGACGCACCGCGGGCGTCGCAGTTCATGATCGGAAAGACGTCCGACGGATTCATGCCCGTCGGGCCCTGGCTGGTGGGCGCCGACCTGGTGGGGGATCCGCAGAATCTGAAGCTCGAGACGCGGGTGAACGGGGAGCAGCGGCAGTCCTCGAACACCAACGACATGATCTTCACCTGCGCGCAGATCATCGCCTACGCCTCGTCGATCTTCAGCCTCGCCCCGGGGGACCTCATCTCCACCGGGACGCCCGAGGGAGTCATCGTCGGCAAGCCCGAGGCGCAGCAGGTCTGGCTCAAGCCGGGCGACCGGGTGGAATGCAGCGTCGAGAAGTGCGGGGAGCTCCGCTTCTCGCTCACCTGAGGGAAGGGCCCCTCGGAGGGGTGTGACCCCACCCCCCGGATTCCGGTCGAAGGCGTTTGACACCTCGGATGGCTGCGACAGGTTCCTGGAGTGGAAGGGGCCCAGGCTCGGGTTCCCTGGCGGCATCGGTCAATCGAGGAAGGGGGAGGTCATGAAGGAGCGGATCGTCGAGCTCGAGCTGCGGTTCACCGAGCAGCAGCGGCTTCTCCAGGAATTGAGCGACGTGGTGTACGCCCAAGGCCAGAGCATCGAGCGGTTGGAGCACGAGCTGGCCGCGATGGGGCAGAAGCTCGCGGCCATGGAGCCGGGCCTGGTGGACGCCACCATCTCCGAGCGCCCGCCGCACTTCTGACGCTCGGCCGTCGAGGGCGCGAAGCCCGGGGGGGGGGGCGACCCCACCGAGCGAGTCCTCCCGAGCCGGCGGCGCTAGCCCGCCCGGGTGTTCACTTGGATGTTCCCCTGAAGCGTCTGGTGCACGGGGCAGCGCTCGGCGATCTCCAGGAGCCTCGCCCGCTGCTCGTCGGTGAGCTCGCCCTCGAGGGTGATGACCCGGTCCACCACGTCCATCCTCGCCGGCTTCTGGTCGCACTCGGCGCAGTCCTGGGCGTGCACCTTCCGGTGCTGAAGGCTCACCCGCGCTCGGCGCAGCGGCCACTTCTTCCGGTCCGCGTAGAGGCGCAGCGTCATCGCGGTGCACGCCCCGAGGCTGGCGAGCAGCATCTCGTAGGGAGTGGGACCGGCCTCCGTTCCCCCCACGGCGACCGGCTCGTCGACCAGCAGGCGATGCCCCCCGACCTCGACCTCGGTGCGGAACCCCGTGACCGGTCCCGAGACCTCCACCCTTCTTGGCTCCTGGCCCGGCAGCGTCCCCATCGCGTCACCTCCGCTGGGGAAGGAACGCTAGCAGGCGATGCGCGCGACGGGCGATGACCCGCGTGCCGGACTCTCCCGGAGAACGTCTCCCCTCAGGACCGGGCGACGACCCGCGGAACGGCCTGGACCGCCTCGCCACGAGCCTCGTCGAACAGGGGCTTCAGCTCGGAGTCGGTGAGCGTCTCCTTCTCCAGCAGCAGCCGGGCCGCCTTCTCCAGCGTCAGCCGGCGCTGGGCCAGCAGCGTGCGGCACCGCTCGGAGGCGCTCTGGACGATCTCCCGCACCGCGAGGTCGATCTCCCGGGCGGTCTCCTCGCTGAAGGTCCGCCGGCTCATCGCCGCCGGCCCGAGGTAGCTCTGGCTCTCGTTGTCGTAGGTCACCGGGCCCAGGCCAGGGACCATCGCGTAGCGGGTGGCCATGCTCCGGGCGATGTCGGTGGCCTTGGCGAGATCGTCGGCAGCGCCGGTCGAGGTGTGCTCGAAGACCAGCGCCTCCGCCGAGCGGCCTCCGAGCAGCACCACCAGCTTCCCCTCCAGCTCCTCGCGGGTCATGAGGTAGCGGTCCTCGGTGGGCCGCTGCAGCGTGTAGCCCAGCGCGCCGATGCCCCGGGGGATGATGCTGACCTTGTGCACCGGGTCCACGCCGGTCGTCGCCGCCGCGGCGAGGGCATGACCCATCTCGTGGAAGGCGACGATCTCGCGCTCCCTCGGATTGAGGAGCCGGTTCTTCTTCTCCAGCCCGGCGACGATCCGCTCGATCGCCGCGTCGAAGTCCTGGCGCTCGACGGCCATGGCCTTGCGCCGTGTCGCCGCGAGGGCAGCCTCGTTGACCAGGTTGGCCAGATCCGCGCCGGTGAACCCGGGGGTCAGGGCGGCGATCTGGTCCGGGTCCACCGTGGGGGCCACCTTCACCCGCGCCATGTGCACCTTGAGGATCGCCACGCGGCCCGCGCGGTCGGGGCGGTCCACCAGGACCTGGCGGTCGAAGCGGCCGGCCCTGAGGAGCGCGGGATCGAGGATCTCCGGGCGGTTGGTCGCGCCGATGAGGACGATGCCCGCGCTCTGGTCGAACCCATCGAGCTCGACCAGGAGCTGGTTGAGCGTTTGCTCCTTCTCGTCGTGGCCGCCGACCAGACCGGAGGCGCCCCGGGCGCGGCCGAGCGCGTCCAGCTCGTCGATGAAGATGATGCACGGCGCCTTCGCCCGGGCCTGCTCGAACAGGTCGCGCACCCGCGCCGCGCCCACTCCGACGAACATCTCGACGAACTCGCTGCCGCTGATCGAGAAGAAGGGAACGCCCGCCTCGCCGGCCACCGCCCGGGCGAGCAGCGTCTTCCCCGTTCCTGGCGGTCCCACGAGGAGCACGCCCTTGGGCATCCGGCCGCCCAGGCGCGAGTACTCCTGGGGATTCCTCAGGAACTCCACGACCTCGGCCAGCTCGTCCTTGGCCTCGTCTACGCCAGCCACGTCGGAGAACCGGGTCTTGATGTCGGTCTCGACGAAGACCTTGGCCTTGCTCTTTCCGATGGCCAGGAGCCCGCCGCCGCCGGCGCCCATCCGGCTCGCCATCCGCCGGACGAACACCAGGTACAGTCCGAAGAAGATGGCGGTGGGCAGCACCCAGCCCAGCAGGGCTGCGGCCCACGGGCTCTCGACCTCGCCGGTGAACTTCACGTTCGCCTTCTCCAGCGCCTGGGCGATGTCCTTGTCCACCCGCACCGTTCGGAAGTGGGTCTTCCCGCCCTGGATCGGCTCCTTGAGCGCACCGCTCAGCTGGTTCTCGCCGACGCTGACCTCGGTGACCTGTCCCTGCTCGAGAAGCTTCTGGAACTCGCTGTAGGGGATGACGGCGACCGTCTGCGTCGTCTTGACCCAGTTCTGGATGGCCAGCACCGCGAGCACCGCGATCAACGCGTACCCGATGTTGAACCGCGTCTTGTTCACGACGTCGCCGTCCTTTCCTGGAGTGCCCGCCGCCGCCCGTCAGCCACCAGCGAGGCGAGGATCGCCCCTCCGATCAGCACCGCCACCACCGCCAGCGAAACGCCCGCCGGGATGTGGAGGATGTCGACGATGGTCATCTTGGCTCCGACGAAGACCAGCACCAAGGCCAGTCCGGTCTTGAGATAACGAAACTTCTGCACCGCGCCAGCCAGGAGGAAGTACAGGGAGCGAAGCCCCAGGATGGCAAAGATGTTCGAGGTGAAGACGATGAACGGCACCTCGCTCACCGCGAGGACCGCCGGGATCGAATCCACGGCAAAGATGAGGTCGGTGACCTCCACCGCCAGGAGTGCCAGGAACAGCAGGGTGACCATCCGCTTCCCGTTCACCTGTACGAAGAAGTGTTCGGTCTCCCGGCCGGGGGCGACGGGCAACACCCTCCGCGCCCGCCGGAGCACGACGCTGTCCTCGGGGTGAGGGGGCGGGGCGCGGCTCGCGACGAGCGCCTTCACCCCGGTCAGGACCAGGAAGGCTCCGAGGACGTAGAGCATCCAGTGGAAGCGGGCGATGAGCGCGACGCCGGCGAGGATGAAGAACGCCCGCATCGTCAGGGCTCCGAGGATGCCCCAGAACAGCACGCGGTGCTGCTGGTGCGCTGGCACGCCGAACGCAGAGAAGATGAGAACGATGACGAAGACGTTGTCGAGGCTCAGCGCCTTCTCGATCAGGTACCCGGTGGTGAACTCCAGCCCCCGCTGGGAGCCGTAGAGGAGGAAGACCCCGGCGGCGAAGAGCGCCGACAGCGCGACCCACGCCGCGCTCCAGAGCGCCGCCTCGCGGAGGGAGACGACGTGAGGTCTCCGGTGGAAGACCCCGAGGTCGAGGGCCAGCATCCCCACGATGAAGAGGACGAAGCCCAGCCAGAGGGGCCAGCTTCCCAGCGGAACGGCGGACAGCATCCCGGGGGGATGCGCCCCGGGCAGGCTTCGTACAAGCAGATAATTCAGACCAAATCCATCGGCTGAGCCGATGGATTGGCACGGCGTCTCCGCTCCCGCCGACGCCGGGCGATGAGGCGGTGGAGCGAGGTCCGCAGCCCGTGACGGCGCATGAAGCGCTCGAGGCGAACCAGCGCCCCCCGGGCCCAGCGCACCTCGCGGCTCAGCACCAGGAGGCCGATGCCTACCACCAGCCAGCCGGGGCCGGGGAGGGGGACCAGGATGAGCCCCACCACCACGAGCGCCCAGCCGCCCACCAGGTTGGCGAGGCGACGAAGGCGGGGCCGCGTGCCCTCGGCGTGCGTCGACGAAGGCCTCATCTGCATCGCCGGCCAGCGCTGGCTCCGGGCCGGTGAAGACGGGGAAAGCGCATCGGCAAATCGATAAACTCGCACCATCTCATCCTTCTTCCCGATGCGAGCGTCCGGGCGATGGACTGGCTGAACTATCACCACCTCCTCTACTTCTGGACCGTGGTCCGCGAGGGCGGCGTGTCCAAGGCGAGCAAGGTGCTGCGCCTCGCCCAGCCCACGGTGAGCGGGCAGATCAAGGCGCTGGAGAACGCGCTCGGCGAGAAGCTGTTCGAGCGACAGGGGCGCTCGCTGGTGCTGACCGAGGTGGGCCAGGTGGTCTTCCGCTACGCGGACGAGATCTTCAGCCTCGGCCGTGAGCTCCAGGACACGCTCCGAGGTCGCCCGGTGGCGAGGCTACGGCGGCTGGTCATCGGCCTGTCCGACTCGGTGGAGAAGCGCGTCGCTCACCGGCTGCTTGCGCCCGCGCTCGAGTCCGAGTTGCCGGTGCAGCTCGCCGTCCAGGAGGCGCGGCCGGATCGCCTGGTGGCAGAGCTCGCCGCCCACGCCCTCGACCTGGTGCTCTCCGACGCCCCGGCGCCCTCGCCGGTGCGGGCGTACAGCCACCTCCTGGGCGAGTGTGGGGTGGCGCTCTTCGCGCGTCCGGCGCTGGCCCGGAAGCTCGCCGGAGGATTCCCGAGGTCGATGGACGGCGTGGCGCTCCTCACGCCCGCGGACGGCGCACCGCTGCAGCGGTCCCTGGCCCACTGGTTCGACGCCCGGGGAATCCGCCCGCGGGTGGTGGGAGAGTTCCAGGACAGCGCGCTGATGGAGTCGTTCGGCGAGGCGGGGGCCGGCGTCTTTCCCGCGCCAGAGGCGGTGGAATCCGAGGTGCGGGCGGCCTTCGGCGTCGACCGGGTGGGCACGCTCGAGGGCGTGCGCGAGCGCTACTGGGCGCTGACCGTGGAGCGGAAGCTCCGGCACCCGGCGGTGCTCGCCATCACCGAGACGGCACGCTCGGAGCTCTTCGGGCGCGCCCGGAGCTCGGGCTGAACGGGCCTTCTCGCTAGCGGCGGGAGCGAGCGCCCAGCACGTCGGTGAGGAGGAGGCCGAAGACGATGCCCGCGGCGGTGAGCATCATCTGGAATCCGGCCTCGATGCTGGTGGGGACGTCTCGCTGCACGAGGTCGAGCAAGCTCCGGTAGCCGACGCTCCCCGGGACGAGGACCAGGACCCCCGGGATGGTGACCAGCCAGACCGGGCGTCTCCGGAGGCGGGCGTTGAGGTACGCCGCGAGTCCGACGGCCACCGCGCCGACGAAGGCCCCGAGCGCCGGGCCGACGCTGCGGGACACCGTATGACTCACCGCCGCGGCGAGGAGTGCCGAGCCCACGACCGTCGGCGCCTCGCGGCGCGGGGCGCGGAGGACGACGACCGCGGCGAGGCCGAGGGCGGCCGCGCCGACGAAGTACAGCCCCGGGGGCAGCTCGACCTCCGGCACGCGCTCCGGACCGAACAGACGTGATCCGAGCGCGCCTCCGAGCACCGCTCCGATGACCAGGGCGAGGAAGGTGATCGCGGCCGAGCCCAGACCCGCGAGGCCGGAGAGGAGGTTCCGGGTCTGGAGCTCGCGGACCGCCTGGGTCAGGGTGAAGCCGGGGAGCAGCATGATGAGCGCGCCCAGGGTGGCCACCCGGGGATCGAGGGGCCAGATCCGGGCGGAGGCGACCTGGCTGATGAAGCCGGCCAGGAGCGCCGAGACCAGCTCGGCCGCGAGGTCCAGCTCACGAACGCGGGTCTTCACGATCGCGATGGCTCCCACCGCCAGCGCGGCGGTCGCGGCGGTGATCACCTCCGGCAGGTCCTCGCCGAAGAGGAGCACCGCTCCCGCGGCGGCCACGCAATAGGCGAAGAGGAGCATCGGCGGCCGGTACGGAGGCGGAGAGCGGGCGATGGCGTCGATGCGGACGCTGGCCTCGCGGGGGCCGATCTGGCCGGCCTTCACCTCCCGGGCGACGGCGTCGAGCCGGACGATGCGGTCCAGGTCCACCGGCTTGGGAGCGACGCGGAGGAAGACGATCCGCTGCTGCCCGGGGATCCCGATCGCGAGCTGGAGCTGGGTGGGGAGGCTGGAGACCTGGACGTCCGCCATGCCGAGCTGCGCGGCGAGCTCGGCGACCAGCCGCTCGGTGTCCTCCGCCCCGTAGCCGCACGCCTGCGCGCCACGCGTGGCCGACAGGAGGAGCGCCAGCGCCGAGTCGGCATCCTCCGCCATCGGCTGGCTATCCCCCGCGGGTGTGCATCTCGCGACGCGGATCCTGGCGGAGCTCCGGTGCCGAGGCGAGCGCGCCGCGTTGCTCGACCTGGAGCCGCTCCTCGGCGCCGCGGTCGGTCCGGGCGCGCCAGCCCACCCGGAGGAGGGAGGCGATCTCCCCGTCGGTCGCCCCGCTCCGGAGCGCGGCGCGGAGGTTCGCGCCCGAGCGGGCGTAGAGGCAGGTGTACCAGGTGCCGTCGGCGGTGAGGCGGCTCCGGTCGCAGGCCCGGCAGAAGGGCGTCGTGGTGGAGGCGACGATGCCGAACGTCGTGCCGTCGGGGAGGCGGAAGCGCTCGGCGGGGTCGGAGCCCTGCCCGCCCACCGGCTCGGGCGATCCGAGAGCCGCACCGATGCTGGCCAGGAGCTCGGCGCGGGAGAACACCTGCTCGCGGCTCCAGCGGGTCGCGCCGCCCACGTCCATGTACTCGATGAATCGGATCTCGGCCTCGATGTTGCGGGCGAAGCCGAGGAGGTCCAGCACCTCGTCGTCGTTCGTCCCGCGCACCACGACGGTGTCGAGCTTGAGCGGGAAGCCGGCGGCGCGAGCCGCGTCGATGCCGGCGAGCACCCGGGCGTGGAGATCGGAGCGGGTCAGCGCCCGGAACCGCTCGGGCCGGAGGGTGTCGAGGCTGATCGTCAGCCGGCGCAGGCCTGCGGCCCTGAGCTCGACGGCGCGCTCGGCGAGCAACACGCCGTTGGTGGTCATCGCCAGATCGTCGATCTCGGGCCGGGCGGCCAGCGCGCGGATCAAGGTCGTGAGCTCCGAACGGAGCAGGGGCTCGCCGCCGGTCAGCCGGACCTTGTCGACGCCCAGGCTGCAGAAGATGCCGGTGAGCCGGTCCAGCTCCTCGAAGGTGAGGACCTCCTTCTTCGGGAGCCAGACGTAGTCCGGCTCGGGCATGCAGTACGAGCAGCGGAGGTTGCAGCGGTCGGTGACGCTGAGCCGGAGGCTCCGGAGGGGGCGGCGCAGCGCGTCGCGGACGGGCTCGGTCGAGTCTGGGAGGCCGGCAGGCACGGTGGGCTTCCGGCAGGCATAAGCCAGGAGCGCCGGGTGCGCCAAGGGTTCGCGCCTCTGCCGGTCAATACGCGACCAGTGGCGAGGACATCTCGACCGCCTCGCCACGCTGGCGGGCGGCGGTGAGGTCTCCCTCGAGTGTCCGGCCGTCTCCCGGGCTGGCCGCGGCGAAGACGACGGCCCGGTACTCGCCGGCCGCGACCACGGGCAGCTCGAGGGTGCCCCTCCGCCCCTCTCCGGAGCACGCCGCCGAGCCAGGACAGCGGTGGAGGATGCCGAGGGCGTTCCGGTAGATGCGCAGCTCGGCGCCCTCGAAGTTCACGTGCCAGGTGGCGGGAAGGGTGGCGCTCCCGTCGGCGCGGGTCGTGCCGAGGAGACGGGTTGCGACGCCGACCCGTGGCCCGTCCGGCGCGGCCCGGTTCCGGGCAAGGAGGCCGCCGCCGGCCGCGGCCGCCGCCGCGAGCAGGACGGCTCCGAGCCGGTGGATGCGCCGCTGCCGCTGGATGCGGACCCAGACGCCGCTCTCCCAGCCGGGCGTCGGGGTGTCGCGCCGCAGCCCGGTCGGGCCGTGTGCAGAGAGCGGGGTCACCGGGAGCGGAGACGACGGGGGCGAGTGGCTCACCACCCCGGGGCGGGCGGCGTGGTGTCCAGGACCGGACCGTCGCCTTCCGGTGTGGCCCGGGACGTCGGCGCCTCCAATCGACGGCGTCCTGGAGGGTGCGCGCAGCCCCGCGACTCTGCGCAGCACCCGGGGGGCGACCGGCCGCCCTGGAGATCTCGGGCGGCCGGTCGCGCCATTTTTCGCTGCACGGGCCGGGCGGCGAGGACATTGTGCCTCCCGTCATGGAACAGCGACCGCTCGGAAAGTCGGACCTCCGTGTTTCCCGCATGGGCCTCGGCTGCATGGGGATGTCCGAGTTCTATGGACCGGCCGACGAGGCCGAGTCCCTGGCCACCCTGGAGATGGCGGTGGACCGGGGGGTGAGCTTCCTGGACACCGCGGACATGTACGGCGCCGGCAAGAACGAGGCGCTGCTCGCAGACATCCTTCGCCGGCGGAGGAAGGAGATCGTCCTCGCGACGAAGTTCGGCATCGTTCGCGATCCGGCGGCTCCGAACGACGCGACCCGCCGGAGGCTCGACGGCACGCCCGCCTACGTCCGCAGCGCCTGCGAGGCCAGCCTGCGACGGCTGAAGATCGACGTCATCGACCTCTACTACCAGCACCGGGTGGACGCCTCGACGCCCATCGAGGAGACGGTGGGGGCGATGGCCGAGCTGGTGAAGGAGGGGAAGGTCCGGACCCTGGGGCTGTCCGAGGCGCCGGCGGACGTCATCCGGCGCGCGGCGGCGGTGCACCCCATCGCCGCGCTGCAGAGCGAGTACTCGCTGTGGACGCGGGACCCGGAGGAGGGACCGCTCCAGGCCTGCCGGGAGCTGGGCATCACCCTGGTGCCCTACAGCCCGCTGGGACGTGGCTTCCTGACGGGGCAGATCCGGACGCCGCTCGACTTCGGCGAGAACGACTTCCGGCGCAACAACCCGCGCTTCCAGGGCGAGAACTTCCAGCGGAACCTCGCCCTGGTGGAGAAGGTGAGCGCCCTGGCGGGGCAGAAGGGGTGCACCCCGGGACAGCTGGCGCTCGCGTGGGTGATGGCCCAGGGCGACGACGTGGTGCCCATCCCCGGGACCAAGCGGCGGAAGTACCTGGAGGAGAACCTGGGCGCGCTCGACGTCGTGCTCAGCCGGGAGGACCTGGCCTCCATCGAGGCCGTGTTCCCCAAGGGTGCGGTCTCCGGCGCGCGGTACGCCACGGGGACGGTCGGGGCGCAGCAACAGGCGCGGGCGCGCTGAGAGGAGCCACCGAAGGTGTTTGACACCTTCGAGGTCCTCCGAAGCCGTCTCCGAGGGTGCGGTCTGTCGCGAACGAGGGTCAGGACACGGGCACAGCCGTGGGTCGGCTGAGCGGAGCAGCGGAGTCCGGCCTTGACCCAGCCCCGGTGGGGTGGAATCGAGTGCCTCGCATGTCCGAGAGCTGGGTCCTGACCGAGCCGCCCCCGCCTGGCCTCCGCGAGGCATATGGACCGGCCTCCTCGCAGCACATGATCATCCGCCGCGGCCCGGGGCGAGAGCGGCTCCGGATGCTGGTGATGATCCACGGCGGCTACTGGCGGGCGGCCTACGACGCAGGGCACGTGGGTCACCTCTGCGCCGACCTGGCCCGGAGGGGATGGGCGGCGGTGGCGCTCGAGTACCGCCGCATCGGCGAGGAGGGCGGTGCCTGGCCGGGGACTCTGACCGACGTGAGCTCGGCGCTGGACGCCCTGCCGGGGCTGGCGGCGAAGCACGGGCTCGACCTCGACCGCGCGGTCTGGATGGGCCACTCCGCGGGTGGACAGCTGGCGCTCTGGGCGGCGAGCCGGTCCTCGAGGGCCGGGGCGCTCACCCGCCCGTCGTGGCGCCCCCGCCGGGTGGTGGGGCTGGCTCCGGTCTCCGACCTGGTCGAGGCGGACCGACTCGAGCTGAGCCGGCACGTGACACTGGAGCTGCTGGGCGGAACTGCGCGCGAGCAGCCGGCCCGGTACGCCGAGGCATCCCCGGCGGCCCATCTCCCCCTCGGGGTGCCGGTGGTCGTCGTGCACGGGACGAAGGACAACGTGGTCCCGCTGGCGATGAACCGGACGTTCGTCGACCAGGCGCGGAGGGCCGGCGACGACATCCGCCTGGTGATGCCGGAGGACGCCGACCACTTCGACGTCATCGATCCGAAGTCGCGAGCCTGGGCGCAGGTCCTCGCCGCGCTGGGGACACCCTGATGCGCCTGCGGGACATCCCCTTCGAGGTGACGGACTGGGCCGCCGTGGAGCGGACGGAGCGGCGCGGGGAGTCGGGGGTGGCGGCCTACCGGACGCGTCAGTTCGGCGAGGTCCGGGTCCGGATGGTCGAGTACTCACCGGGGTACGTGGCAGACCACTGGTGCGAGAAGGGCCACATCCTCCTCTGCGTGTCGGGCGAGCTCCGGACCGAGCTGGAGGACGGGCGCCGGTTCACGCTGACGCCGGGAACGAGCTACCAGGTCGCGGACGGCGCCGAACGCCACCGGTCCTCGACCGCGCAGGGTGCGACGCTCTTCATCGTGGATTGAGGAAGGTGTCAAACACCTTCGAGGGGCCTTCGAGGGAAATCCTCGAGGGTTCAGGGTTCAGGAGGCGGTTCGCCGAGGACACGCGCGAGAACCTCGAGCGCTTTCCTCAACAGGAAGAGATCCTCGTCCGCCAGCGGTTCGAGGCGCTCCGCGAGCTGGGTCACCCGCAGGATTCGCCCCCGTTCCAGGATGCGCTTGCCCTTCGGCGTCGGCGCGAGGAGGAACGCTCGCCCGTCGTGGGGGTCGCCGCGGCGGGTGACGAGGCCCTCGCTCTCGAGCTCGGCGACGAGCCGGCTCATCGTGGACAGCCGGACGTGCTCCGCCTCGGCGAGCATCGTCATCGTGCAGGGGCCGCCAAAGACCAGGACCGACAGGGCGGAGAGCTTCGGGCCGCTCACCTCGAGAGCCGCATCCGTCCTCCGCAGCCGGCGCAGCAAGTGGATGGCAGCCGAGTGGAGGTGATCGGCCGTGTTCGCGACGAAGGCCTCTCTGCCGCTGAGCTTGTCTCCCAAGGTTAGTTAGCCTAACTAAGCATCTGTTCGCGAGGAAGGGAGCGCTGAGAGGAGGGTCCTGCGACGGATGAGCGAAGGAGCGTCACGCGGTCGAGAATCGGCGTGGTCATGCTGGGAGTCACCGACCCGGGGGAGGTCGCTCGCCTTCTACCGGGACCGCCTGGGGCTGAAGCTGCAGAGGACGGGCGGCGAGTTCGCATTCTTCGACGCCGGGGGCACGACGCTGGCTCTCCGGGAGCAGAAGAACCTCGGGCCGGCGGGGGACGCCCGGCGGGTGGAGGTTGTCTTCTCGGTGGAGGACGCTGGAGCGGCGTACGACGCGCTCCGCTCCAGGGGCGTGGAGTTCCGCATCGCGCCACGCGTGGTCACCGGCGACCAGCACGCCGCGGACTTCCGCGACCCGGACGGACACGTCCTGTCGATCCTCGGCCCGAAGAAGGGCTGAGGCGAGGATCGAAGGGCTCGAAGGTAGGGCTCGAAGGTGTTTGACACCTTCAGAGCCCGACACCTTCAGAGCCCGCGGATGAACCCGCCGTCGACCGCGATGGCCTGTCCGGTCACGTAGCCGGCCTGCTCCGAGGCGAGGAACGCCGCGACGGCTCCCAGCTCCTCGGGGCGTCCGAGCCGGCGCGCCGGGATGTGCTCGGCCAGCGTCTCCTCCGGCACGCCGAGCTCGAGGACGTGCTCGGTCGCCGTGTATCCGGGGAGGAGCGCGTTCACCGTCACCCCCTCCTCCGCCACCTCGGGCGCCAGCGTCTTCACCAGTCCCAGGAGCCCCGCCCGGAGCCCGCTGGACACCGTCAGCCCGGGGATCGGCTCCTTCGCCGCCGTCGACGTGATGAGCAGGATGCGCCCCCAGCGGCGCTGCCGCATCCCGGGCAGCGCCGCCCGGATGGCATCCACCGCGCTCAGCCACAGCCCCTGGAAGCCCTCGTGCCACATCTCGTCGCTGATGTCGGCGAAGCGCCCCTTCGGCGGACCGCCGGTGTTGGTGACCAGGATGTCCAGCCCGCCGAGGTGCTTCGTCGCCGAATCGACCAGGCCGGTCGCTGCCCCCGGGACCGTCAGGTCGCAGGAGAGGCCCACCCGCGCTCCCATCTCGTGCGCCGCGGCCTCGACCCGCGCCTTGTTCCGGGCACAGATCGCCACCCGCGCCCCCTCGGCGACCAGCGCCGCCGCCACCGCCCGTCCGAGCCCCGAGGAAGCTCCCAGCACCAACGCTCGCCGGTCCCGCAGTCCGAGGTCCATCACAGCCTCTCGCGAAGGAAGGGGGTGAGCCGGGCCGCCACCAGCGCCCGCGCTCGCGCGACGTCGACTTCGGCGGCCGAGCGAACGCCCTCGGCCAGCTCGGAGACGATGCCCGCGGCGATGCGTCCGGCGTCGTAGGCCACCCGGTAAGGCACGCGGCTGAAGGTCACCAGCGCATAGCGGGACACGAACTCGCCGGGCAGCTCCGCCAGGAGCCGCTTCTCGATGGCCTTCTCGAGGAGGAAGCCCGGGTCGGCGGTGCTGGCCCGCATCTCGACGAAGTTCTCCACCGCCATGTCGGCGATCGCGTCGGCGTTCGGCCGGCGAAGCTGCTCGAAGCGCGCGAAGACCTCCTCGCGGGCCGCCCCTTCCGCCAGGAGCCCATCGAGCACCTCGCAGTCCTCGAATCCGCAGTTCATGCCCTGCCCGAAGAAGGGCACGATCGCGTGGGCCGCGTCCCCGAGCAGTAGCGCCGCATCGCCCGCGTGCCACGCCGAGCACTTCACCGTCACCATCGAGCCCGTCGGATTGGCGGTGAACTGCGACTCGAGATCCGGAAGGAGCGGCTCCACGTCGGCGAAGTGCTCGCGGAAAAACGCCCGTACCGCCCCCGGCGCATCGAGGCCGGCGAACCCCGGTGCTCCCTCGAAGGCGAGGAAGAGGGTGCAGGTGAAGCTCCCGTCCTCGTTGGGGAGCGCGATGAGCATGAAGTCCCCCCGGGGCCAGATGTGGAGCGCGTTCCGCTCGAGCCTCCACCGGCCGTCCCCGTCGGCCGGGAGAACGAGCTCCTTGTACCCGTGGGCGAGCAGCGTCTCGTCCGACCTCGCCCCGCGCGCCTCCACGACCGCGCGTCGCACCGCCGAGCCCGCGCCGTCGGTGCCGTAGACCACCGTCGACTCCAGCCGCTCGGCGCGCCCGCCCTCCATCTCCACCGAGAGCATGCGCCGCGCCGGGTCGAAGCCGGTCACCCGCCTCCGGAAGAGGAGCCCCACCCGGCCAGTCCGCTCCGCCGCGTCGAGCAGCAGCCGGTTCAGGAGCCCCCGGGAGATGCTGTGGATGCACTGACTGTCGTCCTTCCCGTAAGCCTGGAAGGTCAGTCCGCCGTCCCGTCCGTGGATCATCCGCCCCGGCATCGCGATGGCGTGCGCCAGCGCGTCCCGCTCCAGCCCCACCTGCGCGAGGGCGTGGAGCCCCCGGACGCTGATGGCCAGATTGATGCTCCGCCCGGCGGAGATCTGCTCCCGTCGCAGGTCCGGCCTCCGCTCCAGGACCTCGACCGGACGCCCCCGGCGGGCGAGGAACAGCGCCAGGAGCGAGCCCACCAGACCCGCACCGGCGAGCACCGTCCGCTCGGCCTCACCCCCCCTGGACATGGCTCCGGAGGACCTCGGCGAAGCGCACCACGTCGGCGAAGCGCGTGTAGAAGGGGGCGGGCGCGGCGCGGACGATGTCCGGAGCGCGGAAATCGCAGACCACGCCCGCCGCGGCGAGGCGCTGCACCAGCCCGCGGGCGTCCCGGCCGATGCGGAGCGAGAGCTGTGCCCCGCGCCGCCCGGGCTCGGCCGGGGTGATGACCTCCACCCCCGGCATTCCACGCACCAGCTGGTCGAGGAGCCCGGTGAGCCGCTCGGACTTGCGGCGGAGCGCCGTCATCCCCACCGCGTCGAAGAGGTCCATCGATGCCCGCAGTGCCGCCAGCTGGAGGATGGGAGGATTGGACAGCTGCCAGCCCTCCGCTCCGGGCATCCCCTGGAACCGGGGTCCCATCTCGAAGCGGGTGGCCTCGTCGTGGCCCCACCAGCCCTCGAACCGCTGGAGCCCGCGGGCCTCGCGGTGACGGGCGTGCACGAAGACGCCGCCCAGCGCGCCCGGCCCGGCGTTCAGGTACTTGTACGAGCACCACACCGCGAAGTCCGGCCCGTCGTCGTGGAGCTGGAACGGGAGATTCCCTGCTCCGTGGGCGAGGTCGAACCCCACCACCGCTCCCACGCCGTGACCGGCCCGGGTGATGGCGCCGACGTCGAACGCCTCCCCGGTCAGGTAGTTCACGTTCCCGATGAGCACCAGCGAGAGCCGCTCACCCTCCCTCGCGATGGCGCCGAGCACGTCCTCGGGGCGCATCGCGTCCTCGCCCGGACGCGGGAGGAGCGGCACCAGGGCCTCGGCCGGGTCGAGCCCGTGGAAGCGCACCTGGCTCGCGAGCGCGTACCGGTCCGACGGGAAGGCGCTTCCCTCGTACAGGATGCGGTGGCGGCGGGCGCTGGGCCGGTAGAAGGAGACCATCAGCAGATGCAGGTTGACGGTCAGCGTGTTCATCACCACCACCTCGTCCGGCTGCGCGCCGACGAGCCGCGCGGTCGGCGCGGTGAGCAAGCGGTGGTAGGGGAGCCACGGTGCATCGCCGAGGACGTGGCCCTCCACCCCGAGCCGCTCCCAGTCGTCCAGCGCCTCCTCCACCCGGGCGCGCGCGCTCCGCGGCTGCAGCCCGAGCGAGTTCCCGGCGAGGTACACCACCGGGCCACCGTCCGGCCCCCGGGGGAAGAGGAAGGAATCGCGCATCGGCCCGAGCGCGTCGCGCGCGTCCTGGTCCTCGGCCAGCGTCCGCCCCTCCTCGACGCTCAGCACGGCCGCCCCAGCCAGCGGAGCGCGTTCCCGCCGAGCAGCCCGGTCTGCGCCGCGGCGAGCTCCGGGACCGAGCGGATCAGCGCTCCGGGCCGGGCCTCGCCGAGAGGGAACGGATAGTCGCTCCCCAGCATCACCCGCTCCTCTCCGAAGAGCTTCACGATGAGCCGGAGCATGTCCGGATCGTGCACCAGGCTGTCCACCCAGAAGCGCCCCAGGGAGTCGCGCGGCGGCACCGGGTTGTCCACCGCCACCAGGTCCGGCCGGCACTCGAACCCGTGCTGGATGCGCCCCAGCGTCCCGGGGAACGAGCCGCCCCCGTGGGCGAAGGCGATGCGCAGCCTGGGCAGTCGCTCCAGCACCCCGCCGAAGAGGACCGAGCAGATGGCGAGGGAGACCTCCGCCGGCATTCCCACCAGCCAGGGCAGCCAGTACTTCCGCATCCGCGCCTCGCCCATCATGTCCCAGGGGTGGACGAAGACCGCGGCCCCCAGATCGGCCGCGGCGGCGAAGACGTCGAACAGGGCCGGGTCGCTCAGGTTCCAGTCGTTGACGTGGCTGCCGATCTGCACGCCGGCGAACCCGAGCCCCCGGACGCACCGCTCCAGCTCGCGGACGGCCAGCGCCGGAGCTTGCATCGGCAGGGTTCCCAGGCCCACGAAGCGCGACGGCGCTCCGGCGACCACGCCCGCCAGGTGGTCGTTGAGGAAGCGCGCCACCTCCGCGCCGTCCTCCGGCTTCGCCCAGTAGGAGAACATCACCGGCACGGTGGAGAGCACCTGCACGTTCACCCCCAGCCGGTCACAGTCCGCCAGGCGCGCCGCCGGGACCCAGAGGTTCTCCTCCACCTCCCGGAAGGCCTGACCGTCGTCCTTCACCATCCGCGCCCGGCAGGGCCCGGTGTGCTCGAGGCCCATGAAGCCGCCGTAGCCGAAGCGCTCCTTCCAGCGCGGCAGCTCGGGGGGCAAAAGATGCGTGTGGACGTCGACGACCGGCATCAGGCACGCGTGGCGCGGGTGCCGCACTTCCTGCACGTGGTGTTCTTCTCGCTCCCGTAGAAGTGGTCGAACACCGGAGGTAGCTGCTGGACGATGTCGGTCAGGTGCATCGACTCGCGGTACAGCTCGTTGCCGCACTTCTCGCAGATCCAGAGGAACGAGTCCTTCTCGTGGGGAAGCCGCCGGCGCTCGAGCACGAGACCAACGGTGTTCGGCGGACGCTGGGGCGAGTGCGGCACGTTCGGCGGAAGAAGGAAGATCTCCCCCTCGCGAATGGGCACCACCTGCCGCTTCCCGTCCACCAGGACGTGCAGGGCGATGTCTCCCTCGAGCTGGTAGAAGAACTCCTCCCCCTCGTTGACGTGGAAGTCTCGCCGCGCGTTCGGCCCGCCCACCACGGTGACCATGAACTCGCGGTCGGCCCAGATCTGCTGGTTCCCCACCGGTGGCTTCAGCAAGTGCCGGTGCTCGTCGATCCACTTCTTGAAGTTGAGGGCCTGCAGCCTGGACATGGTCACTCCGGCATGGTGGCGATGCACTTCAGCTCGATGGCGATGGGAGTGGGCAGCCGTGTCACCTCCACCGTGGTCCGGCAGGGCTGTGCATCCTTGAAGTACTCGGCCCAGAGCCGGTTGTAGACCGCGAAGTCGTTTTCCATGTCGGTGAGGAACACCGTCACGTCGACCAGCCGGTCCCAGGTGGTGCCGGCGTCCTCGAGGATGGCGCGCACGTTCTCGAAGACGCTCTTGCACTGCACGGCGATGTCGTGGTCGGTGACGTTCCCCTGCCCATCCAGGGTGACTCCGGGAATCTCGTGGCTCCCCCGGACCCGGGGACCGATTCCGGAGAGGAAGAGCAGGTTCCCCACCTGGCGGGCATGCGGGAAGGCGCCCACCGAGGGCGCGGCGCGCTGCGAGGTCACTCGGTCCGACATGGGCCTTCAACCTCCTGCGAGGTGGATGCAGACGTTCTGTGGCTCGGTGAAGAAGCGGAGCGCCTCCTGGCCGCCCTCGCGGCCCACGCCCGAGTCCTTCATCCCCCCGAAGGGGGTTCGGAGGTCGCGAAGCATCCAGGTGTTCACCCAGACGATGCCGCTCTCCAGCGCGGCGCTGAAGCGGTGCGCTCGCTGGAGGTCCCGCGTCCAGACCGAGGCCGCCAGCCCGTAGCGAACGCCGTTGGCCGCGCCGAGGACCTCCTCCTCCGAGTCGAAGGGCATCAGCGCTGCCACCGGTCCGAAGATCTCCTCCTGGTTCGTCCGGCAGCCCGGGTCCAGGCCATCCACCAGGGTGGGCTCCACGAACCAGCCGTCGCGACAGCGCCCGCCCACCTCGGCCCTCCGGCCGCCGGTCAGGAACCGCCCCCCCTCCTCGCGCGCCAGCACGAGGTAGGAGAGGACCTTGTCCAGGTGGGCGCGGCTGACCAGCGCGCCCTGCTCGGTCCCCGGCAAGAGAGGGTCGCCCAGCTTCAGCGCTGCCGTCCGCTCGACCAGCGCGTCGCGAACCCGGCCGTACACGCTCCGCTCCACGAAGATGCGCGGTCCACAGAGGCAGATCTGCCCCTGGTTGGCGAACGAGGAGCGCACGGTGGTGGTCACGGCCGCGTCCAGATCGGCGTCGGCGAAGATGATCACCGGATTCTTCCCACCCATCTCCAGCGAGAGCTTCTTGAACAGCGGGGCGGCGGTCCGGGCGATCTCGGCGCCGGTCCGGGTGCTCCCGGTGAAGGAGATGGCCTTCACCTCCGGATGGCGCGACAGCGCGTCCCCCACCTTGGGCCCCAGCCCCTGCACGATGTTCAGCACGCCGGGAGGCAGGCCGGCCTCGACGGCCATGCGTCCGAGAAGGTGCGCCGTCACCGGCGTCACCTCCGAGGGCTTGGCGACCACCGTGTTCCCTGCGGCCAGGGCCGGCGCCACCTTCCAGGTCAGGAGATAGAGCGGGAGGTTCCACGGCGAGATGGTGCCCACAACGCCCAGGGGGTGCCGGAGGGTGACGTTGAGGGCGTGCCCCTCCATCGGGTGGCACTCGCTCGAGAACTGGGTGGTGGCGTCGGCGAAGAACTCGAAGTTCAGGATGGCCCGCGGGATGTCCACCTCGGTGGCCACCGCGATGGGCTTGCCCGAGTCCACCGACTCGGCGCGGGCGAGCTCGGGCAGCGCCGCCCGGAGCCCGTCGGCCACCTTGCGCAGGAGGCGGCTGCGAACCGCGGCCGGGGTGGCCCTCCAGGCGGGAAAGGCCCGGGCCGCCGCCTCGACCGCGAGGGCGACGTCGGAGGCGTCCGAGTCCGGGAGGGTCCCCAGGGCACCACCGGTGGCCGGCTCCCAGTTGGGGAGCGTGGCCCCCGAGCGTGCCGGGACCTCGCGACCGTCGATGACGTTCAGGACGCCGTCCATGGACCCTCCAGCTCTCCTAGTATGCGCCAGCCGGGCCGGTGCCGGGGGACACCTGGGCGCAGGGAGGAGCGTGAGGATGGACATCGGACGCCTGGCGGGACACCTGGACGACGCGCGGCGGCACGGCCGGGAAGTGGAGCGGCTGACCCTCGAGGCACCGGACCTCGACCTCCCCCAGGCCTACCGGGTGATGGATGCCGGCATCGCGCTCCGGGTCGCCCGCGGCGAGCGGATCATCGGGATGAAGATGGGCCTCACCTCGGAGGCCAAGCGCCGGCAGATGTCGCTCGCGGCACCCATCTACGGCGTGCTCACCGACGCCATGGTGGTGCGGGGAACGTTCCGGCTCGGGGGCACGCTTCATCCCAAGATCGAGCCCGAGATCGCTTTCCGCTTCGCGCGGGGTCTCTCCGGAGCGCCCGACCGCTCGGCGGTGCTCGCCGCCTGCACCTCGGTGGGCCCGGCACTGGAGATCCTCGATTCGCGCTACCGGGACTTCAAGTATTTCAGCCTTCCCGACGTGGTGGCGGACAACGCCTCGTCCTCGCACGTCGTGCTCCCCGAGCAGTGGGTCGAGGTGGAGGGGCGCGACCTCGGAAGGGTGGAGCTGGTGATGTCGGTGAACGGGACGCCGCGGCAGCGCGCGACCGGAGCGGCCATCTCCGGGGACCCGGTGCTCTCGGTGATCCAGCTCTGCGAGCTCCTCGCGGGCCGCGGCCAGTCGCTCGCGCCGGGTAGCGTGGTGCTGGCCGGAGCCGCCACCGCCGCCGAGCCGCTCGCCCCGGGGATGGAGGTCCGGCTCGAGGCGGGGTGGCTGGGAAGCATCTCCGTCCGGGTCGAGCCATGACCGGCCGGGTGCGAGCGCTGGCGGTGGGCTCGGCCACGGTGGGGACCGGGCTGCTCGCCGGAGCGTTCGTCGTGATGGTCCGCTCCGAGGCGTCGAGCTGGGCGATGCTCGCCTGGGGAGCGGTGGCGCTGATCGCCGTCGCTGCGTTCCTCGCCCGCTTCCGGGCGGACCGGGTGGCGGAGGCGCTGGGGCTCGCCGTCCCCATCGCGCTCGGCCAGACGATCGCTCTCCATGCCGTGCTGCTCGCGCTCGGGGGGCACGCCCTGCCGCCGCTCCCTGTGGTGCTCCGCCACCTGGCCGGATTCGTGGGGCTGGACGCGCTGACCCTGGTGACGGCGACCCTCGCCGGCCACTGGTTCCCGCAGCGGCCTCCGACCCGCTAGGACCCGCCCGCCTTCCTCGCCCGCGCCTCCAGGGCGAGCACCTCACGCTCCAGCTGGCGCCGGCCGGTCACGTCGGAGAAGAAGACGTAGAGACCGCGCGGGAAGGGCACCGCGGTGACCCCGTACCAGGAGCGGCGTCGCGGCGCCCGTTCCTCGAGGATGCGGAGGTGGCCATCGGCCAGCGCCTCCTCGAAGGCCCGGTGGAACGGGGTGTCGCGCAGCTCTGGAAACACCTCCCAGAGCTCGTGCCCCACCACCTCGGTGCGGCTCTTCTCGAGCATCCGCTCGGCGGCGGCGTTCCAGTGCGTGATGTGCCAGGTGCGGTCGAGCCCGCAGAACCCCTGGGGGTTGGCGCGGAGCCACCGCTCCAGCTCGGCCCGGGCGGAGAGGGCCAGGGTCTCTGCCTCGACCTGGGCGGTGACGTCGAGCACGTAGCAGAGCATCGCCGGGGTGCGCCCCGGGGCCCCCCCGAGGCGGATCCGTGTCCACTCGCAATGGCGGATCTCCCCCGAGCGCGTGCGATTGCGGTTTCGGTGGACCAGCGTTCGCTCGCGGCCCGAGCGCATGCGGTCGATCACCGCGTCAACGAACGGGATGTCCGCCTCGTGGACCAGCTCCAGTGCATCGAGGTGGGTCCCCAGGACCTCGGTCGCGGGCCAGCCGAAGATGCGCTCGGCACCGCCCGACCAGAGCCGGATCTTCCCTTCCGCGTCGGTCTCGATCACCGCCGCGGGGAGCGCGCCGAGGTGCTCGAGAAGCGCATGGCTCTCGGGCACCGCGGCTCTCTGGCGAGCACTGGCCATGGCTGGAGGCCGGGATGATGGAGTGGTGGCCCGACGTCGGGTGGCAAATTCGCGCGGGGCCCCGGTGCGCCCCATGCTTGCCCCCTCGCCAGGAAAACGCCACCGGATGGCGGAGCCACGGGCTGGATTCCTCGGGGCCAGCGTGGGCTTGCCGCAGTGCATCGCGACGACCCCGGGAAATCGTTGCACCTCGCAAGCGTTGACGCGTCCCACCACGCGCCGCCCCGGCTTCAGAACGCCCGGAGGTACTGCACCGGGATGCGCCGGGCCTCGGGCAGCCCCAGCTCCGCGGCGGCGTGGAGCGGCCAGTACGGGTCGCGGAGCATCGTGCGGGCGAACATCACCAGATCGGCGTCGCCACCCCGGACGATGGCCTCGGCCTGAGCTGCGGTGCCGATCAGGCCCACGGCGGCGGTGGGTATTCCGGCCTCGGCGCGGATCCGGCGTGCGAAGGGGACCTGGTATCCGGGGACCGCCTCGATGCGCGCGTCGGGCACGAGCCCGCCGGAGCTGCAGTCCACCAGGTCCACGCCCTCGGCCCGGAGCCGCCGCGCGAGCTCGACGCTCTCGTCCAGCGACCAACCGCCCTCGACCCAGTCGGTGCACGACAGCCGCGCGAGCAGCGGAAGCCGCTCGGGCCAGGCGGCACGGACCCCGCGGGTGATCTCCAGCGCCAGGCGGATCCGGTGCTCGAACCCACCCCCGTAGGCGTCGGCCCGCCGGTTCGAGAGCGGGGAGAGGAACTCGTGCACCAGGTAGCCGTGGGCGAAGTGCAGCTCGATCACCCGGAACCCCGCGGCCTGCGCGCGCCGGGCCGCGGCAGCGAAGGCTCCCGTCACCCCCGCGATGTCCTCCGGGGTCATCGCCCGCGGGGCGATGGTCCGTCCGGAGAACGCGACCGCGCTGGGGGCGATGGGCTCCCAGCCCCCGTCGCCTGACCCGACACCCGCGCCACCCTCCCAGGGCACCGCCGTGCTGGCCTTCCGCCCCGCGTGGGCGAGCTGGATGCCCGCCACCGCGCCGTGGGACTCGACGAAGCGGACGATGCGGGAGAGGAACTCCACCTGGGCGTCCTTCCACAGGCCGAGGTCGCGGGAGGTGATGCGCCCGCGCTGCTCCACCGCCGTCGCCTCGGTGACGACCAGTCCCGCGCCGCCCACGGCCCGCGAGCCCAGGTGCACCAGGTGCCAGTCGTTCGCGAAGCCGTCCTCCGAGCTGTACTCGCACATCGGCGAGACGCCGATGCGGTTGGGAAGGGTCACCGAGCGCAGCGCCAGGGAGTCGAAGAGCCGGGGCACGCCCTGGACGTACTCCAGCCCGCCTCCTCAGGCCACACGGTCCGGCGCGGGCTTCCCGGCGAGGACGGCATCGACGTTGTCCAGCGCCCGGAATCCCATCGCCTCGCGGGTCTCGATGGTGGCGCTTCCCATGTGCGGCAGGAGGAAGGTGTTCGGGAGGCTCCGGTACCCGGGATGGACGGCGGGCTCGCCCTGGAACACGTCGAGCCCGGCGGCCCCCACCTGGCCCGAGCGGAGGGCGGCGATGAGCGCCTCGTCGTCCACGAGGTCTCCCCGCGCGGTGTTGACCACGATGGCCCCCCGGGGAAGGAGCGCGAGGCGCCGGGCGTCGAGGAGATGACGCGTCTCGGGCGTGGAGGGAGCGTGGAGCGAGAGCAGCTCCGAGAGGGGCAACAGCTCCTCCACGGCGGGGTGGAACGTGGCACCCTCCTCGCGCTCGGGCGGAAGGCGCCGCTGGTCGGTGTAGTGGATCTCCACGTCGAAGCCCCGGGCGCGCCGGGCCATGGCCTGGCCGATGCGGCCCATGCCCACGATGCCCAGCCGCTTGCCGCTCAGCTGCCGTCCCATCAGCTGGGTGGGAGCCCAGCCGGTCCAGCCTCCGGAGCGGAGCAGCGACTGGCCCTCGTGCGCCCGCCGCGCGGCACCGAGCAGGAGGAGCAGGGCGACCTCGGCCGTTGCGTCGGTCAGCACCTCGGGGGTGTTGGACACCACCACCCCCCGCGCCTTCGCCGCCGCGAGGTCCAGGTGATCGGTGCCCACGCCAAAGCTGGCCACGATGCGCACCCGCGCCGGGAGCCGGGAGAACACCGCCGCCGTCATCCGGTCCGCCACGCAGCACACCACCGCGTCCGCGTCCTGGCTCCGGGCGACGATCTCGTCGGCGGACAGGGGACGGTCCTCGGGGTTGGCGACGAGCCGGTAGTCGTGGGCCGCGCGCCGCTCGACCGCATCGGGCAGCCGGCGGGTGAAGAGGACCGTGTGCTCAGCCATTCACGTTCACGACCACCCGCCCGCGCACCTTCCCGTCGACGATGCGCGGGGCGAAGTCGACCAGCTGAGACATCGGGACCTCCTGGGTGACGTCGGCGAGGTGCAGCTTGTCGAGGTGATCGACCAGCAGCTTCCAGGCGCGGGTCCGCTCCGGCATCGGCGTCATGTCCGAGTCGCAGCCGAGCAGGGCGATGTTCCGGAGGATGAAGGGGAACACGGTCGCCGGGAAGTCCGAGCCACCGGCCAGCCCGCAGGCGGCGACCGCGCCCCGGTACTCCACCTGGCTGCAGAGCGTGACCAGCGTCTGCCCCCCGACGGTGTCCACCCCGCCGCCCCACCGCTCGGACGCCAGGGGCGGCCCCTTCTGCGCGAGCACGTCGCGCCCGATGATGTCCGTCGCCCCGAGCTTGCGGAGGTAGACCTCCTCCGACGCGCGTCCGGTCGAGGCAACGACCTTCTTCCCCAGCGCGGCGAGCAGCGCGACGGCGATCGAGCCCACCCCGCCGGCGGCGCCGGTCACCACCAGCTCGCGCTCGGTCCGGAGCGTCCCGTGGTCCTGCAGGGCGAGCACGCACAGCCCGGCGGTGAACCCCGCGGTCCCGATGGCCATCGAGGTCCTCGCATCGAGCCCCTTCGGGATGGGGAGGACCATCGACTCCTTGACCCGCGCGCGCTGCGCGAATCCACCCCACCAGCTGACGCCGAGGCCGTAGCCGGTCACCAGCACGGGGTCGCCAGGCTTGAACCGCGCGCTCTTGCTCGAGCGGACGCGTCCGGCCAGGTCGATGCCGGGCACCATCGGCCACTTGCGGATGACCTTGCCGCGCCCGGTGAGAGCGAGCCCGTCCTTGTAGTTGAGCGAGCTGTAGGCGACGTCGATGGTCACCTCGCCCGGCGGGAGGGCCGATTCCTCGAGCGCCGTGCCCTTGACCAGCGTCCGCCCGTCCGCCTGCTCGGCGACCAGAGCCTGGAATGTGTCTGCCATGGCGGCGGGACCATGGCGCCGGCGGGGAGGAAACTCCAGTCGGACACGGGAAAATTTGCCCCGTCACGGCCGAGGGCGCGGGCTCTCCCCGGGGGATCGGCACGTCGGCGCTGGCCCGCCGTTCGCAAAGGCACGGACCCGGGCGGCGGCGGGATGGATGGGGGCGTGACGGGGCGTGGGCGGTCGCCCGAGAAGCTGCTCGCTGGCCTTCCGGGCGCGGCGAGCGGGGCCGCCCACGCTTCCGCTCACGCGTTCCCGACGTGCGCCGGGCGCACCCGCCGTGCTCAGGCCGCCTGGCTCGTGCCCCGCTCGGCGGTCACCCAGTCGAGATCGGTGTCCACCTCGGGGAAGGTGAGCGGGCGGCCGTCGAACGTCTCGCGCCGCCCCGGATAGACGAAGGTGCGGAAGAGGTAGGAGAGGAGCGAGCTTTGCTCGAGCGCAGGGTGCACGCCCGGGCGGATCCTCTGCGCGTGCGCCTCGGGAAGCAGGCTCCAGTGGAGCCCGGGCTCGAGGTGGTGCACGCCGTGGTAGCCGTTGTTCAGGGCGAGGTAGTTGAGGAGCGGTCCGGTGAAGTTCCGGGAGTGGTTCACCGGATGGTCCGGATCACACCCGTCGTGCCAGAGGAAGTTGATGCCGACGATGCCCAGGTTGGCGATGAGCTGGGGGACGAGCACGAAGCAGAGCGCCTTCCGCCAGTCGATCGCGAGGAGCAGGAGCTTGATGCCCCAGACGATGGCCGCCTCGAGGCGCAGCTGCCTTCGCCAGCGCGCGCTCCCCTTCAGCAGCGCGTAGCGGCGGTTGCCCTTGAGGATCGACGGCGTCACCGCGAAGGGGAAGGCCACCAGGTTGAGCAGGTTCCAGCGAAAGCGAACCTTGGAGGTCCGCATCACGTCCTCGCGCGCCTGGAGGAACCGGTGGTGGGAGAGGTTGTGGCCGGGGATGTAGTCGCTGATCGGGAAGCCGTAGGACAGGCTGACCCAGATCTGGAACGCCGAGTTGAGCCACCGCGCATGGAAGACCGGCGTGTGCACGGTGTTGTGCGCGACCACCGCGCAGAGCCAGCCCACGTAGCCGAGGACCGCCATCGCGGCGAGCTGCAGCGACTCGGTGGGCCCGATCAGCCAGACCGCGGTGGTCAGCGCGGCGTAGGTGAGGAGGATGCCCAGCGTCCGGCGGTCGGCTGCGAAGCGGAGCACGGCCGCCGGAGCGGCCTGGCCGGGGAGGGGCGCCTGCACGCGCCCGAAGAAACCAGTCGTGCCCGAGGATGTCCAACACTTCACGCTGGAGCCCCCGGGATTTTCGCCGGAGTCCCGGGCTTTCGCCCTGGCCCGACGAGCCCCTCAGGGCCGCTCGTACCGGAGCAGCGACACCACCCGGTCCGCCCCCAGCCGCTCGCCCCCTCCGAGGTAGGCCAGCTCGACCAGGAAGGCGAAGCCCACCACCGTTCCTCCGGCGCGCCGGATGAGCTTCTCGGTGGCCACCGCGGTGCCCCCGGTGGCGAGGAGGTCGTCCACCACGAGGACGCGGGCGTTCCGCACCAGGGCGTCGGTGTGGAGCTCGAGCGCATCCTGGCCGTACTCGAGACCGTAGGCCTCCCGGTGCGCCTTCCGGGGCAGCTTCCCCGGCTTGCGCACGGGCACGAACCCACGACGCAGCGTGGCGGCCAGCGCGCCCCCCAGGATGAAGCCCCGGGCCTCGATGCCCACGACCTCGGTGATCTCCAGGGTGGCCACCCGGGCGGCGAGCGCGGAGACGACCCCGTGGAAGAGCAGCGGGTCGGCGAGCACCGGCGTGAGGTCCTTGAAGACGATGCCAGGCCTCGGAAAATCCGGGACGTCGCGGACACGGGCTCGGACGGCCTCGAGCAGGGGAGGGGTCATGGGCCTCTCGGGGAGCATATGCCGCCACGAGCGGTGGTATAGGCCGCGCCATGACCGAAACGGCCTCCAGGCGCGGGCGCCCGACGCTCGTCAAGGAACCCCTGCCGCTGGACCGTCAGCTCCTGGTCCGCATGCACGACCTGATGGTGGAGTCTCGCGTGCTCGAGGAGCGGCTGATCCAGATGTACCGCCAGGGCCACGGCTACTTCTGGATCGGCGGCCCGGGCGAGGAGGCGTTCAACGTCCCCCTCGGGCTCCTCATGAAGAAGGGGCAGGGACCGGCCCACGACTACCTCCACGCCCACTACCGCCAGAGCGGGACCCTGATGGCGCTCGGGGAGGACCCCATCGGGGCGCTCCGGCAGATGAAGAGCGCCGCCAGCGACCCGTACTCGGGCGGCCGGAACTTCGCCGGCCACTTCAGCAAGCGGGAGTGGAACATCGTCCCGGTCAGCAGCCCCATCGAGGTGCAGTACGCGATGGCCCCGGGCACGGCGATGGCCCAGAAGCGCCACGGCGGGGACGGCATCACCATCGTCACCGGCGGCGACGCGGGGACGGCAGAGGGGGACTTCGCCACCTGTCTCGTCTGGAGCAGCCGTCCCGGAAACGAGCTGCCCATCCTCATCGTGGTGACCCAGAACCAGTGGGGCATCAGCACCGCCGCCGCCACCCAGCAGGGCTGCAAGAGCATCGCCGACCGGGGCAAGGCCTTCGGCATGCCGACCCGGACCATCGATGGCAACGACCCCGTCGCCAGCTACGTCGAGCTGCAGAAGGCGATGGCCCACGTCCGGAAGGAGCGGAAGCCGTTCCTGCTCGAGGCCAACGTCTCCCGCCTGTACGGCCACTCCAGCGCCTCGGGGGCGAACCTCGTCGCCGGGGAGAGCGACTGCATCGCCGACTTCGAGGCTCGCCTCGAGGCGCACGGGGTCATGACCCGGGCGGAGATGGACCAGGTCCGCACCCGGTGGACCGAGGAGATCGCCGCCAAGGCCCGGCAGGTCCGTGACGAGCCGCTGCCCGAGCCCTCCAGCATCTGGAAGCACGTCTACGCGGAGGATCGCTGATGGCCAGCATGGCGCAGGCGATCCGGCTGGCGCTGCACTACGCCGAGGAGAACCTGGGAGTGACCGACGTCTTCGGCGAGGACGTCGGGCCGCCGCTGGGGGGCGTCTTCACCGCCACCCAGGGGCTGAAGACCGCCTGGAACAGTCCGCTCGACGAGCGGGGCATCATCGGCTGCGCCATCGGCCTGGCGCTCGCCGGGCAGCGGCCGGTCGCCGAGATCCAGTTCTGCGACTACATCTTCAACACCATCGACCTCCTGAAGCTCGCCGGGAACACGAACTGGTCGAGCAACGGCGACTGGAACGTGCCGATGGTGGTGCGGACGCCGGTGGGATCGGGGATCCGCGGGAGCCTCTACCACTCGCACAGCTTCGACGCGACGATGACCCACATCCCGGGATGGAAGATCGTGATGCCGTCGACGCCGATCGACGCGTACGGGCTCCTCCTCTCCGCCTGCCAGGACCCGAATCCAGTGATGGTGCTCGAGCCGAAGGCCCTCCTCCGCATGAAGGGCGAGGAGCTCATTCCCGGCGAGCCGGGGGACGACCGCGTGCTGTCGAAGATGATCGACGCCCCGCTGGGCGATCGCTCGCAGTGGAAGCCGCAGTGGCCGGACGTGCAGCCCTACACCGTGCCGATCGGGAAGGCGAAGCGCGTGCGCGAGGGGCGCGACCTGACCGTGGTGAGCTACGGGCGAACCCTGCCGCTCTCGGTCAAGGCCGCCCAGGCGCTGGAGGGCGAGGGCATCTCGGCCGAGGTCATCGACCTCCGCTCCCTCTGGCCCTACGACTGGGAGATGATCCGCGAGTCGGTCAGGAAGACTGGCCGCGTGCTCTACCTCAACGAGGATACCGAGGTGACCAACTTCGGCGAGCACCTCGTGCGGCGCACGGTGGAGGACGCGTTCTACGACCTGCTCGCCCCGCCGCGTCTCCTGGCCGGGAAGTTCGTTCCCGGAATCGGGCTGGCGGATCCGCTGGAGATGGCGAGCGTGCCCCAGCTGCCGGACGTGACCGAGGCGATGCGCGCGCTGGCCCGCGAGCAACCCTGAGCCGCTCGAGGTCGGGGGAGACCCCGGCGGCGAGCCACAGTCGGGGGGTGGTACGCTCCCGCGGGCCTCGGCCCATCCCGGCGCCGCACCGATGCGCCTCACCCGGTCCTTCCTCCTGGTCGTGCTCGCGGTCGGCCGGACCGCCTGGGCGGCCTCGCCGTCGGTCGCGGTGAAGGAGTCGTTCCCCTACCAGCTGCTGGACGGTGGTCCGCTCCCCCAGGGCGCGTTCCTGGTCCCGCTGCCGGGCCGGAACACCGCGCTCATCGATCCGGTCGGCATCGGTGCGCTCGACGGGGTCCAGGCCGCGGTGATCCGCTTCGCCGGCCCGGATGCGGGTCAGGTGGTCGAGCTGCTTCCCGGGCTTGCCCAGATCATCGTCAGCGCCACCCCGGTCCAGGAGCTCGGCGGTCCGAGCGTCTACTGGCTGGGGAGCCTCTCCGGCTGGCTGCGCTGGGATCCGAGCACGACCCAGGTCCTCGGCACCGGCCTGAGCGCGAACGAGGCCGCGGCGGTCGTCGACGGCACCGGCAATCTCCGGATGATGCCCTGGGTCCTCACCCCCGTCCCGGGGGTAGAGCTCGAGTCCCTCTCGGCGGCGCCTGCCGGCGGCTACGCGACCGAGGTCCTCTCGACGCTGGCGGTCAACCCGGGCTCGGACTTCTCGCGGCTCTACCACGTGTCCGGCACCGGCCAGGTGTACTCGCTGGCCCTCGGCTCGAACAACGCCGCCTACCTGGGGGACTTCACCCGCCCCGATGCCGGGATGGTCGACGCCGGGACCTACCCGGATTTCGACGTGGCCGGCCTCTACGACTCGCCGAGCGCGCCGTACCTCGTGACCGTCTCCGGCGGGTCGATCCAGGTCACCGGCCTCGCGCCGACAGGGCTCGTCGACGAGGGCAGCTTCAAGGCCGTCTTCGGCGACGGTTCCTGCGCCTGCAGCATCGGGGGCGTGTTTCCCCTCCACGCGGCGTTCGACGGGTACCCCGAGGGGGCGCTGGTGCTGACCCACGTCGACACGCCCTCGGGACAGGTGGTGGCGGTGATCGACTGGGGGGACGTCGCCGCCCTCCTGGGGCTCGGGATCGACGCCGACGCCGGTCCGATCGGCTCCGTCGACGCGCTCGTGCCGCCCTCCGGCGGCAGCGCGGACGGAGGCGGGAGCGGAGGAGGCGGCCCGGGCGGGACTCCGTCTCCCTTCGTGCAGCCCGGCGCGTCGAGCGGATGCTCCGCCGCGGCGCAGGCGAGCGCGGGCGGATGGACTCTCTGTGGGCTCGCCCTCGGCCTCGCGGCGCGCCGCCGGCGGACGGAGGGCCGCGAGCGCCCGGGGCCGCCTCAGGCGCCGAGGGCCTTCCGGAGCGAGTCCGGGACCCGGACCTTCTCCTGGGTGGAGTAGTCGAGGAGGACCACCACCGCCCGTCCCCGGGCGACCACCCGGTCCGGCGCGCCCGCGTGCCAGATCTCGTGCCCGAGGACGATGCTGGTGTTCCCCACCCGCTCGGCCCGGATGCCCACCGTGACCCGTGCCGGGTACTCGACCGGCTCGAGGTAGTCGTTCTCGATCCGGGCGAGGATCGGTCCCACCGGCTCGCCGGGCAGGGTCGCCATCCCCAGCTTCCGGAACAGGGCGATGCGCGCCGTCTCCGCCCAGGCGATGTAGCGGATGTTGTTCACGTGCCCGAGCGCGTCCATCTCGCCCCAGGCCACGTCCAGCGTCACCTCGATGGTCCAGTCGCCCATTGAACCCTCCCGTCGCCCGCCCGTCACACGAGCGGCCGTCGCTCCTGCCGGACGTTCTGTCGCTGCCGCCTCCGCGGTGCAATCCCCTGGCGTCCGGCGCCGCAAGAAACGTTGCGCCCGCTCGGCAGGAACGACAGGATCGGGTTCGCCCTGCGGGGCGAAAAGGAGGTGATGCCTTGACCCAGAAAACTCAAGGCGTCGCCTCTCTGGGCGCGGTGTAGCAAGCAGGGCCGCGCGCACGAGAGCGGCGCACAGGCTTCAAGCCCGCCCCCTGGTGGCTGGAGGGGCAGTGTCTGGCCACCGGGGAGGCGGGTTCTTTCTCAGACCTGCACCCGCTTCCAGGCCCCGCGCCGGAAGACGAGGCCGCTGGACACCGCGAGCAGGGTGAAGGCCGCGAGGCAGGCGACGAACGCGCCGGTGGTCCCGAGCCTCACGTGCACGGCGAGCACCCAGGCCAGCGGAAGCTCGAAGAGCCAGAAGCAAAGGCCGTTGAGCCAGGTGGGTGCCCAGGTGGCGCCCGCGCCGTTCAGAGACTGGGTGAAGGTCATGCCGTAGGCGTAGAAGGCGAAGCCGGCGGAGATGATCCTCAGCCCCCGGACCGCGTGGCCGACGACGACCGGGTCGTGGCTGAAGATGCCGACGATGGCCGGTGCGGCGACGATGAAGATCAGCCCCACCGAGCCGAGGAACACCGCCCCCACGCCGCCTGCCTTCCATGCCGCGCGCTCGGCCCGCTCGGGCTTCCTCGCGCCCAGGTTCTGACCGACCAGGGTGGCGGCGGCGTTCGCCAGGCCGAAGGCGGGGAGCAGGGCGAAGAGGATCAGCCGGATGGCGATGGTGTATCCGGCGACGGCCTCGCTCCCGAAGCGGGAGATGATGCGGACCAGGAAGATCCAGCTGGTCATCCCCACCACCGTCTGCAGCGTGCCGGCGCCGGACAGCCGGAGCACCGAGAGCAGGGTCCGTGCCTCCAGCCGCACGTGGCGCATCCGCACCGTCAGCCGGCCGTCGCCCCGGGTGAGGCGGTAGAGCTGGTAGAGCACCCCGGTGGTCCGCCCGATGGACGTCGCCAGCGCCGCCCCGACGACCCCCATCCGGGGAAAGGGGCCGATCCCGAAGATCAGGCACGGCCCGAGCACGATGTTGATGCCGTTGGCCAGCCAGAGGACGCGCATCGCCGTGGCGGCGTCCCCGGCGCCCCGGAAGATGGCGTTGATCAGGAACAGCAGGCACACCGAGACGTTCGCCCCGAGCATCACCCGGGTGAAGTGGACGCCGTGCTCCAGGACCCACGGCGAGGCGCCCATTGCCCTGAGCAGCAACGGGGCGAGCAGCGCACCGGCGGCCGACAGCGGGATGCCGAAGAGGAGCCCCAGGGCGATGGCCTGCACCGCCGTTCGGGCGGCGGCCTCCTCGTCCTTCTCGCCCATCCGGCGGGCGACCAGCGACATCGCACCGATCGAGAGCCCGAAGGAGAGGGCGTAGACCATCGTCTCCATCGTCTCGGTGAGGCCCACCGTGGCCTGCGCCTCGGCGCCCAGCCGCCCGACGAAGAAGATGTCGGTGACCGCGAACACCGACTCCATCACCATCTCCAGGACCATCGGGACGGCGAGGACGAAGATGGCTCGGCCGAGCGGCGTCTCGGTGAGGTCGCGGTGCGATCCGCGCAGGGCCTCGCGGAGCTCCGACCAGAGCGAGGTCGGAGCCGGGGCAGTGGTGGGGTCTTCCTGTACCGCGTCCATCGTCACTCCGAGCGAGGGGTCTCCGCAGTGGGACCGGGCCAGATGCCGGACGCATTCGCAGCCCGCGAATTCCGGGGTCGACGGTTCGGCCGGCGCGGCGAGCGTTACAGCGGAGTCAGACGCGCATAGGAGCGGTTCTGGTACACCAGAGTCCGGTCGGTGTCACCGGGGTGGACCGCCGTGACCTCGGCCAGCACCAGGAGGTGATCCCCTCGCTCCTGCCGCTCGAGGATGTGGGCGCTGAAGGCCCCGGTGGTCCCGGAGAGGAGCGGGGTCCCGAAGCCGTCGAAGGTCCAGGGGAAACGCTCCCAGGCGTCGGTCCGGTCGCGGTGGTGGCGGGCGAAGGCATGGCTCACCTCGACCTGGCCCTCGGAGAGGAGATTCACCGCGAGGTGATCGGCATCCTCGAGCAGGTCGTCGGCGCCCGAGTCGCGGCCCACGCCGAGCGCGATGAGCGGCGGCTCGAGGGAGAGCATCATGAACGCCGTGGCGGTGAATCCATCGAGCTCCGGCGCCTCGGGGGTGATCGCCGAGGATCGCCGGCGCACGGTCACCACGGTGACGGTGGCCGCCCAGGTGCGCGCCAGGGAGAGGAAAGCGTCCTTGTCCACAGGAGGAGGCTTCTAATCGCCCACGTGGAGCTTGACGAGCGCTCCCGGACGGGGTCTCTGCACCCCCATGCGGCTCGCGAGCTGGATTCATCGAGGTCGGGAAGGCTTCGGACAGGTGGTCGAGGGCGGGGTGGTGGACGCGGTCCCCCGGCTGGACGGGCGCTACCCCACGCTGCGGTCGGTTCTCGCCGCGGGCGCTCTGGCCGAGGTGCGGCGCGCCACCGAGGGGGCGTCGGCCGACCACGGGATGGACGAGATCACCTGGCTGCCGCCCATCCCGCATCCGGAGAAGATCTTCTGCGTGGGCGTGAACTACGTGGCCCACCGCGAGGAGACCGGACGGAGCCAGACCGAGTTCCCGACGCTCTTCACCCGCTTCGCGAACACTCAGGTCGGCCACGAGCAGCCGCTGGTGCGGCCGCGGGTCTCCACCGAGCTCGACTACGAGGCCGAGCTCGCGCTCGTCATCGGCAAGCCGGCCCGGCACGTGCGCCGCGAGGACGGGCTCGGCATCGTCGCTGGGTACGCCTGCTACCAGGACGCCACGCTCCGGGACTGGCAGCGGCACACCAGCCAGTTCACCCCGGGGAAGAACTTCATCGGGACCGGCGGCTTCGGACCATGGATGGTCACCACCGACGAGATTCCCGATCCCTCGAGGCTCACGCTCGTCGGGCGGCTGAACAAGGTGGAGGTGCAGCGGGCCACCACCGACCTCCTCATCTTCGACGTCCCGGCGCTCATCGCCTACATCACCACCTTCACCGAGCTGGTCCCCGGCGACGTCATCGCCACCGGAACGCCCGGGGGAGTGGGCTCGAAGCGCCAGCCGCCGGTGTGGCTCAAGCCGGGGGACGTCTTCGAGGTCGAGATCTCCTCCATCGGCGTGCTCCGGAATCCCGTGGTGGACGAGGCGCGCTGAACGGCGCTCCCCCCGGGTGGGGAGCGACCTGTCTGTAGCGCCTGCCGGCCGGGTTGACCCCCCCTGTGGGCCCGCAACCCTGCGTCGGCTGGGCACTTCCGGTGGGATCGGCGGTTGCAACCATCTCGTCGCCGTGAACAGCCGCATCGTCCTCCTGGGGACCGAACAGGAGTTCTTCCTCCAGCTCTTGGAGCTGCTCGTGCCGGGCGGCGCCCGGGATGTCCTGCTCGAGGCCGAGGAGGAGGGCCGGCCGCCCCCGCCGCCCGAGGCGGCGCCCTTCGAGGTCTGGTTCGCCTACCGCGGAACGGACGGGATGGACGAGATCCGCCGCCTCCGCCGAGTCGGCGCCTATCCCGCCATCGCGATGATCGACCTCTCCGACGAGCCCGAGGACGCCCTCGACGTCGCTGGCCGCCTCCTCGTGGACGACCCCCGGCTCCAGGTGGTCCTGGTCTCCCCCAACGCCGACGAGGTGTGGGACGTCGCCGCCGACGCGCTCGGCCACCGCGACCAGGTCGTGGTCCTCAAGCGTCCCTTCGACGGCGTGGAGGTCCGCGAGCTGGCCCACGTGCTGGTCCAGCGCTGGAACGAGATGGACCGGGTACTCTCCCGCGCCGCGCGGCTGGTGCCCGGCGAGACCGCGGTGGTCGGCTCCCCGGCCCCCGCGGCCCTGACGCCGCCGACCGGGGTCGAGGCGCTCCGCGACGCCTTCCGCGCCATCCACGGCCTGGTGGCTGCCCTGAACGCGCGATGCGAGCTGCTCGAGCCGGCCGCCCGTGCCGAGGCGCTCCAGCGGGTGAGCGCGGTCTCCGACGCGGTGGACCAGCTCCGGCGCGTCGAGCACCTGGTCGAGCCCAAGTCGGTGCCGGCCAAGCCCGCCGACGACGTCTAGGCCTCCGACCTCAGCGGGGCCAGATCTCCACCAGCGGGCGCACGTGCTGAGCGAGCTCGGCCTCGGTCAGGTGGCCCCAGTCCTTCGCGGAGCTCGCCCGGAGGCGATCGGCCAGCCCGAGAGAGAGCGACTCGCGGAGAACCCCCAGAAGCTTCGGCGGCGCCACGAGGACGAGGTGCTGGAACTGGTTCTCCGCCAGCCCGTGCTCCAGCGCCTGATTGAGTCCGTGGACGAAGCGCCGCTCCTCGTGCTCGGCGTGCGGATCCGGACCATGGGTCCAGCCGTGCTCCGGCGGATGGGGGCGGCCCTCGGGGGGCGGAGCCTCGACCGTCCCCCGCAGCCGGGCCGGGAGCCCCGCGTCCTCGACGTCGAACATCCAGGCCTGGCGGGCGTCCGCGACCAGCACCCGCGTGCTTCCCTGACCCGTCGCCATGGGCGTCACCTCCGGAGGGACGCCCCTGTCATCACCATGGCGGCGGGAAGGTCAAGCCCCCTGTCCGCCGGGCTCACCACATGTAGCCGAGGTACGCCTGGACGACGATGCCGTTGAACTTGAAGGACTGGACGGCCTGGTCGACGCTGCCGGCTCCGGTCGAGCTGAAGCCCGGGTCCAGCCAGAGGTACTTGAACTCGGCGCCGAGCAGGAACTGGCCCAGGTAGAAGTCCACGCCGGCGCCCGCGATCCCGGCGAAGCCTGCCTTCGTGCTCGTGGAGCCAGTGCTGCTCACGTTCACCGAGCTGATCCCCACGCCGGCTCCTCCCTCTCCGTAGGGGGCGATGAAGCCCAGCGGCAGGCGCACCTTGGCGGTGAGGAGCACCGGCCAGGTCTTGAAGTCCGCATCGCTGGTGCCGGTGGTGAGGTACCCTGCGCTCAGCTGCAGCCCGAAGATGCCCCAGTAGTGGCCGATCGCGCCGTCCACCTCGTACTTCGTCGGCCAGTTCTGGACCGAGCCCGAGATGGCGGTGAGAGCATTGGTCTCGCTCGGGAAGTAGGGCCCGAACTTCAGGGCGAAGTACGAGTCGTGGTCTTCCGCGGAAGCGACCGAGGGCACGAGCACCACGGCGCCGAGGGCGATCGCCGAGACGATCGCCAGGACTGACTTCGAGTTCATCGCTGACCCCTTGAGGATGTCCGGCCAGGGCCACGCGCATGCGGAGGCCCCCTCGCATCCAAGGAAACCATCGTTTCCCGTCGCGGCAACAGGCGAATTCGCCCAGCCGTCCGCTGCAGACCCTCTGGGCGAGCAGGAGGGCGCGAAGATTCCGCCGGTCTCACCCGGACCAGGTCGTTACACTCCCGCGCTTCCGATGGCCGACCCGCTCGCCCATTTCCAGCCCGCGGTCCGCGACTGGTTCCGGGCCTCCTTCGCGGCTCCCACCCCGCCGCAGGCGCTCGGCTGGCCCGTCATCGCCCGCGGCGACTCGGCGCTCTTGCTCGCTCCCACGGGGAGCGGGAAGACGCTGGCGGCCTTCCTGGCGTGCATCGACCGGCTGATGTTCGCTCCGCCGCCCTCCCGTGAGCGGCGCTGCCGGCTGGTCTACGTGTCCCCGCTGAAGGCGCTGGCGGTCGACGTGGAGCGGAACCTCCGCGCGCCCATCGTCGGGGTGGCGAACGTGGCCGCCGGGCGAGGGGACGCCCACGCGCTGCCGACGGTCGCGGTGCGCACCGGGGACACGGCGGCCCGGGAGCGGGCGCGGTTCCAGCGAGAGCCGGCGGACATCCTCATCACCACGCCCGAGTCGCTCTACCTCCTGCTCACCTCGGGGGCCCGCGAGGCGCTCCGGAGCGTGGAGACGGTCATCGTGGACGAGATCCACGCCCTCGTGCCGACCAAGCGCGGGGCGCACCTGGCGCTCTCGCTGGAACGGCTGGAGCACCTGGCGGGCAGGCGCCTGCAGCGCATCGGGCTCTCGGCGACCCAGCGGCCGCTGGACGAGGTGGCCCGATTCCTGGGCGGGGCCATCGTGCCCGCGTCTCCGCCCGGCCCGGACGGGCAGGCCCCTCCGACTCTCGAGCAGCCGGAGGAGGAGATCCGCACCGAGTTCTCCACCCCGGCGCTGGCGCCGGCGTGGCGGCCGGTGACCATCGTCGACGCGGGCAGCCGGAGGGCGCTCGAGCTTCGGATCGAGGTCCCGGTGGAGGACATGGCCCGCATCGGCGAGCCGATCGAGATTCCGTCCGGACCGGCGGCGCAAGGTCCGGTCCGGAGCTCCATCTGGACCGCCATCCACCCCCGCCTGGTGAACCTGGTGCGCGAGCACCGGACGACGCTGGTCTTCGTCAACAGCCGCCGCATCGCCGAGCGGCTGGCCGCGGCGATGAACGAGCTCGCCGGCGAGCCTCTGGCCCGGGCGCACCACGGCTCGCTGGCCCGGGCGCAGCGGATCGAGATCGAGGACGCGCTCAAGGCCGGCCGGATCCGGGCGCTGGTGGCGACGTCGTCGCTCGAGCTGGGCATCGACATGGGCGCGGTGGACCTGGTCATCCAGATCGAGGCCCCGCCCTCCGTGGCGAGCGGGATGCAGCGCATCGGCCGCGCCGGGCACCGCATCGACTCGCCGAGCACCGGGGTCATCTTCCCCAAGTACCGGGGGGACCTGGTGGCCTGCGCTGCGCTGACTCAGGCGATGACCGAGGGGCGAGTGGAGGCCACCCGGTTCCCGCGCAACCCGCTCGACGTCCTGGCCCAGCAGGTGGTGGCCATGACCTCGGTCGAGCCCTGGGGAGTGGACGCGCTCTACGGCGCGCTGCGGGGGGCCGCGCCCTTCGCCGAGCTGAGCCGGAAGGTGTTCGAGAACGTGCTCGATCTGCTCTCGGGCCGCTTCGCCTCGGACGACTTCGCGGAGCTGCGCCCGCGGGTGACCTGGGACCGGGTGGCGAACACCGTCGTCGCCCGCGAGGGCAGCAAGCGCATCGCCATCGTCAACGGGGGGACCATCCCCGACCGCGGGCTCTACGGCGTGTTCCTCGCCGGTGGGGAGAAGGCGCACGCGCGCGTCGGCGAGCTCGACGAGGAGATGGTCTTCGAGAGCAGGGTGGGAGAGGTGTTCCTCCTCGGGGCCTCGTCGTGGCGCATCGAGGAGATCACCCACGATCGGGTGCTGGTCTCTCCAGCGCCGGGGCAGCCGGGGAAGATGCCCTTCTGGCACGGAGACGCGGCGGCGAGGCCGCTCGAGACCGGCCAGCTGATCGGCCGGTTGATCCGCGAGCTCCGCGAGGTGCCGCGCGCGGCGGCGGTGTCGCGGCTGGTGCGGGGGCACCAGCTCGAGCGCCAGGCGGCGGAGAACTTGCTGCAGTATTTGGAGGACCAGGCGCGGGCGACCACCGACGTCCCGGACGACCGGACGCTGGTGGTGGAGCGGACCCGCGACGAGCTGGGGGACTGGCGGGTCTGCATCCTCTCGCCGCTGGGGAGCCGGGTGCACGCTCCCTGGGCAATGGCGCTGACGGCGCGGGTCCGCGACCAGCTGGGGCTGGAAGTGGAGACGATGTGGACCAACGACGGTATCGTGGTCCGCTTTCCAGATACCGACCGGCCGCCCGAGGTGGAGCATCTCCTCCCCTCCCCGGCGGAGGTGGAGGCGCTCGTCCTCCGGCAGCTCGGTGCGACGGCGCTCTTCGCCGCCCGGTTCCGGGAGAACGCCTCGCGGGCGCTGCTCCTGCCCCGCCGCCGGCCTGGAACGCGCACCCCGCTCTGGCAGCAGCGGAAGCGCGCCGCGGATCTGCTCTCGGTCGCGGCCCGGT
Source organism: Myxococcaceae bacterium (assembly GCA_035501615.1). Taxonomy (GTDB): domain Bacteria; phylum Myxococcota; class Myxococcia; order Myxococcales; family Myxococcaceae; genus RPRB01. The sequence continues at coordinate 43,201 of DATJVY010000160.1, forward strand.
TCCCGACGTTCCCGCTCCTCCTCGAGACCTACCGGGAGTGCCTGCGGGACGTGTTCGACATGCCGGGCCTGGTCGGCACGATGCGCGCGGTGGCGGACCGGACGCTGCGGGTCACGACCGTCGACACCGCCACGCCGTCCCCCTTCGCGAGCGCGGTCCTCTTCGGGTTCGTCGCCAACTACATCTACGACGGCGACGCCCCCCTGGCCGAGCGCCGGGCCCAGGCGCTGTCCATCGACCAGGGGCAGCTGCGCGAGCTCCTGGGGGACGCCGAGCTCCGCGAGCTGCTCGACGCCGACGTGCTCGGGCAGGTGGAGGCGGAGCTGCAGCAGCTGGAGCCGAGGTTCCGCGCCCGTGGGACGGACGGCATCCACGACCTCCTGCTCCGGGTCGGAGACCTCTCGGCCGAGGAGCTGCGGGGGCGGTGCACGAGCGGCCTCGTCGCCTCGGGGATCGACACCCTGGTCCAGGCGCGGCGGGCGGTGGCCCTGCCGGTGGCGGGCGTGCAGCGCCACGTCGCGGTGGAGGATGCGGCGCGCTATCGGGACGCGCTCGGGCTGCCCTTGCCTCCGGGGCTGCCGGAGGCGCTGCTGGTGCCGGCGCGCGACCCGCTGGGGGACCTCCTCTCGCGCTTCGCGCGGACCCATGCCCCGTTCACGACCGAGGAGGCGGCGGCCCGCCTCGGGCTGGCGGTCTCGCGGGTGGAGCGGGTGCTGGAGGCGCTGGTGCGTCGGGGGCGGCTGGTGGAGGGCGCCTTCCGGCCCGGAGGCACGCGGCGGGAGTGGTGCGACGTGGACGTGCTGGCCACCGTCCGTCGCCGCTCGCTGGCCAGGGCCCGGCATGCGGTCGAGCCGGTGGAGCCGCGGGTCCTCGGGCGGTTCCTGGCGCACTGGCACGGCATCGCGCGGCCACGCCCGGGTCTCGACGCGGTTCTGGACGTGGTGGAGCGGCTCCAGGGCTGCGCGCTCCCGGCCTCGGTGCTGGAGAGCGAGATCCTCCCCTCCCGCGTCGAGCGGTACCTCTCCGGTGACCTCGACACCCTGGTCGCCGCGGGGGAGATCGCCTGGGTGGGCGTCGAGCCGATCGGCGAGCGGGACGGGCGCATCGCGCTGTACCTGACGGACCATCTGCCGCGGCTGCTCCGGCCTCCGGCGCCGGCGCTGGAAGACATCGAGCCCCTGTCGGAGCGAGCGCGCGCGGTGCTGGACGTGCTGAGGGCGCGCGGGGCGAGCTTCTTCTCGGCACTCCACGAGGCTGCCGGCGGTGGATTCCCGCGCGAGACGCTGGAGGCCCTCTGGGACCTGGTGTGGAGGGGCCTGGTGACGAACGACACCTTCCGGGTGCTCCGGGCGTACACGGCGCCCGCGGTGGACCGGGGCAGCCGGCGAATCGGTTCGGGTGGGCACGTCTTCCGGAGCCGGCGCACGGTGCCGCCCTCGGCAGAGGGGCGGTGGTCGCTGGTCGAGGAGCGGACCGGCGCCGCGGTGGGCGCGACCGAGTGGGCGGCCGCGACGGCGCAGCAGCTCCTCTCCCGGTACGGCCTGGTCACCCGCGAGGTGGCGCAGGCGGAGGGGCTGCCCGGAGGCTTCAGCGGGCTCTACCAGGTGTTCCGGTCGCTGGAGGAGAGCGGGAGGGTCCGGCGGGGCTACTTCGTCTCCGGCGTGGGAGCGGCGCAGTTCGCGCTGCCGCCGGTGCTCGACCTCCTGCGCTCGCTGCGTGAGCTGCCCGAGGCGCCGGAGGTGGTGGTGCTCGCCGCGACGGATCCGGCGAATCCCTACGGGACGCTGCTCCGCTGGCCGGCGCTCGACGGGGCAGTTGCGCGTGGCCCGTCGCGGTCGGCGGGCTCGCAGGTCGTCCTCGTCGATGGAGCCCTGGGAGCGTTCCTCGCCCGGGGCGGACGGCAGGCCTGGGTGTGGCTCCCCGAGCCGGAGCCGGACCGGGGCCGGGTCGCGCGGGCGGTCGCGGGGGCGCTGGGGACCATCGCGGGCCGGAGCGGGCTCGACCGGCGCGGCGGGATGATGCTCGAGGAGGTGAACGGGGTGCCGGCGGTGGAGAGCCCGCTGGCGCTGCACCTCTCGGAGGCGGGGTTCACGCCGTCGTCGCTCGGCTTCCACCTCCGCCGGGGGACGACCGCGTCCCCGGTCCCGCATGCCTGAGGGGGACACCCTCTTCCGGGCGGCGCGGACCCTGCACCGCGCGCTCGCCGGGAAGCCAGTGGTGCGGTTCGAGACCGCGCTGGCGCAGCTGTCGGTGGTGGACGGCGACGCGCCCATCGCCGGGCGCACGGTGGAGCGGGTGCGAAGCGTGGGGAAGCACCTGCTGGTGGAGCTCTCCGGGGACCTCGTCCTGCGGACGCACATGCGGATGTCCGGGAGCTGGCACGTGTATCGCCCGGGTGAGCGCTGGCAGCGGCCGCGGTCGGCGATGCGGGTGGTGCTGGAGACGGCCGACTTCCAGGCGGTCGCCTTCGACGTGCAGGTGGCCGAGTTCCGGACGGCGAGGGAGCTGGAGCGCGATCCGGCGGTGGCGCGGCTCGGTCCGGACCTCCTCGACGCGGGATTCGACGAGGGCGAGGCGGTGGCCCGGCTGCGGGCGCGAAGCGCGATGGGCATCGGGGAGGCGCTGCTGGACCAGCGGGCGGTCGCCGGGATCGGGAACGTGTTCAAGAGCGAGGTGTGCTTCGCCGAGCGGGTGCATCCGTTCGGGGTGGTGTCAGGACTCGACGACGAGACGCTCCGGCGACTGGTGCGGACCGCGCGACGGCTCCTGGGGATGAACGTGCGCGAGTCGAGCGGGTGGGAGCGGGTGACGCGCCCGGGTCTCCGGACGACCGGCCGGATGGATCCGTCGGCGGGGCTCTGGGTCTACGGGCGCGCTGGCGAGCCTTGCCGGGTGTGCGGAGAGCGGATCGTCCGCGAGCGGCGGGGGCCCGGGGGGCGGAGCACGTACTTCTGTCCGCGGTGTCAGCCGTTGCAGGGCTGAACGGCGGAGATCGTCCCGAGCCCGGGTTCTCGGCCGCTCGATCGAGCCCGTCCACTGGCTATGGCGCCAACCTCGAATGAGAGTGAACCCGGCAAACGAGATTTCGGGAGCTTGGAGCGCCGAGTTCCGTACTCGCGGTGAAAACCGCGGAGCATGACGAGGGGTGCTCCGGGAGCCTCCTCGTCGCCCGGGCTCGCCTGGCCACCCACGCCGGCCGCCGGATCCGAGGGTTCTTCGACCCGAGGGGTTGCTCGACGCGCCGCGGGCCTGCCGGCGTCGCCCGATGGCTCGTGCTCGCCGAGGCGGCCAGCGCACGTCGGACTCGCGTCACCCGGGAGCGTCCGAACTCCTCGCAGGCCACGCGGACGAGGCTCCCGCGAACGGGTGTCTCGGGCCTGGGCTTCGCCATGGGCAGATCTCGGGCGCCGCTCCTTGAGAACCCCGCGGGGACACTCGAGCGCCCACGACATGCGACGGCGTCCGGAATGCCCTCAGGGCATCGTGCGCGACGCCGTGGGCGGCTCGAACAGCGCCTTCCGCTTCGTCGCGATCGCCGTCTGCATCGAGGCGTTCCGGTGAGCGGGCGGCAGCTCGCTCACGAAGCGCTCGGCCTTCGCGAGGGTCACCCGCGCGGCGTGCGAATCTCCCACCCGCGCCTCGGCCTCGGCACGGATGAGCAGCACCCGGAGCGTGCGCGGGCCGTAGACCAGGGACGATGCCCGGCGCGCCTGCTCGAGGGCATTCCAGGGGTCACGCATGGCGAGGTACGCCATGGCGAGCCGGGCCGGAGGGTTGTAGTCGGTGGGAAAGTCGCGCACGCTCTGCTCGAGCATGGGAACGGCCCGTTCCGGCTCTCCCAGGGCCAGGTAGGCCGAGAGCCGGTGGGCGTCGAAGACCGCGCGTGCCTCGGGGGTCGTGGCCCGGCCTGCCTCGTGCTCGAGGAACGCCGCCCAGCGGATCGCTGTCTCCCGGGCTCCGGCCAGGTCGCCCCGGGCGCGGCGGGCGCCCTCCTCGGTCTCGAACAGGCTCGAGCGGTCGTCGGACATCAGGACCACCGACGGGTCCCGGGCGAGGGCCGCCACCCGTGCCTCGAGGGCTCCGAGCGCTCCCTGACGCCGGGGGTCGTCCTCCGGGAGCTCCAGTGCGCAGGAGAGCCCGGTGGCGACCAGGGTGGCCAGCGCGGTGCCGGGCGCCACGTGGCCCAGCTCCTCGCGCGCGAGCTGCACGCAGCTCCCCGGGTCACCGTCCTGCGAGAGGCGCAGCACGAGCCCCTCCACGGCCTGGCCGTGGTCGAGCGATCGGGGCACGGAGGCGTCCAGCGCGTCGCGGTACGCGCCGGTGGCGCCGGCGTGGTCGCCGTTGGTGTCGGCGGCGCTCGCCCGCGCCAGGGCCGCCTGGGCGGGCGTGCCCGGTGCGCCGGGGGTGAGCGCCAGGGCGGTGGAACGGAGGCGGGCGGCGAGCTCGACGGCGGTGGCGCTCCCCACCCAGCGCCGGACCGCCTGACCGGTCCGGGGATCGATGACCAGGAGCGTGGGCAGGGCCTCGGCCGGGAACTGCTCCACGAAGGCGCGGTTCGCCGGCTTCTCGGTGTCCACCTCGAGCCAGACGTAGCGGCCGGCCACCGGGGAGAGCACGCCGTCCGGGAACACGTAGGACTTCATGCTCACGCAGCTGTGGCACCAGGGTGCCCAGGCGTCGACGAAGAGCGGCTTGCCCTCGGCCCGGGCCTGCTCCAGGGCTCCAGCGAAGTCGTCGGAGAGGAAGCGGATGCCGCTGCCGGGCTCGTCGCCCCCGTTCACCCCGTGCGCACACCCCAGGAGGGCGAGGCAGAGCAGAGCGAGGGTCGGAGGGCTCAGCGCCGAGGTGGAGAGGACCCGGCGCCGGACCGTCACGGGTGGCCGGCCTTTCCCGGGTGCTGGCCCGGACCCTCGGGACGGCGCTGCGGCGGCTGCCCCATCCCCGGCGGCATCCCGCTGGGCATCATCGTCTGGTCCACCCGCGGCATGGGGGGAATGCGCGAGTTGGAGAGGGTGAAGCGGGTGCCGACGTCGGCCATGACGAAGAACATCAGCACCAGGAGGAAAACGAAGGACGTCACGAAGACGATCCGGTTGATCCCCTCGCTGTGCCAGAGGTGCATGAAGAAGAGCACCACCAGCGTCACCTTGATGACCGAGATGCAGAGCGCCGCGGCCAGGTGGTAGTTCACCGGCATCTTGATCTGCGAGACGCCGAAGGTGGTGAGGGTCAGGACGATGAGCGCGGCCCAGTTGAGGAACAGCCTCCCGGGTCCGAGCTCCTTGTGGGCGTGTCCGCCGGTGGTGGTGGTCGAGGCCATCGGGTCAGACCAGGTAGAGCAGCGGATAGAGGAAGATCCACACCAGGTCGACGAGGTGCCAGTACAGGCCCGCGTTCTCGACCGGTGAGTAGTACGTCGGGGAGAACTCCTTCCGCCAGCAGCGGACCGCCACCCAGGTGAGCAGGCTCATCCCGACGATGACGTGGAGCGCGTGGAGCCCGGTGGAGAAGAAGTACACCACGTAGAAGACCGGGCCGCCCGGAGCGGTGATCTCGGTGAAGTGGAAGAACTTTCCCGGCAGGGCCGCCTCGACGAACTTGTCGTGGTACTCGATGCCCTTGACGCAGAGGAACCCGGCGCCCATCAGGATCGAGACCGTCAGGAGCCAGAAGGCGTTGCGGTTCTTCCCGTGCTCGGCGTTGTAGTGCGCCATCGCCACGGTGAGGCTCGAGGTCAGCAGGAGCAGGGTGTTGGTCGTCCCCCAGAACAGGCTGAGGTGGCGTCCGGCCTGCTCGAAGGCCTCGGGGAAGTAGGTCCGGAAGACGAAGTAGCCGACGAAGATGCCCGCGAAGAGCAGCACCTCGGTCCCCAGGAACAGCCACATCCCGAAGCGGAGGGCGTTCTGGTGGTTCTCGACGGTGTCGTAGTGGTGCGGCAGCGGGGGCGGCTCGAGCCACCCCTCGGGGGTCATCTTCCGCACCGCGCTAGCTTGCATGGCCCACCTTGGCGAGATCCTCCGGGATGTCGTGGTACTCGTGGGGCCCCCGGGTGAAGACGGGGACCTTGTCGAAGTTCTCGGTCGGGGGCGGCGAGGGGACGTCCCACTCGTAGCCGCGGCTGCCCCAGGGGTTCCTGCCCGCCACCTCGCCGTACCGGAGCGCGATGGCCAGGTAGATGGCGATGATGACGAACCCGAAGGCGAGCAGCGAGGCGCCGGCAGTGGAGGCCACGTTCAGCGCGGTGAAGCGCTCCGGGTACTCGTAGTAACGCCGGGGCATGCCCGCGTTCCCGAGGAGGAACTGGGGGATGAAGGTGGCGTTGAAGCCGAGGACGATGAGACCCGCGGCGAGGAGCGCCCAGTTCTCCGGGTACTTCCGGCCGAACATCTTCGGGAACCAGTAGTGAAGCGCGGCGAGGAACCCCATGATCACCGCCCCCACCATGATGAAGTGGAAGTGGGCGACCACGAAGTAGGTGTCCTGCCAGTGCACGTCGAGCGAGACCGTGGCCAGCGCGACGCCGGTCATGCCGCCGAACACCAGGAAGAAGAGGAACCCGCAGACGTAGGCGAAGGGGGCGGTGAAGGCGATGGCGCCCTTGTAGAGCGTGCCCACCCAGTTGAAGACCTTGATCGCGGTGAACACGCCCACCAGCATCGAGATCGCCGCGAACGCCCCGGCGTCGAACGCGCTCTGGCCCGAGGTGAAGAGGTGATGACCCCAGGCGAAGAAGCCCACGAAGGCGATGCCCAGTGAGCTCATCGCGATCATCTTGTAGCCGAAGATGTTCTTGCGAGCGACGGCGCAGATCACCTCGCTGATCACGCCCATCGACGGCAGCACCATGATGTACACGGCGGGGTGGCTGTAGAACCAGAAGAGGTGCTGGAAGAGGATCGGGTCGCCGCCCCGCGCGGGATCGAAGAAGCCGAACCCGAAGGTGTGCTCGGCGGCCACCAGCAGAGTCGTCAGCCCCAACACCGGAGTCGCCAGCACCTGGATGATGCTGGTCGCGTACACCGCCCAGATGAAGAGCGGCATCTTGAACCAGGTCACTCCCGGCGCCCGCAGGGTGTGGATGGTGACGATGAAGTTGAGCCCGGTGAGGATCGAGCTGAACCCGATGATGAACACCCCCAGCATCACCGGGGCGATGTTGGTGGTCGTGGTGGTGCTGTACGGGGTGTAGAAGGTCCACCCGGTGTCGGCGCCGCCGGTGATCAGCCCCCAGAGCATCAGCGCCGAGCCGAAGATGTAGACGTACCAGGAGGTGAGGTTCCACTTGGGGAACGCCACGTCCTTCGCTCCGAGCATGATCGGAAGGAAGAAGTTCCCGAACACGGCCGGGATGACCGGGATCATGAACATGAAGATCATGACCAGGCCGTGGAGCGTGAACATCCGGTTGTAGGTCAGCGCCTCGATGATGGTCGGGCCCGGGGTGAGCAGCTCCAGCCGGATGACCATGGCGAAGACGCCGCCCAGGAAGAGGGCGATGATCACCGCCACCAGGTAGAGGATGGCGATCCGCTTGTGGTCGTGGGTCAGCAGCCAGGAGCGGATGGTGGTCCCGTCGTTCAGGTAGTGCTTCTTCGGGAAGACCGCACCCGCGGGCGGGACGGCAGCGGTGGTGATCGGCGCGGTCATTGTTCCTCTCCCGCGGTGACCGGGACGGTCCGGTCCGACCGGAGGCTCTTGATGAACTCCACGATCGCCGCGGCGTCCGGGCCGCTGAGCTTGCCCTGGTAGTTGGGCATCACGGGCTGGTACCCGGCGACGACCTTCACCGTGGGCTCCATCATCGACTCGGTCAGGTAGGCCTCGTCGGCGATGATCTCACGTCCGTCGGTCAGCTTGGTGCGCTGCTGGTAGAGGTCCACCCAGCTCGGGCCGGTGGAGGGCGCCGTGGTGTCCACGTTGTGGCAGCGCAGGCAACCCTGGGCGACCGCCACCTGCTTCCCCCACTGGGCGAGGCTCCCCTGGGGGGTGACCTGGGTCTCGTCCGCCAAGAGGTCCTGGCGGGTCACGAGGCCGCGCTGCTGCTCCTTGAGCCAGTCGTCGAAGGCCTCGGGAGTCATCACCACGACCTCGCCCCACATCTTGCTGTGCTGCGCGCCACAGTACTCGGTGCAGAGGATCTGGAACCGCCCGGTCTTGGTGGCGGTGAACCAGACCTCGGTGTAGCGGCCGGGCAGGGCGTCCATCTTCACCCGGAAGGCGGGGATGAACACCGAGTGGATGACGTCCCGCGAGGTGATCAGCATCCGGACCGGGCGGTTGGCCGGCACGTGGAGCACGCCCAGGGAGTTGGGCCCCTCGGGATAGGCGAACTTCCACATCCACTGCTTGCCCATCACGTAGACGTCCATCGCGTCCGGGGGCGGTGAGGAGAGCTTCACGAAGTCCCGGAAGCCCATCGCGAACCAGAGGAGGAAGAATGCCAGGGGGACGCTGATCGCCAGGACCTCGAACCCCGCGGTGGGCGAGATGAAGGGCGTGGCCTGGTTCTCGCGGCGGCGGCGGTACTTCCAGAAGAAGGCGATCGCCGTCAGTCCCACCGCCAGGCTCGCGACCATGGTGACGCTGATCACGAAGTAGTGGAGGTGGTCCACGTCCAGCGCGAAGGTCGAGGCCTGGTCGGGCAGGAACAGCATTCGCCTCATGAACTCGTTCATGCCGTCGCACCCCGTCGCTTCTTCAGCTTCAAATCCTGCCTCCAGAGAACCGTCAGTAGGACCACCAGGGCGGCGAAGACGGTCAGCGCCCCCAGCCGGACGAAGGCCAGCCCGTAGGGACTGTAGCTGCGCGTCGCGGGATCGTACTTGAAGCAGGTGAGGAGCACCCGGTCGAACGCGGTGCCGACCTTCCCCTTGCCGGCCTCGACCAGGGCCAGCTTCATGTCCCGCGCCGGGTACTCCACGCCATACAGGTAGCGCGACATCCGCCCGTCCTCGGAGAGGACGAAGGCGACCGAGATGTGCGCGAACTGCTTCGACGCGGAGTCGTACCTGTACCGGAACCCGGTGGCCCTCGCGAGCGCGTCGATCTCCGGCTGGGCCGCGGTCGCGAACCGCCAGTCCGGCGTCGTCGGCGAGATTCCGAGCGCCTGCATGTGGCCGCGCTTGGACTCGGCGGAGTCGCGCGGCGTCTCCGAGGGGTCGATGCTCACCACGACCGCCCGGTAGTCCTGCCCGGGCTTCATCCCCGAGCCGCGGAGCGCGCGGGTCAGGCTGCTGAGGGTGAGGCTGCAGAGCTGGGGGCAGCGGTAGTAGACCAGGGCCAGGACCACCGGCTTGCCCCGATGGAGCTCGTCCTTCAGCCGGAAGGGTTGCCCCTCGGAGTCGACCAGCCGAAGGTCCTCGGGCACCCGCTCGCCCAGCTGCTCGACGACGTCCACGCCCTGCATCGGGACAGGCACGTTCACCTGGGCCCCCGCCGCGAGGGGCAGGAGCGCGCACAGCAGAGCGCTGGCCCGGGAACGGCTCACTTCTGCTGTCCGCCCTTCTTCGCCTGCTCGGCGAGGTACATCCTCATCGCTTCCTCGACGGGGATGTGGGCCACCCCGGCCTCGCGGTCCACCCAGCCGTAGCTGCGCAGCCGCTCGATCTGCTGGAGCCGCTTCTGGGCCGCGCGCTGGTCCAGGGCGAAGACCCGCTGGTTGACGATGCCCACCTCGTACTGGTCCACCTGCTTGGGGATGGGAGGCGGCCCGGCCGGCTGCATCTCGGCGCGGGTGCTGTTGAGGATGTGCGTCGACCAGACCGTGGCGACGGCGAAGATCGCCATCGACGCCACGCCGACCCCGATGATCCACGGCCAGCTCATGTGCTGCTGGGCCGCGGCGATCTCGGAGGCTCCGTGCCCGTGGCTCTCTGCGGTGGTGCTCATGCCTGGGTGTACCTCAGCGAGTCGGCCAGGTACGGGTCCTTGACCGGAAGAGTGAAGTGGCCCGCGGCGCGCCAGCGGGCGAAGGCGATCGCCACCCCGCCCACGCCGATCATCGAGGTGATCGCCGTCCAGTGCACGTAGAAGCCCTCGGGGTGCAGCGCGGGCATCACCAGCCAGGTGAGGTCCACCCAGTGCACCGCGAGGATCCACACCGCCATGAAGGCCAGCCCCCGCGGATTGAGCTTCAGACCACGGGAGAGGAGCGTGAAGAAGGGGATGATGAAGTGGGTGATGATCAGGAAGATGCCCACGCCCTGCCAGCCCCCGTCCATCCGCACCTTGTACCAGGCGGCCTCCTCCGGGATGTTGGCGATCCAGATCAGCATGAACTGGCTGAAGGCCACGTAGGTCCAGAAGGCGGTGAAGGCCAGCATCAGCTTTCCCAGGTTGTGGGTGTGGTGCCGGGTGACCAGGCCGCCGAACTGCCGCTGCTCGTGCCGCGTCCAGGTGGAGATGACGGTGAGCAGCGCGATGCAGGCGAGGAAGCTGCCCGCGAAGTAGTAGGCGCCGAAGATGGTGGAGTACCAGAACGGGTCCACCGACATCAGCCAGTCGAAGGCGGCGAAGGTGATCGACAGACCTAGGAAGGGGATCGCCCCCGAGCCGTAGCGGCGCATCCGGCGCGTCGGCTCGAGCCCGCCCTCCTGGTCCTGCCGGAGCGACCAGCCGCGGAGCAGCTGGTTCACCACCATCCAGATGACGAAGTAGAGCGCGGCCCGGATGAGGAAGCCGGGCACGTTCAGCCACAGCGCCTTGTGGGTGAGCAGCTCGATCTGCTCGGGGTTCATCCTGTTCGAGGGAGTCACCCAGGGGAACAGCATCGGCATCCCGAGGGCGATGGGCAGGAACAGGACGACGAAGATGGGGATGGCCGCCCCCATCGACTCGAAGACCCTTCGGAACACGGTCATCCACCGCGCCGCGGAGGCGTGGAAGATGGCGTTCCAGATGCTGGCCGCGATGGCGATCCCCAGCCAGTAGGCGAAGGCGACCAGGTAGCCGGCGAGGACCGCAGGCCGGTCGGCCTCTCCGCCGATCGCGTAGCCGATCCCGCTGAGGACGAGCCCCACGACGCCCAGCCCCGCGGCGACGGCGAAGGTCCGGCCCCCCGGCTTGAGCCGGTCCTGGGTGATGGTGGTGGGCCCTACCTCGACCATGTCTGCCCCTCCCGGAGCCGCCGCTGCACGTCGGCGGGCAGCGAGTTCACCGGCGCGTTCTGGCTCAGCTGCAGCGCCTGCACGTAGGCCACCACCGCCCAGCGCTCCTCGGTGGGAATCTCCCCGGCGAAGGAGGGCATCAGCCCGTAGCCCAGGGTGATGGCCTGGTAGAAGAAGCCCGGCGGGCGGAAGCCCAGCGCGACGAGCGAGGGTGGCAGCCGCGTGGCCATGTTGTCGGCGACCATGCTGTCGCCGTTGCCCACCAGGCCGTGGCAGTTGGAGCAGACGATCTCGAAGCGGTGGCGGCCGCGGGCCAGCAGCTCCTCGGTCACCGGGATGGGAATCCGGGTGACCAGCTCGCCGTCCACCATGCCGGTGCTGATGCCCGGAGCGCCCACCACCGCCTCGCGGGAGACGGTGCCCTCGGGCGGGGAGCGCATCCCGCGGCCGTCGGCGTAGAGGTCGTTGGCGCTGTAGGGCAGGACCTTGTCCTGGGTCTCCATGCGCTGGAGCTCGTCGCTGGCGCTGATCCCGTAGCAGCTGCAGCCGGGAAGCACGGCCAGCCCCAGGCCGAGGAGGAGGAGCGCCGGCCTCATTCCACCGACTCCCGGACGGTGCTGATCTCCTTCGCCCCGAGCTGCGAGAGGAGCGCGCTCGCCGCCTTGCCGTCGCTCCCCGGGGGCAAGCCCACGCTGATCCAGAAACCGTCGTTGACCGCGCTCCGGAAGTCCTCGGACTCGAACACCGCGTGGTACGGCTGGGGGAGCCGCATCAGGACCAGGAGCCCGAAGAAGATGCTGAGCGAGGCCAGCAGGACCGTGGTCTCGAAGGTGATGGGGATGAACGACGGCGGAGCGTGCCCGGGCCGGCCGCCGACGTTGAGGGGCCAGCTGAAGCTGTTCATGTAGACCATCATCAGGTAGCCACCGAACATCCCGGTCAGCCCGCCGGCGAGCGCGATGCGGGGAACCCGGCTCCGGCCGAGGCCCAGGGCCTCGTCGCCTCCGTGCAGCGGGTAGGGCGAGTGGGTGTCGATGGTCTCGAAGCCCTTCTCCCGGACCTTGTAGCAGGCGTCCACCAGCGCCTCGCCGCTCGCGAAGCGGCCCAGGACGAAGGTCTTGCCGGCCGGTGCGGCATGTTCGGCGGCGTGTTCCATCATCAGGCTCCGGTGACCACGGTGATCGGCGCGGGGCGGTGCTGGAGCTCCTCGTTGAGCTCCTTCACCTCGCTCACCGCGACCGCGGGGATGAACTTCAGGAAGAGGAGGAAGCAGGTGCTGAAGAAGCCGATGGTCCCCAGGAACAGGGTGATGTCCACCCAGGTCGGGTAGAACATGTCCCAGGCGGCGGGGAGGAAATCACGGTGGAGCGAGGTGATGATGATCACGAACCGCTCGCACCACATGCCGACGTTCACCAGGATGCTGGCGATGAACATCACCGGGATGGAGGTGCGCGCCCAGCGGAACCAGAAGATCTGCGGGGTGAGCACGTTGCAGAAGAGCATCAGGTAGTACACCCCGCGGTACGGCCCGGTGGCCCGGTTGAAGAAGACGAACCACTCGAACTGGTTCCCCGAGTACCAGGCGATCCAGTGCTCCATCAGGTAGCCGTAGGAGACCAGCATCCCCGTGGCGAGGATGATCTTGTTCATGTTCTCCAGGTGCCGCATGGTGATGACGTGCTTCAGCCCCAGGAAGTGCCGGGCGGGCACCATCCAGGACATCACCATCGCGAAGCCGGAGAACACGGCGCCGGCGACGAAGTACGGCGGGAAGATCGTCGTGTGCCAGCCGGGGATGAGCGACACCGCGAAGTCGAAGGACACGATGGTGTGCACGCTCACCACCAGCGGGGTGGAGAGGCCGGCCAGCAGGAGGTACCCCACCTTGTAGTTGTGCCAGTGGCGTCCCGAGCCGCGCCAGCCCAGCGCGAAGATGCCGTAGAGCTTCCGCTGGATGGGGCTCTTGCTCGCGTCGCGCAGCGAGGCCAGGTCGGGGATGAGCCCCAGGTACCAGAAGAGCACCGAGACCGTGAAGTAGGTCGACACCGCGAACACGTCCCAGATGAGCGGGCTCTTGAACTGGGGCCACATCCCCAGGGTGCTCGGGTAGGGGAACATGAAGTAGGCGAACCACGGACGCCCGGTGTGCAGCAGCGGAAACAGGCCCGCGCACATCACCGCGAAGATCGTCATCGCCTCGCTGAAGCGGTTGATGGCCGTTCGCCATCGCTGCTGGAAGAGGAAGAGGATCGCGCTGATCAGCGTCCCGGCGTGACCGATCCCGATCCACCAGACGAAGTTGGTGATCCCGAAGCCCCAGCCCACCGGGATGTTGTTTCCCCAGGATCCGATCCCCTCCGCCAGGGTCACGGTGATCGCGAGGAGCATCGCCGCCAGACCGGTGACGGCGATGAGGAACGAGAGCAGCCACCCCTTGTCCGGGCGGGCCCAGACGTGGGCCAGGAGGTTCCCGGTGAGGGTGGTGTTGTCCTGTTTCCCCACCAGCAGGGGGGCGGAGTCCAGCGGGTCGGCGGCGGCGTGTTCGGCGGCCATCAGCCAAGCTCCGGATTGGGGTTCTTGATCTTGGTCAGGTACACGGTTCGAGGCCGAGTGTTCAGCTCGTGGAGCACGTCGAAGCGGCGGGGATCGGTGTGGCGCTGGCTGACATTGCTGTTCGGATCGTGGAGCGAGCCGAAGGTCAGGGCGCCGGTCGGGCAGGCCTGCTGGCAGGCCGTCCGCAGCTCCCCGTCACCGATGGTCCGGTTCTCCAGCCGGGCGGTGATGCGGGTGCGCTCGATCCGCTGCACGCAGTAGGTGCACTTCTCCATCACGCCGCGGGCTCGGACGGTCACGTCCGGGTTCATCAGCATCTTCTCCACCTGGCTCTTGTCCTGGGTCCAGTGCAGGTAGTTGAAGTGCCGGACCTTGTAGGGGCAGTTGTTGGAGCAGTACCGGGTGCCGATGCACCGGTTGTAGACCATGTCGTTCAGGCCCTCGTCCGAGTGGACGGTGGCGTTCACCGGGCACACGTACTCGCAGGGCGCGGTCTCGCAGTGCTGGCAGAACATGGGCTGGTTGACCATCTGCGGTGACTCGACCGGGCCCGAGTAGTACCGGTCCATCCGGATCCAGTGCATCTCGCGGCCCCGCCCGACCTGGTACTTCCCCACCACCGGGATGTTGTTCTCCGCCTGGCAGGCCATGACGCAGGCGCTGCACCCGGTGCAGCGGCTCATGTCCACCGCCATGGCCCACTTGTACTGCTGCTTCGAGTAGTCGACCGCGACCTGCACCGAGGGGAGCACACTCCCCGGCAGCGCCTTGTTGCCCAGCTTCACCGGCGGGCGGAGCTCGGCGGCCTCGGGGTGCTTCTCGAACTCCTCGAGGCTCTGCATCAGCGCGATGGGGCGCCCGTCGGTGGTGTTGTGCACCTGGGTGTGGCTGAGCGGGTACTTCCGGCCGACCTTCTTCACCTCGAGCCCGGTGGCGAACCAGGGCCGCGCCGCGCTGCGGAGCGGGTAGACGTCGTGGCCCACCACCACCGGCTCGTCGGCGTCCTTCACCCCCAGGGTGCGTTGCTTGCGGCCGTAGCCCAGCGAGAGGGTGATCGCCTCGTCCGAGTGGCCGGGCTGGACCCAGGCCGGGACCTGCACCGACCGGCCGGAGACGCTGAGGAGCAGGAGGTCGCCGCTCTCCACCTCGAGCTGCTTCGCCAGCCCCGGGCCCAGCTGGGCGACGTTGTCCCAGGTCATCTTGGTGATCGGGTCCGGCAGCTCCTGGAGCCAGCTGTTCAGCGCGTAGCGGCCGTCGAGGATCTTGTAGTCGTGCACCAGGTCCAGCTCGAGACCGGGCGCCGCGGGCCTGGCCTGCGAGGCCGCGGCGAGGACCCGTTCCGCCTCCAGCGCGGGGATGACCGCAGCGCTCGCGCCGCCGGGGACCACCCCGGTCGACAGCCAGGTCTCCCACTCGGTGTCGAAGTCTCCCCGCGCCCGCGAAGCGTGGAGCGCCTTCAGCCGGTCGTAGGGCTTGGCCTCGTCGGTCAGGAAGGTGCCCAGCAGCTCGGCCTCGGAGATGCCTCCGAAGAGCGGCTGGATGAGCGGCTGGACGATGGAGAGCGTTCCCTCGCGGCTCCGGGCGTCGCCCCAGGACTCGAAGGGGTGCGAGGCGGGGAGGAACCAGTTCACCACCTGCGAGGTCTCGTCGTCGTGGAGCCCGAGGTAGACCGCGTTCGGGACGCGCTTCAGGAGGCCCACCAGGTCCACGTCGCCGGGAGCGGTGAAGACCGGGTTCCAGGCGGTGATGACCAGGGTGTCCACCGTGCCGGCGCGGAGCTCGTCGAGGAGAGCCTGCCAGCCCGTGCGCCCGGTGGCGGTGTCCAGCACCGCCGGCTCGGTGAAGGTGACGGTGGTGCCGACGTTCCCCAGGCCTGCGTTGATGGCGTGGGTCACCGCGTGGGTGAGCGCCGTCTGCCGCTCGCCGGCGAGGACCAGCGAGGCCCCGCGCTTGCTGGCCAGGTCCTTGGCGACGGCGGCGACGAACTTCACCCGCTCCCCGGTGAAGGCCGTCGGGCTCCGGTAGCCCGCGAGCGCGGGAAGCGTCTTCCCCAGCTCGGCGGCCAGGGCGAGCGCGAAGGCCTCGATGTCCGCGCTGCGCAAGCGCAGCCGGTGGTCCGCCATGCCCCCGGTGATGCTGAAGCGCGGCTCGACCACGTAGAGGCGGTTCAGGCCCCGGGCGTGCCCGGGCTCGCGGCGGTTGGCGAAGCCGAGGTTCTGGTCGACCGTGTCCGCCCTCGCCTCGAGGAAGTCCGCGTCGAGGGAGAGGATGACGTCGGCCTTCTCGATCGCCGGATGCGGCTCGAGCGGCTTGCCGAAGGCCAGGGTCGTGCCCTCGTAGATGGCGTCGCGGGGGGTGGCGCTCCAGGCGTGGAACCGGGCCTTCGGGAACCGCTGGAGGATCGAGTCCCGGAGAGAGGCGATGAGCGGCGAGCTCGTGGGCCCAAGGAGGAAGCGCACGCCGGCGCCCCCGTCCTTCCCCCAGGCCGCGCTCCGGTAGCGGATGGCCTCGCGGAACCCGCGCCAGCTCCGTCCGGCGCCGCGCTCCTTCAGTACCCGGGCCCGGAACGGGTCATAGAGGGTGGCCAGCTCCGCCTGGGCGTGGGGGCCGGTGGTGCCGCGCGAGACCGGGTGGGTGGGGTTTCCCTCCACCTTCGTCGGCCGTCCTTCCCAGCTCGTGGCGAGCACGCCGAGCGCCATCCCGTCCTGCACCAGCGCGGTGGCGTAGTGGGTGGGGTTGCCCGGAACCATCCCGTCCGGGGTCTTGGTGTAGGCGAGGATCCGCTCCACCGGCTTCTCGGTGCAGGCGGTCAGCCCGGCCAGGGCGACCGAGGCGCCCATCAGCTGGAGGAAATCGCGCCGGGCGAACCCCTTCGGGACGTCGAAGGCGCCAGGCGGGAACTCCTGGTCGCGGTGGGGGAGGGCGGCCTCGCCGTGGAGCTCCTCCTCGACGCTCCGCCAGTAGGTGCGGCCGAAGCCGTGCTCGCCGCCGGGCTCCCGGCCGGGGGCGAAGCTCGCCTCGTCCGGAAGCTCGACGGCCGCCGGCTCGGGCGCGGCGCTCTGGCCCAGGACGGGCAGCGGAAACCGGTGAGAGGTCATCGGTGGCATGTGTCGCAAGAAATGCGCGTGTGGACGTTGTACTGCCGGGCCAGCTGAGCTCCGAGCCGCTGCCGGTCCACGGAAGGATCCGGCTGCCAGGTCATGCTGGTCATGAACTCCACCGGCCGGAGCTGGAGCTCGGGGTTGCGGTGGCAGTCGACGCACCAGCCCATGGTGAGCGGAGCCTTCTGCTCGATGAGCGGCATCTGGTCGACCCGGCCGTGGCAGGTGACGCAGCCCACGCCCTTGTTCACGTGGATTGCGTGGTTGAAGTAGACGAAGTCGGGAAGGTTGTGCACCGAGAGCCAGGGGATGGGTCGCTCCTTGAAGTGGTACTCGCGCACCAGGCCGAGGAGCGGGCTCTTGTTCCAGATCTGCGCGTGGCAGCTCATGCAGATGGTCGTGGAGGGCAGGCCAGGGTACGGGCTCTTCTCCACCGTGTAGTGGCAGTACCGGCAGTCGATCCCCTCGTCTCCCACGTGGTGGCGGTGATCGAACTCGACCGGCTGGACGACCTCGCGGTCCTGCTTGGTGCCCCACGTCGAGCGGACCACGATCATCAACCCGGCGATGGCGACTGCGGGCAGCGCCAGCAACAGCACGCCGCTGAGGCGTGAGACCGTATTCGTCCAGCGTGGGAAGAGGGGCATCTCGTCGCCTGGAAAGCGGGGGAAAGGACGCAGAACTTGCGGGGCGCCGTTCTACGGAACGGAAGGCCAACCTTCAACGTCTAAGTCACGGTGATCCCTGGCCGGCGGTCATCGACGCCTGTAGGCCGGGTTCACCTCGGGGGGCGGGGGCGCATCCACGAGCGCCGCCGGTCGAGGAGCCAGCGCACCACCTCGACCGACCGGGTGGTCCGTCCGTACTGCGGGTCATGGCGCCGGTCCTTCTCGGGGTTGCACCGGGCGCAGGCGAGGCACCTCGCCCAGGCCCGCGCGCCCTGGCGCTCGGTGGGCTCGAACGCGTCGTCGGTGGCCACGACCTCCAGGATGCGCTGGCGCCGCCGCGCGCTCACCGCGGAGGCACCAGCCGGTCGGCGTTGCCCGAGAGGACCGCCCGCTCCTCCTCCGGGGCGAGCCGGAGCCCCTGGACGTGGGAGACCAGCTCGGCGAAGCGAAGGCCGAGGCTGGGCAGGTCCGAGGCGAAGAGGATGCGGTCGGTCACCCCCGCGAGGTCGGGGCCGGTCACCGGCACGGGATGGAAGAGCACCGGGGTGAGGTCGGCATGGACCGACCGGTGGCGGCGGAGGAGCGCGAGTGCCTCCGGAACCGAGGGGAAGGCGAGGTGCGCGAGGACGATCCGCGCCTCCGGCCAGGCGGCGGCGACGCGCTCCAGGCGCGCGAGCTCGTCCGCCTCGGTGGGCCCGAGCGGCGAGTGGCCGAGGTGCACGACCACCGGGATTCCCCGGTCCGACACCCGGGCCCAGAGTGTGTCCAGCGCCGGGTCGTCGAGGGAGAAGTCCCCCACCGCGCAGTGGAGCTTGAACAGTCGCAGCCCGAGCCCGAGGGCCTCGTCCACGACCGCCGCCACGTCGTCGGAGGGGTGCACCGTGCCCCCGGCCTCGACGACCGCGTCGGTTCCCCAGGTCTCCGCCATCCAGCGGTTCAGGGCCGGGGCCGCGCCGGGGCGGCGCACGTAGGGGAGCGACCAGCAGCGGGCCACGCCGGCCTGGAGCAGAGCGGCGCGGGCCGCGTCCGGCTCGGGAGCGTAGGGGAACGACTCGGGAGGGATCGCCTGGGTGAAGTAGGCGCGGATGGCCCGGCCGAGCCGGTGGGGAAGCAGGTGGGTGTGGGCATCGACGATGCGCACGCGGCCGCCCCTCTAGCCCGGCGAGCCGCGGAAGTCCGCCGGGTCGAGCCCCTCCGCCTCCAACCAGCGGTAGATCTGCTTCCGGTTCTTGCCGAAGTAGCTCGCGGTGCGCTCCACGTTCCCCCCGAAGTGCTCGAGGATGCGCACCAGGGCGGCGCGGTCCGGGGTCTCCGACGGAGGGACCAGGGCCTCGGGCACGATGGGGGTGGGCCGCTTCGGCTCCGGCTCCGCCGGCGCCGGACGTGGAGCGGACACCGTCGCGATCTCCGAGGGGAGGTGGCTCCTCCTCAGCATCGGCTCGCCGCTGGCCCGCACCGCGGAGGCCTCCATCGCCCGCTCGAGCTCCCGCACGTTGAAGGGGTAGCCATGGAGGAGGAGCGCCTCGGCCGCGTGGGTGGACAGCCCGACGCTGCGCGCGCTCCGGGCGAGGAAGTGCATCGCCAGCGGCAGGATGTCCTCCCGCCGCGCACGGAGCGGCGGAACCTCGAGGCGCCAGCCCGCGAGCCGTGCATAGAGGTCCGCGCGGAACGAGTCGGCGTGGGCGTCGGCCACCAGCGGCCGCCGGGTGGCGGAGACCACCCGCGCGTCGACCCGCCGCAGCGCGCTGCCACCCACCGGGCGCACCTCGCCCTCGGCCAGCGCCCGGAGCAGCTTGGGCTGCACCTCGAGTGGAAGCTCGCCCACCTCGTCGAGGAACAGCGTGCCGCGGTGCGCCGCCGCCATCAGCCCGTCGCGACTCTGCGTCGCCCCGGTGAACGCGCCGCTCAGGTGGCCGAAGAGCTCGGCCTCGGCAAGCGAGGGGGGAATGGCCGCGCAGTTGACCGCCACCAGGTCTCCGGCGCGCTGGCTGAGGCGGTGGATCTCCCGGGCGACCAGCTCCTTGCCCACCCCGGTCTCGCCGAGGACCAGCACCGGAACGGCGGTGGGAGCGACCTGGGCGATCTCCCGGCGCAGCCGCTGCATCGGCAGGCTCATCCCCTGGATCGACGTCTCGGGGACGCGGAGCTCGCCGGGCAGCACCCACTGATCGAGGAAGAGCACCAGCGAGCGCCCCAGCCGCAGCACCGACCCGTGCTGGAGCGGCGCCTGCTCGCAGCGCCGGGCGTCGAGCCACGTCCCGTTGTGGCTTCCGAGGTCGCGGACGATCCAGCCCTCGGCCGCGGCTTCCACCACCGCGTGGCGACGGGAGGCCTCCGGGTCGTCGAGCGCGATGCCGTCGCCGTCGGGCTCGCGGCCGAGGACCACCGGCGCGTGGCGGAGCGTCACCCGGGGAGGATGGCGCCCGTCGGGGCCGAAGACCGGGACGAGCTGCTGCACGCGGAACGGCCGTCGCTCTTCCTGGGAGGAGAGCTCCGGTGCGGTGGACCGGCCCCCGGAGGCCCTCTTTGACTTCCCCGCCACCGGCCCGAGCCTATCATCGGGTGTCGCCGAGACTTCA
Organism: Myxococcaceae bacterium; assembly: GCA_035501615.1. Taxonomy (GTDB): domain Bacteria; phylum Myxococcota; class Myxococcia; order Myxococcales; family Myxococcaceae; genus RPRB01. The sequence goes on from DATJVY010000160.1 coordinate 63,210, forward strand.
CGTGGCCGAAGCGCGCACATCCCGAGGGCCGAGCCCGGAACAGGTGGAGCCCGCGGCCGCCCCGACCGCGAGCGCCGTCACCGAGTCGCCAGGCCGGGTGCTCCTCGCGGTCGACGCATCCGAGCTGGTGGTCGTCCCGGCGGACACCTACGCGCTCGGGCCCGAGCTGGGCAGCGGCGGCAGCAGCCGGGTGTTCCT
>DATJVY010000161.1:0-3387 GCA_035501615.1 Myxococcaceae bacterium
ATCATCCCGCCGGCTGGTTGGAGGTTAAAGCGGCTCCGCGCCGCTCCTCGAGCCGGAGGGTGGGGCACGGCCTGCATGCGCGCCCGGTGTCGCCGATGCCTCAGCGGTAGACGAGGACCGGGATCTTCGAGTGGGTGAGGACCTTCGAGGTCTCGCTCCCCAGGATGAGCCCGGCGACCCCGCCGCGTCCGTGCGAGGCCATGAAGATCAGGTCGCAGCCGCGATCCTTCGCGGTCTTGATGATCGCCTCGTAGGGGGACGGGTTCACCACCCGGAGGGTCTCCACCGGCACGCCGATCGCGGCGGCGGTGGTCTTCACTCGCTCGAGCGTCTTCGTCGCGCGGGCGGCCTGCACCTTCTCGAACTCGGGCTCGGTGGCCACCAGCATCATCGGCTCGGCGACGATGATCTGGAACGGCGGCGTCACCGTGAGTGCCGTCACCTTCGCGTCGAGAGCGCGGGCCAGCGTGAGCCCGGCAGCCTCGGCCTTCGCTGAGAGCTCCGACCCGTCGGTGGGGATGAGCACGTGCTTGTACATGACGGACCTCCTCGTCGTGTGTTCCCTATCGCAGGCCACCCGAGGCGCAACGTGGCCGCCGGGCGTACGGACCCGGCCGCGCAGACTTTGCGCGCTCAGCTGGCGGGCCCCGGCACCGGACGATCCATCGGCACCGCGCGGAGCGGCTGGCCGAACCGGCGCCACTCCTCGAGGCGGCAGGACCAGACCAGCTTCCCCTCGTGCACCGTCATGTCGGGGCAGCCGTCGCACATGTTGTCGCGTCCGTCGGCGCCGAGGTCGATCGGCTGGATGATGAGGACCGACTGCATGTGCTGGCGCCGCAGCGCCGTCCAGGGGTGCGCCAGCGTCGTGCGGAGCCAGGCTCCAGCCGCCTCGCGCGCGCTCTCGTCGAAGGGGGCGCTGCCGAGCATCGCCGCCCGGCCCGCGCCGAGCGCCCAGGGGCTCGCATACCCGAGGTACCGGCCGGACCAGAGGTGGTGCCCCACCTGCACGGCCTCCATGAGCTTCGGGCCGAGGTAGCCGTGGATCCGCTCCCCGTCGCCCACCCGCATCGCGATGAGCCACTTGAAGCTATTCGGATCCACCGTCCCGGCGAGGTACGCCGCCGGGCGGTAGGACGGTTCGTCGCGGGCGATGACCTCGATCACCTCGCGCGCCTGGAGGTCGGTTCGCCTCCGCTGATCCTCCAGCGTGTAGACGATCTCTCCCATCTCGGCCTTCGTTCCCCCGGCCCAGTACTCGAAGGTGTCGAGCCGGGCGGCCCGGTAGAGGATGAAGACGACCGTGTGCACCCGGTCGATGTTCCTCGCGGCCCAGCGGAGCACGTCCGGTACTTGTTGGAGCGTGTCCTCGTAGACCGTGGAGTTGAACGCGCAGGCCAGGCCACCCTCGTCCGCGACGAGGTCGGCGTACTCCTGGCGGAGCAGGTTCATCTCCGCCTCGGTCTTGTTCCTCCAGCCCGGCCGCCCCTGGTGCGAGTCGACGTGGAAGGTCAGGCCCACCAGCCCGGCCTTCTTCAGCTCGCGCAGCAGCTCCCGGGTGAGCCCCAGCCCGTTGGTGTTGATGATCGCCTTCCGCCCCATCGCCGTCACCCGTGAGACGATCTGCACCACCTCGGGATGGAGCAGCGGGTCACCGCCGGCGATGGAGTAGCCGTCGACGTTGCGCAGGCGAGCAAAGGTCGCGAGGTCGGCCTCCACCTCCTCCATCGACTTGTGGGCCTTCACGTTCTGCCGGTAGCAGCCGTCGCAAGCCAGGTTGCAGGCCTGCGTTGGCTCGAGCCAGGCGATCGGGTTGTCGGTGAGGCTCCAGGGCAGGCGGTACATGTGGAGTGGATCGAGAACGGACATGCGACTCCTCGAGGTCCGCGCTCGGTGTAGAACGCGGCGTGGCGGCGCACCCTAGAGAACCGGCGAGGGCCAGGACTTGATGGACGTCAAGACTCACCACCGCGGCACGCCCGTGACTCCGTCGCGCGGCATGGCGCCGATTCTCGACGAGACCGAGGTGACCGAGTGCAGGCGGTGCCCGGTGGGCATCGCCTCGAGCGTCGCCGAGCGCGGGCGGTGTCCCTTCGTCCCGCGGAAGCGCGCCGCGGGCAGCGTTCTCCACGTGGCGGGCGACACGGTGGACCGGGTCTGGTTCGTCAAGTCGGGGGCGGTGCTCGTCACCCGCTCGGTCGACGAGGAACGGGCGGAGGGGCTGCCCTGGGCCATCCGCCGGGGTGGAAGCTTCCTCGGACTGGAGGGTCTGGTGGGAACGCACCACCTCGACTCGGCGCGGGCGTTGACCGAGGTCACCCTCTGCGGGGCGACGCTCGATGCCGTCGAGGCCTGGCTCGAGACGAGGCGAACCGCCGCCCGGATCCTGCTCGACTCCGTCCTCCGCTCGGGGAGCCGGGAGCGGCCGCTCCGGGGTAACGCCGACGGGACTGCCACCCAGCGCGCGGCGAGCTGGCTCCTGGAGAACGGCGCGCGCCCCTCCCCGGCCACGGTCTCTCGGCGGGTCCTCGCGGGGCTCCTGGGGATGCGGCCCGAGACGCTGTCCCGCGCGCTCAGGTCGCTCGCCGCGAGCGGAGCCATCCGGCACGGCCGGAGGTCGCTCGAGGTCCTCGACCGCGCGCGCCTTCGCTCCGTCGCGCTCCGGGCCCGGGGCGACCGCGCGCGCCGGATGGATTGACCGAGGTCAAGAACGCGCAGGCCGTGCCGGGCGACGATGTCTGAAATGAGCATCGTTCCCAGGTCGGCACCTCGCAGCAAGCCAGTCCTTCGCGGCGTCATCCACGAGCTCGCCTTCGGCGTCGCGGTGAGCGCGGGCGTGCTGCTGGTGGCCGCGGCGCGTGGAGGCGAGGCGAAGCTCGGATGCGGCCTGTACGCCGCGAGCCTGGCCGGCGTGCTCGGGATCAGTGCCCTCTACCATCGTCCGATGTGGCCGGAGGGAGTGCGCTCCTGGCTTCGCCGCGTCGACCACGCGGCGATCTTCGTCCTCATCGCCGGGACCTACACCCCGCTCGCCCTCGTCCTGCCGGCCCCGGAGGCTCGGCGGATGCTCGCCGTGGCCTGGACCGGGGCGACGCTCGGCATCGTTCGGGCCTTCTTCTTTCCACGCGCGCGGCGGTGGGTGGTGGCCCTGCTCGCGCTCGCGCTGGGCTGGGCGTCTGCCGCCTACCTTCCCGAGGTCCACGCCATCGCGGGGCGCAGCGTCTGCTGGCTGCTCGCCGTCGGTGGAGGCCTCTACTCGCTCGGCGCGCTGGCCTACGGGCTGCGGCGGCCGGATCCATGGCCCCGGGTGTTCGGGTACCACGAGGTCTTCCACGCGCTGGTCGTGCTCGCCGCCGGCTGCCACTTCGCGGCCATCGCTGCCGCGCT
>DATJVY010000162.1:0-30054 GCA_035501615.1 Myxococcaceae bacterium
CATGCCACGCGTGCTCATCATCCAGGACGACCCTGCGGTGCTTGCCCTGATGCGTCACGGGCTCGTCCGTCGCGGATACGAGGTCGATTCAGTCCGCTCAGCCCACGAGGCCATGGACCGGCTCAAGACCGAGCGCCCCGACCTCGTCGTGTCCGACGTTCAGCTCGAGGACGCGCGCGGGGACCTGCTGCTCGGTGCCGTCGGCGCACACTTCCCCGAAGTCGCCTGCCTTCTGGTCACCACGGGGCCCACCTCGCGGTCGTCGTTCGGCGGCATCAGCGTGCTCCGGAAGCCCTGGGACATCGTCCACTTCGTCGACCGCGTCTGCACCGAGCTCGACAAGCAGGCCGCGCGCGCTCACCCTGACCCGCGTGCCGGAGCGTCCATCGGGAGCGCCTCGCTCTCCTGAAGCCGCTACCAGCGGCCGATGCTCCGCAGCAGCGGCGTCCCATCACGCGCGGCGGTGGTGCAGGGCCTCGACTCGGTCCAGGCGCACACGCTCCGCTCCGCGGACGGCGCCCGGTGCAGCACGAACGCCGAGCGGGTTCCGTAGCCCACCGCATCGGCATGCACGCACGTGCCGGCGCGCGGCTCGGGCCCATGTACCGACAGCAGACCGAGCCAGCCCTCCACCCCGAGCACGCTCCCCGGTTTCACCCGCTCCTCGACGAGGCGGCGGCGCGGCGAATCGTCGTCGGCACCGAGGCTCTGCTCGGTCAGGACGTGCACCCCGGGCCCGAGCTGCTCCTGGCTCAGCCGCTCGCCGTCTCCCCACGTGACTCCAGCGAAGGCACCGTCCGCATAGGCGAGGTGGAAGCCGTTGTACGCGCAGGCGTCGAGGCCCGCGAGCCGGCGATGCAGGCTCTCCGCGTCGGGGGACTCGAGCGCCTCGAGCACCAGCAGCCCCCGTGAGCGGCGCGAGCGGTCCGGTGGCCTCCCCGCGCGGTTGGTGACCCCCACGAACAGTCCCGCCGCGTTGAGCCCCAGCCAGGTTCCACCGGCCTGGAGATCCCGGGGGGCGAGCCACCGTCCGTCAGCCGAGCGCTCGGGCGGGGCCGCCGGGCGGGCCAGGAACTCGTCCCGGTTCGCGGCGACCTGAAGGACCCCGCCCGGGGGCGGGACGACGAACGCCAGGGTGCACATGGGCTCTCCCGGGGGAATCTGCTCGACCCGGCGCCGCGGCGCCACGCCAACTACTTCTTGGCGGTGAGCACCAGGACGAGCTGCCCGTTCTCGTGGGCGCCGGCCTGGACGAATGCCGAGGCGTCGGTCCCCAGCCCGACCGTGGTGTGCAGCGGGGGGACGCTGACCGCCACGTGGGGGCGGGGATGCTCGCCCGGCTGCAGCGTCAACGTCGCGGTCTTGCCGGGCAGCGCCACCTCGGCCGGCTTGCCCGGGCTGAGGGAGACCGTCTCCTGCGACAGGCGCCGGTAGGAGGTGAAGCGCAGCCCGGCCTTCTCGAAGCCCTGGCGCATCTTCTCCAGGCCCGGATCCACGTGCGGCGCGGCGTTGGAGGCGTGCACCACCTGCACGTCGATCTTCACCGGCGCCGCGGCGAGCACGACCGCTGCGCCGAGCGAGACCACACTCGCCAGAGCGATCACAACTCCCCCGCGCGGGGCCTCTGCTGAGCGGGCACGGGCGCCTGGACGCCCGGCTTGTCGGGGGAGAGAGGGGTGGGACGGTGCACGCCCGAGGCATCGGGATGCTCGACCAGCCAGATGATCGCGTCTCCGGATTCGGTCTTCAGCACGACCGGCTGTAGCTGGGCCGGGGCATCGGCGCTCGCCGACTGCACCACGACCCCCGGCGCTCCGGGGACCGGAGTCACGGGCCGGAACACGAAGAACGCCGCGGCGGCCACCGCCACCAGGCCGCCGATCGGCAGCCAGGGCCGGCGCCAGGTCTCACGCAACCGGTCGAGAAGACCCGGACGGCGCGAGACCCGGCCCAGCACGCGGTCCGCGAGCCCGGAAAAGTCGGCCCGGGCGCACTCGGCCTCCGACAGCGCCCGCACTGCCGAGCCCAGCGCGCGCATCGACCGCTCGATCTCCTGCATCCGCGGATCCGCGGCCAGGGCGCGCTCCACCGAGGTGCGCTCGGCGGCGCTCAGCTCGCCGTCCACGTAGGCGGAGAGCAGCTGGAGAGTGGCGGGATTCAGCGACATGACGACCGGAGGCCCTTCCGCCTTCGGACGCAGGCATGGACACTCATATTCTCCCCTTCGGCATCAGTCTTTCTCTTCCGGAGGCGGCAGCGGGATGCCCAGCGACTCCGACAGGAGCTTCTGTACCTTCGCCCGGGCATGGAACAGACGAGACATGACGGTTCCCTTTGGAATATCGAGTACTTGCGCGAGCTCCTCGTAGCTCAGTCCATCCAGCTCGCGAAGCAACAGGATGGCGCGGTGCTTCTCCGGGATCTGCTCCAGGGCGGCCTGGATCTTCTCCCCCAGCTCGCGCTGGAGCACCGTCTTCTCGGGGTTGCTCCCCAGCTGCGAGCTCACTGCTCCCAGGTTCGCCTCGGCCAGGTCGTGCCCGATGCGCTCGTCGAACTCGACCGAGTCGCTCCGCATCGCTCCGCGCCGCCGGATGACGTCGATGCAGACGTTCACCGTGATCCGGTAGAGCCACGTGTAGAACGTCGCATCGGCCTTGAAGCTGTCCAGCGACCGGTGGACCTTCACGAAGGCCTCCTGGACGACGTCCATGGCCTCCTCGCGGTCCTTCACCATGCCGAAGGCGACGGCATAGACCTTCTTCTGGTACCGCTCGACCAGGAGCCGGAACGCGCGCTCGTCGCCGGAGCGGGCGCGCTGGACCAGGCTGTGGTCGTCGGTGGGCACCGGAAACAGGGAGATTAACAGGCAGACACCGGAGCACGGCTTCGTTTCCGCCGGCGGTCAGACCCAGGCGCGCGGGTCGCGGAGGACGGCCACCAGCTTCGCCTCCTCGCTTCCGGGCTCGGGCTGCACGTCGTACCCCCAGGCCACCTCGGGAGGCATCGAGACGAGGATGCTCTCGGTCCGTCCGCGGGTCTGGAGGCCGAAGACCGTTCCCCGGTCGTACACGAGGTTGAACTCGACGTACCGGCCCCGCCGGAGGAGCTGCCATCGCCGGTGCTCGGCCGTGTAGGGCAGGTCGCGCCGGCGCTGGACGATCGGGAGGTACGCCGGCACGAAGGCCCGTCCGCAGTCCTGGACGAAGGCGAATTCCTGCTCCAGGGGACGGCCGGTGTTCTCGAAGAAGATGCCGCCCACGCCTCGCGCCTCGTCACGGTGGGTGATCCAGAAGTAGCGATCGCAGTCGACCTTGTACCGGGCGTAGCTCCCCGGCTCGTGTCGCTCGCACACCTCGCGCAGCACGCGGTGGAAGTGCACCGCATCCTCCTCGTAGAGGTAGTGCGGCGTCAGGTCCGCCCCGCCGCCGAACCATGCCTTGCTTCCTTGCTGGATGAAGCGCCAGTTGGCATGCACGGTGGGGACGCGCGGGTTCCGGGGGTGGAGGATGAGACTCAGGCCCGCGGCGAAGAACCGGCGGCCTTCACCCTGCAGCCTCTTCGCGAACTGCTCGTCGAGCTCACCCCAGACGCTGGAGACGTTCACCCCGGCCTTCTCGAACACCGCGCCGCCCTCGAGCACCCGGGTCCGCCCGCCGCCTCCCCCGGGACGCTCCCAGACGTCCTCCCGAAGGCGCGCGCCATCCTCGGCCTCCACCGCCGCGCAGATCGCGCGCTGCAGCTCCTCGATGTGGTCGGTCATGCGGCGGCCGAGGTCGCCTTCCGTCTCCGGCGCTCCGCTCCGCATCAGTGCACCGGCAGGCTCGGGTCACCGGCGTCGATGACCCCGTACTTCGCCTCGTACTTCTGGAGGTTGTCCACCATCGCCGCGACCAGCCGCTTCATGTGGCGGGGGCTGGTGATGATCCGCGCCCGGACCCGCGCCTTCGGCTGCTGCGGCTGGACGTAGATACAGTCCAGGGTGAATTCGGAGTCGGTGTGGTTCACCAGGGCCATGTTCACGTAGACGCCGTCGGCGATCGCGTCGTCGATGTGGATCTGCAGCGCCGTCTCGGGCAGCTTTGGGTCAGCCATGAAGCGCCTGCATACCGCCCCTGCCGCGCGGGTGGCCAGAGGCGGGCCGGTGCCGACCGACGTCGCGCTCGACGAGGGGAAGACGGCCCCCTTCGAGCTGCCCGGGGACCGCGGGGCGTGCCTGCTCATCCACGGCTTCACCGGCTCGCCCTGGGACATGCGGCCCCTCGGAGAGGCGCTGGCCCGGGCGGGCATCGCGGCACACGGGGTCCGCCTGCCGGGGCACGGCACCACGCCGGCGGCGATGCTCGACGCCCGTGCCCCGGACTGGCTCCTGGCCTGTGACGAGGCGCTGGCCCGGCTCCCCGGGCGGCGGGTGGCGGTGGCCGGGCTGTCGATGGGTGCGCTCCTGGCGCTCGTGCTCGCCGCACGCCACCCTGGCCGGGTGGCCGGTGTCGCTGCCCTCGCGCCGGCGGTCCGCTTCCGCGATCGGACGCTCGATTCGCTCCGGAGATTCCGCATCGCCGCGCCGCTTCTCGAGCTGCTCCGCCCCTGGGTACAGAAGGACACGACCGACCTGCTCGACACGGAGGCACGCGCCGAGGCCCCGATCCTGCGCGCCTGGCCCTCGCCGCGGCTCCGGGACCTCTGGGAGATGCAGGACCTCGCCTGGGGCTCCGCGCTCCGGGTGACCTGCCCGGTGCTGGTGATGGTCGGGGCCCAGGACCATGTGGTGGACGAGGCCGGCGCGGCAGCGCTGGTGCGGCGGCTGGAGAAGGCACCCTCGGTTCGCTTCGTGCGAATCGAGAACAGCGCGCACATCCTGCCCCGCGACCGGAACCGGGACCTGGTGGCCGCCGAGGTGACGGCGTTCGTGGACCGCACGCTGGGCCCTGCCGCGGTGCGCTGAGCCGCCCGGAAGACGTCGAGCAACGTCGCGGTGCCAACGACGCCACCTGATCCGCTACCCTGCCGGGCCCCATGGCCAAGCGTCGCTACCTCCTTGCAATCGATCAGGGCACGACCGGCACCCATGTCCTCGTCGTCGACGACCGGCTGGAGGTCGTGGGCGAGGCCTACCGCGAGTTCACCCAGCACTTCCCCCGCCCCGGATGGGTGGAGCACGACCTGCGGGAGATCTGGAAGACCGTCGAGCGCTGCTGCAAGAAGGGCCTCGCCGACGCCGACATCCGTCCGGACATGGTCACGGCCATCGGCATCACCAACCAGCGGGAGACGACGGCCGTCTGGCACCGGGAGACCGGCGCTCCGCTAGCCCGGGCCATCGTCTGGCAGGACCGCCGGACGGCCGACATGTGCGCCGAGCTCAAGGCGAAGGGCGAGGAGGCGCGGGTCCGCGACGCGACGGGGCTCGTGCTCGACCCCTACTTCAGCGCCACCAAGCTCCGTTGGCTCCTCGACAACGTCGAGGGGCTCCGGACGCTGGCCGAGACCGGTGCGCTGTGCTTCGGGACCATCGACTCCTGGCTCGTCTTCCGCCTCACCGGTGGCGCCAGGCACGTCACCGACGCCTCGAACGCCAGTCGCACCCTGCTCTACGACCTGAGGGGCCACGGCTGGAGCGAGGACATGATCGAGCTCTTCGGCATCCCGCCCCAAGTGCTCCCGGAGGTCCGCAGCTGCGCCGAGCTCTACGGGACGACGAAGGGGATGGACGCGCTGCCCGATGGCATCCCCGTCTCGGGCATGGCCGGCGACCAGCAGGCGGCGCTCTTCGGCCAGGCGTGCTTCCGGCCCGGCGAGTCCAAGTGCACCTACGGCACGGGCAGCTTCCTCCTGATGAACACCGGTCCTCAGCCCGTCCCCTCCAAGACCGGTCTGCTCACCACCGTGGCCTGGCAGCTCGGCGACGAGGTGACCTATGCGCTCGAGGGCTCGAGCTTCGTGGCCGGTGCGGCGGTGCAGTGGCTCCGCGACGGGCTGCAGGCGATCAAGAAGTCGGCGCAGGTGGAGAAGCTGGCGCGGAGCGTGGACGACTCGGGCGAGGTGGTCTTCGTCCCGGCGCTGGCCGGCCTCGGCGCGCCACACTGGCGGCCCGAGGCGCGGGGGCTCCTGATGGGGCTCGACCGCTCGACGAACCTCGGCCACGTGGCGCGGGCGGTGCTCGAGGGCATCGCCCTGCAGACCTACGAGCTGGCGCAGGCGATGACCCTGGACTCGGGCCAGCCCATCCCGGTGCTCAAGGTGGACGGCGGAGCCTCCGCCAACGACCTCCTGATGCAGTACCAGGCGGACATCCTCGGGACACCGGTGGTGCGGCCGCGGAACCTCCAGACCACGGCGGCCGGCGCGGCGTTCCTGGCCGGCATCGGGGCGGGCGTGTGGAGGGACCCCGAGGAGATCCGCAGCTCCTGGCGGGCGGGGAAGACGTTCAAGCCGCGGATGGAGGACACCGCGCGGCAGCACGCGCTGGCCAAGTGGAAGCGGGCCGTGGAACGGGCGTAGAGAGCGGTCCATGGCGCGCGACCGGACGAAGCTGAGCGATGCAGAGGTGCAGGGCTGGCTGAAGGCGCATGCCGGCTGGGCGCTCGAAGAGGGGATGATTCGCCGGACGTACTCCTTCCCCGACTTCCGGGCGTCGATGGCCTTCGTGAACCGGGTGGCAGACGCGGCCGAGGGGGCGGACCACCACCCGGACATCGACATCCGCTACTCGAAGGTGACGCTCGGGCTGGTCACCCACGATGCGGGCGGCATCACCTGGCGGGACACGAAGCTCGCCGAGGAAGCCGACGCGCTCGCGAAGACGTGAGCGATTGACACCCCGGCCGGCGGCGCGCCCTCTTCACCCGGCGCCGGCATTCACCCGGGGGGCGCCGCCTCGTCCCCGAAGCGGCCCACGAACTGCACCTCGATCGGCAGCCCGTTCGCCTCCCCGAGCGGTACCGACGTCGCCGGCAGCCCCGCGTAGTTCGCCACGCCGCGTCGATGCCGCCGGCGAGCTTCAGGAGCAGCGACGACGACTCGCCGACGGCAGCGCCTGCCGATGCCCTGTTGCGCTCGGAGCAACAGCACAGCTCCACCCGGTCCCCTCCAGCACGCGGCAACGGGAGGTGCGCGGCGGGTCTTCCGGATGCAGACCATCCACCCAGGAGAACCGTTCGTGCCGTCGTCGCGCATCTCAGGTCCACCGTCGTTGATTCTCTGGTTGCTGGTCGCCGTCGCCGCCACGCTTCCAGGGCTCCTGGCGAAGGGTGCGCACATCCAGCCCGTCCACTCGCAGCAGAGGAGCACCCAGTGACCACCGTGACCGACGCAGTGTCCGCCGTGACCGACATCCGGTCCCGCCGCAAGGCCTCCCTGGCCAGCCGGCTCGCCGATTGGGTCGTGCGGATCCGGTCCGCGGCGGGCGAGGACCTCCAGACGACGATCGCCCGTGCGATCGACGAGGCCTTCGCGGGGATCGCCCGCGAGTTCCGGCGCTGAACCGCCGCGGTCCCGGTGCACCGTGGCCCGCTGGACCCGTGGCCCCCGGGCCACCTCGGGTGCGGGCACGGCGCCGCCAGGCGCGACGGCAGCCGGCCCCGGGCACGAGTCGCACCGTCACGTCGTGACGGCCCGGCGCCGGTGGCACGCACGCTGCTTCGCGGCGCCGGCATGATCCGTCGCTACGTCGCGCTGGGAGTCGTGTGGGCAGGCTGCACCGCTTCCTGGATGCTGCTCGGAAGCACTCTCTTGGTGCGCTCGGGAGAGACTTCCTCCGCGCTGGTCAACGAGGTGCACCAGCTCTGGGGCCCACCGCTCGACCAGGGCGCTCCCGGAGCTCAGTACACCGAGCAGCGCCCGCGCGAGGAGAAGCGGACGCTCTACGATCCCGCCGGCCGGCCCTACGAGACCACGGTGCAGAGGATGGAGGAGGTCGCGTTCTCCCTCCCCCTCGTCTCCACCCGGGCGCAGGTGGCGCTCCAGCTCGAGCACCGCCAGAAAGGGCTCCTCTGGTTCCCCACCTACGGTGTCGACTTCGAGGCCCGCTACGTCGTGGCGAACGACACCGCGCTGAAGCGCCGGGTCATGGTGAGCTTCCCGCTTCCCGCCGAGGGCGCGATCTACGACGGCTTCGAGGTCCTCGACGAGAAGGGGCAGCCCATCGGCACCGACGTCGACGCGAGGGCGGCGACCTGGTCGGTTGGGCTCGGCCCCGGCGAGCACCACGCCTTCCGGGTCCGGTACCGTACCCGGGGCACCTCGTCGTGGTCGTACCGGCCCGCGGCGCGCGGCAGCTCCGTCATCCGCGACTTCTCGCTCGAGGTGCAGAGCAACGTCCGCGGCATCGACTTCTCCCCGGGAAGCATCTCGCCCAGCCGTGGGGCCGGCGAGGGTCACGGCTGGCATGGCACCTGGGAATTCCGCAGCCTGGTCGGGAGCGCCCCCATCTCGCTCGAGCTGCCGCAGAAGACCAATCCCGGCCCGCTCGCCGCGCGCATCACCTTCTTCGCCCCGGTGGCGCTGCTCTTCTACTTCTTCGTCGTCGGCCTTCTCGCCGAGGGCCGGGGCCTCCGGCTCCACCCCTTCAGCTGGTTCCTGATCGGCTGCGCGTTCTTCGCCGACCACCTGCTCTTCGCCTACCTCGCCGACCATGTTCCGCTCTGGGTGGCGCTCCTGCTCTCCAGCGCGGTGTCGATCCTGCTCGCGGTCACCTACGCGCAGTGGCTGGTGGGGTGGCGTTTCGCCGTCCGGGAGATGGGGCTCGCCCAGCTGGTGTACCTGGTGGGCTTCTCGCTCACGTTCCTCCTGCAGGGCTTCACCGGGCTGAGCATCACCGTGGGAGCGATCCTCACCCTGTTCCTGATGATGCAGGTCACCGGGCGGCGGCTCCGTTCCGACGTCCCCCGCGCCGAGCTGGTGGCCTGACGGCCAGGACGCATCGAGCGAGGTGTCGGCGTGACGGCGGGGAGCCGCCTGTGCTCTCCTGCCGCCGGCCGTGCAGCCAGAGACCTCGCCCTCCGTCCCCTCCCGCCAGTCGCGAACGACCTGGTCCGCCGCCGGGGCCGTCGCCCTCGGGGTGCTGGCCAAGGGAAAGGTGCTGCTCGGCGGCCTCAAGGCGCTGAGCCTCGGCAAGGTGCTCCTCAGCGCCGGGTCGATGCTGGGGATGATCTGGGTCTACGCGGTCGCTGCCGGATGGCGGTTCGCCGTCGGCTTCGTGCTCCTCATCTTCGTGCACGAGATGGGACACGCCGTCGCGATCCGCGAGGCGGGTCTCCCCGCGGGCTACCCGGTCTTCATTCCCTTCTTCGGCGCGGTCATCGCCCTGAAGGGCCAGCCGCGGAGCTCCCTCGTCGAGGCACGCATCGCGATCGCCGGTCCGGTGGCCGGTGGGGCCGCGGCCCTGGTCTGCGCCGCCGGCTATCTGCTGACCCACGAGCGATGGTGGCTCGCCCTGGCCAGCGCGGGCTTCATCCTCAACCTCTTCAACCTCACGCCACTCCCCCCGCTCGATGGTGGGCGGGTGGCGCGGATGTTCAACCGCAAGGCGTGGATCGTCGGCCTCGTGCTGATCGCCCTCATGCTGGTCGCCGCGCCGTCTCCGCCCTTGATTCTCATCGCCGTGCTCGGAGCGATGCAGGCCTTCCGGGGCGGGGAGCCCTCCCCGGGCCCGGACGAGGACCGGGTCACCCCGGCCGATCGGCGGTGGATGGCGGTCAAGTACTTCGCGCTCTGCGGAAGCCTGGCCGCCGCCGCCTGGTGCTGCTCGGTGCTGCTCCTCCGCTGACGCCGGGCGTCAGGGGGCCGCGGCGGGCGGGACGTCCGGCGCGGCCTTCTTCCCGAAGAGCTTCCTCTGGCCGCGGAGCGAGCCCCCCGGAGGGCAGCCTGGAATTCCCCGAACAGCCGGACTCGGGAGCGAGCCGTCCGCAGTACAGTCCCGCCCGTGCTGGTCGACCCGGCGGGCGTGTGGGGTCTCCCCACGGCGAGCATCGACTGGTGCGAGCAGAACTACGCCTTCACCCCGTGGGTCGCAGAGCTCTGGAACACGCTCTCCAGCCTCGCGATGGTGGCTGCCGGAGTCCTGGGTCTCTCCAGCCGGCGCTTCGCAGGCGAGATCCGCGTCGCGTTCGGGATGCTGGTCCTGGTGGGCCTGGGGAGCATCGCCTTCCACGCCACCCTGCGCTTCGAGCTGCAGATGCTGGACGAGCTTCCGATGCTCTACCTGGTGACCTGGCTGGTCTGGCTGCTGGTCGAGACCGGGCCCGGGCGACGACTGGGGGCGTGGTTCCCCGCGGCGCTCGTCCTCTACGTGCTGCTGGCGACGGCGGGGGCGACGCTCAACCGAGGTGGTGCGCAGTTCCTCGCCTTTCACGCGAGCTTCGGAGCGCTGGAGCTCTTCTGCCTCGCCCGGGTCAGCTGGCTCGCCCTCCGGCCCGAGAACCGTGCGGTCCGCTGGCGCTTCGTGCTCGGGCTCCTGGCCTACGCGACCGGCATCGTGGTGTGGTTCGTCGATCTCGAGGCCTGCCCGTGGGTGAGCGGTACGCTGCCGGCGCATGGCCTGCCCAACCCGCAGCTCCACGCCTGGTGGCACGTGCTGGTATCGGTCGGGTTCTTCCTCCTCCTCGGGGTGGTCTCGTTCGACCGCCTGCGGCGCGCTGGGGGACCGGGCCCGCGTGGGACACCGCCCGCCACCGCGTCCGGCACCACGTGACGGCCGCCGCTGCGCTCAGGGATCACCGCGCTCGAGCGACTGCCGGGCCGCGGCGCGATCCTGCTTCGCCGCCGCCACGCGCTGATAGGCGAGGTAGTACTTGAAGATGTTCGCGACGTAGGTGACCGGCTCCTGACCCACCTTCTCGGCCACCACGTACTCCACGTTCTTGAACCAGCGGTTGGAGTCGAGCCCGCGCTTCGCCGTCTCCCGCCGGAGCGACTGGATGCGATTCGGGCCCGCGTTGTACGAGGCGAACACGAAGAGCGCCTTCACCAGAGGATCGAGGTCTGGCTCGGCGAAGTACACGTTCTCCATGTGGCGGAGGTACTTCACCCCCGCGTGGATGTTCGGCTCGAGCTGGTGGATGTCCCCCACCCTCATCTGCGCTCCCGTCGCCGGCATGATCTGCATGACGCCGATCGCCCCCACCGGGCTCCGCGCGTTCTGGTCGAGACGGGACTCCTGGTACGCCTGGGCCATCATCAGGAGGTAGTCCACGTCGTACCGCTTCCCGTACTTCTGGAAGATCGCCTCCATCTTCTGGAACTTGCGTAGCTCCGTCCCCGAGGTGGCGGGGAGGACGGAGCGAGGCCTCCGCTGGTACTGCTGGAGCAGGAGGTTGCCGAAGGTCGTCCCCTTGCGGTGCCTCTTGACGAACGCATCGAGCGCCGACTTCAGCTGCGGATTGTCCTTCCGCACCATCCAGGCGATGGAGCCTCCGCTGCTCAGCGCGACCGCCGGATCGAAGGCCAGCTCCTTCAGGAACTGCCTCCAGAACGTGAGCTGGTATCCGTCGCAGACGGTGGCCGGGAGGAGCCCGGCGTTCACCATCTCGAGCAGATCCTCGTCCTCGAGGTCCTCGGAGGCAGGGACCAGCTCCACCGGAGGCTTGCCCGACTCGACGAACCGCCGGTTGAGCGCTTCCAGGTGTTCCCAGTAGCTCGAGGAGCGGCGAACGTGGATCGCCTTCCCGGACAGCGCGTCGAGGCTCGAGAACCCGGGACCGGCAGGGCCAGTGACCACCAGCTCGCTCACCTCGTCGAGGAACGAGAGCGTGAAGTCGACCTGCCGGCTCCGCTCGGGGGTGATGCTCAGGAAGGCGGCGACGACGTCACCGCGTCCGTCGAGGAGCGAGGGGATCAGCTGGTCGCGCGGGACCGGCACCAGGACAACGTGGAACCGGAGGGTCTTCGACCTGGAACGGGCGTTGATCTCGTCCTCGAGGGCCTTGAGCATCGTGTAGGTCGCACCGCGCTGCTTGCCCCGATCCACGAAGTAGAGGGTCCGGCTGTAGGCCACCAGGGCCCGGAGGACCCGGCGCCGCTTGATCTCGTCCCAGTCGCCCTTGAACGGCTCGAGGACCGCCTGCTGCGCCAGGCCCGGGCCCTTGTCGGGGGCCGCTTCCGTCTGGGCGCGCGCGGGGACCGCCGCCAGCAGGAGGGCTGCGAGGCTCCGGGCGCAGAGCGCGCGGCTCATGCGCGGGACGCATAGCACGACGACGGGCGAGGGAGCTTCCGTGACGGAGCCCGACGACTCCACCGAGAAGGAAGAGACGCATGCCCAGGTTCCTGGAGCGGGCCGTCAGTTCGGGAGGCCGAGGTGAACAGCGCCAGCGAGGAGAACCGGACGAGGCCCAGCTCCGGCTTCAGCACCCAGAGGGTGAACGGCGCCGGACCGTCGAGCGCGAGCCCGACGAGCCGGTCGACGGCGATCGCACCGGCGAAGGTCAGGAGCAGCACCAGCTCCGACCGGAGCCGCCGCGCTGCCGTCAGCGATCCGAGGAGCAGGACGGCGGTCGAGTACGCACCGAGGACGCTCGGCTGCCGGGCGGCATGGGTCGTCGGAGCTGCGGGAAATCGGGGGGCATCCTTCGGTCCTCGCCCCCTGGACCGGACGGCGTGCCGGAACGTGACGTCCGTCTCAGCGCGTGCAGCGAGCGGCGGTCACTTCCCGAGCAGCCCCTTGAGCAGATCGCTCGCCTGCTTGACGCCGTCGTTCGGGCTCTGGGGGCTCTGGCCCACCGCCGGCACCGTGCCCGCGCCCACCCCGGGCAGGTGCACGGGGTACTCGCGGACCTTCTGCCACTGCTGCGCATTGGCCGCGCGCAGCTCCACCAGCACCGTGTCGAGGGTGAAGCTCTTCCCCGCCGGCCTGTTGCTCGTGTCGAACCGGGTGAGGAGGAACTGCGCATCGCGGGTCGCGCCCGCGGCGACCTGGAACTGGGGATCGATCCGGTTCGCCTGGAGCGTTCCGATTCCCTGCGCGCTCGCGTCCGCCGAGCCCGGGCGACCCCAGCCGTAGCTGTTCCCCTGCTCGTCGACGGCGGCGTTGCTCCCACCCTTGTAGGCCAGGACCAGCGGCTGGGTGGTCTGGTTCTTCACCCGAACGCCGAACCGGACGACGAGGTTCCTTCCGCTCACCGCGGCGGCGGTGTTCATCACGGTCACGGTGAAGGAGCCTGCGTCGTAGCAGCTCGTCCCCGCGGCGCAGCGCGCCCCTCCCGTGCCCGGGACGGCGGCGGTGGTGGGCAGCCCGAGGGGCGAGGCCGGAGCGCTCGGGGCAGCCGGTGCGGTGGGGGACATGCTCGTGCTCGACGTGGTGACGGGGGCTGCCGCTGGCGCCGCGGCACCGGAGGGCGATGCGCCTCCCGCCTGGGCCACCGGAGCTCCCGCCTTCGCGCCGTCGACCAGCCCGACGATCTGCAGCGGATACTCCGGCCCGAGCGTGCTCTGACCGTTCCCGGCGGGGACGATCTCCCGGACGGTCAGGTCGAGATCGAAGGTGTTGCCGAAGAGCTGCTGACCTCCCCAGATGAGCAGGAACCGGGCGTCCGCCGTCTGGCCGGGGGCGATCTGGAACTTGTCGTCGACGTTCCCCCGCCCGTGGATGTAGCCGATGCCCCGGGTGTCCTGGTCACGGACGATGTACCGGTTCCCGCGGTCGTCGGTCGCGCCGCCCGACGCCGGGATGTAGCCGAGGATCAGCGGTCGCGAGAGCTTGTTCTGAAAGCGCAGGGTGATGGTGAGCGTCTTGTAGTTCCCCTGGAGGCTCGCCCGGAACTCGACGACCGAGGCGCCGAAGGCAGCGACCTCGGTGCAGTTCGGGTCCCCGTTGCACACCGAGGCAGGCGCGGCCGGCGCGGCAGCCCCGCCGGTCCCGCCCGCGACGCCAGACGGGCTCAGCGAGCGCGCCTTGGAGATGACCGAGGCGCTCACCCGCCCCGGACAGAGGACCTCCCACTGCTGGGAGAGGGCCAGGCCACCGCTCGCGCTGTCCCGCCCCACCACCCCGCTCGGTCCCCGCCACCGGGTGCGCCCTGCCCCGACGTCCGAGTTGTCCCAGAGGCCGTCGAGCACGTAGGTCGCGCCGTCGAGCGGCTGGAGCTTCCCCGCCGTGCAGTCGGCCTGGATGGTGTACGTCTTCCCGAGCTCGGAGCGCTGCTGCTTCGCGCAGGCGTCGATGGCCGAGCGGGCCTGGGCGGGGTCGCCCTGGCCGGCCTGATCACCGCAGAAGGTCTGGATCGAATCCGAGGTGACCTTGGCGGTCGCGGTGGCCTGGGCCGTCCCGGTTCCGGACTTCGCGGTGACGATCGGGCTCGGGCCCTGGGTCGAGCTGAGCCACTCGGAGCCGGAGGCGGCGCGGGCGGCCGCCGAGAGGAGGGCGACGCCGGCCAGTGCGCCTGCAACCGCGTGGCGACAGGCGAAGGATTCGAGCATGGGGCTCCTCCTGCAAGACGGCTCCGGCCCTCCATGCGCAGGAACGCATCCCGGACCGTCACCCCCAGGCGCTAGCGCTTCTCGCCTCCGCCTGCGGCGGCGAGCTCGGACTGGAACCGCTGGGCATCCGCCGGCCGTCCGAGGGCGCGGTACTCCGCGGCGAGGTCCTGCCGGGCCATCGTCAGCCACATCGCCGGCGGGTCCTTGCGCTTGAGGAGGAGCTCGTAGCCTGCCCGGCTCTGCGCCTCGGCGTCAGCGGCCGCCCCCGCGGCGAGCAGGACGTGGCCGAAGCGGACGCGGGCGATGCCCTGGAGCGGATGGTCGGCGGGAAGCACCTCCCGGTAGAGGTCGAGCACCCGGCGAAAGAGCTCCTGGGCGCGCGGGGCATTGCCCCGCCGCTGCTCCACGTCCGCCAGGTTCGAGAGAGCGACGCCGATGACGTAATGCTTCCCGTGGTGGACCTGGTCGTAGATCTGCGCCATCCGCTCGAAGTCGGCGGCGGCCTCGTCCAGCCGCCCCTGGTCTCGCGCGATCAGCCCCAGCTCGTTCAGCGTGGAGGCCACCCGGGGATGCACCTTGCCGTAGACCCGCTCCTCGGTGGCGAGCGAGGCGACGAGCAACGCGCGGGCCTCGTCCCGGCGCTCCAGCCTGAGCAGCGCCCGGGCGAGGATGGTCCGGGCCGAGGCGGTCTCGGGGTGGTCCGGGCCGTACCAGCCCTGCATGATCTCCAGCGCCTCGCGGTCCCAGCGCTCGGCCTCCGCGAAGTGCCCCCCCTCGAACTGCACCGCGCCGAGGTTGATGAGGTCGTCCGCCACGTGGGGATGCCTCGGCCCGTACAGGCGGCGATCGAGGATCAGGACCTGCTTGTTGAGCGCGTCGGCCTGCGCGTACTGGCCGGTGTAGAAGTCGCAGTTGGCGAGCTCGGTGAGCGTCTGCGAGAGGTCCGCCTCCAGCT
This sequence comes from Myxococcaceae bacterium, assembly GCA_035501615.1. Taxonomy (GTDB): domain Bacteria; phylum Myxococcota; class Myxococcia; order Myxococcales; family Myxococcaceae; genus RPRB01. Next base: position 15,362 of record DATJVY010000162.1, read on the forward strand.
CCGGACGCCCCGACTGGAGTCGAACCGCCTCCTCCAGCTGGGCGATCGCCTCCGGGTACCGCCCGGCGTTCTCCAGCACCCTCCCCACTGCCGACGTCGCGCGCGCCACCTCCGGGTCGGTCCTCGGCAGGTGCCGGCGAAGCATGGCGAGCCCGTCCCGGATCTGCTGCTCGGCCACGTCGTACTGCCCGCGGGCGCTCGCGAGCTGGCCGCTGGCCACGAGCGACCGCGCCACCTCGGTGTGGTCCTCCCCGAAGACACCCCGGCGGAGCGTCAGCGCCCGCTCGAGCAGCTCGCCGGCCTGGTCCAGCCGGCCCAGGTTCTGGGCGATGCCCCCCAGCGTCTGGAGCAGCTCGGCCTCCACCGCGGGCTCGCCCTCCAGCGAGCGTGCCTCGCGGACGCCGCGGTCGAGCAGGTCCACCACCTTCATGTCCGTCGAGGGCCCGACCTCGCCGGTGCCGCCCTCGAACAGCTCGAGCATGAAGCGCTGGATGCGCTCGGTTCGCGCCGCCTGCGCCGTCACCGCGTCCCGGGCCCGCGCCAGCCGCACCGCGGAGTAGGTGACCACTCCCAGCACCGCGACGCCCACCGCCGAGCCCACCAGCACCGCCCGGGCGTTCCGCCGCAGGAGCTTTCCGGCGCGGTAGGCAAGCGAGTCGGGACGCGCGTCCAGGGGCTCGCCGGCCTGGTGGTGGTCCAGGTCCCGGATCAACGCCTCGACCGAGGGGTAGCGGCGGGCCCGATCCCGCTGCATCGCGGTGAGGCAGAGCACGTCCAGGTCGGCCCACGTGGCCCGGCCGGCCTGCACGGGCCGACCCGGAACCTGCGAGGGCCGGGCCGGCTCCTGCTCCACCACCCGGCGCGCCGCCTCGTGGGGCGACACCCCGGCGAGGTCGAAGGGAAGGCGTCCGGCGAGCAGCTCGAAGAGGAGCACGCCCAGCGCGTAGACGTCGGTCTCGACGCCGACCCGTCCACCGGTGACCTGCTCTGGCGCGGCGTAGGCCGGGGTCATGAGGCGCAGCCCGGTGCGCGTGGGGTCGGAGCCCGGCCCGATGCGGGTGTCGAGCTGCTTGGCGATGCCGAAGTCGAGCAGCTTCACCTCGCCGTCGGCCTTCACCAGGATGTTGGATGGCTTGAGGTCACGGTGGATGACCGCGTGCCGGTGGGCGTGCTGCACCGCCTCGCAGACGGCGCGGAAGAGCCGGAGCCGCTCCCGGAGCCCGCTCGCGTGCGCCCGGCAGTACTCGGTGAGGGGGACACCCTCCACGTACTCCATCGCGAACCAGGGCGTCCCGTCGGGAAGCGTCCCGGCGTCGTGCAGCTGGGCGATGGCGGAGTGGTCGAGCTGGGCGAGCGTCCGCTGCTCGGCCCGGAACCGCGCCCGGCGCGAGGGCGAAACCCAGGCGTCCCGGAGGAGCTTCACCGCCGCGCGACCGCCGACGTCGGTCCGCTCGGCGAGGTACACCACCCCCATCCCGCCCTCGCCCAGCAGCCGGAGCACGCGGTATGGGCCAATGGACGAGGGCGCCTCGGCGCCGAGCAGGGGTCCCGCCACCTCCGGGAGCGGTCGATCGAGAAGGAGGTCCGGCGTCCGGTCCTCGAGGAGCAGCGCCTCCACCTCGGCGACCAGCCCGGCGTCGCCCCCGGCGCTCGACTCGAGGAAGGCGTGCTGGGCGGGGACCGGTAGCTCGACCGCGGCGTGGAAGAGCTCCTGCACTCGCCGCCAACGCGCCGGATCCGGCGCCCCGGGCTCAGCCTGTCTGCCGGAGCTCATGGGCCAGGAACGCGCGTGCGGCGCGCCAGTCGCGGAGCACGGTGGCCTCGGAGATGCCGAGGATCTCGCACGTCTCGCGCACGTCGAGCCCCCCGAAGAAGCGGCTCTCCACGATGAGCGCCTGCCGGGGCTCGAGCGCGGCGAGCGCCTCGAGCGCGGTGTCCAGCGCCAGCAGCTGCTCGGCGCCCGCGGCCGGAGGAAGGGTGTCCTCGTCGAAGGTCACCACCGGCGCGCCCCCGCCGCGCTTCCGGGCCGAGCGACGCCGGGCGGCCTCCACCAGCACCTGCCGCATCGCGCGCGCGGCGATGCGCTTGAAATGGGCCGGGGAGGTGGCTGCGAAGTCGGGCGAGGCGGCGAGCTTGAGCCAGGCCTCGTTGACCAGCGCGGTGGGGCTGAGGGTACGGCTCGGATCGTCGCGGCGAACCAGGGCGGCGAGGCGGCGCAGCTCCTCGTAGGCGGCGCTGAAGAGGTGGTCCCGCGTCCCAGCGTCGAGGACTCCTGACGATCGGTGGCCTGTTCGGGCCATGTCGCGCTCCGCCCCGCTCCTGCGCCGCCCGGAGGGGTACCACGCGCGGCAGAGTTGCGGCAACGAACAGGTCGCTGGAGCTCGCACGGCGGACGACCGAGGGAGGGTCCCGTGGAAAAGATCGGCCCGGAACGGTTTCGAGCGCGCCGCCGCTCATCCTCGTTCCCAGCGCCGGAGCGCCGCGCCCAGGGTCTGCTCCAGGACCTGCGCCGCACGCCGCGGCCTCGGGGAGAGCCGCGCGCTGCCGTGAGTCACGAGCCAGAGCGGCCGGGGTGGAAGCTCGGGGAGCTCGGCCACCCGGATCAGCTCGGGAGCGAGCTCGTCCGAGCCCCGTGGCAGCACCCCGAGCCCGATGCCAGCCCCCACCGCGGAGAGCAGCACCGGGATGCTGTCGGTCCGGAGCGCCACCCCCGCCCCGTCGCGCACGGCCTGGAGCAGCCACTGCCCCGCCTCCGTCCGCGCGGCGGCTCCGGTGAGGAGCACCACGCGGTGACCGGTGAGCCGACCGATCGCGGGCGGACGGCCGTGGTCCAAGAGATAGGCCTGGGAGGCGTGGAGCGCCTGGGCCACCGTCCCCAGCGCCCGCGAGGACCCGTCCTCGGCGCCGGCCCGGGCGGTCACCTCCAGGTCGACCTCGGTCCGCCGGCCGCGCCCGGTGACCAGCTCCAGCCCGACGTTGCCCAGCCGGCGGGTCAGTTCCGCGGCGGCGGTCTGGATCCACGTCGCGGCGAGGATCTCGTCGGCGCGCACTCGCACCGGTGGACCGGAGGGAATGCGCGGCAGCGCACGATCGACCCGCGCCATCTCCTCGGCCATCCGCTCGCCAGTCCGCAGCGCGCTCCACCCGGCGTCGGTGGGGAGGAGCCGGCCGTCCTCGCGGACGAAGAGGGCGACCCCGGCGGCGCGCTCCACCGCCCTCAGCTCCTGCTCCAGCACAGCGGCCGACATCCCCAGCGCGCGGCCGGCACCGGCGAGCGCCCCATGCCGGGCGATGGCGAGCACGAGCCGGAGCTGCTCCCAGGGAAGGACCACGGGAGCGGAGCCTCACCCGGGACCCCCCGCGCTTTCAAACGGCGTCAGCCGTGGAAGGGCATGGGCACGAACTCGGGAAGAGCCGCGACGCGGCCGAGCCAGCCGCGGATGCCGGGGTAGCTCTCCAGCGAGAACCCACCCTGGGGCGCGACGTGGGTGTAGGCGTAGAGCGCGATGTCCGCCAGCGTCGGCCGGTCACCGGCGAGGAACTGCGAGCCGGCGAGCGCCTTCTCCATCACCCCGAGCGCGGCGTAACCCTTGGGGACGCGCTCGGCGATCTCCTGCTTCTTCTCCTCGGCCTTCCCGGCCTCCTTCACCCAGAAGCGCACCGTGGCGATGTACGGCTCGTGGCTGTACTGCTCGAAGAAGAGCCACTCGTACATCTTGGCGCGGAGGTAGGGGTCGGAGGGGATCCACGCCGAGCCCTCCCCGAGGTGGAGGAGCATCGCGTTCGACTCGGCCAGGATGCGCCCGTCGGGGAAGACCAGGAGCGGGACGCGGCCGTTGGGGTTCAGCCGGAGGAACTCGGGCGTCCGGCTCTCGCCCTTGAGGATGTCCACCTCGATCCAGCGGAACCGCAGGCCGCGCGCGTGGAGCATCATCGCCGGCTTCCAGCAGTTCCCCGAGGTCGAGTTGCCGTACAGGGTGTGCATGGCCCACTGTCGCCCGGGCACGACCCGGACGAACGGCACAGTCCAGGCGTCCCGCAGCGGTCAGTCGGGGATGCCGAGGGCGGCCCTCACCTGCGCGTAGTCCCGGGTGTCGACCGTCTCGCCCGTGGGAAGCGTGTAGAGGCTCGAGCCGGGCTCGGGGACCCAGCGAAAGGGGATTCCTCCGTCGACGCTCCGCCCCGCCGGGATCAGCACGTACCGGTACTGGAGGATCGAGCTCAGCGGGACGCTCCCGGAATTGTCGGCAGTGAACCGGGTGATGAGGATGTTGTTCTCGGTCGCGGCGATGCCGCCGGTGCCCACGCCGAAGGCCGGGATGAAGCTGATGGTGCTCTGCTTCCCCCCGGCGAACGAGGTGTACGGCAGCGGGTCCACGCCGACGCCGAAGGTCATGTAGACGAGGACCACCCCGCTCTGCACGAAGGCCGAGGTGACTCCGGGCGCCGCGAGGTTGGCCACCACCATGGCGCTGCCGTCGTAGGTCCCGGCGGTGATGTTCGAGGCGAAGGCCCAGCCGGAATAGAAGACGTTGGCGGTGCCGGGCGGGCCGGCATCTCCCGCAGGGCCCGGTGGTCCCTGGACCCCCGGTGCACCTGCATCGCCCGAGGGACCCGCGGCGCCATCCTTCCCTGCACAGCCGGTCCAGCAGACGCCGAGAACGAGACTTCCGATCAAGAGACGACGAGACACGCGGTTCACGGACCCTCCGGTGGTCGAGAGGCGGGGCGCATCGTCACCGGAGCGCGGCGGCAGGCAAGCATTTGCCCGTGCAACGACCCACGCGCCACGAGGTGGCGGGCGGTTTCACACCGGGACGGCGAAGTCCCGCAGCGCCTGGTTGAGCGAGGTCTTGCGGTCGGTGCTCTCCGAGCGCTGGCCGATGATGAGCGCGCAGGGGATGTGATACGTGCCGGCGGGGAACTGGCGCGGCACGCTCCCCGGGATGACGACGCTCCGCGCCGGCACCCGGCCTCTCCACTCCTGCGGCTCGGGGCCGGTCACGTCGATGATGCGCGTGCTCGCGGTGAGCACGGTGTTCGCCGCCAGCACCGCCTCCTCCTCGACCACCACGCCCTCCACCACGATGGCCCGGCTTCCGAGGAAGGCCCCGTCCTCGACGATCACCGGACGGGCCGCGGGCGGCTCGAGCACCCCACCCAGCCCCACCCCTCCGGAGAGGTGAACGCCCTTGCCCACCTGCGCACAGGAGCCGACGGTCGCCCAGGTGTCCACCATGGTGCCCGCGCCCACGCGTGCGCCGATGTTGACGTAGCCCGGCATCACCACCGCCCCCGATTCGACGTGGGCGCCGTACCGCACCGTCCCCGGAGGAACCACCCGGACGCCGGCGCGAGCGAGGTCCTTCTTCAGCGGCACCTTGTCGTGGAACTCGAACGGGCCGACGTCCCAGACCTTCATCTCCGAGACCGCGAAGAAGAGGAGGATGGCCTCCTTCAGCCAGACGTTCACCGTCCAGCCACCGGGGCCCTTCTCCGCGACCCGCAGCGAGCCGTCGTCGAGGCCGGCGATCGCCTTCAGCACCGCGTCCCGATGCGCGGGCCTGCCCAGCAGGGCGCGGTCGGCCCACGCGGCGGTGACCAGCGGTTCGAGCGGATGGGTCACGGTGCCTCCGGCATCCCGGCCAGCCTCCGGATGCTCCGGGCGATGATGTCCGGGACCTCCTCCTGGAGGAAGTGGCCGGCCTCGGTTTCGGTCACCCGGGCCCGAGACAGCTGCTCGGCGTGGCGGCGCAGCGCGCGCCCAAGGATGGGGTCCCTCCGTCCCCAGACCAGCTCGACCGGACCCGGGAAGGCGCGGATCCACGCATCCACCGCCTTCACCCCGGGCACGCTGGGGTGCTCGGGAGAATCCGGCACCATCCGCGCCATGCCCAGCGGCGCCGCGCGATCGACCCGGCGACGGAAGGGCCAGCGGTACGCCCGGGCGACGTCCCCGGAGATGGAGCGAGGGTCACCCTGGGCGCGATGGAGGGAGCGGAGGGGAAAGCCGAGGCCGCGGAACAGCAGGGGGCCGAGGAGCGGCCGCCGAGCGAGCCGGTGGAAGGGCGTGCCGCGGAAGCGCGCGGGGAGCAGCACGGCCGTGTTCAGGAGGCACACCGCCGAGACCCGGACCCCCGGCGCGCGCGACGCCGCGAGGAGCCCGATGGGGCCGCCCCAGTCCTGGACCACCAGCACCGGGTCCACGAGCCGGCGCGCCTCCATCCAGGCCGTGAGCGCGGCGCCGTGCCGGTCGAGCGTGTGCCACGCCACCGCCCCCGGCTTGGAGCTCCGGCCGCAGCCAAGGAGGTCCGGGGCGAGCAGGCGCAACCGCTGCCCCTCCAGCGCGGCCATCACCCGGCGCCAGAGGAAGCTCCAGGTGGGATTGCCGTGGACGAGGACCACGTCCCGACCGCGGCCCGCCTCGACCCAGGCCATCGTCCCGCCGGGAACGGGTTCCTGGTGCGGCGGATGAGGAAACTGATCGAGGAGCCACCGGGGTTCGTTCATCTGCTATGGCACCACCGATGGTCTCGCTGGTGATCCCCGTTTACAACGAGAAGGCCTCGGTGGAGGAGCTGCTCCGCCGGGTGGTGGCCGTGGACATGCCCAAGGAGCTGCTGGTGGTGGACGACTGTTCCACCGACGGAAGCCGCGAGATCCTCCAGCAGCTCGCCGAGCGCGGCCTGCAGTCGCTGTCCGGTGCCCGACCGGCGAACGAGAACCGGTTCCGGGTGCTGTTCCAGGAGAAGAACCAGGGCAAAGGTGCGGCGCTCCGGCGCGGCTTCGCCGAGGCCACCGGCGACGTGGTCGTCGTGCAGGACGCGGACCTCGAGTACGACCCGCGCGAGATTCCCCGGCTGGTCGGGCCCATCTTCGAGGGCCACGCCGACGTGGTGTACGGAAGCCGGTTCATCGGTGAGACGCGGCGGGTGCTCTATTACTGGCACGCGGTGGTGAACTGGGGCCTCACCACCCTGTCCAACATGACCTCGGGGCTGAACCTGACGGACATGGAGACCTGCTACAAGGCCTTCCGTCGCGAGCTCATCCAGTCCCTCCGCATCGAGGAGGACCGTTTCGGCTTCGAGCCGGAGATCACCGCCAAGGTGGCCCGCGCCGGCGCCCGCGTCTACGAGGTGCCCATCAGCTACCATGGGCGCACCTACGAGGAAGGCAAGAAGATCGGCTGGAAGGACGGCTTCCGGGCCCTCTACGCCATCGCCAAGTACTCGCTGAAACGCTGAGCAACGACCGCTCGGGAGCGGAGGGTGACCGAGTCCGCCGAGCGGCTCGCCGGCCCGTGGTCCAGGGCCTCCGTCAGCGCGACGCCGGCACGGCCGGCGTCGAGGCCTTGGGCGCGAGGCCCTTCGCCTCGGCGGTGCGGTCGACGAGGGGCCCCAGCTGCAGCTCCGCCAGGCCCTCCTGGTCCTTCCTCGGGCCCACCACGACCACCACCGGCAGCTTCGCCGGGTCGAGATAGGTGCGCGAGACGCGGGCGATCTCGTCCCGACCCAGCGACGAGAGACGCCCCGGAAGCGTGGCGTACCAGTCCAGCGGACGGCCGAGGACCGAGAGGGTGACGAAGGTGCTCGCCACCGCATCGTTGGTCTCCAGCGCCTGGGGCAGCGACTGGAGGATTCCCTCCTTGGCGTGGGACAGCTCCGCGTCGGTGATGTCGCCGGTGGCGTACTTCCGGAGCTCGGCCTCGATGTCCTTCAGCGAGTCGACGGTGTGGGCCGCCACGACCGAGCCCCGCACCTGGAACACGCCGGTCCGCTTGTTGAAGCCCACCGAGCTGAACATCCCGTAGGTCCAGCCCCGCACCTCGCGCAGCTGCTGGTTGAGGCGGCTGGTGAAGAGGCCGCCCAGCGCGACGTTGGCGGTGCTCAGGGCCAGCGCATCGGGGCTCGTCGCGGAGATCGTCCGGGTGGCGAGCGCCACCTGGCTCTGGGTGCTCTCCGGCATGTCCACCGTGACGACGGTGTGCGGTCCATCCTTGGGGAAGGGCGGAAGGCGAGAAGGGGGAACGGCCTTGGGCCTCCAGGCGCCGAAGCGCTCGGCCAGGAGGGGAAGGATGGTGGCGGCCTCGAAATCGCCGGAGACCGAGAGCAGGGCGTTGTTGGGACGGAAGTAGGTGTCGTGGAAGCGGACCAGGTCCTGCCGGCGGATGGCGCGGACCGACTCCACCGTGCCGCCCGCGGGCTGTCCCCAGGGGTGCTTCGACCCGTAGAGCTGCCGCGCCACCTCGTCGCTCGCGAGGACCCCGGGGTTGCCCCGCCGCTGCTCGAGCCCGGTGAGGGTGATGCCGCGTACCCGCTCCACGTCCGCGGGGCGGAAGGCGGGGTTCAGGGCGACGTCGGCGAGGAGCTCCAGCGCCGGCTTGAGCGTGTCGGACAGGCAGTTGAGATGGAGGCGGATGCCGTCCAGTCCCGGGCTCACGGTGAGCGAGGCGGCCAGGTCCTCCAGCTGCTCGGCGAGCTGCTGCGAGGTCCGGGTGCGCGTGCCCTCGTCGATGGCGCCGGCGACGAAGTCCGCCAGCCCGGGTCGGTCCGGGGGATCGCCGTCGACGCCGGTCCGGATGGCGAGCTCGACCACGACCACCGGGACGGCGTGGTTCTCCCGGAGCATCACCGAGAGCCGGTTGGGGAGCGCCCGCTGCACCGGGACCGGGGCACGGAACGGCGGCACGTTGGGGAGCGGCGGCGGCTGGGCGTCCCGCCAGGCGTCGGCCGGGGGCGCAGGAGCGGGCGCGGCGGCCACCGGGGGCTGCGCGGGGCGACCGGACGCGCAACCGAGGGCGAGGGCCAGGAGGGCGGCGGACCTGAGCGGGCGGTTCATGGCCGGGCTCCTGCCGCGCCGTTGCTCGACGGCTCGACGTCGAGGACCAGCATCCGGTCGGTGGGAAGCAGCGTGCGCGCCGCGTCGTGGACCTGCGCCAGCGTCACCGCACGGTAGCGGGCGATGTCCTTCGCGAGGTAGCCGGGGTCACCGGTCCAGAAGGCGTAGGCGTTGAGCTGGTCCGCCTTCCCCGCGACCCGCTCCACCGAGCGCACCAGGCTTCCCACCACGGTCCGCTTGGCCCGCTCGAGCTCGGCGGGGGTGGGGCCCGACTTCCGGAAGTCCTCGAGCACCGACTCGACCTCGCGCCGCATCTCCGCCACCGTGTGCCCCTCGCGGGCGGTGGCGACGATCTGGAAGTAGCCGCCCAGGCCGAGGGTGGCGTTGCCGGCGTAGACCCCGCTGGCGATCTGCTTCTCCAGGACGAGCCGCTTGTAGAGGCGCGAGGTCTTGCTCCCCCCGAGGACCACCGACAGGAGATCGCCCGGGGCCTCGTCCGGTGCGAAGGGCTTCCCACCGTTCCAGATCATCTGCAGCTGGGGGATGCGGGCCACCGGGTCGGTGATGGTCTTCTCCACCACCTTCTCCAGCCGAGGCTGGGGCACGTCCGGTCGCTTCGGCTCGGGACCACCGGGGATGTCGCCGAAGTACCTCGTCACCAGCTCCCGGGCGACCCGGGGGTCGAAGTCCCCCACGATGGCCAGGGTCGCGTTTCTCGGGTTGTAGAACTGACGGAAGAAGCCCTGGACGTCGGCCACGCTCGCGGCCTGGATCTCCTCGATGCTGCCGATGACGCATTGGTAGTAGGGGTGGGGCTTCGGGTAGAGCGTGTCGCACAGCTCGAGGTACGCCCGGCCGTAGGGCTGGTTCTCGATCCGCTGGCGCCGCTCGTTGCTCACCACGTCCCGCTGGGTCGCGAGCTTCTTCGCGTCCAGGGTGGGGAGCAGGAATCCCATCCGGTCCGACTCGATCCACAGCGCGGTCGGGAGCTGGCTGGCCGGGACCGTCTCGAAGTAGTTGGTCCGGTCGAAGTTGGTGCTCCCGTTGGCCGAGCCACCCAGGCCCGCGCCGATGGCCGCCAGCACCTTGTCCGGGTCGGGCACGTGCTGGCTGCCGGCGAACATCATGTGCTCGAAGAGGTGGGCGAAGCCGCTCTTCCCGGGCCCCTGGTTGGCGGCACCCACGTGGTACCAGATGTCCACGGTCACCTGGGGCGCCCGGTGATCCTCGCTGAGGAAGACCCGGAGCCCGTTGAGGAGGGTGAACTCCTCGTAGGGGATTGTGGGCTCGGTGGCGGCGAGGGCGCGGGCGGCACCGAGGAGCAGGAACGTGGTGAGGAGGGCGGCACGGGTTCGCACGGGGGGAGGCTCTAGCGCGGCCTCCGGGCCGACGGAAGAGGGGCTCCGGGCTCGTATCAGCGAGCAGGCAAGTGAGAGATGCCCATTCCGGAGAACAGCCCGAGGATGCTACGTTCGTCCGCCGGAGACGCCCGGCAGGAGAGACGAAACCCACGACGCTGTCCTCGTACCGGAACCTCTCCGTCGCTCCCCTCCTGAAGCGCTCATCCCGGACACAAGACCACCTCGATGCTGGACTGGCTGCACACCCTCTTCTCTCGCGATCTGGCCATCGACCTGGGGACCGCGAACACGCTGATCTACATCCGCGGCCAGGGCATCGTGTCCAACGAGCCCTCGGTCGTGGCCGTCCAGCAGGACGGACGCGGCGCCAAGCGGGTCATGGCGGTGGGCAAGGAGGCGAAGGAGATGCTCGGGCGCACCCCGGGCAACATCGTCGCCATCCGGCCGATGAAGGACGGAGTCATCGCCGACTTCGAGATCACCGCGGCGATGCTCCGCTACTTCATCCAGACCGCCCACAACCGGAAGGTGGGGGTGAAGCCGCGGATCATCATCGGCATCCCCTCGGGCATCACCGAGGTGGAGCGGCGCGCGGTCCGTGAGGCGGCGGAGAACGCCGGGGCCCGCGAGGTCTACCTGATCGAGCAGCCGATGGCGGCGGCGATCGGCGCCGGGCTCCCGGTCACCGAGCCCAGCGGCAACATGATCGTCGACATCGGAGGGGGAACCTCCGACGTCGCGGTCATCTCGCTCTCGGGCATCGTCTTCGCGAAGAGCGTGCGCGTCGGCGGCGACAAGCTGGACGAGTCGATCATCCAGTACGTGAAGCGCAAGTACAACCTGCTCATCGGCGAGCGCACGGCCGAGCTGATCAAGATGGGGATCGGCACCGCCTACCCGACCGACGAGGTGATGACGATGGAGATCAAGGGGCGCGACCTGGTCGCCGGCGTGCCCCGGACGCTCACCGTCACCTCGGACGAGGTCCGTGAGGCACTGAGCGAGCCGGTGAACGGCATCGTCGAGGCGGTGAAGATGACGCTGGAGCGGACCCCGCCCGAGCTGGCCGGCGACATCGCCGACCGGGGAATCGTCCTCGCCGGCGGCGGCGCACTGCTGAAGAACCTGGACACCCTGCTCCGCGAGGAGACCGGCCTTCCGGTGTTCCTCGCGGAGGACCCGCTGTCCGCCGTCGTGGTGGGTGCTGGCAAGGCGCTGGAGTCGCTCGACATCCTCCGCCAGGTCTGTCACCCGGTCTGACGAGGCGGCACTGCTTCGCCGCCGTCTTCTCCGGCACGACCTCACCAGAGCATGTCCTGGTCCTCGGTCACGCCGGGCAGCTCGTCGAGGGGAATCTCCCGGCCCCGGAAACGCAACCTCCCGGCAAAGAAGCCCAGGGGCTGGACGAAGCGGCTCCGGAGCACCAGGAGGTCGCGGACGTCGCGGTGGGCATGTAGCGGCCGGAAGGTGACCTGCACCGCCCCGTCCGCGGTCGACACCTGCCAGGGGTCCAGCGGATCCGCGGGGTTGAAGCGGAACGTGGCCGCGCCCACCGCTTCGAGCTGGTCCCCGAGGAAGAGCACGTTCTCGCCGGCGCCGCCGCCCATCTCGTTGAACCCGGCGACCAGGTTGAAGCCCATCGGCGTCCCGTCGTCGAGCCGGCCGCAGCCCATGGCCCAGCGCCAGCGGGTGTGGCGGGCGAGGAGGCCGTGCGTCGAATCGAGACCCACCACCCCGCCGTCGAGCGAGTAGTGGCGGCGCCCCACCTCCAGCCGGCCGGAGGCGAGCAGCCCCACCGACTTCTGGGTGACGTTCACTCCGTCGCGGTGGAGCGCCGAACGACTCCCCTCACCGCCGCCTCCCGGGACGGGAGCCACCAGCACCAGCGGCGGAGGGGCACCCGTGACCAGCGCCTCGCCCTCGAGCTGGATCCGGCCGGTCCTCGGCCGCCGCAGCGCCGAGATCTCCACCGCATGGCGATAGCGGTCCGGAGCGTCGGCACGGCTGAAGCGGAAGCGAGCGCCTGGCACCCGGAACCTCGCCAGGAGTCCGTGGCCGATCGCGTCCGACACCCGGCTCAGAGGTGCAGGGGGGGCCGAGGAGCGTCTCGTCGGCCAGCGGCTGCTTGTCCCGGAGGTCCACCGCGGCGAAGAAGGCGTTCGCGGCGTACCCCATCTCGGCGATGGCCATGACCGCCAGCACCTCGGGCGTGGCGTAGAGCGCGTAGTGCCAGCGCTTCGTCCGCAGGCGACGGGCCCAGCCAGGGAGGGCGTGCGGCGGGCCGAGGCGGGCGAGGTCCACCCGGCCGAGCTCGCCGGCGTAGGCGCCGAAGGGCGGCAGGCCGTCCGGACCGGGAACCTCGGGGGGTGCAGGCGGGAGAGCGGGCATGGAGCGGGCGGGAAGCGTACTGTGGAGCGGCTACCTCCGCTGCACCACGCCCGGAGAACCCCATGGCCACTCCCGCTCAGCTCAAGGTCAGGAGCAGCATCGTCTCCGAGGGGAAGCCCATCCCGCTCAGCGCGGTCCACTCCAGCGCCGGAGGCCAGAACGTGAGCCCCGATCTGTCGTGGGACGCGCCGCCCCCGGGGACGAAGAGCCTCGCCGTGACCTGTTACGACCCCGATGCGCCCACCACCGTGGGCTTCACGCACTGGGTGCTGTTCAACGTCCCGCCGGAGGTGCGCAGCCTTCCGGCCGGGGCAGGCGCAGCGGGCAGGGAGCCGAAGGGCTCGCTGCTCGGCATCACCGACTGGGGCGAGAGCGCCTACGGGGGCATGGCACCGCCGCCGGGCGACCCGCCACACCGGTACCACTTCACGGTCTGGGCGCTGGACGTGCCGCGGCTCGAGTGGGGCGACGCACGCACGAGCTACGCGAAGTTCCGGTTCCTCATCCGCGGCCACGTGCTCGCCCAGGGCACGCTGACCGGCGTGTTCGGGCTCAAGGGCTGAGGGCCGCTACTTCCGGTCGAAGAGCCGCGCGAAGCGGGGATCGGTCCGGACTCCGCCCAGGTCGGCGTCGCTCTCCGCCATGGCCCGGTCGTGGAAGCCCAGATCCACGGCCTTGCTCAGCGAGGCGAGCGCCGCGTCCACCTTCCCCTGCCGTCCCTGCGCGCAGGCGAGCTGGTAAGCATCGTCCGGAGCGCCGCGCTCGTCGACCAGCTCGGTGTAGGTGCGCTCTGCCGCGGCGTTGGCGTCGATGGCCAGCTGCGCGTTGCCGAGCGCATCGAGGGTGATGGGGCGCGCATCCCCCAGCTTCACGGCGCTCTCGAGCGTCGCGATGCCCTCCTTCGTCCTCCCTGCGAGGAGCTGGGCCCGGCCGAGGCGCGAGAGGACGACGGCGTCCCTCGGCTGCCTCGCGGCCTCCGCGGTGCCGAGCGCCAGCGCACGCTCGCCGTCCTGGAAGATCAGGGCCCGGAGCGCTTCCTTCGCGGACTTGGGAAGGCTGACGGACTCGGAAGGCTCCCAGGCCTCGTACTGCATGTAGCGCGCGGTCTGCCATGCGGCGTCGTCCCCCAGGAGGCGCTGCACGACGTGGAGCGCGCCGTCGATGCCCGCGGAGACCCCGGCGGTGGTGATGATGCGACCGTTGTCGACGAAGCGGACCCCGGTCTTCACCTGGACCTTGGGGAAGCCTCGCCGGAGTCCGGGGAGCGCGCCCCAGTGCGTGGTGGCCGGAAGGCCATCGAGCAGCCCGAGCCCGGCGAGGATGAACGCGCCGCTGCAGACCGACATGCTGATCTCGTTCTTTGCCGCGACGTTGCGGACCCAGTCCATCCCGTTCTGGTGGCGGCTGAAGCCCCGGGAGTTCCCGCCGGGGAGCACGAGGATGTCCGGGGCGGGGCTGTCTTCGACGGAGAAGTCCGGCTTCACCGTGAGCACGCCCTGGCTGAGCACGGTGGCGTGGGTGGGCGCGACGGTGAACACCCGGAATGCGCCGTTCCCCGCGGCGGTGAAGACCTCCAGTGGACCGGCGAAGTCGAGGGCCTCGACCTGGTCGTAGACGACGATGGCGACGTTGCGCCGGGCGTAGGGGCGCGCGCCGTCCGCGCGGGCCGAGGCACCGCAGAGCGCGAGAACGAGGCCGAGGACGACGGACACGGGTTGAATGCAGCGCACGGAAGGCCTCCCGGTGGATCCCGGGGCCGGGAGAGCAACCGGCGTGCCCCGGGCGAGCGGCGGCGGCGGTGCAGCGAGCGGCGTCTGCAGCAGCAGGGGCGTTCCGCGCGTGGGATTGGCGATGCCGCATCCGCGCGGGAGGCGATGCGGGGAGTCTCAGCTTGCGAGGCCCACCGGCCGCACGCGGCCTGGGTGCGCGCGGGGCGAGCTCCCGGGCGAGCGGCCCGGCGAGCAGGGCTTCCGGCGACGGGGAATCAGCCCGCGGCGTACTGCCGGCGGTGCTCCTGGATTCCGGTGAAGCGGAACTGGCCCGGCGCGGGAGCGATGTCCGGCGGCGCGTCGGGAGGCAGCCCCATCAGCCGCTCGTACTCCT
>DATJVY010000163.1:0-2287 GCA_035501615.1 Myxococcaceae bacterium
CCGCCGTGGCGCTCGCCGCGATCGAGTGACGCCATCCGTGCGTGGTCGTCCGCGTCGAGCTCGAAGTCGAAGACCGACAGGTTCTCTCGCATCCGGTCGACCGATGCGGTCTTGGGGATGGCCAGCACGCCCAGCTCGAGCTCCCACCGGAGGACGACCTGGGCCGGCGTCTTCCCGTGCTTTCCCGCGATGCCCTGGACGATCGGAGCCGCGAGCGAGCTCCCCTTCCCCAGCGGTCGCCACGCCTCGGTGACGATTCCCTGGGAGGCATGGAACGCCCGCAGCGCGGGCTGGGAGAACTCGGGGTGGAGCTCGATCTGGTTCACCGCGGGGACGATGCCGATGGCCTGGATGAGCGCCTCGAGGTGCTCGCGCTCGAAGTTGGAGACGCCGATCGAACGGGTCTTCCCCTGTTTCCGCAGCTCGACCATCGCGCGCCAGCTGTCGACGTAGAGGTTCATCCGCGGCAGTGGCCAGTGGATCAGGTAGAGGTCGACGTACTCGAGGCCCAGACGCTCCAGGCTCTCGTCGAGGGCCCCGAGCGTCGACCGGTAGCCGTGGTCGGCTCCGCGCAGCTTCGTCGTCACGAACAGCTCCCCACGGCGGACCCGCGACGCCCGGAGCCCCAGCCCGACCTCCCGCTCGTTCTCGTACATGGCCGCGGTGTCGATGAGCCGGTAGCCCACGTCGATCGCCGAGGCGACCACACGCGTCGCCTCCGCTCCCGCGAGCGGCCAGGTCCCGAACCCGACGGCCGGGATGGCTCGACCGTCGAAGAGGGAGAATGTCCTGTTCGCCTTCACCGGCCTGGACCTAACCTCCGCGCGGCGAGGTGGCCACCCCGAGGCTCACCCAGGAGTCGACTCGGATGCACAGACTTCTCGCAGCCGCCCTCCTCCTCGGAGGAACGGCCGGCGCCCGCGACGCCGGCGTCGAGCCCGAGCTGTGGCGCCTCTACCGCCAGTCGCTCGCGGGCGCGAAGTACGTCGACCTCACGCACACCCTGAACCCGGGGATTCCGGTCTGGGCCGGCTTCGCCCGGTCCACGTTCTCGCCCGCGGCCGATCCGAAGACGGGGAAGCCCTGGTCGTACGCGACCGACGGCTTCGAGGCGACGCACTACGACCTCGGCACCGACCAGCTCGGGACGCAGCTCGATCCGCCCGCGCACTGGAACCCGGACTACCCGGCGATCGACGAGCTGCCCGCCACCTTCGCCGTCCGGCCGCTGGTGGTCATCCCCATCCAGGAGAAGGTGGCGCGCGACCCCGGCTACCACCTCACGGTCGACGACATCCTCGCCTGGGAGTCGCGGCACGGGCGCATCCCGGCCGGCTCGGTGGTCTTCGTCCGCTCCGACTGGTCGAAGGACTGGCCCGACCCGGCGCTCGCCACGCGCACCCGCTTCCCTGGGGTGAAGCTGGATGCGCTCAGGTTCCTCCACGAGCAGCGACACATCCTCTTCCACGGGCACGAGCCTCTGGACACCGACACCACTCCGAACTTCGAGGGCGAGCGCTGGCTCCTCACCCACGGCTACACCCAGGCCGAGGGCGTGGCCAACCTGGACCAGGTTCCCGAGGCCGGCGCCCTGGTGGCCATCGGCTACCCCAAGTTCCAGGGGGGCACCGGAGGCTACGCGCGCTTCATCGCCATCTGCCCGCCGGAGTGGAAGTACGGAGTCTCGGTCGGCCAGGTGCCCGAGGCGCCGCTGGCGAAGCAGCCGAGACCGCTCCGCTGGGACGCTGACGCAGGCACGCGGGTGCGATAGCGGAGGTGCGCGCAAACATTGCGCTCCACGTTCCAGCGCCGGCGAACTGCTCCCGAGAAGCCCATCGAATGCACGTCGGTGGCGCGCTCGATGCAGCCTCGATATCAGGAGGCTCACGATGCCGTACTCCAGCAACGCTGCTCTTCCGGCCGTGGTCCGCGCTCATCTCCCCGACCACGCACAGGACATCTACCGAGCTGCGTTCAACAACGCCTGGGAGCGGTGGGGCGAGGACGCCAGAGCACACCGCATCGCGTGGGCGGCGGTGAAGCGCTCCTACGAGAGGAGCGACGACCTCTGGGTGCCCAGGGAGCCCGCGACCGCGTCGCCCTCGTTCGCGCGCTGAGCTCCGCCCGGAGGCACGTCCCGGGCGGAGATCGGGTCGATGCTCAGTTCGCCGGGACGCAGCCCGGGAGCAGCGGCGTCGGCGAGAGCGCGGTCAGCGTCGTCGGATCGGGGAAGCTGTAGCTCCCGTTCCCTGCCGTCGACGGTGACTGGAAGGCGAACCACGAGAAG
>DATJVY010000164.1:0-10679 GCA_035501615.1 Myxococcaceae bacterium
GGATGGAAGAACCAGACGTGGGGAACCGAGAAGAGGAATCTCCCCCCGGGCTTCAGGATCCTCCGGACCTCCCGGAGTGCCTCGAGCGGCCGTGGCACGTGCTCGAGCACCTGCGTGCAGAGGACGAGGTCGAAGCTGGCATCGCGCAGACCCGTGCGCTCCGCGGTGCCGACGTGGTCGGCCCCGGACTCCTCGCCGATGTCGAGGGTCTCCACCCCGTAGCCCAGCGCCTCCAGCCGCTCGCGGTACGGGCTCCGGTCGGCGCCGAGATCCAGGGCCCGCGCCCCGGCCGCCGCTGGCCCCAGGCCATCGATCAGCTCCGCCACGTCTGCGCTCAGCGAGCTGAGGGCCAGGTAGTCGTACTGCGCGAGCGACGGTCGCACGCGGTCCCCCGGCCCATGGCGAGAGCGCTTGCCCTCCTGCGCGCGCCGGAACGACTCGACGAGGCCGTCGAGCGGAATCCTCACCGCCGCCTCGCGAGGATCGCCGCCAGCTCGGAGGCGCGGCGGCTGATGGAGGAGAGGAGCGTGCCGCCGATGAAGCACATCGCGCTGAGCATCATGAGGCCGACGGAGAGCACCGCCAGCGGCAGCCGGAGGACCTGGCCGGTTTCCAGATAGCCGGTGACCACCACGCCTCCGGCGGCGAGACCGAGGAGGAGGAGGATCATGCCGGCGATGCCGAAGAAGGTCAGCGGCCGGTAGTCGCGAAAGAAGGTCAGCAGCGCGATGAGGATGCGGTACCCGTCGCGAACGGTGCGGAGCTTGCTCGCACTGTTCTCCGGCCTCGCCCGGTAGTGGACGGGCACCTCCGCGACCGGGAACTTCCCGGCGAGCGCCTGGAGCGACAGCTCGCTCTCGATCTCGAACCCCTGGGCAATGAGCGGCGAGATGTCGAGGAAGCGCCGCGAGAGCACGCGGTAGCCGGAGAAGAGGTCCTGGGTCCGGACCCCGAACAGGATCCGCACCAGCAGGACGAAGAGTCGGTTTCCGAGCGTGTGCCCGGGCCGGTAGGCGTTGGCGTCGAAGCTGGCGAGACGGGTGCCGATCACCATGTCCGCCCCTCGCTCCGCCGCACCGAGGAGCGCTGCGACGTCCTCGGCGGGGTACGTGTCGTCGCCGTCGACCATGACCACCAGGTCCGCTTCGGGCACCGCGTTCAGGCCCCGGAGCAGGGCGAAGCCCTTCCCCTTCCGGGCCTCGCGGAGGACCTCGGCGCCCGCCGCGAGCGCTCGCTCCCGGGTCGCGTCGGTCGAGGCGTTGTCCACCACCACGACCCGCGCGTCGGGGAGCACCCGGCGAAAATCGGTCACCACCTTCGCCACGGCGACCTCCTCGTCGTGGCAGGGGATGATCACCGCGATCCTGGGAGGCGTCGGCGCACTCACCGGCTCACCAGCCGCTCGAAACGCCGCTCGTACTCGCCCACGGTGGCGTCCCAGCTCCAGCTCCGCTCCGCCCATCGCCTGGCCTGGTCTGCTCGCTCCCGCCGTCGTGCCGCATCGCGGACGAGGGAGAGCACGGTCGGACCGATCTCCTCCAGCCGGTCGCAGGACGCGACCTGGTCCCGGTCCAGGCTGGCCACGTAGCCGGGATCCCAGAGAACGACAGGTGGACATCCACTGGCCATCGATTCCTGGAGGGAGAGGGGGAAGCCCTCGCCCACGGACGGAAGCACGAACAGGTCGACCGCGCCATAGAGCTCGGCCATGCGGGCGTGCGGGACGACGCCCAGATCCACGAGGCCGGGTGCCTCCAGCCGGCGATTCGCGCCGCAGACCACCAGCTGGAACCCCTCGCGCGGGATGGTCTCGACGCTGGAGAAGTGCTTCTTCTCCGTCGCGCGCCCCACGTAGAGCACCAGCGTGTCGTCCGGCGGGAGCCCGAAGGCGGCCCGGGCCCGCCGCCGCTCGTCGGGGTCGAGCGGGCGGAAGCGGACGGTATCCACGCCGTTGCCGACGAGGTCGATCTCCCTCCGTGGGAAACGCTGGCACATCCAGGCTCGCACGCGGGCGTTGTAGGTGACGATGGCGCCGGCGGAGCCGACCACCGCGTCGCCGACGAGCGACCAGGCCAGACGCTCCATTCCCACCACCAGCGCGCTGCTGTAGGGCACGAACCCCACGTGCTCGGTCAGGAGCATCGGGAGGCGCCTCGACCGGGCCAGCCCCGCGCAGAGCATGCTGCCAGCGTAGAGCGCGCCGTGGGCGTGCAGGACGTCGCAGGCGACGAGCTCGCGGATCGCCTCCACGAGCCCGGGGCCGTAGGGCACCGGGTAGGGCACTCCCCAGCTCTCGGTCGAATGCCACGCGGGGAGCCGGTGGATCCGCAGCCGGCCGCGCTCCTCCACCCCACGCATGCCGTCCCAGGCCGCGGTCACCACGATCACCTCGTGCCGCTGCGCCAGCCGGGAGGCGACGCTCTCCACCATCACCTCGAGACCGCCCGGATGGGGAGGGTAGTTGTGCGCGAGGACGCCGATCCGCATCGGGACGCACCGGCTCGGCGCGCGGGGCGTCGGTGGCAGGTACCAGCCCCCTTCCGGAGGGTCAAGCGGTTGTCTTGCAGGCCTGCGCGGAGGACTCTGCGCCGGCCGCCGATGCATCTCTCTCCCTCCGAGCGCCGGGCGCAGGGCACCGAGTCGCCCGTCGGAGCCGCCGCGTCCTCGACCTCGTGGAAGTGGGCCGGTCCGCTGGTCTTCGCCGTCGTGCTGGCCGGCACGCTTCCCAGCCTTCCCCACGGCGTCCTGAACTGGGACAACGAGGTGAAGCTGCAGGTGGCACGGAACCTGGTCCACGGTCGGGGCTGGGCCCTCGGCGAGACTCCGGACGACGCCACCTACCTGGCGGTGGGGCAAGGCGGGCGACGCTATCCGCCCTACCCGCCGCTGGCTTACGCCCTCCAGCTGGTCACGCTCGTGACCACCCCGCTCCTCGGAGGTCCTTGCGAGGGGGCTCCGACGCTCCTCGTGCTCGCGCTCCTCGGCTGGGCTCTCGTGGCCTGGGGCCGTGCCGCGGATGTCTCCCTCGAGGCCGCCGTCGCCGGCGCCCTGCTCGTCACGCTGGGCACGGTCCTCTGGCCGATGGCGGCGTTCGGCTACGACGCCCTCGTCGAGGCGCTGGTGCTCGCGCTCATCCTCCGCGCCGGCGCGGGGGTCGCGGCAGAGCGGCCCTGGGGCCTGGCCGGGCTCGCCTTCGGGGCGGCCATCGCGACCCGCCTCGGTGCCTCCGTGCTGGGCTTCTCGGCCGCGGTGCTGCTCCTCGCACAGCGACCCTCCGGTCCAGTGCCGATCCTGCGGCGCGCCCTGGCCTTCGGGCTGGGGGCGCTCCCGGGCGCGGCACTGGTGCTCTGGTTCAACTGGTTCCGCTTCGGATCACCGCTCACCTTCCTCCACGTTGCCGGGCCCGCCGTCCGGGGTCTCAACCTGTCCTGGTGGTCGAGTCAGCATGTCGAGGGGATGGTTGGTCTCCTGGTGAGCCCGGGCAAAGGTCTCTTCTGGTACTCGCCGGTGCTGATCGGCGTGCTGGCCGCCGCGGTTCCGCTGGCTCGGCGCTTCGACTCGACGATGGCAGCGCTCGGTGTCCAGCTGGTCGCGAGCGTCGTCGTCTTCGGCCGGTTCAGGTACTGGCACGGGGACTGGGCCTGGGGGCCGCGGTACGTGGCCGCCCTCTGCGTCTCCGCGGCGCCGCTGGCCTGGTGGTGGGTGGCCCGGGCCGGGGAGGGGCGCTCGATGCGGCGGGGGCTCGTCCTGCTGCTGCCGCTGATCGCGCTCCAGGCGCTTCCGGTGGTCGGCGATCCGGTCGGAAACCATTTCGAGCTCACCCTCCGGCCGCTCGAGGCCAGCGGGCAGCTGGTGACGCACCCGGTGACCCGACCGCCCGAGCCGGAGGACTTCCGGGTGCACTACTACCGGCCGGTGAACTCGCCGTTCGTTTCGCTGGCCCGCACCTTCGGTCGCGCTCTCGGAGACCCGCACCGGGCCCTGGACCTGGCCTGGGGCCTGGTCCGGGCGGCGGTGGCGCCGCTGCTCGCGCTGTGGCTGCTGGTCAGGGTACGCAGGCGCGGGCTGGAACCGAGACCCCGGTTGCGCCCGCTGTCCTGAGCGCTGCGTGGCCGTCTCAGTTGATGCCGGCCGTCGGGGCGTAGGAGGCACGCTCGTTCGGCAGGTCGTCCGCGAGGCCAGGACGAGGGGCATGCGCGAGGTCTACCTCCTGACCACGACGGCTTCCGATTGGTTTCCGCGGTTCGACTCTTCTGTCACCGCGTCCCGACGAAGGTTTCGACGGGAGCGTTGTCGAGGCAGTTGTCGCGCCGGCGTAGAAGCCAGCCCGTGAAACGCCGAGGAGCCCGCGCATGATCGCCACAGATGCACTCGGCTCCTGCGCCTTCCCCGCCTACACCCGAGCAAACTTCACTTGCTCTCCTTGGCGAAGAAGGCCGCCCATCTTTCTATGATCGAAGGATCGGCTGAATTGCCTCGATTCCGAACCGCCCACCATCGCTGCCGAGCATGGGACCTTGGTCTGATGGCTCCGATCGACCGCGCCTGCGACGTTGACCCGTTCCTGAATTCCAGGACGCACGGGAGGATTTCGATGAGCCTTCGATGGAGTGTCATCCTCGGAGCGTGTCTGGCGGTCGGCATCGCGGCGGCGCAATCGAAGCCCTCCCAGCCAGCCCCGGCCACACCTCCGGCCCAGCCGGCTGCAGGCGCGCCGGCGGCAGCCCAGGCAGCGCCCGCAGCCGCCCCGGCGGCCAGTCCTCCGGCGATCAAGGCAAGCTCGCCCTGCAAGCAGGACGTCGAGTCGTTCTGCGCGGACGTGCAGCCCGGCGGGGGTCGCGTCTACCACTGCCTCGCCGAGCACGAGGGCGAGCTGTCCAACAGCTGCCGGGCGAGGCTTGCCGACATTCGGGCAACCGGTGGCGAGTGCAAGGAGGACATCGCGAAGTTCTGCGCAGACGTGCCGCACACCAAGGGGAAGCTCGCAGACTGCCTGACCCAGCATCACGACGAGCTCAGCGAGGCCTGCAAGACACTCTCCACGCAGGCGAAGGCCGCGGTGAAGGCTCCGGCGACCCCTCCAGCTGCCCCGGCCGCCGCTGCCCCCGCTGCGGCGGCGCCCGCCGCGACTCCTCCGGTCACCACCCCCGCTCCGACTCCCCCGCCCAAGAAGTGACCCTCACTCTTCCATCGCCGGACGGACGTTGATCCACCCTTGTACCCCTGCGTCGTGCGACTGATGGACGGGAATCGAGAAGGAGACGGGTGGATGGGCGAGACCCAGTGACCAGCCCGGCGCAGGGAGCTCGGGAGCCGGGTCCGGGCCGCCACCGTTCCGGGATCCTGCTGGGGTGGCTCCGCGGGTACGACCGCGCCTTCCTCGTCCCCGACGTGCTCGCGGGCCTCACCGCCGCGGCGGTCGTGCTCCCGAAGGCGATGGCCTACGCGACCGTCGCCGGGCTCCCGGTTCAGGTCGGGCTCTACGCTGCGCTCGTCCCGCCGATCGTCTACGCGCTGATCGGCCGCTCGCCGGTTCTCAGCGTCAGCACCAGCGCCACCATCGGCATCCTGACCGGCTCGACGCTGGCCGCAGCGGTGCCCGGCGCGACGCCGGAGCAGCTCGTCGTCGCCACGGCGACGCTCTCGGTCCTGGTCGGGGCAATCCTGCTCGCCGCGGCGCTGCTTCGTCTCGGCTTTCTCGCCAACTTCATCTCCGAGCCGGTTCTCGCTGGGTTCAAGGCCGGCATCGGCGCGGTGATCATCGTCGATCAGATTCCCAAGCTGCTGGGGATCCACATCGAGAAGTTGGGCTTCTTCCGCGACCTGGTCCACCTCGTCCAGGCCGTGCCCGGGACCTCCCTCCCGACGCTGGCAGTCTCGGGCGCCGCAGTGCTGATTCTGGTCGTGCTCAGGCACCGCCTGCCGCGGTTCCCGGCCGCGGTGGTGGTCGTCGTCCTCGGCATCGCCGCCAGCGCCTGGCTCGGGCTCCCTGCTCTGGGCATCAAGACCATCGGGGCGATCCCTGCGGGTCTTCCCTCTCTTGTCAGGCCGAACTTCGCGCTCGTCGGGGCCCTCTGGCCCGCTGCCCTGGCGATCGCGCTGATGAGCTTCACCGAGTCCATCGCCAGTGGCCGCGCCTTCGCCCGGGAAGGGCAGCCCCGACCTCCTCCGAACGGCGAGCTGGTCGCCACCGGTCTGGGCAACGTCCTCGGTGGACTGGTGGGGGCGATGCCGTCGGGGGGAGGCACGAGCCAGACGCTGGTCCAGAGCTCCGCGCGGACCCAGCTTGCCGGACTGGTGGTGGGGCTCGCCGCGCTGGCGACGGTCTGCCTGCTGGCTCCGGCGATGTCGCTCATGCCGCAAGCGGTGCTCGCAGCGATCGTGGTCGTCTACTCGCTGGGCCTGGTCAGCGTGAAGGATCTACGAGCCATCGCCGCGGTCCGGCGCACCGAGCTCGTGTGGGCCCTCACGGCATTGCTCGGAGTCCTTCTGCTGGGTACCCTCCGCGGGATCCTGGTGGCAATCGTCGTCTCGCTCGTCGCGCTCGGGTACCAGGCCAGCACTCCGGCGGTGTATGAGCTGGTCCGGACGCCGGGCACGTCACGCTTCCGTCCGCGCTCCAGGGAGCACCCCGAGGACGAGTCCTACCCGGGCCTGCTCATGGTCCGCGTGGAGGGGCGCCTCTTCTTCGGAAACGCAGAGCACGTGCTCGAGCTCACTGCCCGGCTGGTCGACGCAGCGAATCCCCGGGTGCTGGTGCTCGACTGCAGCGCGATCTTCGACCTCGAGTACTCGGCGCTGAAGATGATGGCCGAGGCGGAGCACCGGGCCCGGAGTCGGGGCGGCGAACTCTGGCTCGCCGGTCTCAACCCGAGGGCGCGGCAGGTGGTGGAGCGCTCCCCTCTGGGGAAGGCCCTGGGGCCCCGGTGCATGCTCCCCGACCTGGCGCAGGCCGTGGAGCAGTTCCGACGCCGCACAGCCTGAGACGGTTCATCGCCTCACACGGCCTTGCCGTCGCGTGTGCTGCAACGGCCTCCCGGGCAGCGTCGACTCCCGGCCCGCCTCAGCGGTCCTCTTCGAAGACCGCGTCCACCTTCTTCCTCTTGACGGCGAGCGCGAGCGCCGCGTGGTCGCTCTCGTTCTGGTCGGCGTACGCCACGGCGAAGGCCTTGATGGCCTGGTCGAACGTGTCGCTCTTGCCCATGTAACCACTCAGGACGGCGGAGGGGCCGGAGCGCGCGTGAGCGAGGGCAAGGGCCCGCCCGCACCAGCCGGCGTAGATCTCCATGTCCAGGCGGCCAAAGATCTCGACCCGGGCGCTGAGCTTCATGTCCCGGAGCTGGCGCACGAAGTAGTCGCGCTTGGGACCTGCGGTCCACCCGAGGAACATGTCGCTGGCGGGCTGCATGAGCCGGTAGCCGTCCACCACCCGCTGCCCGTGGTTCTTGAAGACGCTCCCGCCGGCGTACGGTTCGAGGACCGAGGTCCGCGCCTCCTTGACCTGGAGAAACAGCGGATCGCCCTCTCCTGCAGTGAAGAGCAGGACCCAGCAGGCCGTTCCCACGCTTCCGATCCCCACCACCTTGATCGCAGCGTCCCGGAGCTCGTACCGGTCGAGCAGCGCACCGTATGCCGTCGGGAGAGAGGCGCGATACCCAACGAGGGCGTCGCGCACTACCCGCTGGACCTCGCCCGGCGAGTGGCCCTCGGCGTGGAAGATGGTCGGGAGCTGATCCTTGATGACCGGCCTCTCGCCTTTGTTTTCCACGAGCTTGGGAAAGAGGTCCTCGGCGGCGGTCTTCCCGCGCTCCTTCTCGATGTGCTTGATCACCCGGTCGCGGATCTCGTCATCCGCGATGCGTGCCACCAGTTCGTCCGCGAGCAACGACTGGTACCAGACTTCCAGCGTCTTCATCTCGCTGAACTCCGCCATGGACTCCCGGTAGGACCGGACACAGTCCAGCACCACGTCCTTCGCGATCCCCTCGCTCAGTCCGTTGTCCCGGCACGCGACGACGAAGCTCGTGGCGAGCCGCTTGACGTCCCATTCCCAAGGGGCGGGTAACGTCTCGTCTAGGTCGTTGATGGCGAAGATGACCCTTCGTTCGGGCGTGGCGAACCCTCCGAAGTTGCACAGGTGCGCGTCCCCGCAGCACTGGACGCGGACCCCGGTCACCGCCGTGGACGCCAGGTCGGCCGCCATTGCGAGCGCCGAGCCTCGGTAGAAGGTGAACGCCGAGCGAACCATCCGGCCGTGGCGCAGCGGCAGCAGCTCGGGCATCCGTCCTTTCTCCGCTCTCAGGACGAGCTCCACGGGATCCGGTCGATCGGCGGATGGCTTCCAGACCGCGTGCGAGGTCCGCGGGCAGGTCTCCCGGAGCTTCTTCCCGGCCGCGTACCGCTCCGCGTGGGTCAGCTCCTGCTGGCTGGCACCCTCGAGGACCGCGTAGCGGCTCCCCTTCGATGCCCGGCCGGCTGGCGGTGTGCGCTTGATTGTGAGGGTCGTCATGGGACCCCTCCTCTCGAGTTCGGGGTTCACGCCCGCAGCGGAGACTGGCTCCACGCGGGAGCGCCCTCGCCGGGAGCCACTGCTCGCCTGGCGTGAGCCCGGCGTTCAGGCCGGAAGCGCGCGACCTGGTCGGAGAGGTGCACCAGGTCCACCACCGAGCTGGCCCGGAGCTTGTGCATCACCCGACTCCGGTGGACCTTGACCGTCTTCTCGCTGGTCCCGAGCTCGACGGCGATTCGCTTGTTCGGCTTGCCGGCCGCCACCAGCTCGAAGACCTCTCGCTCCCGCGGGGTCAGGACCTCGAGCTTCTGGGTGACGTCCGCCATCCTGCTCCGCGCCTCGCGCCACTCCGCATCGCGGGCCAGTCCGCGGACCACGGCCGCCAGCAACGCGCCGTGGTCCACCGGCCGCTCCAGCACGTCGACGGCCCCAGCCTTCATCGCCCGGATGCTGCTCACCACGTCCGTCGCGCGGCTGACCAGCACGATGGCCAGGCGCTCTGCCCGGCCCTGCGCCCGCTCCAGGAGCTCGAGCCCCAGTCGCTCGCGTGGCCCGAGCCCAAGCACCATGCAGTTCGGCGGCTGCTGCTCGAGGCGCTCCAGGATCGACGCGCGGTCCTCGAACACCTCCACTTCGATGGCCGTCGCCCGGAGCAGCTGCTCCAGTGTGGCGCACGTGGCTCCGTCGTGGTCGAGCAGCCAGACCCGGGGCCAGCCGTTCGAAGCCAAGGACTGTGCCTCGTGGGCAGTCGTCACGTCTGTCGGGAGGTACACGATGCGTGCCAGCTCGTCGCACTCGCGAGACCGAAGCCCGGCCATCGGTGATTGCGCAGGGCAGCTCGGGGCGCGAGTGAACGCGCAGAACTTGCGTGCCGGACCGGCAGGATCCAGCCCGGAGCATCGACGAGTTCTTCGTCGGCCTCGCTCGGATCGCCTTCTGAGCGCGCATGAGCGAGAGCAAGGGTCCGCCCGCACCGGCTGGCGAAGAACGGATCGCTCTTTCGTCTGGGCTTCGGCCTTGGCCTTCGCGGTCTTCACTTTGCCCCAGGCCGCTGATGGACCGATTGCTTCTCGCAGCAGCTCCGGCGTGTCCGCACGAGCCGAGCGACTCCTCACTTCAAGGGGCTTCTCACTGACAGCCGGGCGCCCACCTCCGGATAACAGAGGGTGGCCGCGAGGACGTCATCCCGATCGCCGCCGAGCTGCTCCCCTTCCTTGAAGGCGGCGATCGACGCCTCGCCGTCCGAGCTTGTCTTCCCAGGGGGGCGCCTCGACTGAGCGACAAGCGTCAGTCGACCGGTGGGCAGGTAGCGGGCTAAAGGGCGGGCCCGGCTGCTCCTGAGATTCGGGCCGCCTTCTCGCCGCTGTCCAAGACTTGCCGGTATCCGGGTTCACGTTACCCACGTCAGTTTCAGGTGTTTGGAACGCCTGCTGCCAGCCCGCATCCCGCAGTGCGGCACGCACGTAGGTCCAAACTATCGAGAGCCGCAATGACTGCACCGGGAGCGCCCGAAGATTCTCGTCCGCGCAAGCTCTTCGGGCCTCCGGAGCGCGCCGCCCCCGCATGAGCGAACGGTGCTGAAAATGCAGAGACCCTCTCTTCGCGGAGTGCGCTTCGGGGGAGGGCGAAGTCTGAGGCACACATCCGGACAGGAGGGCGAACATGCGCTCCACTGCCGCCCTGTTGATGCTCGCGGTGTTCGGCGTGGCCAGTGCCGGGTGCTCTTTCATCTTCACGAGAGGGCCGAAGCCAGATGTGCAGCCGCCTCCACCGTGCACGTCAGACAACACGTACCCCGTCGCCGACACTGTCCTCGCCATTGTGTCGGCGGCCGCCGTGGTCGCAGGAGCGGTCGTCTACGTGAACGGGACGAAGCAGCAAGGTTGCGGCGGCTGGTTCTGTGGGTTCGGTGAGGAGATAAGCGGAGGCGGCGCGATGGTCGCTGGCGCGCTCGGTACGCTCATCTTCACACCGTCGGCCATCGTGGGCTTCAACCGGACCGCCGCCTGTCGAGCCTGGCTCGAGGCGAACCCCCAATACGCTCCACCTCCGTCACCAAACCCGCCGGAGTCCTCGCTCTTCGTGATGCCACCGCCGGGGTGTCCGACGGGGGATGCGCCGCGAATTTGCAGGTCGGCGGGCGCTGGGCGACCGAGCGCGGTCGTGCTCG
>DATJVY010000165.1:0-20445 GCA_035501615.1 Myxococcaceae bacterium
GGGCGCGCTACCCGCCGACGATCGCGTAGGCCCGGACCGGGAACGTCCCGAGGCCTTCGATCCGGGGCGGCGCGGCCGAGAAGCGGAAGCCCTCGGGTGGCAGCTGCTCGAGCCCGCGGAGGTGCTCGACGATCGGGATGCCCGCCGCGAGCAGCCGCGAGTGCGCGGGCCGACCCGGGTCCCCCATGTCGTCGATGTTGATGGAGTCGATGCCCACCAGCGCCGCGCCGTGCGTGACCAGCCAGGCCGCGGCGGCGTCGGTCAGGAACGGAGCGTCCTTCGCGTACCGGGGAGTGCCGAAGTGCACGTCCCAGCCGGTGTGCAGCAGCACTGCCCTGCCCCGGACCGAGAGCGGAGCCAGCTCCGCAACCTCGATGCCCCGCCGCCCGGTGCCTGCCGCTCGCAGCAGCACTCCGTCGAGGTCCACCAGCGACTCCAGCCGCAGCCCGGCGAGGTCCACCCCGTCCGCGTACCGGTGCCACGGGCTGTCGAGGTACGTGCCGGTGTTCGCCACCAGGTTGATCCTCCCAATCTGGAAGGTGACCCCGGGCGCGTACTTTCCGGTCGACGCCTCGCGGGACAGATGGTCGCTGATCTCCGGCGCCGGAAGCCCCGGGTAGGTGACCAGCCCGTGGCGAATCGGGTGGCTCAGGTCGACGAGGCGGTGGGGGCGATTGTCCATTGCACCTTCTCGCGCGGCTGCCCCGCCCCGCGCCAGCACAGCGGAGTGAAGCTCCGGCCCCCTCAGGCGGCTGCCCGCCACCCGGGCGAGACCGGCGCTACCGCCGGCCGGAGGCCCTCTGATGCCGGACGCGCTTCCTGCGGAGAGCGCGCCTTTTCACCTTCGCCCGGTTCTTCAGCTTCCTCTTGCTGCGATTTCCGATCCGGTTGGCCATGGGCGAGGCCTCATAGCACCCTCCACCCGCCTCCGGGTGGCGGTGGGGACCCGGTCGATGTAGAGCCTCCTCCCGCAGATGATCGACAAGCTGGACGAAGTCGAGCGGCGCTACGACCGCCTCGAGGCTGACCTCGCCAATCCAGAGACGCTGGGGGACAGCGCACGCCTCACGAAGGTGATGAAGGAGCGCTCGTCCCTCGAGCGGATCGTGGGCGTGTACCGTGCCTTCAAGGCGGTCCGGGCGGACCTCGCCGAGGCCGAGCGGATGCTCGAGAGCTCGGACCCGGACGAGCGCGCCCTGGGCAAGGACGAGGTGCCCGGCCTGCGCGAGCGCCGGGACGCCCTCGAGGCCGAGCTGAAGATCCTCCTCATCCCCAAGGACCCCAACGACGAGAAGGACGTCATCCTCGAGATCCGCGCCGGCGCCGGCGGCGACGAGGCCGGCCTGTTCGCCGAGGAGGTCCTCCAGATGTACCTCCGCTATGCGGACCGGAAGGGGTGGAAGTCGGAGCTGGTGGACTCGAGCCCGGGCAACGCCGGCGGGATCAAGGACGCCACCGTCACCCTCTCCGGCGACGCGGTCTACTCCTCCATGAAGTACGAGTCCGGCGTCCACCGGGTCCAGCGCGTCCCGGCCACCGAGGCCCAGGGGCGCATCCACACCTCCACCATCACGGTGGCGGTCATGCCCGAGGCGGAGGACGTCGACGTGCAGGTGAACCCCGCCGACGTCGAGATGCAGGTCATGCGCTCCACCGGCTCCGGCGGCCAGAGCGTCAACACCACCGACTCGGCGGTGCGCCTCATCCACAAGCCCAGCGGCATCGTCGTCAAGTGCCAGCAGGAGAAGAGCCAGACCAAGAACCGGACGATGGCCATGCGCATGTTGCGCTCGAAGCTCTACGAGCTGGAGCAGGCGCGCATCACCACCGAGCGCGACTCGCTCCGCAGGGGCCAGGTGGGCACCGGCGACCGCAGCGAGAAGATCCGCACCTACAACTTCCCGCAGGACCGGCTCACCGACCACCGCATCGGCATGACCTGGCACAACCTCCCGGCACGGATGGCCGGCGACATCGAGGACGTCGTCGTCGCCTGCCGGACCTACTTCCAGGCCGAGCAGCTCAAGGCCGAGTCGGCGCGCCCCCAGCCCCAGGCATGAGCGAGCAGCCCTGGACCGTGCGCCGGGTGCTCGGCTGGACCGCGCAGCACTTCGAGAAGCTGGGCATCGACTCCCCCCGGCTCACCGCCGAGCTGCTCCTCGGCCACGTCCTCGAGACCTCCCGCGTCCGGCTCTACACCGACCTCGACCGGCCCCTCGAGGCATCCGAGCTCGCTGCCTACCGCGCCCTCATCGCGCGGCGGGCCGCGGGCGAGCCCACCCAGTACCTGACCGGCGTCCGCGAGTTCCACGGCCGCCCCTTCGCCGTCGACCCGCGGGTGCTCATCCCCCGCCCCGAGACCGAGCTCCTGGTCGAGGCCGTGCTCCAGGCGGTGTCCCCCGATCGCGACGTCCGCCTCCTCGACCTCTGCACCGGAAGCGGGTGCGTCGGCGTCACCCTCGCGCTCGAACGGCCCCGGGCCCGGGTCCTCGCGACCGAGGTCTCCCCCGAGGCCGCCGAGGTGGGACGGGCCAACGCGCGCGCGCTCGGCGCCGCCGACCGGGTGGAGATCCGGGTGGGCGACCTCTACCGGCCGGTGGAGTCCGAGCCGCCCTTCGACGCCATCGCCGCCAACCCCCCCTACGTCGCCCGGAGCGAGCTTCCCACCCTCCCCGCCGAGGTGCGCCGCGAACCTGCGCTCGCCCTCGACGGCGGCCAGGATGGCCTGGAGATCGTCCGCCGCATCGTCGCCGGCGCCCGGGAGAGGCTCGTTCCAGGCGGCCTCCTCGCCCTGGAGATCGGCGATCGGCAGGGCCCCGCGGTCCGGTCCTTGCTCGAGGCGGCCGGATATGGCTCCGTCCGCATCGAACGCGACCTCGCCCGGCAGGATCGACTGGCCCTCGGGACACACCCCCGCGGCCCGGCGGACACGGAAGCCAGGAGAACAGAGCTTGGACCAGATCCACGTTGAGGGCGGCACCCGGCTGGAGGGCGAGGTGCGGGTCTCGGGGAGCAAGAACGCCACCCTCCCCCTGATGGCCGCCGCTCTCCTCGCCGAGGGTCCGACGACGCTGCGCAACGTGCCCGACCTGGCCGACGTGACCACGCTCCTCCAGCTGCTCCGGACGATGGGCGTCGAGGCCGAGCGGGTCCCGGGCGCGGAGCGACACATCGTCCGGGTCCACGCGCCCGAGAACGTGGTCCCCGAGGCGCCCTATGACCTGGTCCGCAAGATGCGGGCCTCGGTGCTGGTGCTCGGGCCGCTCCTCGGCCGCTTCGGCCGGGCCCGGGTCTCGCTTCCCGGGGGCTGCGCCATCGGCGCCCGGCCCATCGATCAGCACCTCAAGGGGTTCCGCGCCCTCGGGGCCGAGATCCTCCTCGAGGGCGGCTACGTCGAGGCCCGCGCACGGCGGCTCCGGGGCGCCACGGTGCGCTTCGACAAGATCACCGTCACCGGCACCGAGAACGTCCTCATGGCCGCGGTGCTCGCCGAGGGCACCACGGTTCTCGAGAATGCCGCCCGCGAGCCCGAGGTGGAGGACCTCGCCCGTGCCCTCAACTCGATGGGCGCCCGCATCGAGGGGGCCGGGACGGACCTCGTCACCGTTCAAGGCGTCACCCGGCTCGGCGGCGTGGACCACGCAGTCATCCCCGATCGGATCGAGGCCGGCACCCTCCTCGTCGCGGCGGCCATCACCCGGGGGGACGTCCACGTCCAGGGCGCTCGCCCCGACCACCTCGACGCCCTGGTCGGCAAGCTCCGCGAGGCGGGCTGCAGCGTCGTTCCCACCTCCGAGGGGCTCCGCTGCAAGGGGCCGGACGTCCCCGAGCCGGTGGACCTCGAGACCACCGAGCACCCCGGCTTCCCCACCGACATGCAGGCCCAGCTCATGGCCCTCCTCAGCGTGGGAAGCGGGACCAGTGTCATCTCGGAGAACATCTTCGAGAACCGCTTCATGCATGTCGCGGAGCTGCGCCGGATGGGGGCCGACATCCGGGTGGAAGGGCACACCGCGGTGGTGAAGGGAGTCCACACCCTCTCCGGCGCCCCGGTCATGGCCACGGACCTGCGGGCCTCGGCGTCGCTCATCCTGGCGGGACTCCGGGCCACGGGCACCACCCGCGTCGCCCGCGTCTACCATCTGGACCGGGGCTACGAGGCGCTCGAGCGGAAGCTGCAGACCCTGGGCGCGAGGGCCACCCGGGTGAAGTGAAGGCGGAAAAGCCGTTCAGCGCATGTCACTGCGGGTTGCAGGATAAAAATTCCCGGCCTTAGACTCGGAAGTGCATCCATTACCGGAGCACTGCTCCCCCTGCACGGAGAAGACGCGTTTTCATGGATTGCCCCGGCTGCAACGTCGAGATGGCCGAGCTGGAGGGTGCGGAGACGACGTTGCGACGCTGCGGAGAGTGCGGCGGACTGTGGCTGGACGTCGCGGACCTGAACCGCCTCCTCCTCCACAACAACCTCCCGGGGCTGGAGAGCCTGGGAGGACGCGTCGACGCCGAGGCCCTCACCGGCCAGTGTCCCGAGTGCCAGGTCGATCTGGTTCGCGTGGACGGTGGTGACCGGCAGCACCCCCTGCACTACGACACCTGTGAGTCCTGCGGCGGCATCTTCCTCGAGTCGGAGTTCAAGGACGCTCCGGACGCGAAGGTGGCGCAGCAGGAGATCGTGGACTTCTTCCAGCGCTTCTCGTCGCGGAAGAAGAAGAGCGCCGCGAGCCGCTGAGCAGGGCTCAGCGCCGGTCGCGGAAGGCCACCCGCAGCGCCGCGGGCACCCCGCCCTTGAGCTGCAGCGTGGTGCGCCCCTTGCCGTGGGCGTCGGCCTTGGTCTCCACCTCCGGGGTGACCCGCCCCTTCCCCGAGCCGGGGGCCTTCATCCACAGGCCCTTGCGGTCCAGACCCCACTTGCCGCTGGTGGTCCGCGGGCGGGTGGGCTCGCCGTAGACGACCACCCGGTGCTGCCAGATGCCGTCGAGGAAGAAGGCCAGGCTCTGATCCGGGTTGCCCTCGTCCCCGGCGTACCAGATGCCCACCAGGCGGGCGCGCTCCGGGTTCCAGCGAAGGAGCGACCGCTTCGGGTGAGGCACCGGCTTGCCGTGCGAGACCAGCTGCACCTCTGAGATGCAGGCCGGCGCTGCCGGGTCCTCCGCCGGCTCCACGTCCAGGACCTCGAGGGTGAAGGCCGTGCCCTGGAGCGGAGCATCCAGCTTCACCGACTGCACCCCCTCGGTGTCCGCGACCGAGAAGGTGCTCGCCCGCCCGTCGGTCCGGAGCACGAACTTCCTGGGTCGGGCCGAGGCATGGAACGTGGCGGTGTCCGCCTGGTTGCCAGTGGCCACGCGGACCTCGTCCACCGCCACCATCGCCGCGAAGCCGAACCCCAGGGTGTCCGCCTGGGCGTCCCCGCTCGACGAGCACCACGCGGTCCGGAGATTCCCATCCACCAGCTGCAGCGGCTGGAAGTGCGCGGGGTTGGTCGCGTGTTCGTACCAGTCGGTGGCCTGCACGTAGCCCAGCCCGGGTACGGCCGCGAGGACGACTCCGAGGAGCGCGCTGAAGGTCATGGTGGGAGAGGCGGCCAGCGAGCATCGCGCACCCGGGCGCCCGCACTCCAGTCTGGCGAGAGCACGGCCTGTGCTAGGTCCCCGGGGCGTGAGCTCCGCGCGCGCCGTCGTCGTCCTGTCGCTCCTGCTCCTCACCGGGTGCCCACGGAGGAACGAGGCCCCTGCCGCCGCCGGCCCCGACGCCGGGCCCGCCCAGCGCACCGAGGCGGAGCCCAACGACCGTCCCGAGCAGTCGATGGCCCTCGGCGAGAGCACCGACGTGGCGGCGAGCCTCTCCAGCACGCCTGCCCGGCCGGACGAGGACTGGTACCTCCTCTTCGGCGACGTGCCACGGCTCGCGGACGTGACGGTGAGCGGCATCCCGGGCACGGTGGTGCTGCTCGAGGTGTACGACGAGACCCGCACCCGGCTGGCGGCGGTGAGCAGCGAGGCCGAGGGGCAGCCGGTCCGGTTCCCGAACCTGACCGTGCGCGGCAAGCTGCTGCTCAGGGTGTCGGCGGTGCGCAAGGGCAACGGGGGCGCGTACACCCTCTCGGTCCGGTACGGGCAGCCCCGGCCGGGGATGGAGATCGAGCCGAACGACCGCCACGCCGACGCGACCGAGCTCCAGCCCCAGGGCGACGTCTGGACCGTCCAGGGCCTGTACGGCTCGCCCGGGGACGAGGACCACTTCCGCATCGTCCTCGACGCCGCGGCCGACGCGGGGCTGGCCGAGGCCTCGCTCCCCGACGCGGGCGCTTCAACCGCGGCGGCACCCCCGGCGCCCGGCGAGCCGCCGCGGGAGCAGGGCTTCCCGGCCCAGGCGCCCCCCCTCGGAGGAGCGCGTGCGGAGGTGGACGCGGGGCAGGCGGCGCCCGAGCCTCCGCGGATCGCCCTGCGGCTGGAGCTCTCCGGAGTCCCCGGCGTGCGGCCGGAGGCCCAGATCCTCTCCGAGGCCGAGGCGACGCTCTTCACCGCCCGCGGCACCGAGGGGCAGCCGCTCTCCCAGCGCAACGTGGCGGTGCGGGCCACCGACCGGGTGATCGACGTGGTGGTCAAGAGCGCCTGGACGGGCACCGGAAAGGACGCGCGGCGCGGCTTCGACCCCGAGCACCCCTACACCCTCACCGTCTCGCGCGAGGCGGCCGGAGCGAACGCCGAGTACGAGCCCAACGACGACCTGGCCCACGCCACCCCCCTTCCCCTCGACGGGTACCGCGAGGGCTTCCTCACCCCGAAGACCGACGTCGACTACTACGTGGTCCGCCCTCCCCAGCCCTCGCTCGTGCGCTTCGAGCTGAGCGGGGTGGAGAAGCTGGACCTCCAGCTGTCGCTCGTCGAGCCGGGGCCGAAGCCGGGCACCGAGCGCGTCCTGCAGCGCTCCAACGACGGCGCGGTCAAGGAGCCGGAGCGGCTCAACAGCGTGGCCTGCGCCAAGGAGTGCTACGTCAAGGTGGAGGGCGCCCTGCGCAAGGTGGACGGCAAGTGGGTGCGCGAGTTCGAGAACCCCGACCAGCCCTACCGGCTGACCGTGCGCACCGTTCCCGACGACGGGAGCGAGGAGCGCGAGCCCAACGACACCGCCGATCAGGCCACGCCCATCGCTCTGGGGAGGCCCATCCGGGGAACCATCTATCCGAAGCGCGACGTCGACTTCTTCCGCCTCGACCTCTCCGACCGCCCGCTGAAGACTGCCCTGAAGGCGACCCTCACCGGAATCCTCAAGGTGGACGTGGCTCTGTTCCTCTACCAGCGGGGGGAGGACGGGTCGCTGACCCTCGTGCAGACCTCGGACCGGGCCAAGGGCGATGCGCCGGAGGTCATCCGCTACGCCGCCGATCCCGGGATCTACCTCTTCAAGGTCCAGGACTCGAAGAACAGGGAATCCAACTTCCAGGACAGCTACCAGCTCACCGTGGAAGAAGACGCCCAGTGACGGTGTTCGGGGGGCGTGCGGGGCATGGGTCGTGCCCCGCCGACGCTCCGGCAAACGTCGCTCGGCCCATGATTTCGTTGATGTTTGTCGTCCTCAAACATCACACATTGACGCTGAAACGGTCGGCGAATCAGATTCGTCTTCATGACCGAGCTCAGAACGCTTCTCCGTGACCTCGGCCGCGAGGTCGAGCGGCTCGCCCAGCGCAACGATTTCCTCGAGCGACGGCTGGAGAGCATCACCGGCGCGCTCCAGGGAGCGGTCCGGGTCGGCGGGGCCGGGCGCTCCGACCGCCACTCGGGCAAGGGCGGCGGACGTCGGGGTGCCCCTTCCAAGTTCGACGACGGCCAGGCGAAGCAGCTCCGGAAGGAGTACGAGCAGGGCTCCACCAGCGCCCAGCTGGCGAAGAAGTACAAGGCCGCCCTCCCCACCATCCTCAGCACCCTGCGCCGCGCCGGAGCCACCCTCCGCCGAGGGCGGCCGTCGAAGAAGGAGCTTCAGCGCCGTCGACGGGCCTAGAGCTCCCTTCTCAGGGCGCCTCGTTGAGCGCCCCGCAGTGGGGACAGGGGAAGGAGTGCTCGAGGGCGAACTTCGGCGTCACCTGCGCCAGCACCACCCGGCGGCACGCCCCGCAGAGGAAGTCCATGCCGGCGCTGGGCACGAATGCGGAGGCGTCGGGGTCACCACCGGCCGGGAACGGCGGACGCTTGGACTGCGCAACGACGGTCATCTGGATCACTGCCACGGCAGACTCCGGGACAGTGTGATTGCCCCTCGACCGTCTGACATTGGCCCCGGGGCCCCATGGCTTCGCCCTGCTTCCGCGGGGTTCGGCGCCTCGCTGCCACTGGATGTCACCCTCCCGGCGCCGGGGAGCACCCGGCTGACCGCCCCCCTGGGTACCGTCGAGGGGTGTGGCGTTTCCCTGAATCCCGGGGGCGGCGGTGAGGGCCGCTGCGGCCGTCCTCCTGGCCGGGCTCCTCCTCGGCCAGGCCAGCACGCCCTCCGTCCGGACCCGGACCAACGACGGGCTCCACTGCCTCCACTGGCCGGTCGCCGCGGGCGCCCGGGGCCAGCTCACCTGGGTCCAGAGCAGCGCCGGCGACCCGGTCCTCGGCGCGGGGGCCCTCGACGCCGTGACGCGCTCCGGGCAGACCTGGGAGACGCAGCTCCAGGCGTGCGGCGACCTCGATCTCGTCGAGGGGACCCGCTCGTCCTCCCGCTCGATCGGCTACCTCACCGGGGGCCCCAACGAGAACCTGACCCTCTTCCGATCGCAGCTCTGCTCGTCCGTGGTTCCGGGGAACGACCCCTGCGTCGCCGCGAACACCTGCGCCAACGCTTACGACTGCTGGGACCACCCGGCGGACACCGTCGCGCTCACCACGACCACCTACCAGGTGGCCACCGGCGCGCTGCTGGATGCGGACGTGGAGATCAACGCCGCCAGCGCGACTCCGACCATCGTCGACTCGCCGCCCTGCGCGCCTTCGGCCCTCTCGACCAGCTGCGTCGCGAACGACGTGCAGAATGCGATGACCCACGAGCTCGGCCACTTCCTCGGGCTGGCCCACTCCCCCGACCCGAGCTCGACCATGTACGCGAGCGAGCCCATCGGGGAGACCTCGAAGAGGGTGCTCGACCCCGGCAGCAAGCAGTTCGTCTGCGACGTCTATCCCCAGGGCCAGGCCTCCCAGGACTGCGGAGCGAGCAGCGGCGGGACGACCGGCGGCACCTCGAGCTCCGGCTGCAGCAGCGCCCCCGGCGGCGGACCCCTGGCCCCCGGGTGGCTCCTGCTCGCCATCCTCGTCCACCGGCGCCGGTGCACCCCGTCCTGCAACCCCGCCGGGGAAGCGGTGTCCGAGGGGGGACGCCGAGCCCTTCCGCACCCTTCGGGGTCCGCGCCACCCGAACTAGGCTCTCCTCGATGAAGCCCGCCGTCCTCGCCTCGCTGCTCGTCGCCGCGGCTCCGGCCCTGGCCAGCACCGCCGTCCAGATGGACGTCGCGTCGCTCACCGCCCATTCGAGCGACGTCGTGCGCGGGCGGGTCCTCTCGGCGACCCCGTCGTGGACCGGGGACCATCGCCGGATCGTCACCCGCGTGGAGCTCGAGGTGCTCGAGGCCTGGAAGGGCGGCGCGAGCGGACGCATCACCGTCCTCCAGCCCGGAGGCGAGGTCGACGGCATCGGGCAGCGCGTCACCGGCGTGGCCGAGCTCGGCAAGGGCGAGGAGGTCGTGCTCTTCCTCGAGCGCTCGGGACCGAACCACCGCGTGGTGGGCCTCGCCCAAGGCGTCTACCGCGTGTCGGGCAGCGCCGATGGGACCCGGCGGGCCGTGCCGGCCTCGCTGGAGGGGCTGGAGCTGGTCGCTCCCTCGGGACCGGCACCGGCGCCACGGCAGGCGCTGGCTCTGCCGCAGCTGCGCGAGGCCGTCCAGGCCGCGCGATGAGCCCTGCACTCGCGGTGGGCACGGCCCTCCTGCTGGGGCAGGTGGACGCCGGCTACTTCCGCGAGCAGACCCCCGATGGCGGGCACTGCCTCCGCTGGCCGGTGAACGCGCGGACGCTGGGAGAGGTCACCTTCGTGCAGAGCGCCGCCGGCGACGTTTTCCTCGGCCCACGGCTCTTCGACGCCGTCTCGCGCGCCGAGGGCGCCTGGGCCGAGAAGGCCCGGGCCTGCTCGGCGCTCAAGCTGAACGAGGGTCCCCGGTCGGCCTCGCGGGTCACCGGCTACGACCCGGAGGGCGAGAACGAGAACCTGGTCCTGGTCCGGATCAACGACTGCTTCTTCCTCGTCGGCCCGGGCGACCCGTGCCTCGCCAGCGGGTCCTGCGGGAACGTCTACGACTGCTGGGACCACGGGGCCGCCCTCCTCGCGATAACGCTCCTCACCTACGATTCGAACGGCGTGCTCCTCGACGTGGACATCGAGATCAACGGAGCGCTCAGCTACCTCTCGGTGGTGGACTCGCCGCCCTGCACGCCAGGCCACGTCACCAGGAGCTGCGTCGGCAACGATGCCCAGAACACGGTGACCCACGAGTTCGGCCACGCGCTCGGTCTGGCCCACTCGCCCGACCCTGCGTCGACGATGTACGCCATCGCGCCGCTGGGGGAGACCTCGAAGCGCGTCCTCGATCCCGCGAGCGCGCAGTTCGTCTGCGACGTCTACCCGGCGGGGCGGCCGTCCCGGGACTGCTCCGGGGCCGACCTCGTATCCGGTGGCCCGGGAGACGGCGGCGCCGACCCTCCGGACGGAGGCCCGGGACCACCCACGCCGGGCGTCGGCCCGAGCGGTCCGGGGTGCACGAGCGCGGCCCAGTCCGCTCCCGCAGCCGTCCTCCTCGCCGCGGTGGTGCTGCTCCTCGGGACGAGGGGGCGGGCCGCACGGCGACCTCGGCCGGATTGAGGGCCGGGCGGGCGCTGCACCGGGGTGTTCGATTCTGGGATCGGAAGTGCCGGGCGCGCCGAGCGCGCGGCCTCCTGGATCCGAAAAAGTCCCGTCATTCCGGGCCCGGAGACGGTCTCCACCCGGTGGCACGTCCCTCGCTATCGCCCCGGGACACACCGCCGTGGACATCCCTCGCGAAAGAGTTCGAAGCCTCCGCCCCGTCTACCTCGCCGGCGCGGCCACCGTGCTGATCGGGCTGCTCGCCCTGGGCCTCACCCGCGTCAAGCCCGCGGCCCCGACGGTGGAGAAGAGCGGCGTGTGGATCGACACCGTCCGGCGCGGCTCGATGCTGCGCGCGGTGAAGGGCCCGGGCACCCTCGTGCCGGAGCACATCCGGTGGATCACCGCAGACACCGCCGGCCGCGTGGAGCGCATCCACCTCCGGCCCGGCGCCGCGGTGAGGTCCGACAGCCTCCTCCTCGAGCTCTCCAACCCGGACGTGATGCTCCAGTCGCTCGAGGCCGAGCGCCAGGTCTCCTCTGCAGAGGCCGACCTCCTCGCCCTCAAGGGCACCATGGCCACCGACCGGCTGAAGCAGGAGGCCACCGTCGCCCAGCTGGAGACCGACGCGGCCGACGCCCGCCGCCGGGCCGATGCGGACAAGCGGCTCCACTCCCGGCAGATGCTCTCCGACATCGACACCGGCCTCAGCATCGACCGGGCGAACGACCTGACCGAGCGCCTTCGCCTCGCGAAGGACCAGGTCCAGGTCCTCCAGAAGAGCCTCGCCGACCGCACCCGCGCGGTCGGCGAACAGCTGGAGAAGCTCCGCGCCGTGGCCCGCTTCCGAAAGCAGCTGGTCGACTCAATGAAGGTCCGCGCCGGCGACGACGGCATCCTCCAGGAGCTCCCGCTCGAGCTCGGCCAGTGGGTCACGCCCGGAACGCTGCTGGCGAAGGTCGTGGAGCCCGGCGAGCTCAAGGCCGAGCTGCGCATCCCCGAGACCCAGGCGAAGGACGTGGCCATCGGCCAGCACGTGGAGATTGACACGCGGAACGGCATCGTCGCCGGACACGTCCGCCGGGTGTACCCCGCGGCCTCGCAGGGCACGGTGCTGGTGGAGGTCGAGCTGGAGGGCGCGCTGCCCAAGGGCGCCCGGCCCGACCTGACCGTCGAGGGCACCGTCGAGATCGAGAAGCTCCCCGACGTGCTCTACGTGGGCCGTCCGGCCGGCGCGCAGCCGGAGAGCACCGTCGAGCTCTACCGGGTGACGCCCGGAAGCGACACCGCCCAGCGCACGCGCGTGACGCTCGGGCGGAGCAGCGTGAACACCATCGAGGTGAAGAACGGCCTGTCCGAGGGCGACCGGGTGGTGCTCTCGGACATGTCCGCGTGGGATGCCAGCGAGACCGTGAGGCTCCGATGAACGACACCGCAGTCCAGGCAGTGACCCGAGAGGCCCGCCCCGCCCCCGGACAGCGGCTGCTCCACCTGGAGGGGGTGACCAAGGTCTTCCTCACCGACGAGGTGGAGACCCACGCGCTCTCCAACGTCCACATGACGGTGCACCAGGGCGAGTGGGTGGCCATCGTCGGGCCGTCGGGCTCGGGAAAGACCACGCTCCTGGCCATCCTCGGGCTCCTCGACACCCCGACCTCGGGGAGCTACCTGCTCGACGGCCGCCCGGTCTCCGGGCTCAGCGCCTCGCAGCGGGCCTGGGTCCGCAACCGGCAGATCGGCTTCATCTTCCAGAGCTTCAACCTCATCGGCGACCTGACGGTGTTCGAGAACGTCGAGCTCCCGCTGACCTACCGGGGCCTGCCCGCGTCCGAGCGAAAGCGCCGGGTGGACAGCGCTCTCGAGCGGGTGGGGATGGCGCACCGGCGCAAGCACCTCCCCGGCCAGCTCTCCGGAGGCCAGCAGCAGCGCGTGGCGGTCGCCCGCGCGGTCGCAGGAGATCCGCTCCTCCTCCTCGCCGACGAGCCCACCGGCAACCTCGACTCGAAGAACGGCCAGTCGGTGATGGAGCTCCTCCGCGAGCTGCACGCCGGCGGGGCCACGCTCTGCATGGTCACCCACGACCTCGGCCACGCGAAGCTGGCCTCCCGGACGGTGAGCCTCTTCGACGGCCGGGTGGTCGAGGACGACAGCGCGGGCGCCCTGGGGTAGCCGCTGCCATGGGGCCGACGGCAGAGCGCCGGGGTGCCGTGCTGGTGGTGATCGCCGCCGTCCTGCTCGCCAGCGGCGTGCGCCTGGCGGAGGATCCGGCGGTTGCCGCCGCGGCCCGGACCGTGCGCAACCGCCCGCTGGTCCACGCCGCGGCGCTGGCCGGCTGGGCGGCCCAGACGCTCCTCGGGAAGTCCGCTCCGGACGAGATGGCGAGGATGGGCTGCGACCACGAGGGGAGGCGCTGGGAATGATCCGGGTCCGGGGGCTGGAGAAGGCGGTCAAGTCCGGCGCTGGCCAGCTCTTCCTCCTCCGCAACATCGACCTGGTGGTGGAGAAGGGGGACTTCCTGACCCTCATGGGCCCCTCGGGCGCCGGGAAGAGCACCC
Source organism: Myxococcaceae bacterium (assembly GCA_035501615.1). Lineage (GTDB taxonomy): Bacteria > Myxococcota > Myxococcia > Myxococcales > Myxococcaceae > RPRB01. Next base: position 13,431 of record DATJVY010000165.1, read on the forward strand.
TCCTCGCCGTGCTGGGCATGCTCGACGCCGACTGGTCCGGGGAGTACGCGCTGGACGATCAGCGGGTGGACTCGATGTCGGCCCGCGAGCGGCAGGCGCTGGCGCGCCAGCACGTGGGCTTCGTCTTCCAGCGCTACCACCTGCTCGACGACCTCACCGTGGCCGAGAACCTCGAGGTTCCCCTCGGCTACCGGGGCTTCTCCCGGAAGGAGATCCAAGCCCGGGTGGCCGACAGCCTGGACCGCTTCCACATCGTCGGAAAGAAGGACCTCTACCCCTCGCAGCTCTCGGGCGGGCAGCAGCAGCTGGTGGGGGTGGCCCGGGCCATCATCCACGAACCCAGCCTGCTCCTGGCCGACGAGCCCACCGGGAACCTGCACTCCGAACAGGCCGCGGAAATCATGGCGCTCTTCCGACGTCTCAACGGGGAAGGCACCACCATCGTCCAGGTGACGCACAGTGCAGACAACGCCGCCTACGGAAGACGCACCCTCCACATGGCCGACGGCTGGCTCCGGGACTAGGAAGCGGCGCGCCATGTCCCTCGCCCAGCCCCGCATCCTCGTTGCCGACGATCAGCCGGACGTGGTCGAGGCCCTCCGCCTGCTCCTGAAATCCAACGGCTTCGCGGTGGTGCCCACCAGCTCCCCGGCCGGCGTCCTCGGTGCGGTCGAGACCGAGGACGTGGACGTCGTGCTGATGGACCTCAACTACACCCGGGACACCACCTCGGGGCGCGAGGGCCTCGAGCTCCTGGCCAGGCTCCGGCAGGTGGACCCGCAGCTGCCGGTGGTGGTGATGACCGCCTGGGGCAGCGTCGAGGGCGCGGTGGACGCGATGCGCGGAGGCGCGCGCGACTACGTCACCAAGCCCTGGGACAATACCCGGCTGGTCACCACCCTCCGCAGCCAGGTGGAGCTCGGGGACGCCCTCCGGAGGAGCCGGCGGCTGTCGGCGGAGAACGAGCGGCTCCAGACGCCCGCTCCGGGGATGGTGGCCGAGTCGCGCGCGATGAAGGCGGTGCTGGAGCTGGTGGACCGCATCGCCCCCTCCGACGCCAACGTGCTCATCACTGGCGAGCACGGGACCGGCAAGGAGGTGGTGGCCCGGCGCATCCACGCCGTGAGCCACCGGGCGGGCAAGCCCTTCGTCCCGGTCAACGCCGGAGCGCTGAGCGAGGGAGTCTTCGAGAGCGAGCTCTTCGGCCACGTGAAGGGCGCCTTCACCGACGCCAAGTCCGACCGGACCGGCTGCTTCGAGCTGGCCGACCAGGGCACCCTCTTCATGGACGAGGTGGCGAACATGCCCCTCGGCCAGCAGGCGAAGCTCCTCCGGGTCCTCCAGACCGGCGAGTTCCACCCGGTGGGCAGCAGCCGGGTCCGGCGCGCCGATACCCGCGTCCTCGCCGCCACCAACGCCGACCTGCACGCCGGGGTGAAGTCCGGGGCGTTCCGGGAGGACCTCCTCTACCGGCTGAACACCGTGGAGGTGGTGCTGCCCCCGCTCCGCGACCGCCGCGAGGACATCCCGGCGCTGGCCAGCGCCTTCCTCGCCGCCCAGGCCGCCCGCTACCGGAAGCCGGTGCAGCGCTTCGGGGCCGCGGCCATCAAGGCCCTGCTCGAGTACCCCTGGCCGGGGAACGTCCGGGAGCTGGAGCACTGCGTGGAGCGGGCCGTCCTGATGGCCCGGGGCGTCGAGCTCACCCCCGAGGACCTGGTCCTCCGCCCCCGCGACGGCGGGGCCCGGGTCGAGGACATGACGCTCGAGGACGCCGAGCGGTACCTCATCCAGCGGGCCCTCGGCCGGACCGACGGGAGCGTCAGCGACGCGGCGAAGCTCCTCGGGCTGTCGCGGAGCGCGCTGTACCGCCGGCTCCAGCAGTACGGGCTCAAGGCGAGCTGACCTGGCATCCTCCCGGCCGTCCGGGTCGAACCATGCGTCGTCTCCTCACCTTCGAGCGGTGGCTCGCGCTGGGCGCGATCGCCGCCACCCTGCCGGGGCTGGTCCTCGCGGCGGCGCTGGCCCGGCGGGCGCTCCCCGCCGGACCGGGACGGGTGCTGCTGCTGCTCGGCGCGCTGGCCGTCTCGGTGGCGGTCATCGCCCAGCTCCGGAGCCGGCTCATCCGCCGGCTGAAGACGCTGAGCAACCTGGTCTCCGCGCTCCGCGAGGGCGACTACTCCGTCCGCGGGCGCGACGCCGACCGCTCCGACCCGGTGGGCGAGGTGCTCTGGGAGGTGAACGCGCTCGGAGCCCAGCTCCGCACCGAGCGGCTGGGAGAGCTCGAGGCGGCCGCCCTGCTCGGACAGGTGCTGGAGGAGATCGACGTCGGCATCCTCGCCTTCGACGGGGCCGCGACGCTGCGGCTGGTGAACCGGGCCGGCGCGCGCCTGCTCCAGCGTCCGCCCTCGCAGCTGCTCGGCCGTGACGCCGCGTCGCTCGGGATGGCCGGCCTCCTGGAGGGAGAGACTCCGCGCCGGGTGGACGGCGACTTCGGGGGCCAGGGCGGCCCGTACGAGCTCCGCCGGTCCCAGTTCCGCCGCGAGGGCCTCCCCCACACGCTGCTCGTCCTGGCCGACCTCCGGCGGGTGGTCCGCGAGGAGGAGCGCGCCGCCTGGCAGCGCATCGTCCGGGTGCTGAGCCACGAGATCAACAACTCGCTCGCCCCCATCCAGAGCATCGCCGCGAGCCTCCAGGCGGTGCTGGGGAGAGCGAATCCCGCCGAGTGGGTGGACGACGTCCGCTCGGGCCTCGGGGTGGTGGCGCGGCGGAGCGAGGCGCTGTCGCGGTTCCTCGCCGCCTACGCGCGCCTGGCCAAGCTGCCCCCGCCGACGCTCGCCCCGGTGAGCGTGCCGGCGCTGGTGCAGCGGGTGACCGCGCTGGACCGCACGCCCGGGGTGCGGGTGGTCCCCGGCCCCGCGGCCTGGGTGCGGGGCGACCCGGACCAGCTGGAGCAGCTGCTGATCAATCTGCTCAAGAATGCCGTGGAGGCAGCGAGCGAGACCGGGGGCGGGGTGTCGATCGGCTGGGAGGAGGCGCCGGGCGAGGTGGAGCTGGTGGTCAGCGACGAGGGGCCGGGCCTCCTCGAGACCCGCAACCTCTTCGTTCCCTTCTACACGACGAAGCCCGAGGGCTCGGGCATCGGTCTCGTGCTCTGCCGGCAGATCGCCGAGGCGCACCGGGGAACGCTCACCCTCCGCAACGCGAACGGCCGCCGCGGCGCCGACGCGCGGCTGCGGCTGCCCCGGGTCGCCCCGCCGCAGGAGGCCAGCGCCCCGGCGTCCTGACGGCCGAATCGGCGAGCGCGGCCGGAGGCGGGTGCTGATCGCCCGCGACGGCCAGCACGAGTCCGTCTTCGCCGAGCAGGGCGACCGACGTCAGCGGACCAGCTCTGCCCCGTGCTCCTCGAGCAGTGCCCGAAGGACCGAGCGGTGGCAGCGGGTCTCGTCCTCGCAGTAGCAGCCCACCGAGAAGCTGATGCGATGCGAGAGCGCGGCGAGCAGGTCCAGCGCGTGGCGGGCATCCGGCCGGGACATCTCCTTGCGGTAAGCGCGGACGAACCTCCGCAACGCCGGATCGGTCCTGGCCTTCCGGAAGGCCTCCATCGTCTCCACCGAGGGGGCGAGGAGCGGGAACCAGACGTCGTAGAAGTCGCGGGCGGCGGTCTCTTCCTTCCTCACGCCGCGCGGGGGGCGGCGGACGGTGCCGATCCGGAGGCTCTCGCCGTGAGCCCGTGGGGTTCCGAGCCGCACGACGCGTACGCCTTTGAAATTTGAGAAGGGAACGTTCTGCATCCTCTTCATTCCAGTCAAAATGATGAAACGCCGCTTTTCTTTTCTTGCATTCACGAGAATGCGTGTACTGTCCCCGCCATGCCAAGGATGCCCGACCGGATGAACGCCATCACCCACGCGCTCCAGAACCTGGAGCACGCGGTCCGTAGCCTGGTGAACGAGAACACGGTGCTCAAGTCGCAGCTCCAGCGCATCGTCGAGCAGGCCGGGCAGCTGTTCAATGGTCACCCGATGGCCCGCGGACGGCCCGGGCGTGCCGGAAAGCCGCGCGACGGTGCGCCTCGCAAGCGTGGCCGCGCGTTCAAGTTCAACGACGACCAGGCGGCGGAGTTCCGCAAGCAGGTCGAGGGGGGGAAGAGCGCAGCGTCGCTGGCCAAGGAGCTGAAGGTCTCGCTTCCCACGATGTACAACACGCTCAAGCGCTCGGGCTGGAGAGGCAGGAAGTAGGTCGGCGCCGCACCGCTGAGCGGGCGGGAGGCGGCACGTCGCGCCTGTCGCCCTCGTCCGCCGACCGCGGGGGCTGACGAAATTCGATGGCACCTGCCCGTCGTGAGCGGCCGCGCCGGGTTCGACCAGGCACTTCGTCCCGCCGTCCTGCCGGACACGAATCTCCGTTCATCGCCGGACGAATGACTTGAAGCGATGGCTCCCCGGAGCGACCTTGCCTCCATGCGAGCTCTTCTTCCCCTCCTGCTGATGGGCGCCGTGCTCTCTGCCTGTGCCCACGAGTACCGATCCGACCGCGAGCGTCGTGACGAGTGGCGCCGCGAGGCGCAGACACGGCCGCCCCCGTGCCCCGGAGCGTCCTGGGAGGAGGGCCGCGAGTACCCCGATGGACGCTGGGAACCCGGGCGGTGGAATTGCGGCTACCCGGCGCAAGCCGGTCCCGCCCACGACGATCGCCGCTGAGCGGCTCCGCGTCGAGCCGATCCGGCGGGCACGGCCGACTTCGCCGACTTGCACGGCCTCGGCCGCCCGCGCTTCTACAACGTGCTCTGTCTCTCCGGAGGGGGCCGACCCGAAGCTGTTCGACCTCGCCCAAGGACCTCGGAAAGCTCCTCGAGGACGGCGCCGAGTGGTGTGGCAAGGAACACCAGCAGGTCCGCCACGCTCTGGGTGTTCTCCTCCGGGACCAAGTGGACGAGAAGGAGATCGAGCGCGCCCGCGCCAGAGCTCGCGCACCGAGCGGACGGCGGGCGATTGTCGCCCGCGAATGTCTCCACGCCACGTATCATGGCCTGGCTGATGCGCATCGAAGCGAGACGTCGGGTCGCGGGGGCGAATCTTTCAGTCCTGTTGGTGGTCACGACCTTCGTGGGGTGCGCCTGGCTGTCCTGGCGTCGCCTGGGAAGCCTCATCATCGACGGAGGCCACGAGCTCGAGGTTCCCCGGCGCCTGGTCGAGGGCGGGGTGCTCTACCGCGACATCGCCTGGTACTGGGGACCGCTCGCCCCGTGGCTGAACTCGGGGCTCTACCGCCTGTTCGGCGTCACCTCCGACACCCTGATGTGGGCAGGCCTCGTCACGGCAGCGCTGGCCTGCCTGGGGCTCTACCTCCTAGCCCGCCGCTTCCTCGATCCGCTCGGGTCGTCGTGGGTCGCCGCTTGCTTCCTGGTCGTCTCCGCGTTCTCGCAGCGGATGGACGCCGCCATCTTCAACTTCGTCGCCCCGTACAACTTCTCCGCGACCTACGGGATCACCCTCGCCATCTGGAGCGTGGTCCTCCTCCTCCATCACGCCGAGTCGGGGAGGACTCGGACGCTCACCGCGTCGGCGGTCCTCGGCGGTCTGGTCGCCCTCACCAAGCTGGAGGCGACGTTCGCCGTCGCGGTGGCGCACGGGGCGCTCTTCCTGACGGTCCTCCCCCGGCCCTCGTGGCCCCGGATCCTCGGCTGGGCGTCCGGGCTGGCCATCCCCGTCGCCGGGTACCTCGTCGCCGCGCACCTGTCGCAGGGTCTGGTGTGGGGCTCGCTCTTCTCCCTGATCAACTCCAGCTCGCGCTTCTACATCCTGGACTCGATGGGCACCCGCGAGCCCCTGCTCGCCCTCGCCGAGGTCGGTCTCTCGTTGCTCGGATGGGCGACGGTGGTCGCCCTGCTCCTCTGGGCGGCCCGGCGCGCCGGTGGACCCGCGGAGGGACGGATTCCCGCGCTCGCCGCGGCCTGGATCGGCGCGTTCGTCGTCCCGGCGCTCCTCCTCGAGAGGACGTTCTTCCGGGCCGCGCCCTTTCTCCTCGCGGCCGGGCTGGTGTGGATCGTCCTCGAGCGGAGGCGCGCCGGAGAGGCGGCCCTCGAGGCCAGGTGGCGTGAGCACCTGATCCTCTGGGCGTTCGCTCTGGCCGCCCTGGCGCGGATCTGGCTCAAGGGCGGGCCGGACCACTACGGCTTCTACCTGCTCCCGCCCACCCTCGTGTGCGCCGCCATTGGCCTGACCCGCTACCTCGAGTCGGTGGCGCGTCCCCCGTCGGGCCGAGCGCTCGCCGTGGGCGCCTCCGTCGTGCTCGCCGGGGTCACCACGGGAGCGTTCCTCGTTTCCCTTCCCTTTCTCACGAAGCCGGCAAAGGAGCTCCTGACCGCGCGCGTGCACCGACTGGTCGACCCGGACGGGCCGGAAGCCACCTTCGTGCCCTACCTGAGCCGCCTCGACCCGAGCACGGTGTTCGCCTCGGTGCCCGAGGGGGCGGGGATGATCTTCGCCTCGGGGTTGACTCCCCCCGACGACGGGATGACCACCTACGCCCCGATGCACATCAGCGAGGCCTCGATCGAGAAGGGAATCGTCGACGCCTGGAAGCGAAGGCCGCCGGGCGTCATCCTCGTCTGGGGCGAGGATCAGCGGCCGGTGTTCGGGTTCACCGGGTTCGGGGAGGACTACGGCCTCGAGATCGCGCGCTGGATCGCGGATCGCTACGAGGTCGCCAGCTTCATCCCGAAGGGGAGGACGTACCTGCTCCTCCCCAGGCAGGAGCTCGCGGAGCACGGGGCGGCCGAGGCCGCGCTCCACGCGGTCCCCGGGGACGACCGGGTGATGCCGCCAGCGTCCGCCGGCCCGCCTTCTCTCGAGCGGCTGCGGCTCCAGGGGCGCCCGTTCCCGACCGGCCGGGCAGCGCCCCGCTGACGCGGGGCGCCGTCGGTGACGGACGGGGGGCGGTCAGGGCAATCACCTCCGAAGCCCAGCGGGCCCGTGGCCCCGAAGCCCGCGCGCGGTTCCTTCCGCCCGCGCGC
>DATJVY010000166.1:0-40850 GCA_035501615.1 Myxococcaceae bacterium
TTCCACGCCTGACGCCTAGGCAATCTGCTCGAACTCGGAGGGGCCGGGCGATCCCTGCTCCACCAGGACCGCGACGCTGGTCAGGTAGCCGAGGACCAGGAACAGCCCCACCAGGAGCCCCGAGACATGGCGCCGGCCCGTGAAGGGGTAGGGGGAAGCGAACTCGATCTGGGTGCCCATGGTCTTCTCTCCTCCGGCGGCATTGCCGGCATGCCGGGAGGTCCTGCAGCCAGCGTGCCCCGGGCCCCGACGTCGTTGCGCGGTGTTGGCGGCGCGGCGCACACCGGAGCCGGTGCGGCACAGGTCACTCGCAAGGGGATGGCGGCCCCCGGGAGCGCACCGGCCCCGTGTCACTCGCGGACGCGGTGGCGCTTGATCAGGCGGTAGAGGTGCACCCGGTCGATGTCGGCGGAGGCCGCCGCCTGGGACACCTTTCCGCCGTGCAGCTGGAGCAGCGCCTCGACGTACTGCCGCTCGAACGCGTCGAGCGCACGGCGGCGGGCCTCGGGGTAGGGCACGCGGGGATCGATGGTGCTGGGCGCGGACTCCTCGGGCTGTCCCGTCTCCTCGCCCTCGCCGGGGAGGAGCGTCTCCTGGAGGACCACGCAGCGCTCGAGGTGGTTCCGGAGCTCGCGGATGTTTCCCGGCCACGCTGCGCGCTGCAGCTGGGCGACGAAGGCCGGGTCGAGCAGCGTCCCCTTCACCCGGCTGTCCGCGCCGAGGCCGCCGAGGAGCTTCTCCACGATGAGCGGAATGTCCTCGGAGCGCTGCTTGAGCGGCGGCAGCGGAACCTTCACCACCGCCAGGCGGAAGTAGAGGTCGGATCGGAAGCGGCCGGCGTTCACCTCGGCGCGGAGGTCGCGGTTGGTGGCGGTGATGATCCGCACGTCGACCGGCGTGTAGGTGTTGTTCCCCAGCCGCCGGATCTCCCTCGCCTCCAGCACCCGGAGGAGCTTGGGCTGGAGCTCGAGCGGCAACTCGCCGATCTCGTCGAGGAAGACCGTGCCGCCCCGGGCCTCCTCGAACACCCCCACCCGCCGGGTGAGCGCGCCGGTGAAGGCGCCCTTCTCGTGGCCGAAGAGCTCGGACTCGAGCAGGTTGGGCGGGAGCGCACCGCAGTCCACGACGAGGAAGGGGTGGTCCTTGCGGCTCGACTGGCGGTGGATGGACTCCGCGGCCTGGCTCTTCCCGGTCCCGGTCTCTCCCTCGAGGAGCACGGTCACGTCGGAGGCGGCCGCGCGCTCCATCAGGGCGAAGCTCATCCGCGCGGCAACCGAGCTGCCCACCAGCGAGCCGAAGCGGGGGTGCTCGGAGAGCTGGAGCTTGGTCTTCTCGCCGGAGAGCTCGAAGCGCAGGCCCACCCGCCCGAGCTGGAGGAGGCTCCCGTTTCGGACCGCGGCCTCCTTCACCAGCACGCCGTCGAGCACGGTGCCGTTGCGGCTCCCCAAATCCTTGGCCCAGACGCCCTTCTCGTCGACCAGGAGCTCGCAGTGGAAGCGAGACACGGTGCGCTCGTCGAGCAGCACGTCGTTCAGCGGGTGACTCCCGATGGAGGTCCGCTCGCCGGTGGACTCGAAGCTCTGTCCCACGCCCGGTCCATCGACGACCCGGAGCCGGAACCGCCGCACGTCGGGGACCAGGCTGGGCCGGCTGACGCCGAAGGTCGCCGTCGCGTGGGCATCCCTCTCGGGCGCGGACGCCGGGGGGACGTCGCCGCTGCTCAGCTCGTCGGGAATTTCCCGACTCTTCTCACGACCGGGCATCCGCATCCGCGAACCTACCTGGAGCACACCTGGGAAGGCGACGCCGTGACCGGCGGCGCAACGGCGGATCCCACTCCGTGGCGCCCCACGCAACGGGCTTTCAGATAGAATATAATGAATTCAAATAGTTACGTCGTCTCAAACCTGGCCCCGGGGGTGCACTGCCTGCCCGGCGTGGCCGGCACTGACGCTCGGCCGACCCTTCGGATGGAGACGGCCATGAAGCCAGACGAGATGTCGCTGAAGTCGCTCGAACGCATCGCCCGCAGCCGCGGGCTCGGCTCGCTGTTCATCGGCGGGGTGATCCTCGCCTTCTGGCTGGGTGGGCATGGGGCGCTCTATGGCGCCTACCGCGTCACCGGCGCCCACGCTCCGGCGGTCATCGCCGAGGCCCAGTAGGTCGGACCCGAGGCGTCGACCGCGACCCGGTCACGCCCGATGACCCATGCGTGCCGGGACTACCTCGAGAGCACGAGGATGGTGGTCTCGCCGACGAGCGGTGGGTTGTGCGCGCGCGAGTAGTCGTCCACCAGCGCCGCGGACAGCAGGAAGTACGCGAGGATCAGCGCCGCACCGAGCATGAGTCCCGGCTCGCCGGGAGCCGCGGAGCGGGGTGCGTCGAAGAGCTGTGGCTGCATCGTCTCTCTCCCCTCCGGCGCGATCGGCCGGTGCACCCCGTCGAGGTTGCACCCAGGGTGCCAGGAGGCCCCCCCATCCTCCGTGCGTGTGAGGGGGACTCGCCCGCGAGGCGGGCGGAGGGGTCGGTGCATGGCCGGAGATCGGCGACAGGTGCGCCGCGCGTGCGCGGCGCCCCCCCGGGTTCAGCGCTTCCGCAGGCTCGCCAGCCGGCCCTTGGTCCCCGGCCAGCTCTGCTCGGGCATCCGCGAGAGCAGGTCGAGCACGGTGTCCTGGAGCGTCTCCTGGGGATCGCGGGGGCTGAACCCGAGCTCGCGCTCCGCCTTCCGGGCGTCCACCCAGAACCAGTGCTCGGCGATCTCGACGCTCGCCGCATCCAGCGCCGGCTCGCGGCCACGCGCCTCGGCCAGCTTCTCGAGCAGCTTTGCTCCGACCACGTTGACCTTCGAGGGGAGCCGCAGCCGTGGCGCGGGTACGCCGGAGAGCCGCTCCAGCCGGCCGAAGAACTCGGACATCGACATGTTGACGCCCAGGAGGTGCTTGCCGCCCACCTCTCCGCGGTCGAGCGCAGCGACGAATGCGTCGGCGGCATCGCGTACGTCGACGAAGCTCATTCCTCCGTTCGGCATGGCCGGCAGGTCGCGCTGGAGGAACTTCATCACCGTCCAGGTGGAGGAGAGACGTTCGTCGCCCGGACCGAGGAGCAGGCTCGGGTTGAGGACCACCACCGGGAGCCCGTGCTTCCTCGCGAACTCGAGGACCAGCCGCTCCTCGTAGATCTTGGAGAGGTAGTACGGCCAGCGTCCCACCACCTCCACCGGCGGAAGGTCTTCCTCGGTGGCCACGTGCTCGGTGCGGGACACGGCCGTCGTCCCGCTGGTGGAGGCGAGCACCAGCCGCTGCAGGCCCCCGCGCGCCCGGACCTCCTCCAGGAGTCCTCGGGTCCCGGCCACGTGGAGCGCGTACATCGCCGGGCCGTCCGCCGGATCGAACGAGACCCGGCCCGCGAGGTGGTACAGCACGTCCACCCCGGCGAGCGCGCGCTTGCAGGCGGCCCGGTCGCCGAGGTCGCCCTGGACGAACTCGCCCTGCGCCCGGAGCTCTCCGCCCGGGGCGCTCCGGCCCAGCATGCGGACGCGGTGGCCGGCGGCGGCGAGCCTCGGGACCACCGCCTTGCCCAGGAAGCCGGTGGCCCCGGTGACCAGGACCGCCCGCGGCGCCAGGGTCACCGCGGGCCTCCGCCGGAGCTCCGGCGGGGGCGCACCGGCGCGGGCGCGAGCTCCACGTCGGGCTCGAGCCAGAAGACTCCACCCTCGCGCAGCCGCTTCACCGCCTCCTCGGCGATGCGGGTCACCAGCCGATAGCTCTCGCTCCGGGCGAGCCCCTGGGCGCGGCGCCGCAGCTCGGTGATGCTCAGGGCGGGGCCGATGCGCGCCTGGATCTCGGTCTGGCGCGGAACCATGCTCCCCTTGGGAAGCGCCTCGTAGGCGCCCTTGAGGTAGATGGGAAGGATGTCCACCCCGTAGGTGAGCGCGAGGTAGCCCAGCGTCGGATAGAACTCGCGCATCTGCCCGTCCGGCGAGCGGGTTCCCTCGGGGAAGATGAGCAGGTGGTGGCCGCGCTGGAGCGCCTCGCCCGCCAGGCGCAGCGACTCGCGCAGGCTCCCGTGCCGGTCCATGGGGATGAGGTTGGTGAAGTTCTCGAACCAGGCGCGCTTGAGCGGGGTGTCGAAGAAGTAGTCGCGCGCGGCCAGCGAGGCCATGCGCTCCCCCTGGTCTCCGAGCGCGTACTTCACGAGGCCCATGTCCAGGTGCGAGCTGTGGTTGGCGATGACCAGGAAGTTCCCGCTCTGCGGCACGTAGGCCCGGCCGGAGACCGCGACCTGGAAGACGCCGCCGAACATGGCCTTCTGCCAGAGGTCGAGCATCGTCCGGCCCAGGGTGGCCACCGGCGCTGGCACGGCGATCTCCCGGCTCTCCGGCTGGGCCTCGGAGTGCGCGGGCTGGACTCCCTCGGCCGGGTCGGTCAGCCGCCGCGCCGCGCTTCCCAGGAGGCGCGCGAGGTCCTTCACCGTCTCCACCCCGGAGAGGTCACCGGCCTCGGGCAGGGCGATGCCCGCGGACTCCAGCGCCACCGACAGCTCGGTGAGCATCAGCGAGTCGAAGCCCAGGTCCGCGGCCAGCCGCGACTCGGGGTGCACCTCGGTCGCCGGCTTGCCGATGACCTCGGCCACCAGGCGCTGGAGCCAGTCCGTCGCGCCCCCGTGGGCGGCGGGGCGGGCCCTTTCCCCGGAGGCGGCGAGCTTCTCCAGCTTGCGGAGCTCGTCCACCACCGGCTTCCGCTTCACCTTCCGGGTGCTGGTGCGCGGCAGCTCGCCGTCCCAGAAGCGCAGCACCTTGATGCGGCGGTGGAAGGGCAGCTCGGACGATACCCGGCGGAAGTGCTCCTCCAGCTCGGAGCGTACCTCCTCGCGCCGCCGCTCGCCGTAGTCCGGGACGCAGAGGCAGGCGACCGTCTCGCCCCCGGCCTCGTCGGGGAGACCGACGACCGAGAGCTCCTTCACCGCGCGGTGCTCGCCGTAGAGCTCCTCCAGCTCGTCCGGATAGACGTTCTTCCCGTTGGCGTCGATGATGACGTCCTTCTTCCGGCCCACGAGGTAGAGCTGGCCCTCGGCGTCGAGCCGGCCCAGGTCCCCGGTGTGGAGCCAGCCGTCGATCAGTGTCGCCTCGGTGGCCTCGCGGTCGGCGAAGTAACCGGCCATCACGTTCGGCCCGCGGGCGCAGACCTCGCCGATGCCTTCGCCGTCGGGGGCGTCGATGCGCAGCTCGATGCCGGGCAGGGCCTTGCCCACGCTCCCCGGCACCCGCTTGTTCCCCGGGGCCTGCACGCTCAGCACCGGCGAGGCCTCGGTCAGCCCGTAGCCCTCGGCCAGATCGAACCCCAGGTCATGGAAGGCCTTGTGCACGTCGTCGGGAAGCGCCGAGCCGCCGGAGACGAGGAACTTGATCCGTCCCCCGAACTTCCTGTGCACCGGCCAGAAGAGCAGCTTGCCCAGGTTGACGTTCCTGCGGTTGCGGAGCGTGCCGTGCGCTGACATCAGCGCCTTCACCGCCTGCTCCACGATGGCCGGCTTCGTCGCCAGCTCCTGGGTCACCTTCCGGTGGAACAGCGTCCACAGCGCCGGAACGCCGATCATCGCCGTGACGTGACCCGACTCGAGTACCTCGCCCAGCCGGTCGGTGGTGAGCTCGTCGAGGTAGGTGACCTCGGCTCCGCGGCTGAAGGGGGTGAGCAGCCCGGCGGAGAACTCGAAAGTGTGGTGGAGCGGGAGCACCGAGAGCAGGCCGTCGCCCACCCCGAAGTCGAACGAGGCGGCGAGCTTGGGTACCAGCGAGGCGAAGTTTCGGTGGGTGAGCATCACGCCCTTCGGCGTGCCGGTGGTGCCCGAGGTGAAGATGAGCGAGGCCACGTCGTCCGGCGCGGCGGCCTTGCGCACCGCTCCCACCCGCCCTGGCTGCGCGGGGTCCCCCTCCATCGCCTGGGCGAGGGTGGCGAGGCTCGCCTCCAGCGACTGCCCGGCAAGCGTGCGCCACAGCCCGGCCAGGTCCTGGGCGGCGTCCTCGGAGAGCAGCAACACCCGGGCCTGGCTCCGGCGAACGATGTTGACCACCTCGGACTCGCTCGACGCCGGGTCCACCGGGACGACGGTGGCGCCGGCGCGGAGGATGCCGAAGTAGGCAATGGGCCACTCGGGGCGGTTCTCGGAGATGAGCAGCACCCGGTCTCCGGGCTTCACCCCGCTCCGGAGGAGGAAGCTGCCCACCCGCGCGGCCCAGCGATGCACCTCGCCGTAGGTAAAGCGCTCCTCGCGTTCGTCCTCCACCCGGCGAAAGGCGACCCTGTGCCGGTGGGCGTGCACTGCCGAGTCGAACAGCTCCAGGAGATCTCGGTGGGCGTGGATGGCCTTGCGCCGCTCGCGCTCCTCCTCGAAGCCGGGGAAGACCCACTTCTCCAGGCCGGGGAGGTGCACCTCCAGGAAATACCGTCGCCAGTCGATGCCGTGCGGGTCCCAGGGAATCCGCGCGGCATCCTCGGGGTGCATCGCCGCGTAGAGGCCCCTCGTGTTGTCGCAGCGGAAGACGTAGCGATTCTCCCAGAGGAAGGGGAGGAAGAGCTCGACCAGCGAGGCGAGCGAGGAGGCCTGCTCCTCCACCCGCTCCAGCTGGTCCCGCGTCCGCTCGAGCATCGCCGAGACCCGCGGAGCGCCCCAGCGCGGGCCGTGCTCCTCGATGCCCCGGCGTAGGAGGCGCGCCCCGGCGGCGAAGAGCGGAGCCGAGCGGGCGAGGAAGCTCCGCTTCGACACCGACTGCGGCTCGAGCCGGCTCTTCACGTCGTTGAGGAGCGCGCTGCCGGTCTCCTTCTCGCGGAAGAACTTCCGGCGGTAGAGCCCCACCAGCTCCACCGAGCGCACGGCATAGAAGGGGTTCGAATCGCCCGAGGCCTGCTGGTAGACCTTCCGCTCGGGGTGGGTCATCGCCCGGGCGGTGATGGCGACGAGCGAGCCGGCCACCAGGTCCACCGGGATGATGTCGAGGATGGCCCGGTCGTGCGCGGGGATGAGCCGGTGTCCCTTGAGCCCGGCGTAGGCCAGCGGCGCCGAGGTGGTGAAGCCCTCGTTCCACCCCGGGAAGGGGTAGCGCAGCGAGCTCTCCACGATGCTGGGGCGGACGATGGCGTAGCGGAGGCCGGTCGTGCCGGCGATGACCTGCTCCCCGAGCGACTTGGTGTACGTGTAGGTGTTGGGCCAGCCCCAGCTCCGCGCGCGCTCCATGCCCGCGTCGGTGAGCTTCTGGGTCAGCCACAGCTTGCGCTCGCGCCCCACCGCGAGGCGGAGCGTCTTGTCGTCGCGGCCGTCGCGCCCTTCCTCCTCCAGGCGCTCGATGGCGCGGGCCCGGAACTCGGAGGTGAGGGCGTGGTCCTCGGCCTGCTCGCGAAGCCGCTTCACCAGGCGGGCGGCGTCCTCCAGCTCGTTCTCCAGCGCGAAGTCGCGTCCGTCCTTCTCGCCCTTCTTCGGGAAGTAGCCGACGATCTCCTCGTCTTCGAAGACCAGGCCGCTCCGGTTGCCGACCACGAAGGCGGTGGAGACGTGGATCAGCGGCACGTCCAGCCGCTGGCACAGCTCGACCGCGTTGCGGACGCCGTAGGTGTTGATCTTCAGCCCCACCTCGAGCGGCGGGTTGAAGGAGACCAGGCCGGCGCAGTTGACCACCGCGTCCACCTCGCCCCGGAGCGCCTCGAGGTCGGCGGTGGACAGGCCGAGCAGCTGCTCGGTGACGTCGCCGTCGAGCACCCGGCAACGCGCCCGGACGAAGGCCTCCGCCTCGTCGTCCCCGTGGTGGTCCCGGAGGGGCTGGAAGGGATCGCTGCGGACCACCTTCTCCACGAAGCGGGCCTCGGCGCTGCTGGACGAGCCCCGCCGGACGAGCACCCACACCCGTCCCAGCCCCTCCCCGTAGCGGTGGAGGAGCATGGAGAGGGTGACCTTGCCGAGGAATCCGGTGCAGCCGGTCAAGAGAAGCCTCTTGCCGGCGAGGGCGTCGGACACCGAGAGCACAGGCGATTCCATGGGTTCCAGGAAGGTGACTATCACCGGCCGCGCCCGCCGGGTGAAGCGGGGAGCGCCGCGGCGCGTCGAGCTTGACCCTCCCCAGACCTCGCCCGGGTGAGGGTCAGTCGGACGCGGGACAGCGGTAGGCCACGCCCGACGCCGCGGCGGTGGTGCCGTAGGCCACGGTCGCCGCGAACGCGGGGCGGGAGACGACGAGGTGGGTCGCCCCGCGGAGCGCGGCCTGACGCCGGAGCTCGTTCACCGCGGAGGACAGCAGCGCGTCCTCGGACATCAACAGCTCGGTGGAGGACCGGACCGACACCTGCCCGAGCGTGGTGCAGGACCCGTCCCGTGGCTCCAGCAGCGCCGGGGACGCCACCCGCCGGACCTCGCCGGTGGCGCACGCCCCCAGGGCGAGGAGTGGAAGGAGCCCGAAGAAGCGGTGACGGCCGGTCATGACGTGCCGGAGCCTGACAGCAGGCGCGAGCGGCTACCAGACCCGGCAGGCGTTGGCGCGAACCATCGGCTTGCCGGCCGGGCAGGAGAACGCCTGGGCGAACTGCGGGACGTTCATCAGGACGTAGTTCACCCGGTACTCGCCGAGGGAGTGGGGGTTGGTCTGGATGATGGTGCGGGCGAACTCCGGCCGCAGCTCCATGCACCACGCCACCGCGTACCCCGCGAAGAAGCGCTGGTGTGCGGAGAGCCCGTCCGCCCCCTGGGTGTCCGCCTTCTTGCCCGCGGCGGCGAGCGCCCGGTCGAGCGCCGCGAGCGCGATGCGCACCCCACCGTTGTCCGCGGTGTCCTCCCCCTGGGTGAGGAGCCCGTTGGTCTTCACCCCGAGCGAGGGCATGTCGTGGGTGTAGAGGTCGGAGATGCACTTCCCCCGCTGCTCGTAGGCGGCGGCGTCCGCCGGGGTCCACCAGTCGCGGAGGTTCCCCTCGGCGTCGAACTTCCGGCCCTGGTCGTCGAACCCGTGGGTGATCTCGTGGCCGATGACGCTGCCGATGGCGCCGTAGTTCACCGCCTCGTCCTGCACGGGGTCGAAGTAGGGCGGCTGGAGGATGCCGGCCGGGAAGTTGATGGTGTTGAGCTGCGACGAGTAATAGGCGTTCACCGTCGGTGGGGTCATGGTCCACTCGGTCCGGTCCACTGGCTTGCCCACCTTGGCCAGCTGCCGGTGGAGCTCGAAGGCGGAGGCCGAGCGGACGTTGCCGACCAGGCTGGTCCGGTCGATCTTCACCGTGGAGTAGTCCCGCCACTTCATGGGGTAGCCGATCTTCTCCTCGATGGCGTCGAGCTTCACGTGCGCGGCCTTCCTCGTCTCGGGGCCCATCCAGTCCAGGGTGTCGATGTCCGCAGCCAGCGCGGCGCGCACGTTGCGCACCAGCTCGTCCACGCGCCGCTTGCTCTCCGGGGGGAACGCCCGCCGCACGTAGGCCTCACCGAGCGCTTCGCCGAGGTCGCGGTCCGCCATGCTCACGCAGCGCCGCCAGCGGGGCAGCAGCTGCTCGGCGCCCCCCAGGGTGTGGCCGAAGAAGTCGAAGTTCTCGTCCACGAACGCCTTGGAGAGCAGAGGCGCGTGCTGGTGGAGCGTCCACCAGCTGAGGTAGGCGCGCCAGTCGGACACGGGGCGCGCCTTGAGAAGCGCCTCCATCCCGGCGAGGAACTCGGGTGCGGAGACGAGGTAGTGCTTCGGCCTGGGCGCGCCCACCGCGGAGAGGTAGGCGGCCCAGTCGAACGAGGGCGTGGCGGCCTCGATCTGCGCGAGGCTCCGCACGTTGTTCAGGTTCTTCGGGTCGCGGCGCTTGACGTTGTCCATCGACGCCCGTGCCAGCGCGGTCTCCATCTCAAGCACCGAGGCCGCCGAGCGCCTGGCGACGGCCGCCGGCTCCCCGGCCAGGGTGAACATCCGCTCGAGGTGGACCAGGTACTTCGCGCGAAGCTCCTTCATCCGCGGCTCGTCCGACAGGTAGTGGTCACGCCCCGGCAGCGCGGTGCCGCCCTGGTCGATGCCCAGGACCACCAGGCTCGCGTCGTTCAGGTCCTGGGAGGACCCGAAGCCGAACAGCACCGCGTTGGTCCCGTTGTCCCCGCCGTCCCAGGCGCCCGGGGCGGCCAGGTGCTGGCGGGCCAGCTCGCGGGCGATGCCCTTCCTGTCCGCGAGGTGGGCGATCCGGTCCAGGTCGGCGCGGATGGGCGCGATGCCGGCGGCCTCGATCCGCGGCTCGTCCATGCAGGCGGCCCAGGCGTCCCCGATGAGCCGGTCGTTCGGCGGGCGCGTCGGGTCCGGACGCGATGCGGCCTCCAGGGTCTCGCGGAGGATCGCGCGGCTCCAGAGGTTCAGCGGGGAGCCGGTGTCCCAGTATTGCTCGTCGCCGGGGATGGGGTTGTTCGTCAGCCAGCGGGAGCAGGCATAGGCGTAGAAGTCGGTGCAGGGGTCCTTGCTCGGGTCGAGCAGCGACACGTCGAAGTGCACCGGCTGGGGCGTGGCTCGGGCGGTCATCCCAGCCAGGAGCGGGACGAGGAGGGCGAGACGCGGGACTGAGACGCGCAAGGGGACCTCGGCGGAGAAGAAGGAGTGCTCCTTAGTTCCAGAGCGGCCGGAGGGGAGGGTGCCGCAGCGAACGGGCGCCGCCGCGACGCCGGGCGCTAGCGCGTGGCCGGGGCCCGGGCGAGGATCCAGCTCCGGACCACCGCCGCGTTCCGGCCCAGGGGGCGGCTTCGCGACACCAGCCAGTAGCCGTAGGGAATGGGCAGGGGCTCGAGGCGGGCCGCCGGCACCAGCTGGCCCGAGTCGAGGAGCGGCCGGACCAGGGCGAGCCGACCCAGGGCAACGCCGTGGCCGGCCAGCGCCGACTGGATGGCCTGCTCGTACTGGGTGAAGCGGATCACCCGGCCCGGCCTCGGCCGGGCGAGCCCGCTCGCGCGGAGCCAGTGTGCCCAGTGAAGGAGCGGGTGGGAGGGGTCGTCGTAGTCGAGCAGCACCGCGTCGCCGAGGCGGCCCGGGGCGTCGAGGTCGATCGGGGACGAGGCCACCGGGACCAGCTCCTCGCCGAAGAGCCGGACGGCGCCGGCCGGGGCGCGCTCGTCGGGGCAGTAGCGGACGGCGAGGTCGATCGCCTCCCGCTCGAGGTCGAGCACCCGGTTGCTGGCCACGACTCGCAGGTCCACGCCCGGATGGCTGGCCTGGAACTCCCCCAGCCGCGGCAGGAGCCAGAGCGCGGCGAAGCCGCTGGAGGTGGTGATGGCCACCGAGCTCGGGTCCGCCGGGCGGAGCGCGTCGATGGCCTCGGCCAGCTGGTCCAGCCAGGCGTCGGCGGTCCGGAAGAGACGGGTGCCCTCGGCGGTCAGCTCGAGGCTCCGGTGGCGGCGGACGAAGAGCGCGCAGCCGAGAGCGCTCTCCAGGGCGTGGATCTGCCGGCTGAGGGCGGGCTGGGTGATGGCCAGCTCGCGCGCGGCGGCGGTGACGCTGAGCGCGCGGCCCACGGCGACGAAGCCGCGGAACAGCTCGAGGGGGGGCAGGTTCAGGAGGCGCGGTGGCATTCCCCCTCCGCATGCGAACCGGGCCGACCCGGCATTGGAGCCGCGGCCTGCGGCTCCGTAGACAGAAGACCCATGGACCCGAGCATGGCGCACTTCAGCAAGGGAGAGCGGCCGCGGCCGGCGTGGGTCATCGCGCCGCTCCTCTATCTCGGCCGCTGTCCCGATGTCCCGTACAGCTACGTGGGGCCGCCTCCGCCCGGCGCCGCGGCCGACAACTGCGAGTACCAGCCCCGGCCGGTCGTCATCCACGACGCGCGGGAGGCGGCGGCCTTCCTGGACCTCGACCGGAACGGGTTCGAGCTGTGGCACGCGCCCACGCGGGTGGAGGACTTCCTCGACGATGACGAGCTCGGACGCCTCTA
The DNA here is from genome assembly GCA_035501615.1 of Myxococcaceae bacterium. Lineage (GTDB taxonomy): Bacteria > Myxococcota > Myxococcia > Myxococcales > Myxococcaceae > RPRB01. The sequence continues at coordinate 11,916 of DATJVY010000166.1, forward strand.
CTACCCCGAGGTCGCCGAGCTCGCCCTGGCAGCGACCGGAGGCGCGGAGGCGCACGTCTTCGACCACCTGGTGCGGCGCCGTGAGTTCGGCCGCCCGCCGATGACGCTGGGGAACGGGCGAGGGCCGTTCGCGGGTCCCGCGGGCCGGGTGCACGTCGACTACACCGAGGACTCGGGGGCCCGGCGGTTCGGGATGGTGCTCGGGGGCCGGCGTCCTGCGGGCCGGTTCGCCATCGTGAACGTCTGGCGGTCGATCGGGAGCGCGCCGGTCCTGGACACGCCGCTCGCCCTCTGCGATGCCCGGAGCGTGGGTCGGGGAGATCTCGTCTCCGCGGAGCTTCGTTACCCTGCGAGGACGGGGGAGATCTCCCTCGTCCGCCACCGGCCCGAGCATCTCTGGTCCTACGTCTCCGAGATGCGGCGGCAGGAGGCGCTGGTCTTCAAGCAGTACGACTCGGACGGCGGGGTGGCGCGCTTCGTCCCCCATGCGGCGTTCGACCACCCGGGGATGCCGCCCGACGCGCCGCCCAGACAGAGCATCGAGGTGCGGGTGCTGGTCCTCTTCCGATGAGCGCGGCGCGCCCGGTGCTGGAGTTCTGGTTCGACCTGGCGAGCAACTACAGCTACCTCACCCTCTGGCGCATCGACGCCCTGGCCGAGGCGGCCGGCGTGGACGTTCGCTGGGAGCCGTTCCTGCTCGGGCCGATCTTCGAGTCCTTCGGTTGGAACAGCTCTCCCTTCGTGCTGCAGAAGGAGAAGGGGGCCTACGTCTGGAGGGACATGGAGCGCCAGGCGCGGAAGTACGGGCTCCCCTGGAAGAAGCCGGCGCGCTTCCCCCAGAACACGGTGCTCCCCATCCGGGTGGCGCTGCTCGGGCAGGACCAGCCGTGGATGAGACCCTTCTGCCGGGCGCTGTCGCGGGCCAACTTCGCCGAGGACCGCGACATCTCCGGGGTGGAGACGGTGACCGCGGTGCTCGAGTCCCTGGGGCAGCCCGCAGGGGAGCTCCTCGCCCGGGCACAGTCGCCGGCGGAGAAGCCGCGGCTCCGGGTCCAGGTGGAGCGGGCCCGGTCGCTGGGCATCTTCGGCGCGCCGACCTTCCTCGCTCGCGGCGAGATGTTCTGGGGGAACGACCGCCTCGAGGATGCGCTCGTCGCGGCGCGCCCGCGGGCCCTCAGCCTGCGGCGGCCTCGCTCGGAGACGGCACCTCGGCCTCCGCGCCGCGCCGCCGCTGGCGGAGCCAGAGCAGCGCCGCGGGCAGCACCACCACCGCCGCCACGAGGCAGGCCGCCTCGCCGATGACCGCGGTGATGCCGAGGCTCCGCACGCCGTAATTGAGGGAGCGGGTCAGGGCCAGGTAGCCGAGCAGGGTGGTGAGGCTGCAGAGCACCACCGCTCCTCCGGTCCTGCGCAGCACCTCCACCGGGTCCTCGAGCTCGAGGTCGCGCTGGACGATGTTCACCGCGTAATCCACGCCGATGCCGAAGGTGACCGGCAGGGCGATGAAGTTCAGGAAGTTCAGCTTGAACTTGAGCAGCGCCAGCATCCCCACGGTCCAGAACACGCCCACCAGGAGCGAGAGCATGACCCGGGAACGCGACCGGCGCTCGCGGAAGCCCAGGGCGACGATGGCCAGGGTGGCGAGGATCGACACCGCCACCGCCCGGGGCACGTCCTTGAGGATGGCGCTCCACATGTCGGCGTAGATGACCGCTCGCCCAGAGCCGCGGATCTCGCTCCCGTCGGGGAGGACCGTGTCGCGGTAGGCGTCCGCCCAGCGGAGGAGGTAGTGCGCGTCGGCGGTGTCGCCGCTCGGGCTGATGTAGACGATGCGCCCCCGGCTGCCGTCCTTCTCGGTGAAGGGGCGGGCGATCGCGTCGGGCAGCTCGTCGATGCCGAACGGGCGCAGGTCCTCAGGCGGCAGGTAGGGCTCGACCTTTTCCCAGTCGGTCACGAACCCCATCCGGTGCGCCTTGAGGATGCGCTTCCGGAGCTGCATCAGGATGGGGATCTTGGTCTCCTGGTCCTTGGGGACGAAGTCCTCGAGGGTGTGGACCGTGCCGAAGGGCTTCGCGTCGTGCGGCGCGGCGTCCCTGCGGGCCTCCAGCGTGGCCTTCAGCGGGGCCACCTGGTCCAGCCGGTCGGTCATGACCGCCATGCCGTCCACGCCCACGAAGCCGGTGAGCTGGCTCGCGACGTGGAACAGCCGGTGCACCTCGGCCACGGCGTGCCGGTCGCTTTGGATCCGATTGGTGTCGTACTCCATCGGGTCCGAGCGGACGTAGAACACGGTGAGGACGACTCCGACGGCGGCCAGGGCGGTCCCTACGACGGTGATGGCCCGCGGCGCGGCGGCGACCAAACGGGCGAAGGGCGCCGCGAAGGGAACTCCCTCGCCCTGCACCCGCAGCGCGCGCCGCCAGCGGGAGACGCGCTCCAGCGGGAAGAGGCGCTCCGTCACCAGCAGGAGCGAGGGGAGGGTGAGGAAGGCCGCGACCCAGCAGACCAGCATCCCCATCCCGCCGATCCACCCGAACTCGCGGAACCCGCGGAACTCGGTGACGGCCAGCGCGCCGTAGGCGGCGGAGGCGGTCGCGGCGGCGGTCAGTGTGGGCCGCCAGGTGCGGCGCATGCCTTCCACGATGGCCGCCTCGGTGCTCCTCCCCTCGTGCCGCTCCTCGAGGTAGCGGGCCATGAGAAGGATGGAGAAGTTGATCCCGTTGCCGGCGATGATGGTGAACAGGAAGCCGGTGGCGAGGTTGAGACGGCCGATGAGCAGCTCGGTCAGGGCGAAGGTCCACGCCACCCCCACCCCGATCGCCAGGCCCATCGAGACCACCGTCCTGACCCGGAGGTAGTAGAGGAACACCACGCCGAGGATGAGGAACGTCCCGGCGAGGCCCACCTCGGTCAGGTCGCGGTTGATGAGCCGGAACTCCGCGAGACCGATGAGCATGTCACCGCTCAGGTCCCAGCGGGCCGCGGGGTCGAAGCGGGCGGGGTTCACCCGGCGGACGACCTCGGAGACCTTCGCCACCGCCTCCTCGGACTTCTGGAAATCGGCGCCCAGGACGCCGCTGCGGATGACGACGACCGCGGTCTTGCCGTCCTCGCTCTGGTACCGGCCGTCGGCGGGGAACTTCTTCTCCTCCTCGGCCTTCACCCCGAGGCGGGACTTCACCCGGTCGGGCGCGATGGGCGGCGGCGCCTCGTCCTCCAGTCCGAGCTGGAGCCCGCTCTGCTTACCGACCTCGTAGGCGTAGCGCGCCTCGACGTCGTCCCGGAGGCGCTTCAGGGTGGCGAGGTCGGTGTAGAGGCCGGTGCGCGGCTTGAGGAAGGCAAGGGCCTCGTGCACACCGCTCTCCACGTGTCCCACCCAGGGGGGCCCGAGGGCCGTGAGCTCGGGAACCAGGGCGTCGACCGCGCGTCGGAGCCCGGCCGGGTCCTGGCCCTCGAGCACGACGAAGATGGTGGACTGGCTCGCGGTCCGGGCCGAGACCCGCTTGAGCTCGACCACGCTGGGCCGCGTCTCGGGGAGGAGGCTCTCGAATCCGGTCTCGATGCGGAGCCGGGTGGCGAGCGCGACGGAGACGATGGTCACCGCTCCGACCGCGGCCAGCACCACCAGCGGTCGCCGCAGCTGGAAGGCGACCAGCCAGTCGAGGAGGCGGCGGAGCGCCGGCCGCGAAGGAGCGTGAGTCACCGAGGCGCTCCTCCTCGGGGCAAGCACGCCCAGAGATGGTAGTTCTGCAGCACGACCCCGTGCCGCTCGACGGGCAGGGTGCGGAGAGGCTGGCAGGCGCGGTCCGGGAGAAGCGTGGCGGGGTCCTCGTGGTAGTGGTCGTCCTGGATGTACAGCACCGGGACACCGGGGGGGGGATTCCGTCGCCCGAGGAAATCGAACTCGGTCCTGCGCTGCGCGGGGCAGAAGACACCCGGGCGATCGTCCAGCGCGGCGAGGATGTGGGCGCAGAGCGCATACTGGCAGCTGGCCACCACCGTCGCTGGCCCGAGCGCGGCAGCCTCGGCCTGCGCGCCGGTCCGGAGCTCGCCCCAGCCGGCCATCTCGTTGAAGGCGTCGCGATCGGGGTCGTAGGTCCCCGCCGGCAGGAAGCGGCGCAGCGACGGGTCGCGCGCGTAGGCCTGGAGGGCCCCGGTCGCCAGGACGGTGACCGCGACGCAGGCGGCGAGGTAGCCGCGGAGCCATCCCGGGAGCGGCCGCGGCCGCGCATCCAGCAACCCTCCGGCGGCGACCGCGAGGGGAAGATAGCCCACCATCGTCCAGTGCGACTCGGGGTCGCGGACCCGGGCCATCATCACCAGGAAGAAGAGCAGAACGGGCCAGCTCGCCAGGGCGAGGAAGCGGAAGCGGTCGTCGGCGCGTGAGCGGTGGATGCAGATCGCCAGGACCACCAGGAGCCCGGGGAAGACCAGCGGGTGGAAGGGTCCCAGCTGGCCGAGCAGCACGTGCCAGGCGTTCGCGAGGAACGTCGCCGGATCCGCCGCGCCCCGGCGCTCGACGAGGTGGAGCAGCACCGAGGGCCACCCGCGCTGCGCGTTCCAGATCAGCACCGGCAGGGCGACCACGAGGGCGAGCAAGGGCCCGAGGTAGAGCGAGGGACGGCGGAGCCAGCGGCGCCCCCGGGGGGAGACGAGGACGTAGAGCAGCCCCACCGCGAGGAGGAGCACCCCCGAGTACTTGGCGAGGAAGGCCAGCCCGGCCACCAGCCCGGCGGCGAGCGGGCGCCACGCCTCGTCGTGCTCCCGCATTCCCTCCAGCTGGAGGAGGCCGAGCACCCACAGCGGGGCGAGCGGGGCCTCGGGATTGAGCGCGTAGCCCGAGGCGAAGAAGACCGGGATGATGGTGACGATGGCCACGGCGATGAAGCCGGCGCGGGGCGAGAAGAGGCGCCGCCCCAGCCGGTAGAGGAGCACGGCGGAGAGCACCGCGCAGACGAGCGGACCCGCGCGGACCGCCAGCGACCCGTGCGACGAGCGGGTGGTCAGCCAGGTCGTCCAGGCGACCAGCGGCGGGTGGTCGTAGTAGCTCAGCGATGGAAAGCGGGACCAGAGGTAGTAGTAGGCCTCGCCGTTGGCGATGTCGGTCCCGGTGACGAAGAGCAGCCGCACCGCGGTCGCCGCGGCGACCAGGGCCGCCGTTCGCACCTCCCACCGCCGCACCACCTCGGGCACCGGGAGGGCGACCATCGCGTCAGCCATGACCGCCGCCTACCACTCGACCACGAAGTCCGCGTAGTCCGCCGCGGCCGGGCTCTGCGAGTTGTCCCCGTCGGTCATCAGGCCGATGGCGACGAAGTCGGGCACGTCCTCGAGCTTGCCGCCGTAGTGCTTCACGAACTCCTTGCGCGGGTCGACGCTGTAGCTGAGCCACTCGTCGAGCGGCGCGCCGACCTGGACCAGCACGGTGTCGCGGTCGAAGAACCAGCCCCGGGCGGACTGACAGGAGGTCCCCAGGGTGCCGATGGTGCTCCACACGTACTTGATGACCATGATCTTCAGGCCCGCCTTGAAGGCGAGGAAGACCGAGGCGGCGGAGTCCGACTGGCCAGGGCCGCAGTCGTTCGCGTCGCGGGGCAGGGCGTGCACCCGCCAGCGCCAGCTCACCGCGCTCACCGTGTGCCGCGCCTGCTCCGGCACCTCGGCGTCGAGCACCACGTTGCCCAGGCCCGGGCGGTAGACGCCGCGGAGGATGGGAACGCCGTCCTCGGTCGTGACCGAGTAGTAGTTGACCGGACCCGAGTCCTGCTTGAAGACGGTGAAGGAGTGGAGCGGAACGACCGCACGATGCGCAGCGGGCGTCCCGCCGTCGTTCGCGGCCAGCACCAGGAAGAGCAGCGTCGTCGAGGAGGACATCACCTGGGGCGCACTTGACGGCACTCCACGTGCGCGTGTCAAAACGCGCGGCGTGGAAGCTTCTTCCCTCGCCGACACCGCGGGCTCGCCGAACGTCGAGGGCGTACACCGCGCGATGCTCGCCCTGGCCGAGGCCATCCTCCCCGGCGCGAGTACCATCCCCGCTGCTGATGACACCACGGTGCGCGAGGTGGCCGCGCTCGTCGCTCGCTTCTCGCCGAAGCTCTCCCGGGCCTGGGGCGCCGCCCACCGGGCGCTCGACGCGGCGGCACGGCTGCGCACCGGCCGGCCCTTCCACGCGCTGTCCGCGGCCCGGCAAGACGCGCTGCTCGCCCGATGGGAGCGTGACCCGGTGTTCCGAGGACCGCTGTCGATCGTGGCGTCGGTCTACAAGGTCGTTCACTTCGACGCCCCCCACGTGCAGCGAGCCATGGGCGCCCGCCCGAGGCCGCCGCTCCCGGTCACCGAGCCCCGCTGGGCCAGCCAGGTCCACGCCGCGGAGAGCTGGACCGGGGGGGATGTCGAGTGCGACGTGGTGGTCATCGGGACCGGAGCGGGTGGCGCGGTGGTGGGGCACGAGCTCGCCGCGCGCGGGCACGCGGTGGTGTTCGTCGAGGAGGGGCAGCTCTACCACCGTCACAACTTCGACGGCAGCACCGTCCGTGCGGCGGAGCGCTTCTATCGCCCGTCGATCGCGCTGGGAAACGCCGCCATCCCGGTCTTCGTGGGGAGGATGGTCGGCGGCTCGACGGCGGTGAACGGCGGGACCGCGTTCCGCACCCCGTCCTGGGTCCTCGACCGGTGGTGCGAGGAGATGGGCACCGACGCCTTCGAGCCCTCCCGCCTGGTCCCCTACTTCGAGCGGGTGGAGACGCACCTCGGGGTCGGTCCGCCCTCGCGCCGCCACGTGGGACCGATCGCGGAGGTCATCCAGCGGGGGTGTGACGCGCTGGGGTGGAAGCACGGGGAGCTCCTCCGCAACGCACCCGGCTGCGAGGCCTCCGGCTTCTGCCACCTCGGGTGCCGGAGCGACGCGCGGAAGAGCACCAACCTCTCCTACGTCCCGCCGGCGCTGGAGCGAGGCGCCCTGCTCTTCACCGGGCTGAGGGCCGACCGGGTGCTGCTCGAGTCCGGGCGTGCCACGGGCGTCGAGGGCAGCGCCGCGAACGGGAACCGGGTCCGGGTCCGTGCCCGGGCGGTCATCCTCGCCGGCGGCACGATCCCGACGCCGCTCCTCCTCCTCCGTCAGGGGCTGGCCAACGCGAGCGGGCAAGTGGGCAGGAACCTGACGCTCCATCCGAGCTGCTTGGTGGCGGGGCTCTTCGACGAGGAGATCCGTCCCTTCGACCACATCCCCCAGGGCTACGGGTCGGAGCAGTTCCTCCGCGAAGGACTGCTCCTGCTCGCGGCGCAGGCGAGCCACAACGCGATGCCGACCATCCTGCCCACCACGGGACGCCGCCTGATGGAGCCCATGGGCCAGCTGGGGCACCTGGGGGCCGTGGGTCCGCTGGCGGCCGACACCACCCGGAACGGACGGGTGTGGGGCGAGCCCCGGGGCCTTCCGGTGCTTCGCTACACAGTCACCCCGGCGGACGTGGCGCGCCTCCACCGGGGCCTGGTGTTGTGCATGGAGATGCTGGTCGCCGCCGGCGCTCGCCGCCTCTATCCCAGTGTGTTCGGAGCCGGAGGCGTGGAGCCGCGGCAGGGCCTGGACCGTTTCCGCAAGAGGAAGCTCTCGGCGTCCGACATCGCGCTGGCCAGCTACCACCCGCTGGGCACCTGCCAGATGGGGACCGACCCGCGGACCAGCGTGGTGGGGCTCGACCACCAGGCGCACGACGTGCCAGGCCTGTTCGTCGTGGACGGCAGCACGGTGCGCGGGCCGCTGGGGGTCAATCCCCAGCTCACCATCATGGCGGTGGCCGCGCGCGCGGCCGATCAGATCTCACCGCAGCTGGGCTGAGTGCCGCCGCCGGAAGAAGTCGCGCAGCGCCCGCATCCGACGCCGCATCAGGCCGGGCAGCTTCCAGGCCCGCCCGAGCCGGTTGTTCTGCAGGTCGGCGAGGACGTCCCCCAGCTCGAGGAGGCCCTGGTCGTAGGGCATCCAGTACAGCTCGGGCTGCTTCCGGCGATCGACGACGACGGCGCGGGGGCGGACGAAGGTGGGAAGGGCGAGCGCGCTGTTGGCCACGCCGAAGCCGGTGGCCCGGGTGCCGGACCAGGGCAGCGCGGGCACGGCGCCGGTGAAGGAGTGGTTGTTGATGCTCACCACCCCGTAGTCCAGGCGCTCGGCGAGCCGCTGCCCCCGGGCGAGGTCGCGCGTCCAGATCGACGCCCCGAGCCCGTAGCGGAGCTGGTTCGCCGCCCGGATGGCCTCGGCGGGACCCTCCACGCGCACCACCGCCAGGACGGGACCGAAGGTCTCGTCGCGCACCACCGCCATGGCGTGGTTGCAGTGGTCGAGCAGCGTCGGCGGGAACCACAACCCTTCCCCGAGCGGCGCGCCGCCGGTGACCACCGTGGCTCCCCGTGCCCGGGCATCCTCCACGTGCTGCCGCACCACCTCCAGCTGCCGGGCGCTGGCCATCGGGGCGACGTCCGAGGCCGCGCCGTGGAGGGGTCCGCTCCGGAGGGCCGACCACACCTCGCCCAGCCGGGAGACCAGCGCGTCGGCGATGGCGCGCTCGGCGTAGACGACCTCGATCGCACCACAGGCCTGCCCGGCGTTGCACAGCGCCCAGTGGGTGATGCCGGCGACGGTGCGTTCCAGGTCGCAGTCGGCGAGGACGATGGCCGGGTCCTTCCCGCCCATCTCGGCGCTGCAGGGGATTCCCAGATCGGCACAGCGCACCGACACCTTCCGGCCGGTCGCGGGCGAGCCGGTGAAGACGCAGGCGTCGGGCCGGGCATCGAGCAGCGCCGCGCCCATCGCGCCGTCGCCCTGGAGCACCTGGAGGACCCCGGCCGGCAGGTGGCCGGCGAGGAGCTCCGCGAACCAACCGCTGGAGCGCGGCGACAGCTCGCTTGGCTTGAGGACGACCGCGTTGCCCGAGAGGAGCGCCGGGAAGACCGAGCGATAGAGGCCGGCCACCGGGAAGTTCCAGGGAGCGATGATCGCCACGACGCCGCGGGGCACGGCCTCGACCCAGGCACGCTTGCCGGGGAAGCCCAGCGGGTTGAGCGGCACGCGGCGCCGCCGGAGCGCGGGGCGGAGCACGCGCGCCCAGCCCTTCACCGCGTCGAGTGGCCCGAGCGCCTCGTTGAACAGGGCCTCGGCGTGGACCTTGCCGATCTCGCGGGTGGCGAGGTCCATCGCCTCCTGGCGGCGGGCGAGCATCTCGTGGGCCGCGCCGACGAGGCAAGCCACGCGGGCAGCGAGGTGGGTGTGGGACCAGCTCTCCTGCGCGACGCGGCCCCTGGCCAGGAGCCTTCCCGCGGGCCCCGGCGCCTGCATTCCGTCCAGCGGCACGGGATCGGTCAGCGGCGGCTCGGACGGCGGCATCGAAGATGGGCCCTGGTCGACGGGTGGACCGCTCCTCATAACACGCCCCCCGTTGGCCCCAGGGAGTATCCCGGCCGGCCCCTTGCCCGTTGCCAGGTCACCCTGCGGATGCTACGCAGCCCCGCAAAGATTCATGAAAGTTCGTCGCGGCGGAGGGGTCATCGGCCCGCTGGCCTGGACGGCGGCGACGGCACGGGTCAGAACCTGGAACCGCGTCGCCGGCGACCGTGACCACCTCCGGAAGGTCCAGCTCGAAGCGCTGAGAGAGAACTGTCGGGCGGCGGCCCGGACGGAATTCGGCCGCGGTCACCGGCTGGCCGAGGTGTCCTCTCACGAGGAGTTCCGGAACCAGGTGCCGCTGCGGACCTATGGCGACTTCGAGCCGTTCCTCGAGCGGATGCGCGCCGGGGAGCGGGACATCCTTTGGCCGGGGCTGATTCGGTTCTACGGCCAGTCCTCGGGCAGCTCGCAGACGGCGGCCCAGCACAAGTTCCTTCCCATCTCGCACGCGCAGATCCGGTGGCAGCAGAAGGCCGGGTTCGACGTGGTGGCCCGCTACGCCACCCAGGTGGGAAGTGCTGGATTCCTCGGCGGATACACCCTCGGGCTGTTCCCGCCCTCCACGCTGCGGAAGGACGGCGGCGACGGGGTCGCGATCACCAACAACCCCGGCCTGATGCAGCGGCATGTCCCCTGGCTGGTCCGGGACCGGGTCCTCCCCACCCCGGATCTCCGTGACATCCAGGACTACGATGAGAAGCTTGAAAGGATGGCGGCGGCCTACCTGGATCACGACGTGCGCGCGATCTCGGGAACGACGTGCTGGTTCAGCGTATTCTTCGACAAGCTGTTGCGCGCGGCCGAGGCGCGCGGGCGCCGGGTGAGGAGCGTCAGCGAGCTGTGGCCAAACCTCTCGGTTCTGTTCGGCGGGGGCATCAACCTCGAGCCGTACCGTCCGGTGATCGAGAAGCGCGTCGGACGTCCGATCGTCCTCATGGATAACTACAACGCAACCGAGGGCGGCATCTTCGCCGTCACCGACCGCATCGGCGAGCCAGGGATGCTCGTGGTCCCCGACCGCGGCGTCTTCTTCGAGTTCGTCCCCGCGGCCGAGCACGGAAAGCCCGGGGCGCGCCGCCTCCCTCTCTGGGAAGTCGAGCCCGGCCAGGACTACTCGATTGCGGTCACAACGTCCTCGGGCCTCTTCGGGTACCTCATCGGCGACCTGGTGCAATTCCAGAGCGTCTTCCCGCACCGGCTGGAGTTCGTGGGCCGGACCTCGGGCGTGCTCTCCCTCACCCAGGAGCTGACCTCGTTCGTCGAGATCGAGCGCGCGATGGATGCCGCCGTTCGCGCCGCCGCGTGCTCGGTGGTGGAGTTCTCGGCCAGCGCCGAGGTCGGCGTCGGCGGGACGGGCAAGGGCCGCTACCAGATCTTCGTCGAGTTCGACCAGCCGCCCGAGGATCCACGCCGTTTCGCCAGCGCATTCGACGCGAGTCTCTGCGCACAGAACCGCGTCTACCGGGAGCACCGGGCGGCGAACGTCGCCATCCTCCCGCCGGCACTCTTCGCCCTCTCGCCCGGGGGGGCCCGTCGCTTCATGGAAGACATCGGGCGGAGGAGCCCGCAGCAGAAGTTTCCGCGGGTCGTCGAGAATTCTAAGCGAGATCTCCTCGCGAAATATGCGACATTGATTGAATTGCCCTGGGAGCGTGCATGAGCCGGTTGGGTGTCTGCTTCGTCGGCGCGGGTGGAGCCGTGGCTAGCACGGCGATCGCGGGGGTCGCGCTGATGAAGCGAGGGCTCGCACCGCGCATCGGGATGGTGACCGAGAATGGCTTGCCTCAGCAGCTTGGCTGCGCGCCCCTCGAGAGCATGGTCTTCGGCGGCTGGGACCTCCGGGACGACAGCATCTTCGAGGCAGCGCTCCGGGAGCGGATCGTCCCCGAGCACCTGCTCCGGAAGGTCGAGCCCGAGCTCCGGGCCATCAAGCCCTGGCCGGGGGTGGTCTCCTCGCGCTTCCTCGGCAGCGCCCAAGGGAGCAACGTCGTCACCGCCAAGAGCCACCGCGAGGAGCTGGAGGTCCTCACCCGCAACGTCAAGGACTTCAAGGCGAGCAACAAGCTCGACCGCTTGGTCATCGTGAACCTCGGCTCGACCGAGCGGCACGCCGAGGTGTCCGAGGTGCACCGGACCATCGGCGCGTTCGAGGCGGGGCTGCAGCGGAGCGACGAGCGGATCAGCCCGGCCATGAAGTACCTCTACATGGCCTGCAAGCTCGGCGTACCCCACGTCAACTTCACCCCCAGCCTGACCAAGGTCCCGGCCCTGGAGGGGCTGGCCGAGACTTCGGGCATCCCCATCGCCGGGGAGGACGGGAAGACGGGGCAGACGCTCCTCAAGACGGCCCTGGCCCCGGCCTTCCAGGTGCGGCAGCTCCGGATCGAGGGCTGGTTCTCGACCAACATCCTCGGGAACAACGACGGCAAGGTCCTCGACGATCCGCAGAGCAACAAGACCAAGGTCGCGAGCAAGCTCTCGGTGCTGGACGAGATCCTCGGCTACGAGGTCCCGGACCACCAGGTGCACATCAGCTACTACCGGCCGCGGGGCGACGAGAAGGAGGCCTGGGACAGCATCGACATCCAGGGCTTCCTCGGCGAGCGGATGCAGCTGAAGATCAACTTCCTCTGCAAGGACTCGATCCTCGCCGCGCCGCTGGTCCTGGACCTGGTCCGGCTGATCGACGTCGCCCAGCGGCACGGGGAGCGCGGGATCCAGCGGCAGTTCTCGCTCTTCTTCAAGGCGCCCTACCACCGCGAGGGTGAGCGCGCGGTGAACGACCTGTTCAAGCAGAACGCCCTCCTCCAGGAGTGGGTGGAGAAGGTGGCGCGCCGCGTTCGCGCGGCGGTCTAGTGGGCGGTCCCCTCGCCATCCAGGGCGGCGGTCCCTCCATCACCGCGGGCGCGCACGTCCGCTGGCCGGTGCTCGGCGCCGAGGAGCGGGAGGGCGTCCTCGGGGTGCTGGACCGGGGCGTGCTCTCCGGGCAGCTCGCCCCCGAGGTCCGCGGGCTGGAGCGGGAGTTCGCCGCGCTGGTCGGCGCGCGGCATTGCCTGGCGACCAACAGCGGCACCGCGGCGCTCCACCTCGCCCTGATCGGGGCGGGCATCCGGGCGGGTGACGAGGTCATCGTCCCGGCGTTCACCTTCGTGGCGACGGCGATGGCGGTGCTCCACCAGGGGGCGGTGCCGGTCTTCGTGGACGTGGAGCCCCGGACCTTCGGGATGGATCCGGCGCTGCTCGAGGCGGCCATCACCCCCCGGACGCGGGCGGTGATCCCGGTCCATCTCCACGGTGTCCCCTGCGAGCTGCAGGCGGTCGCGGAGGTGGCCGCGCGGCACGGCCTCGTCCTCATCGAGGACTCGGCGCAGGCGATCGGCGCCCGCTACCGGGGGCGGATGGCGGGCACCCTCGGCCGCGCAGGTTGCTACAGCCTCCAGTCGTCGAAGAGCGTGGCCTCGGGCGAGGGAGGGCTCCTGGTCACCGACGACGACGCGTTCTACCGGGCGGCCCACGCGGCGCGGATGTTCGGCGAGGACAGCCGGCCCGAGGACGAGGCGAGCTACGACCTCCGGCACGCCCTCGACGGGACCCGGGCCTACGACTCGGCGGCGGTGGGCTGGAACTACCGGACCAGCGAGCTGGCCGCCGCCGTGGCCCGCGCGCAGCTCCGCCGCCTTCCCTCGTGGAACGAGAACGCCCTGGCAAACGCCGAGCTGCTGAGCGGGCGGCTGCGGGAGCTGCCCGGGGTGACCCCTCCCGAGGTGCCGCCCGACCGGGTTCCCGCCTTCCACAAGTACCGGGTGCAGCTCGACGCCGCGAAGGTCGGGGTGGACGCGCCGCCGGCGGTGGTGCGCGACGCGATGGTCCGTGCGCTCCGCGCCGAGGGTTGCGAGGTCGTCCTCTGGCAGACGCGTCCCGTGCCCGGGCAGACCCTCTTCCAGCGGCTGGAGGCAGAGTCCCGGCGCGCCGGGACGCGCACCGGCCGCCCCTCGTACGACGTCGGCCAGTTCCCGGTGACCAACGCCATCCTCGACCGGTCTCTCTGCCTCTTCTCCCAGACCTACCCCATCGTCCCGCAGCCCCCGGCGCTGGTGGAGGCCTACGCCGAGACCTTCGCCCGGGTGTGGCAGCGCCTGCCGGAGGTGCTCCAGGCGTCGAGGGGCCGATGAGCCCGGGCGCGTTCCTGCGGCGGCCGGCGGTCCGGGTGACCTGCGCGCTCGCCGCCACCGCGGTGCTCGGGGTGACGGTGTGGGCCTCCGGGGCGGGCGCGGTGCTCGACCGGTTGGGAGCGAGCGCCCACGCGCTCCCCGCCCTCGCCCTGCTCGAGGCGGCGATGGTCGCCTGCAGCACGCTGGCCCTTCGCGCCCTCTACGGCCCGGCGGCGGCGACGGTGTCCCTTCGCCAGTGGCTGCGGGTCGGAGCGGCCGGGTACGCGGTGGGTCTGGTCCTTCCGATGGGCCGGGGCTCGGGAGAGGCCGCCCGGGCGGTGCTGCTCAGCCGCGACACGAGCGGCCCACGCGCCGCCGTCGCGGCGGTGCAGATGCAGGGCGTGGTGCTCCTCTCCACGGCAGTGTTCGTGCTCCCGGTGCTCGCGGCCACGCTGCTCCTCCTCGGGCCGGGCCTGGTCGCGGCGCTGGTGCTGGGCAACGGCGCGGTGGCGGGCGTGGTCGGGGCGAGCATCCTCCTGGTCCGCGCCCGGGCGCGCCCGGGGCGGCTCCTCGGCGGTCTCGTCCAGCGGTTCCGCCGCTTCGGCGCGGCCTTCGACGATGCCGCCGGCGCCTCCCGGGCCGAGCTCCTCCGTTCCCTGGCCTGGGAGACGCTGGGCCGGGTCGCTCAGGCGGTGCAATGCGGCGTGGCGCTCGCCGCCCTCGGCCACCCCGCGGAGCTGGTCCGGGTGCTGGTCATCCGGGGCCTCCTGATGGTGGGGAGCGCGCTCGGGGACGTCCTGCCCGGGCAGCTCGGGGCCACCGAGGCCACGCTGGCCCTGGGGGCGGACGCGGTCCAGCTGACCGCGGCGAGCGCGGCTTCCCTGGCCCTGCTCGTCCACGGGGCGCAGATCCTCCTCGGCCTGGCCTGCACCGCGGTGGCGTTCGGGCTGCCCTGGCGGCAGGCCGCCGCACCCGAGGGGGCGGAGCTCACGCCATGACCGCCGGCGTGGCTCGCTGCGCGGCATGGCGCTGATCCCCCCCATCGTTTTGGGCACCGCGCGTCTGGGGTTCGTGCTCCCCGACGGGCTGGTCCCCCGCTCGCGCCGCGAGGTCGAGCTGAGGACGCTCGACGCGCTCGCCGACGCCGGGTGCACCGCGCTCGACCTCGCGGCCTCGTACCAGCTCGGCGGGACGGAGCGGCTCGTCGGGCACTGGCTCGCCTCGCGCCGGAACCGGGACCGGACGTTCCTGGTCGGCAAGGGCGGGCACCCCTACCCGGGCATCCGGCCCGACCGGCTCGACCGGGCGGCGCTCACCGCGGATCTCCAGGCGAGCCTCCGCCGGCTCGGGGTGGAGCGGCTCGACCTGTACCTGCTCCACCGGGACGCTCCCGGGGCGCGGCTCGAGCCGATCGTGGAGATGCTCGGGGCGGCGCTCCGGGCCGGGCAGATCGGCGGCTGGGGAGTGTCCAACTGGTCGGTCCCGCGCATCGAGGCGCTCCAGGAGGCCGCGCGCGCCGCAGGGCTTCCACCCATGGCCGCGAGCAGCCCCCACTTCTCGCTCGTGGACTGGGAGCGCCCCCCCTGGACCGGCTCGATCAGCATCGCCGGCCCGGCGAACGCCGGGGCACGGGCCTTCCACGCGAGGACGCAGCTCCCGGTCCTGGCCTGGTCTCCGCTCGGTTCGGGGTTCCTGACCTCCGGGGGCCGAGGGGCCGGCAGCTACCGGAGCGCGGCCAACGTCGCCCGCCGGGAGCGGGCCTGGACGCTGGCCAGGGAGCGAGGCTGGACGGTGGCGCAGGTGGCGCTCGCCTACCTCTTCTCGCAGCCCTTCCCGGTCTCGGCGGTGGTGGCGGCGAGCACCGCGGAGAAGATGCGCGAGAACCTCGCGGCGGCGTCCCTCCGCCTGTCGCCGGCAGAGGTCCGGGCCCTCGAGGGGTAGAAGGAGCCGATGGAGGTCATCGAGAGAGCGGGCGAGTGGGACGCGATCGTCGTCGGGTCGGGCGCGACCGGCGGGGTGGCGGCGTACGCGCTCACCCGCGCCGGGCTCCGCGTCCTGGTGCTCGAGGCGGGCGGGCCGGTCCGGAGCCGGCGAGACCACGGCTCGTTCCTCACCAACGGGATGAGGCAGCTCTGGCGCCACCTCGTCACCCACCGCCAGGAGGTGCAGAAGAGCCACCCCACCTGGTGGGCCACCAACCCCGACTTCTTCGTGGACGACGTCGACAACCCGTACTCCACGCCCGCGGACCGGCCCTTCCGGTGGATCCGCACCCGGAGGGTGGGCGGCCGCTCGCTGGTCTGGGACGCGGTGACCCCGCGGTTCAGCGACTTCGATTTCAAGGCGGCGAGCCGCGACGGGTTCGGGCCCGACTGGCCGCTCACCCACGCCGACCTCGCCCCCCACTACGCGGAGCTGGAGCGCTTCCTCGGCGTGCACGGCTCGCGCGAGGGGCTGCCCCAGCTCCCCGACGGGGAGTTCCGCGAGCCACGCCCGATGACGCCGGCCGAGCGCGTCTTCAAGGAGCGGGTGGAGCGGGTGTTTCCCGAGCGGCGGGTCATCATCTCGCGGGGCCTGTTCGCCCGGCGGCCCCCGGAGAAAGGCGAGGGGCTCTCGCGCATCTCGAGCCCGGCCACGACGCTCCGGGCGGCGGAGGAGACCAGGCGGCTGACGCTGCGGAGCGGAGCGGTGGTCTCCCGGGTGCTGGTCACCGCGGACGGGACGCGGGCCACCGGCGTGGAATGGGTGGACGCGGCGTCCGGGCGCACCGAGGAGGCGCGCGCGGCGCTGGTCTTCCTCTGCGCCTCGACGCTGGAGAGCGTCCGGATCCTCCTCAACTCGCGGAGCGCCGTGCACCCCGAGGGGATCGGCGCCTCGTCGGGCGTCCTGGGGCGCCACGTGATGGACCACAGCGCGGGCAACGTCTACTTCTACCTTCCCGACGTGCCGGACACCGGCGGCCCGTTCGAGCTGCTGGGCAGCGACAGCATCATGATTCCTCGGTACCAGAACCTCGGGGAGCGGCGGGAACCGTACCTTCGTGGCTTCGGCCTCTGGGGTGGAATCCAGCGGCTCCCGGTGCCGAACTTCCTGCGCAAGCACCGTGACGTCGCGTTCGGGTTCCTCTGCGCCCGGAGCGAGACGCTCCCCCACCGCGACAACCGGATCGAGATCGACCCGGTCCTCCGAGATGCCTGGGGCATCCCCGCGGCGCACATCGTCTGCGAGTGGAAGGAGGAGGACCTGGCCCTCGCGCGCGCGGCCCGGGAGGCGGCGCGGGAGATCGTCGAGGCCGGCGGCGGGCGGTGCGCCGAGGTGACCGAGCTCTTCCACACCCCGTTCGTCACCGGACACATCCGGAAGATGCAGGAGGAGTGGACGCTCTCCACCCCGGGGATGTTCGTCCACGAGGTGGGGGGCGCCCGGATGGGGACGGATCCGAGGACCTCGGTGCTCGATCCCTCCTGCCGCTCCTGGGAGGTGCGGAACCTCTACGTCACCGACGGAGCGTGCTGGCCCACGTCGGGGTGGCAGAACCCGACGCTCACCGAGATGGCCGTCACTGCACGGGCCTGCGCGCTGGCCGTGGCCGAGCTCCGCCGCGAGGGCGCGCCCGCCAGGGCGCCCTGAGCCCCCGGGACTCAGCCGAGGGTCAAGAGCTCGATCGACGTGCCCCGGGCCAGCGCGACCCGCGCCTGCCCGGACTCCACGAAGGCGACCGCGGAGAGGCCCGCGATTCCCGCCGTCCGTCTGGCCTCGGTCCGCCCGGAGCGCAGGTCCACGAGCCGCAGCTCCGCTGGGGTGTCCGGAGGATTGAAGCTGTTCCGGGTGACCACGGCCCGTGCGCCGTCCGGCGAGACGGCGAGCGCCCGGGTTCCCGGGATCCCCTCCAGCCGGCGGACGCGCCACTCCCGGGTGTCCCAGGCGAGGAGCGTGCCGTCGTACGAGGCGGCGATCAGCGCCGAGCCGTCGTCAGAGAAGGCGATGCCCTCGCAGGCCATCCGGGCATCGGAGAGCGTGCGCACCAGCCGGGAGGCCCCGAGGTCGAGGAGGAGGATGTCGCCGGTGAGGAGCGAGACGGCGGCGAGCCGCCCGCCGGGGCGGAAGGCGATCCCGGCCGGCTCCTGCGCGACGTCGGTGAAGGAGGCGATCTGCGCTCCGCTGGCGACGGCCCAGACCCGCAGCTCGAGACGCCGGCGGCCGAAGAATCCGGCGAGCATCGCGCCGTCCGCCGAGTAGGCGAGATCGCCGCAGCGGGAGGGCGGCGCCTGCATCGTGGCGACCGGGGCCAGGGCGGCGGCATCGAGGACCCGAACCGCTGGCTCCACGGTGCCGACGGCCAGCCGGTCCCCCTCGGGGGCCTCGGCGCCCGCGGTGAGCGTCGGGCCCTGGTAGGCGGCATCGCCGAGGAGCTTCCCGTCCTCGCACGACCAGCGCGCGATGCGGGTCCCCGCGAGGAGCCCGCAGAGGAGGCGCCCCCGCTTCCTCAGGGTCAGGTCCCACACGCGGGCGGGGGCCTCGATGCGGAGGGAGCCGCCCGTCCCGCCGTCGCTCACGTGCCGAGCACCGTGTCGAACACCACCCCTGCCCGGGGGCCGCCGCCGTCCTCGAGCGTGACCGGGCGGATGAGCCGGCGGTCCTCGAGCACCGGGTCCTTCGAGAAGTTGTGGTCGGGGTCGCCCGCGAACGCCGGGTCGGTGGCGAAGTAGAGCTGGGTGACGAGCACCTTCCGGCCAGGGGCGCTCACCCGGTAGTGGATGTGCTGCGCCACCCGCTGCGGGTAGTGCCCGGGCATGAGGGTCTGGAAGCGGTAGGTGCCGTCGGGGGCCGCGGTCAGCCGCGCGCGGTAGCGGTAGCCCTCGAGGTCGTACACCCCGCGGGAGTCGGCGTGCCACACCTCGAGGACGGCGCCCGAGAGCGGCTTGCCGCTGGAGTCCAGCACCTTGCCGCTCACCACCAGCGGCAGCCCGGGATCCCCGGCCACGACGAGGTTGGTCGAGGCCGGCGCGCCGCGCTTGTAGAAGGGCCCGAGCTCGTTCTCGGGAGTCAGCGGGAGCCGCTCGGCGCCGCCGAGGGCGGGCGTGGCCACCAGCGCCGCCCCGAGGGACAGACCGGCCTCGACCAGCTCGCGTCGCGTGAGGTGCACGGGCCGGAGAGCCTACCGGCAGGGCCCCTGGGCCGCCTAGCGCTCCCTGGACCGGACCCCCGGATCACCCAGGCCGCGTGAGCACGACGTGCATCGCCCGCTCGGAGGAGGCGTGCTCCGTGCAGCGGAACCCGAGGCCGAAGAGATCCAGCCCCGTGAGGAGGTTCTCGCCGGTCCCCAGCAGGACCGGGGCGAGCGCCAGATGCACCTCGTCCACCAGCCCTGCGCGCAAGTACTGGCGGAGGGTCGAGACGCCCCCTCCGATGCGGACGTCCCTCCCGCGCGCCGCGTCCCGTGCCCGGTCGAGCGCCTCGTGGATGCCGCCGGTGACGAAGTGGAAGGTCGTCCCTCCCCTCATCGGAATCGAGCCCCGGGCGTGGTGGGTGAGCACGAAGACCGGCACGTGGTACGGCGGCTCCTCGCCCCACCAGCCCCTCCAGGCCTCGTCCGGCCAGGGGCCGCGGACGGGCCCGAACATGTTCCGGCCCAGGATCCACGCCCCGACGTTCTGGAAGCCGCGCGCCGCGAAGTCGTCGTCGAGGCCGGTGGTTCCATCGGGCCCTCCGTGCATCCGCGTGAAGGTGCGGGTCGGAAAGCACCACTGGAACAAGGCCTCCCCTCCCACGCCGAGCGGATGCTCGAGGTCCTGGGCAGGGCCGGCGCCGAAGCCGTCGAGGGAGACGCCGATGCTCTGCACGCGTACCGAAGACATGGTTCCTCCTCCGCTCGGTCGGTCGAGGGACTGCGGCTCTCGGACTGCCGGACCCGCCGCGACTCATCGGTGGACCAGCGCCGGCTCGGCACGGGGGAACGCCTTCCCCGCGGGCCTCTCGGCCCGGGAGCCGGGTGCAGGGACGAGGACCCACACCGCCCAGGCCATCACCAGGAGGTTTCTTCCGAGGATCAGCGCACCCATCAGCGGCTGCGGCCCCTCGCCCAGGAGCCCGAAGAAGATGTGCTGGTTGAGCTGGGTGAGGAGCATCGCCCCGCCCAGCAGCCCCAGGGCCGTGCGCCGCCGGCTCCCGGTGTCGAGCACCGACACCAGCACGCCCGCCGGCAGGAGCCAGGTCATGTACTGCGCGCTGAAGACCTTCCCCAGGGTCATGCTCGCCGCCAGCGTGGCGCACGCGGCACGGACCAGCACCTCGCCCGAGAGCCGCTCGCCCTCGGCCGTGCCCGACGCCCTCCGGGTCTGCACCACGCTCCAGACGACGATGGCCGCCGTGGCCACGAACGGGGCGAGGCCAGCCAGCGGCAGGAGGAACCGGTCGCCGGGCCCCACCACGTTGTCGCAGCCGTACGCCGCCACCCGCCACGCCGACGCCGGGTCGCAGAAGCGGCCGATGGTGAGCAGCGCAGCCCCCGTGCTCTCCACCTCGAGCGGCCGCTGGCCGTGGTAGCGCAGCACGTCGAGGAGCTGGCCTCCCGCGACCGCAAGGAACGGCCCTCCGACGACCAGCACCACGAGGCCAGCCACCCCCAAGGCGACCGCGAGGTCTCGCCACCGGCGCAGGGCGACCCAGTGGACGAGGGCCAGGGGGACCACGAGCATCGGCACGAGCTTGGTGACGACCCCGATCCCCAGGGCGACACCGGAGAGCACCGGCTTGCGTCGCAGGCACCCGTCGAGGAAGAGGCAGAGCGAGAGCGCCACGATCGCGTCGAACCGGCGGACCGCCACCGTGCCGAGCAGGAGCGCGAGGAGCGCGGCCGCCGCCACCGGGGAGGGAGGTGCCAGCGGCCGCAGCACGCGCGCGATTCGGTGGCAGGCGAGGAGCGCCGCGGTGAGCAGCAGCGCCATGGCCAGCGAGAACAGCAGCCGGTACCCGTCGAGACCGAGCCCCAGCAGCGCCGGCGGCACGGCCAGCAGGAAGAACCCCGGCGGATACTCCACGAGGAAGTCCCGGTAGGGCACCAGCGGCCGGTCGGGGCGGTGGGGCGGCGTCTGGAGGGGATCGTCCGGGTCCGGGCCCACCGACTTGTCGGGCTGGGGACCGGTCCAGCCATCGAGCGAGCGCACGTAGTAGGGCTGGAACGGCCGCCCGAGCATGGCGTTCGCGTAGGCCAGGTACCGGCTGATGTCGTTGTCGTCGGTGCCGGCCCCCCGGAGGGCCGCCAGCCCGAAGGCGGGTGTCAGCGGAGAGGTGCCCCGGGCGAGCTGCTGGTCGCTCCAGCGCGCGCTGGCGTGGGAAGCGCAGCTGTTCCAGAGACCGAAGGTGACGAGGACCCAGACGAGCCACGCGCGGCCTCGCCTCCGCTGGAGGGCGGAGGCGGGTCCGGGGGCGCCTGCCTCTCCGGCAGGAAGCTCGGGCGTGCTGCGCGTGGGCTCGAGGGAAGGCAGTCTCATCCGGGTCCACACCCCGGGCCGGCCTCGGCCAAGGCCTCCCCGGGCGTGCGCGGTCCAGTGGACTATCCGGAGGGGGAGCGGGAGCGCAAGCCGTCGAGCTGCCCCTCGTCCGGCGTTGACGGTGGCCAGCCGGGGCCCGAGGATCGACCGGTGCCCCAGCCCCGGCCACCCTGTGAAGGTGCGGCGTGAGCCTGGCCCGGGAGCCGTCCCTCTCCGAGCTCCCCTCCGCCGGACCCGAGCTGCCAGGCGAGGCGCGTGCCCCGGCGCCGCTTCCCCGATACGGGCGGCGCGCCGCGGTCCTCGTCGTCGTCGCCGGCGTCTTCTACGCGGGGGTCGCCCGGTTCGTCCTGGAGGGATACCCCTACTCCGGTGACGAGTACTCGATGGTGCTCCAGGCGGAGGGGTTCGCCCGTGGCGTCCTCAAGGCACCGGCCCCGCCCTTCGCCGACTGGGTGGCCGTCGACCACGTCGTCATGGACGCGTACGTGCGGAGCAAGTACCCGCCGGGCACCCCCGCGCTCCTCGTGCCCGGGGTCTGGGCGGGGGTCCCGTGGCTGGTCACGCCCCTCGAGGCCGTGCTGGCGCTGGTGGCCTTCTGGTTCGCCTGCCGGGCAGTGCTCGACGCACGGCGCTCCTTCCTCGCGCTGGCCTTCCTGGCGGCGACACCGCTCTTCGCCTTCCAGGCGGCCACCTTCCTGTCCCACACCCCCACGCTCCTCTTCGGCGCGGTGGCGATCCTCGCGGTGGCGAGGTGGGAGCAGTCGAAGCGCAGCGGATGGCTGGTGCTCTTCGGGGCGTGCGTCGGATGCGTGTTCCTCCTCCGGCCGGTGGATGGCGCGCTCCTCGGGCTGTCGCTGATGGCCTTCGGAAGCCTGCCGGCGCTGCTCGTCGCGGGCGCGAGCTCGCTGCCCTTCGTCGCGCTCGACCTCTGGTACAACAAGCTCCAGTTCGGCTCCCCGTTCCTCGACGGGTACAAGGCCGACATGCCGGGTTTCGTCGCCATCTACGGAGAGAGCGGGGCGGTCAGCAACATCCACCCCCTCCACGTGGTCGCGCCGCTGCAGATCTTCCACCACTTCACGGAGCTGGAGAGCTTCTTCCTCCAGTGGACCATCCCCGGCTCGGTGCTGGTGGCGTGCATCGGGTGGGTGGTGCTCCGGAAGGAGCAGGCCGCCGGCGACGGACGGACGGCGCAGCTGCAGCGCTTCTTCGGCGTGATGATGGCCCTGTTCCTCGCCGGGATGCTCCTGACCTTCAACGAGCCCGACGACAGCCCGCGCCCGCGGTATCTCTCGCTCGTGCTGCTGCCCCTCGCGTTCCTGGCCGCCGCCGGGTGGAGCACCGCGGTCGGCCTCGTCAGGGAGCAGCTCGGACGGCGGACAGCCTGGATCGTCGGAGTGGTGATCTGGCTCGCGCCGCTGGCCCTGATGGAGTCGTACCTCGAGCGGCGGTGGCCCGAGGTGAAGGTGCACACCGGGCTGGGGGAGGCGCTGGCCCGGGAGGGCGTCCGGTCCGGGGTGGTGATCCTCCGCGCCGAGTGGCCCACGCGCTATGCGCGGAACGGCATGTTCTTCGACCGCTCGCCGCTGCTTCTCTCCGTGCCGGCGAGCGTCTCGGCCGCCGAGGTGTCGGCGCGCTTCCCGGGACAGGAGGTCCACGAGGCCTTCGAGCCCCACGGCGCCAATCCCTGGAAGCACCCCTGGGTCATCCGGCGGGCGCGTTGACGCCGATGCAGGCCGTGATCCTCGCCGGTGGCCTGGCGACGCGCATGCACCCGCACACCCGGAGCGTCCCCAAGTCCTTGCTCGAGGTCGCCGGGCGCCCCTTCATCGACTGGCAGCTGGAGCTGCTGGCGAGCTCCGGGATGACCGAGGTGGTGCTCTGCATCGGTCACCTCGGCGATGCCATCCGCAGCCACGTCGGCCAGGGTGCGCGCCACGGGCTCGCGGTGCGGTACGCCGAGGAGCGGCCCGGACGGCTGCTGGGAACCGCGGGTGCGCTCCGGGCGGCGCTGGGGATGCTCGCGCCGCGCTTCCTGGTGACCTATGGCGACAGCTACCTGAGCTTCGACTACGCAGCGCCGCTCCGCCTGCTCGAGCGCCACGGGGACTGCGACGGGGTGATGGCGATCTACCGGAACGCCGGTCGGTTCGAGCCCTCGAACGTGGAGACCGACGGAGAGTGGGTGATCCGCTATCGGAAGGACGCGACCGGGCCGGAGCTCGATCACATCGACTACGGTGCCAGCGCCTTCCGTCGCGAGGTGATCGAGGCCCTGCCTCCCGGCGTGGCTCTCGGCCTCGATCGGGTGCAGGAGGAACTGGCGGCGCGGCGCCGCTTGCGTGCCCTCGTGGTCCATGAGAGGTTTTTCGAGATCGGCTCCCCGGCCGGCTGGGCCGAGCTCGAACATCACTTGCGAAAGACACGATGATCGTCTCCCGCGCGCCGGTCCGCTTCTCTCTGGGTGGCGGAGGCAGCGACCTCCCCACCTATTCTCGTGAGCACGGCGGCTTCGTGGTCTCCGCCGCAGTCGACAAGTTCGTGTTCGTCTGCGTGTCCCGGCGCTTCTACGAGACCATCCGCCTGGCGTATTCGGAGACGGAGACCGTGTCCTCGGTCGACCAGATCCGCCACCGCATCTTCCGTGCCGCGCTCAAGGGGATGGGGTTCACCGGCGGACTGGAGATCCACAGCCTGGCCGACGTCCCGGCCAACACCGGGCTGGGGAGCTCGTCGAGCTTCACGGTCGCGCTGCTCAACGGCCTCCACGCCTTCCGTCGCGAGTCGGTGTCCGCCGAGCAGCTGGCCCGCGAGGCCTGTCATCTGGAGATCGACGTCCTGGGAGAGCCCATCGGCAAGCAGGACCAGTACATCGCCGCCTACGGCGGGATCAGCGCCCTGACCTTCCATCCCGACGGGAGGGTCGAGGTGGAGCGGCTCGATCTGCGCGACGAGGTGATCGACGAGCTGGAGACCCGGCTGGTCATCTATTACACGGGCGTGGAACGCGCGGCCTCGTCCATCCTCGCGCAGCAGGCAGGGTCGATCGTCGAGAACCGGGACGACGCCGTCGAGCGAATGCATCGGATCAAGGCGCTCGGTCACGAGACGCGGCGGATCCTGCTCAGCGGCGAGCTGGACTCGTACGGGGAGATGCTGGACGAGCACTGGGCGCAGAAGCGGCGCCTGGCCGCCGGGATGACCGCCGGCGTGCTCGACGAGCACTACGAGGCTGCGCGCAAGGCCGGGGCGATCGGCGGAAAGCTCATGGGAGCGGGCGGTGGGGGCTTCTTCATGTTCTACGTGCGCCCGGGGGAGCGCCGCCGGCTCCACGAGACGCTCACGGCGCGCGGGCTCCGTCCGCTGCGCTTCCGCTTCGACTTCGACGGCGCCCGCATCATGGCCGACTTCCATCGCTCGTGAGTTCCCCGTGAGCTTCACCGCCCGATACCTCGCCGAGAGCGCCGAGATCCTCGCCCGGCTCGACCCGAAGGCCATCGACGCGGTGGCCGCCGGGCTGGCCCGGATCCGCGCCGGCGGCGGGCGCCTCTTCGTGCTCGGCGTGGGGGGAAGCGCCGGTCACGCCGGTCACGCGGTGAACGACTTCCGCAAGCTCTGCGGGTTCGAGGCCTACGCGCCGACCGACAACGTGAGCGAGCTCACCGCGCGGATCAACGACGAGGGCTGGGACTCGTGCTTCGTCGAATGGCTGCGCGGGTCGCGCCTCCGCCAGGGCGACGGCGTGCTGGTCTTCTCGGTGGGAGGAGGGAGCCGCGAGCGGAACGTGAGCGTCAACCTCGTCCGGGCCCTCGAGCACGCCCGCGAGGTCGGTGCGCACGTCTTCGGGATCGTCGGGCGCGACGGTGGCACGACCGCAACCCTCGCGGATGCCTGCGTGGTCATCCCCACCGTGGCCGCCGAGCGGGTCACCCCGCACACCGAGGGAATGTGCGCGATCGTGTGGCATCTCCTGGTGAGCCATCCGGAGCTGCAGCGCTCGCCGACGAAGTGGGAGAGCGTGCGGTGAGCGCCCCGGCGCCCCTGGCCATCCTCGACCGCGACGGAACGATCATCGACGTGGTCCGCGACGAGGAGAGCGGGGCGATCGTCACCGCCTTCCACCCCGACCAGCTGCGGCTGCTTCCTGGCGTGGTGGAGGGGCTCCGCACGCTCGCCGGGGCGGGCTTCGTCCTCGCGGTGGCCACGAACCAGCCCGGCCCCGCCAAGGGGCAGGTCTCGCGCGCGGCCGTGGCCCGGACCAACGCCGCCCTCCTCGCGTTGCTCGAGGCAGAGGGAGTCTCGATCGCCGCGGTCGAGGTCTGCGAGCATCACCCCGTGGGCGGTCCGGGAGGGGTTCCCGACCTGATCCGGGCCTGCGACTGTCGCAAGCCGCGGCCGGGGATGCTCCGCTCGCTCCTCGGCGGCCTCGGAGGCGACCCCGGCAGGTCCTGGGCCATCGGTGATTCGCCGAGCGACCTCGAGGCGGGGCGGGCGGCCGGGCTCCGGACGGCACTGCTGGTCCCGCGGTTCCGCTGTGAGCTCTGTCCCTTGCGCGACCGGGCCGAGCTGGCCCCGGACGTCCAGGGAACCACCCTGGTCGAGATCGCCGGGGCGATTCTGGCCCGGATGTATTAGGAGAGGGGCGTGGCCCTGTTCGTCGACAGCTCGGACCCGAGTGAAATCAAGGATCTCTTCGCCTGGGGCGCGTTCTCCGGGGTGACCACCAACCCGCTGATCATCACCCGCGAGTCCCCGGGAACCGATCTGGCCGAGGTCATCCGCGAGGTGCTCACCGTCTCGACGGGTGACGTCTCGGTGGAGGTCACCACCGCGGGCGAGGAGGAGATGCTCGCCGAGGCGCTCGGCTACCACGCCTGGGATCCGGAGCGGGTCACCATCAAGGTCCCGTTCTCGGAGGTCGGGCTGCGGCTCCTCCACCGCCTCCGTCCACGGGGAGTGAAGACCAATCTCACCTGCCTGATGGCCTTCAACCAGGCCTACCTGGCCGCGCTCGCCGGGGCCACCTACGTGAGCGTCTTCTCCGGTCGAATCCGGGACATGGGCCACGACGCGCGCCCGGTCATCGAGGCCACCCGCCGCGCGCTGGACCGCGAGGGGCTGCAGACGCGCCTCATCGTCGGCTCCATCCGGCACCTGATGGACGTGACCGAGGCACTCGAGGCCGGGGCGCACGTGGTCACCGTACCGCCGCCCATCCTCCGCAAGATGGTGTGGCACCCGCGCACGGTGGAGACCATCGCCGAGTTCAACGAGGCCTGGCGAAATCGCTCCGGCCCGCGCTGATGGCCACCCCGGCCTCGAGCTTCGCGGGACGGCGGGTGCTGGTGACCGGGGGTGCCGGATTCGTCGGCAGCCACGTCGCCGACCGGCTCCTGGCCCAGGGGGCCGAGGTCACCATCCTCGACGACCTCTCCACCGGCTGGCGGCAGTTCGTCCCCGCCCGCGCCCGGTTCGTCGAGGCCGATCTCCTCGATGCGGATGCTCCGAGGCGCGCCCTGGAGGGCTGCGACTTCGTGTTCCACCTGGCGGCCAACGCCGACATCAAGGACAACCTCCTCGAGCCGCGCCGGTGCATCGACCAGAACGTGGTCGCCACCCAGAACCTGCTCGAGGCCATGCGCGCCGCCGGCGTACGCGAGGTGGCCTTCGCCTCGACCGGCTCGGTGTACGGGGATGCGGCGGTGGTGCCCACGCCCGAGGACGCCCCGTTCCCGATCCAGACGTCGCTCTACGCCACCTCGAAGCTGGCCGCCGAGGGGCTGCTGACCTCGTACGCGCTCGGCTATGGCTTCCGGGTGTGGATCTTCCGCCTGGTCTCGCTGCTGGGCGCCCGTTACACGCACGGGCACGTCATCGACTTCTGGCGCAGGCTGCGTCGCGATTCCACGCGGCTCGACGTGCTCGGCAACGGCCACCAGAAGAAGAGCTACCTTCACGTGGGTGATTGCGTGACGGGAATGTTGCTGGCCATCGCGCGGGCGCAGGAGCCGATCAACCTCTTCAACGTGGGCCACCAGGACTGGATCGAGGTCGACCAGAGCATCGCCGTCATCACCGCTACCCTGGGCCTGAGCCCGCGCATCGTCCATACCGGCGGTGAGCGCGGCTGGGTGGGGGACTCGCCCCGGATCCTCCTGGACACCGGGCGGCTGCGCGCGCTGGGGTGGCACCCCAGCCGTACCATCGAGGAGAGCATCGTCGAGACGCTCGCCTTCCTCGAGACCCATCCCTTCATCCATGCCCGCCAGCAGTCGCCGGAGACGCTGTCCCCATGACCCGCACCGACGGGCAGGTCCGTCCGCTCCAGTTCATTCCCACCTCGGCGGTCCGGACCGCGCGTGCCCACAACCGCTTCGTTGACTGCCCGGCCTGCCAGGTGGACCGGCCGAGCTACCTCTTCCATCGCGGCGGCGTCCGTTTCGTGCGCTGCACGGCCTGCGGCGCCGTCTACGTCAACCCGACGCGCGAGAAGCCCTTCAACGACCTGGACATCGAGCGCAGCCAGTCGTTTCCCCACCCGCGCGACAGGGAACTGATGTCCGAGGACTTCGAGCACCTGCTCCTTCGCGTCGAGCGCGACCACCAACACATCGTCGGAACGCCCCTCCGGCACACGCTTCTCCTCGGCCGCTATCTCCCCGAGTTCGCGCGCGTGCCGTCGGCGGAGCGGCTGGGCCTGGAGGTCGCCGAGTTCGACGACCCGCGCTTCACCCGGCTGGCGCTGGACTCGGACATGGATTGGGCCGCCCCGTATCTCGCGCGGCGGCCTCAGGCCGTCATCCTGGCCGAGCTCCTCGAGTCGCTGGCCAACCCCCACGCCGTGCTCTCCCACCTCGTGGAGGAGCTGCCGCCGGAGACGCTCTTCGTCGTCACCTATACCAACGCCGACTCGATCCCGGCACGCATGATGCGGCGGTACTGGTCGCAGGTCTTCGACCACAAGTCGGCGTTCCTCAGCACCGGCAATCTCGCGGCGCTGGCCGCGCGCTCCGGGCTGGTGCTCAAGACGCAGTACCCGCTGCCGGTGACCCGCACCGCGCGCTACGTGGGAGACATCGTCTCTCGCATCGTGGGGCAGCCGGCGCTGTCGACGGTGGTGAGGTCCTTGCCGGTCGGCGCGGTGGAGACCCCCGTTCGGGTGGGCAACCGGGTCGCGGTGTTCGGCCGCCGGTCCGGCGAGACCAGCGTCCGCGAGAAGCTGTCGATCGTCCTGCCGGTGTACAACGAGGCCCGCTACGTAGCCGACGTCATCGACGCGGTGCTCGCCAAGCCGCTGCGGATCGACCGCGAGCTCATCATCGTCGAGAGCAACTCCACCGACGGGACGCGGGCCATCGTAGAGGGTTATGCCGACCGGCCCGGGGTGCGGCTGATCCTCGAGGACCGGCCGCGGGGCAAGGGCCATGCGGTGCGCACGGGCCTGGCCCACGTCACCGGCACCATCGTGCTGATCCAGGATGCCGACTTCGAGTACGACGTCGACGACTACGACGCCCTCCTCGAGCCGATCCTCCAGCACAAGGCCAGCTTCGTGCTCGGTTCGCGAAGCCTCGGCGTCGGCGACTGGAAGGTCCGCCGCTACGACGCCACCCCGGTCCGCGGGTTGCTCCTGAACTTCGCGCATCTGGTGTTCGCGCGGACCTACAGCGCGCTCTACCAGCAGCACGTCACCGACGTGAACACCATGTTCAAGGTGTTCCGGGCCGAGTGCCTCGACGGGCTGGATCTCAAGTCCAACGGCTTCGAGCTCGACATCGAGCTGGCCTGCAAGCTGGCGAAGAACGGCCATTCCCCGATGGAGGTGCCGGTCAACTACGTCGCCCGGGGCTTC
>DATJVY010000167.1:0-3016 GCA_035501615.1 Myxococcaceae bacterium
GCGGCCTTCCGCTCCCGCGACGGCACCACGGTCAGGAACTCCCGGGCGTTCCGCCTCCAGAGCGCCAGCGGGACGACCTCGACCCCGCGGGTCACCATCAGCCGGTGGATGTCGTCGACGTTCCCCACCGCCTCGCCGTGAACGCCGAGGAGCAGGTCCTCGGGCCGGATGCCAGCCGTCTCCGCCGGTGAGCCCGCGGCGACGTGGAGGATGCGCACCGCCTTCGGCTGGCCGGTGGCCGTGGCGACCTCGGGGGAGAGCTGCTCGCTCCGCGCCGCGACGCCGAGGTAGCGCCGCTCCACGCTCCCGCGGCTCATCAGCACCGAGGTCACCCAGGTCGCGGTCCGCGCCGAGACGGCGAAGCCCATGCCCTGCGCCCAGGGGATGACCGCGGTGTTGATCCCCACCACCTCGCCCCGGGCGTTGACCAGCGGTCCGCCCGAATTGCCGGGATTGATCGCCGCGTCGGTCTGGAGCAGCCCCTCGAACAGCGTCCCCTGAGGACCGGGCAGGCTCCGGTCCAGCGCGCTCACGATGCCCAGCGAGACGCTGCGCTCGAAGCGAAACGGGTTTCCGATCGCGACCACCAGCTGGCCGACGGCGATCGAGGCGGGCTCGGCGAGCGGGAGCTGCGTGAGCGCGCCCTCGCGGATGCGCACCACTGCGAGGTCCGTCGCCGGATCCGAGCCCACGAGCTCGCCCTTCGTCGTGTCGCCGCCGGGCAGCCGCACCCGGAGCTGCTTCCCGTTGCCGGCCACGTGATGGTTGGTGAGGAGGTACCCGTCGGTCGCCACCACGACGCCGGTGCCGGCACCCCGGCCCTGCTCCACCCCGACCACGGCCGGGCCGACGCGGGACACGAGCTGCTGGAGCGCGTCGGATAGCTCGACCAGTGAGGTCACGGCCGCACTCCCACCGCGACGGTGCGCTCCTCGACCTTGCCGGCGCGGAGCAGCTTCAGCGGAAGCGAGCGTCCGACGGCGTCGTGGGCCAGCCGCGCGAGGAGATCGTGCACGTCACCCATCGGCGTTCCGTCGAGCGCCAGCAGCACGTCGCCGAGCGCGAGGCCCGCGGCATCCGAGGGCCCGCCCGGCTCGACCGAGAGCACGAGGAGCCCGGTGTCCTGCCCGGCGGCGGCCCGCGCCTGACCCTGGAGGCGGATGGGCTGGGTCCCGACTCCGAGGTATCCGCGGCGCACCCGGCCGTGGGCGAGGATCTCCCCCGCGACCCGCGAGAGCGTCTCGGCAGGCAGCACGACGCGGCGCTCCCGGGGTCCGCCCGAGACGTACATCCCGAGGACCCGGCCCTCGACGTCGGCCAGCGCGGCGCCGGCGAGGCCCGGTCGAGCGGAGACGTCCGCCTCGAGCGTGGCATCCACCCGGGCGCCCCAGGGAGTCAGGAAGCCCGGCTCGACGACCGAGAGCACGCCCAGGCGGCTGCGGAGCGCCCCGCGGGGCCGGGACACCGCGAGCACCAGCGTCCCGACCCGACGCTGCGCGGGCTCGACCCAGCTGACCGGCGAGAGGCTCGCCCCGGGCACCCTGAGGAGAGCGAGGTCGAGGCCGGGATCGCGTCCGACCAGCTGGGCGGGATGCCAGGCGCCGCCGGCCTGGACGCGGAGGCCGTCCTCGCGCTCGGTGGCGTGGGCGGCGGTGAGGACCAGGTCCTTCGCCTGCACGATGCCGGTGATGGGCCAGCGGCGGCCGGAGACGGAGACCAGCCCCTCCCCCACCCGGGCGGCGGCGGCGGCGAGGGCATCGGAGACGGCGGTGGCGGCGGCGAACGAGGCGGAAGCAGTCATGGACGGAACGGTACGGGCCGGCAGCCCCCGCCACATCGCCCGGATGGTCAGGATCCGATCCTGCCCGTCCGGGCAGCTCGAAGCGCTCAGAGCGTCACCAGGCCCATCCGCGCCGCGCGGACGACGGCCTCGGTGCGCCGCTCCACGCCGAGCTTCTGGAGGATGGAGTTCACGTGGAACTTGGCGGTGTGGGCGCTGATGCCCAGCGCCTCGGCGATGTCGCGGTTGGACAGGCCACGGGCGAGGAGGGCCAGGACCTCGCGCTCGCGGGGAGTGAAGGCCTCGGCGGTCGCCGCGGGGCGCGCCTCTGGAGCGGGCAAGAGCGAGCCGAATCCGTGCTCGATGACCACCAGCCCGCGCGCCACCGCGAGCAGGGCAGCCTGCAGCGTCGCCGCATCGGCGGAGCGGAGCACGACCCCCGCCGCGCCCCGGGACAGGGCCATCCGGGCATCCTGCTCGCCCTGGACCAGCGCCAGCACGGGGGGGGCACCGGGGCCCAGCGAGGGCGGCGGTGCGCTCGGCGTGTCCCAGACCACCGCGTCCGCCGGGGCTCCCGGCTCGACCGTCACCATGGTGCCGGACCCGGCGAGCAGGCCCGCGATACCGGCACGGACGAGCGGGTCGGAGGACACCAGGAGCACGCGCCCGAGCCTGGGGAGGGAGCCGTCGGGGGACATCGACGGATGCATGCCGGCGAGGCGTTCCGGCCGCAACCGCTCCGCGCGTCCAGGTTCAGTCGAAGAGGCCGTGCAGGTAGAACCCGCCCTCACCCGCCCGCCGGTACACCCAGGCAGGCCCCAGTCCCTCGAAGTGCACGCGGTAGTAGTCGCGCTGGAACGGCGACTCGCTCCACCAGTGCCCGCCGAGCCGCTCCGGCCCAGCGACCGCCAGCACCATTCGGCGCCGCCCGAGCACGCGCGCCGAGCGGAGAGCCCCGAGCGCGTCCAGCTCCACCTCCAGCGGCTCGCCCTCGCCGGGGAGGAGCCGGACCGGACGCTCCAGCTGCCAGTCCGGAACCGGAGGGGGCGTGGGAGAGGCGCGCCGCGCCTCGGCGAACATCCCGGGCTCGCGGCAGGGCGGACGGAAGGGGCCGGGGGCATGCGCCGCCTCGGGCCGGTGATCGTCGGCGAGCACCGGGCTGCCCAGCGCGGCCGGGCCGAGCGCCGTGGCCAGCCGCGCCAGCACCGTCTCCAGCGCCGCGTCTCCCGCAGGCGC
>DATJVY010000168.1:0-12821 GCA_035501615.1 Myxococcaceae bacterium
GGCCCGGCCCGGGGCGCCTCCTTGCCGGTCTTCCAGGCCTCGACGTACTCCTCGGCGGCCTGCTTCATGAAGGCGCCGATGTTCTCGTACTCCTCGTCGGCGAGGTTGGCGAGCGAGACCCGCACCGACCAGGGCGGCCCGCCGAAGCCGCCGCCGTCCATGAGGACGACCGAGGACTTCTCGGCGACACGGAAGAGGAAGTCGACCGGCTCGTAGTTCTTCCGGAGGTAGTCGAAGAACTCGTCGCCGTAGACATTCCGGGCCCACACCTCGAGGTCGAGCTCGACGTAGTACCAGGCGCGGTGCGGGTCCTCCGGGGGCGGCGGAAGGCCGAGGCCCTTCCACAAGAGATCGCGCCGGTCGTGGCAGATCTTCATCGTCAGGTGCTTGTAGGCGTCTTGCGGATCCAGGAGGTGGGTCAGGGAGAAGAAGGCCATCTGGACCTGCTGCGGGAGCGAGAGGCCCGCGGTGTGGTTGAGGGCCACGCTCCGGCTGTCGGCCACCATCCGGTCGATGAACCGGATCTTCTCCGGCTGCAGCGTGAGCGGCGCGTAGCGCGTGTGGAGCCGCTTCTTCCAGGCCGCCGGGAGCCGCGCGATGGCGTCGTCCATCACGTTGTCCTCGTGCACGGCGACCACACCCAGCCGCCAGCCGGTGCAGCCGAAGTTCTTGGAGAACGAGTAGACGCCGATGGTGTTGTGGGGCAGCTCGGCCATCAGCGAGCGGAAGCCGGTCACGAAGGTCCCGTAGACGTCGTCGGTGACGATCATCAGCTTCGGGTTCTTCCGCTTCACAGTGTCGACGATGGTCTTGATCTCGGTGGAATCGAGGGCCACCGAGGGTGGGTTGCTGGGGTTCACGCAGACCGCGAGCTTGATGCGCTTGTCCCCCAGCTTCTCCAGCTGCTTCTTGCCGTAGTGCCAGGAGTGCACGCCGTCGGCGTGCATGTCGTCGGCGTCGACCGGGACGATCTTGAACGAGAAGCGCTCCAGGTGCGCCACCTCGATGTACGGAGTGAAGGTGGGGAGCATCAGGGCGATCGTGTCGCCCTTGTTCAGCAACCCGTTCTGGAGCAGCGAGTCGAAGATGTAGCACATGGCCGCCGTCCCGCCCTCGACCGCGAAGAGGTCGAAGCGACCCTTCGGGGGCTGGCCGTTGCACATCTCCTTCATCAGGTAGTCGTGCACCACCTTCTCGCAGTGGACGAGCATCCGGTCGGGCGTCGGGTAGTTGTCCCCGATGATCGCATCGGTGAGTTCGTGCACCCAGGCATCAGCGTCGAAGCCGCGCTTCTCGCCGTACTCGTAGACCTTGCCCAGGAAGGTCGCCCCGGGCCGGTCGCGGTGGGTGACCAGGAAGCGCTTGAGGCGGTCGCCGATTCCCGGCTGGTCGGGCATCCCGGCGAGGATTCCCTGGTCCCGTGTCCGGCGGCACTCGCCGACCGCGAAGGTGCCGAGGAGGAAGAAGGCCTCGCGTGGCTCGGTGGCGATCCAGTTCGGATTGCCGCGGCCGGCATTGAGCATCATCGCCGTGCTCTGTTTCTCGTTCGCCTTGGCGAGATTGATGAGGAAGTCCTTCAGCTCGAAGGGCGAGAGCTGCTTCAGCGCTCTCTGCTTGCCGCGGGTCGTCTTCAGTTCGGGTGCGAGCGTGCTCATGTCGGTTTCTCCGTGTCCCCTCAGCTCATGAGGAGGACGATGACGATTCCCCAGATGATGAGGAGTGTGTTCCCGATCGCGTAGGGGATGGTGTAGCCGAGCGCCGGGACCTGGCTCTTCGCCACGTCGGTGATCTGCCCGAGCGCCGCGGTCGTGGTCCGCGCCCCGGCGTTGACCCCCAGGTTGATCGCCGGGTGGAACTTGAAGAGGTACTTTCCGATCAGGACGCCGAGGATCATCGGCAGCGAGGTGGCGACGACGCCGGCGAGGAAGAGCTTGAGCCCGAGGGCCTTGAATCCCTCGACGAACCCGGGGCCGGAGCTGATGCCGACGACGGCGATGAAGGTGGTCAGCCCCACCGAGTTCATGAACCAGAGCGCCGCGGCGGGGATTCGCCCGAAGGTCGGCCGCACCGAGCGCAGCCAGCCGAAGACCAGCCCGAGGATCAGCGCGCCTCCCGACGTCGACAGCGAGATGGGCACGCCGCCCACGTGGATCGCCAGCAGTCCGAGGAACCCGCCGATGACGATCCCCGAGCCGACGAAGACCATGTCGGTCTGGGTGGTGGGGCGGTCCGGATAGCCGATGCGATCGGCGACGCGGTTCACGTCGGTCTTCGCCCCGACCAGGGTCACGTTGTCTCCGCGGTCGAGCTTGAGCCCCGGGGCGAGCGGCATCTCCTGGCCGGCGCGGACGACCTTGCGCAGGAAGACGCCTCGGCCGAACTCGCGCACCAGATCGCTCGCGGCCAGCTCGGCGATGGTCTTGCCCGCGGCGTCCTTGCTGGTCAGGACGACGTCGAGGGCCTCGACCGGGATCCTGAGCAGCTCCGGGTCCTCCACCTCCTGGCCCCCGGCGGCCTTGCTCACCTCCACCAGGGCCTCGTTCCGGCCGGAGAGGACGACCACGTCTCCCTTCTCCAGCTTCGTCTCCGCACCGGCCTCGAGGATCTCCTTCCCGCGCCGGATCCGGAGGATGAACATCCGGTACTTCTCGAACCTCCCCTCGACGGCGCCGACGGTCCCACCCACCCGAACGGGGTCGTCGATCCGGTAAGCCCGGACCGAGAACATCCGGTACGCGGTGAGGCCCTCGGGCTCGCCCCCTCCCATCTTGGCCTCGTACTCCTTGCAGGCCTGGGCCAGGTCGACGCCGAGCAGCTTCGGTCCCAGCGAGGCCAGCACCCAGGCGGTCCCAGCGGTGCCGAAGATGTAGGTGACGGCGTAGGCCACCGGGATGTGGTCGATGAGGACCTTCTTCTGGTCCGCCGGGAGCTGGAGGCCGTTGATCGTGTCGCTCGCCACCCCGATGACCGCGGAGATGGTCTGGGCGCCGGAGAGGAGACCGGCGGCGGTGCCGGTGTCGAACCCCGCCACGACCGCGCAGCCCCAGCTGATCACCAGGCAGAGCACGCAGACGATGATGGCGAAGAAGACCTGAGGCAGCCCGTCGCTCTTCAGCCCGCGGAAGAACTGGGGGCCGACCCCATAGCCCACCGCGAAGAGGAACATCAGGAAGAAGACCGATTTCACGGTCGCGGGGATGTCGATGTGGAGCTGTCCGACCAGGACACCCACCAGCAGCGTCCCGGTGACCGCGCCGAGGCTGAAAGTGCCCAGCTTGAGGGACCCGACGAAGTAGCCCACGCCGAGGGTGAGGAAGATCGCCAGCTCCGGATAGTGCCTGAGGCCATCGATGAACCAATCCATGGGAACCACCTCTTCAATGCACCAGCGCGACGATGACCGACCCCCACAGGGCGAGCAGCACGTTTCCCACCGCGTAGGTCACGCCGTATCCGAGCGTGGGGACCTTGCTCTTGGCGACCTCCTGGACGGCGGCGAGCGCGGGGGCAGACGTTCCGGCGCCGCAGCAGACGCCGAGGAGGATTCCGGGGTGCATCCGGAACAGGAACTTGCCGGCGAGGAGGATCAGGAGCTGGGGGACGAGGGCGACGACGAGGCCAGCGACGATCAGGCTCGGGCCCGAGTGCTGGAGGCCGCGGACGAAATCTGGCCCGGCGGCGATCGCGGTCACCGCCAGGAACGCGGTCAGGCCCAGCGAGTCGAAGAGCGCGACCACCGCCTCGGGGAGCCGGGGAATGCGCCGGTGCACCGAGCGGAGCCAGCCAAGGACCAGGCCTCCGAGGAGCACGCCCACGCTCTCGCTCAGCCCGAGCTCGAGGCCCCCGAGCCGCAGGGCAGGGATCCCGGCGATGCCGCCGAGGAAGACCGCGGCGCCCACCAGGGTCATCTCCGTGACGTTGGTGGGGCGGTCGGTGTACCCGAGCCCCGCGGCGACGCGCGCGACGTCCTGGGGAATGCCCACCAGGGTGACGACGTCCCCGCGCGCGAGCCGCGTGCCTGCCGCCAGCGGTAGCTCGACGCCGGCGCGGGTGATCTTCCGGACGCCGACGCCGCGGAGCAGCTCGGGCCCGGCCTCGCGGACCACGTCCCCGAGGGGCCGGCCCACCACCGCGTTCTCCGTGAGAACGACGTCCGCGGCCTCGACGTCGACATCGAGCAGGGGCTTGTCCTCGACCTCGGGGCCGATGGCCGACTGCGCGGAGATGACGTTCGCCCGCCGCCCGGCGATGGCAAGGACGTCACCGCGGCCGATGACGGTGTCGGGGGTCGTGTCGGTCACCGCCCCCTTCTGGCGCACCCGAGGAACGAGGAGCCGTTGGCCGCGGTCGAAGAAGGTCTTCTCGACCTCTCGCACCGTCCTCCCGGCGAAGCCCTCGCCCTCGACGCGATAGGCCCGGAAGGTGAACGTCCGGTAGCCGCTGGCAGTGGCGGTCTCGTCCACGACGCCCATGCTCTTCTCCAGCGCGGCGCACTCCGCCGCCAGGTCGACGCGGAGCAGGCGCGGGGCAACCCGGGAGAGGAAGCCGATGTTGGTGAGGACGGTCAGGAAGTAGGTGACCGCGAAGGCGACCGCGACGTTGCTGAGCAGCTCCTGGGTCTGGCCGGGATCGAGCCCCAGTCGCTGGATGGCGTCGGTCGCCGTGCCGATGGTGGCCGACTCGGTGGTCGCTCCCCCCATGAGCCCGCCCGCGGTCCCGGCGTCGTAACCGAGCACGCGCGCGGCGCCGTAGGCCAGGGCGAGTGCGCTCACGCAGAAGAGGGCGGTGAGTGCGATCTGGGGGAAGCCGCTGCTCTTCAGCCCGCTGAAGAACTGGGGCCCGGTCCGGTACCCGATGGCGAAGAGGAAGAGGAGAAAGAAGGCGGTCTTGAGGTCCGAAGACACCTTGACCCCGAGCTGGCCGATCACCACACCCGCGATCAGCACTCCCACCACCGGCCCGAGGCGGATCGATCCCAGCCGGAGCTTCCCGACCGAGTAGCCCAGCGCCAGGGTCAGGAAGAGCGCCAGCTCGGGGTGCTGGCGGAGCATCTGCACGAACCAGGTCCACATCCGGGCGGATCCCTCGGGGCTCGGGCCTCGCTGGGCGGGAAGCCGACTAGCTGGGCTTCCAGAAGTCCAGGCTGGAGAACGAGTACTTGATCGAGATCTGAAGCCGGAGGTCGTCTCCGTGGGCCCCGCTGAGGTCGTTCCGCCGTCCCCAGAGGAACTCGGGCCCGGCGAGGAAGTTCCGGAAGGGCGCGACGAGGAGGTTCACCGAGGCGTACTGGCCTCGCTTGAAGGCTGAGCTCGGCTGGAGGCTGGTGTTGAACATGAACACCGTGCTGTAGCCGATGGAGGTGCTGAACATCTTGCTCCAGGCGATGTCTGCGTACCCGGTCAGGCCCAGGAGCGGAACCGCCGCGGCGGTCGGGGCGGTGATGGTTCCGTCCGCGGCGAGGTCCGGGGTGGCGTCGTTCATGTAGTTGGCGATGCCCTCACCGCCGACGACCTGGACCAGGAGCTTCAGCCGGTCGGGGATGACCTTCAGCGTCGTGCTGCCGTTGAGCCCCCAGCCCAGCCTGCTGCCCTGGATCGGGGTACCGGCGACCGTCGCGTCATAGCCGAGGCGGCGCAGGATCCCGGAAACCTGCACGTACCCCCACTTCTGGCTGAGCCGGTACTGCGCGGTGAAGTCGGGGATCTTGTTGTCGGCCGCGAGGTCCGGGATCTGTGGATAGGCCTGGAGGTCCGCGCCCGGTCGCTCGATGGCGACGGCGAGGGTGTGGGTCCCGGTGAAGATGGTGTAGCGCACCTGCACGTTCCGGTAGAACGCGATCCCGGCCGGTCCCCAGTAGTCCACGATGTTGGGCCAGAAGTCGTCGTCCATGAACAGGCTGGCGGTGAGCCCACCGAGGACGGGACCCCACGACCCGTAGGCGTGGCGAAGCCGGATGGTGCTCTGGCCGGCGGCGTCGGGCCGGTCCGTTCCCCGTCCGAAGAAGTCGAACTCCACGCGCCCGAAGACGTCCGAGTCTCCGGCGGGGACCGATCCCTTGACGCCCAGGCGGCTCTGGCGCGCGCTGAGGATCGCCTGCCCGTCGCCGCCGGCGGCTCCCTCGGTGGTGGGAATCTGAGTGGGCCGGAGGGTGGCGTCCCAGTTGGAGGGCATCCGCTTGAAGTCCTGGATGTAATCCACCATGGCAAAGCCGTAGACCTCGAAGGTCGGCTTCCGCGGGGGCGTCTCCTCCTCCGCCCGGAGCGATGCGGGGACGAGCAGCGCCAGGAGCGCCGTCGCGAGAACCCTGTGCGCCCGCATCTCAGTACTCCTCGAAGTACTTCTGGACGGCCTTCACGTCCTTGGTCCTGGTGAGCGCCTGCTGGAGGAGGATGCGGGCCTTCTGGGGGTTCAGCTCCATCGCGGCGACGAAGCCCAGCTTGTCGTCGTCGAGCTCGACGTTGCGGGCCACGGTTCCCGAGCCCACGCGCGAGCTCCGGACGACCACGATGCCCTTCTTCGCTGCGGACGAGAGCGCCTCGATGAGAGGATCGGTCGAGTTCCCGTCGCCCACCCCGGCGAGCACGATCCCCTTCGCACCGGCAGCGACCGCGGCCTCCACCTCCTCCTTCCCCGCGTTGGCGTAGGAGTAGACGATGAAGACGACGGGGAGCTTGTCGGGGACCGAACCCGCGAACGCGCTCCCGCTGGTGTGCTTGGTCGTGGGCGGCGAGTAGAAGCGAGCCTTCCCGAAGTTGACGATGCCGGCCAGGCCGCGGTTGGGCGAGGCGAAGGTCTGCAGCGAGGTGGTGTTCGTCTTGGTGGTCTCGCGGGCGTAGTGGATCTGGTCGTTCATCACCACCAGCACGCCCCGGCCGCGGGCGGCCCGGTCCCCGGCGACCGCGGTGGCGTTGTAGAGGTTCATCGGACCGTCGGCGCTGGTGGCTGTCGCCGGTCGCATCGAGCCCACCAGGACCACCGGCTTCTCGCCCTTGGTCACGAGGTCGAGGAAGTACCCGGTCTCCTCCATGGTGTCGGTGCCGTGGGTGATGACGATGCCCTCCACGTCTGCGCTGGACTGGAGCTCGTTCACCCGGCGGGCGAGCTTGATCCAGACCGCGTCGTTCATGTTCTGGCTGCCGATGTTGGCGATCTGTTCCCCGGTAACGGTGGCGATGTCGCGCATCCCCGGGACCGCCTGGATCAGCGACTCCACCGAGAACGAGCCGGCCTTGTAGCCGGCCTCCCCCGGCTTGGGTTGCGCGCCGGCGATGGTTCCGCCGGTGGCGAGGATGGTGATCCGCGGCTTCGCCGGCTCGGGCGCCGCCGCGAGCTTGGGAGCCTGCGCCGACGCCGTGCCGAGGGTGAGGGCAAGGACGAACAGGGACAACACGGTCTGGCGACTCCAGGCACTCATCGCGTCCTCCTCGCGCCGCAACGCAGGGCCCTGGGCGATGTCCCGAAGCCGGTGCACGCGCTCACGCTCCGCCCTCCTTCCCTCATTCGCCGAGCGGTTGCACTACGTCCTTGGTCGTACGGCGGAGCACGTAGAGAACCCCGGGTCCGCGTGGCGTCGGGGACGAGGCAGATCAGCGAAAATCGTGCTGCGCCATCCTCGGGTCGGACCGCCGCTCGCCTCGGAGCGCGGGTCTTGCAGCCCCGTTTTCACTCGTGCCGGCGACGAGAGGAAAGCATGACGCTCGCCATACCCGGGGAGCGTGCTAGGACCGGTGCCTCCTCGTTCCTGGCGGTCCCTGGATGGCGCTCTGGCAACGTGCGGCGGCGGAATTGGTCGGGACGTTCTGGCTCGTGCTCGGCGGATGTGGAAGCGCGGTGATCGCCGCGGCGTTCCCGGGGCTGGGCATCGGCTTCCTGGGCGTGGCGCTCGCCTTCGGGCTCACGGTGCTCACCATGGCCTTCGCCATCGGCCACGTCTCCGGCTGCCACCTCAATCCGGCGGTCTCGGTGGGGCTGGTCGTGGGAGGGCGGTTCAAGGCCTCCGAGCTTCCGGCCTACGTCATCGCCCAGGTCGTCGGCGGGGTCATCGCCGCCGTCACGCTCTACCTCATCGCCAGCGGCAAGGCCGGCTTCAGCACCGCGGGCGGGATGGCGAGCAACGGCTACGGTACGCACTCCCCCGGGGGCTACTCGCTCGGCGCGTGCTTCCTGACCGAGGTGGTGATGACCGCGGCGTTCCTGTTCGTCATCATGGGCGCCACCGACGAGCGGGCTCCGAAGGGCCTGGCGCCGATCGCGATTGGGCTCTGCCTCACGCTCATCCACCTGGTCTCCATCCCGGTGACCAACACCTCGGTGAACCCGGCGCGGAGCACGGGCCCGGCGCTGGTGGTCGGTGGCTGGGCGCTCGAGCAGCTGTGGCTGTTCTGGGTCGCCCCGCCCATCGGCGCGGCACTCGGAGCGATTGTCTACCGGGTGGTGGCTCCTTCAGCCGCCCGCCGCTGAACGGGGGTCCCCGGAGGGCTGGACCTCCGGGTCTGGGACCTTGGTCTCATTGCCGGAATTCCCGGGGTTTGCATGGACTCCGGACGAAGGGAGGACGCATGTCGAAGCGCATCATCGGTGCAATCGGGATGGGAGTGCTGCTCGCCGCCTGTGGCCCCTCGAAGGACGAGTTCGCTGCAGCGCAGCGTGACGCCGCCAACTACAAGAAGCAGTTCACGGACGAGCAGGCCAAGAGCGCGGACCTCCAGAAGAAGGTGACCGACCTCCAGGCCCAGAACGACACGCTCACCAAGTCCACCACCCAGCTGACCCAGGAGAAGGGCGAGCTCGAGGCCAAGAGCAAGCAGTACGAGGAGTTGGCCGGATCGCTGAAGCAGCAGATCCAGAGCGGCGAGGTGGAGATCTCCGAGCTCAAGGGGAAGATGACGGTCAAGCTCAAGGACAAGGTCGTCTTCGGATCGGGCTCGGCGGCCATCAACAAGCAGGGCCAGCAGGCGCTGGACGCGGTGGCGAAGGCCTTCCAGGGGCTCCAGGGGAAGACGGTGATCGTCGCCGGGTACACCGACAACGTTCCGACCGGGTCCAAGGGCCGGTTCAAGGACAACTGGGACCTGTCGACCGAGCGGGCCGTGAGCGTGGTTCGCTACCTCCAGTCCAAGGGAGTGGACCCGAAGATGCTCGGCGCTGCCGGCTTCTCCGAGTATCGCCCGCTCGCGTCCAACGACACCGCCGACGGGCGCAGCCAGAACCGCCGGATCGAGATCGCCCTGACCGCGGCCGACTACACCCCGCCGGTGGTCGAGACGCCCACGGGACAGCCAGCGACTCCGCCGGCACGCTGAGACACTGCGGCGAATTCTCCCAGGTCCCCCTCGACAGGGCCCAGGGATGTCGATAACTCGGCGTTTCGACGGACCGGTCCGGGAGGGAACGATGGGGCGCACAGGCGTCACGAGGTGGGTCGTCGCGGGGGGCCTGACTGCGCTCGGGCTCGCCGCGGGCTGCAAGAAGCCGCCGCCACCGCTCCCTCCACCCACGGTGCTGGTGGCTCCGGCGGTGCAGCAGGACCTCAGCCTCACCGCCGAGTTCGTCGGGACGATCGACGGCTACGTGAACGCCGAGATCCGCGCGCGGGTGAAGGGGTTCCTCAAGACCCAGGACTACCAGGACGGTGCCTTCGTCAAGAAGGGACAGCTGCTCTTCACCATCGATCCCTCCGAGTACCAGGCGGCGGTCGCGAAGGCGAAGGGAGCGCTGGGCCGGGCGCAGGCCTCGTACGGGCAGGCCAAGGTGACCGCGGACCGGTACAGGCCGCTGGCCGCGAAGCAGGCGGTGAGCCAGCAGGACCTGGACGACGCAGTCGCCCAGCAGCAGGCGGCGGCGGCCACGGTCGACTCTGCGAAGGCGGCGCTCGAGGAAGCGCAGATCAACCTGGGGTACTGCCGCATCACCTCCCCGGTGGACGGGGTGGCGGGGACGGCGCTCGTTCGGGTGGGCAACCTGGTGGGGCAGGGCGATCCGACGCTCCTCACCACCGTCTCCCAGCTCGACCCGATGCGGGTGACCTTCCCGATCAGCGAGGCACAATACATGCGGGTGGCGTCCCGCGCGGTGGCGCTGGAGAAGCTGGATCCGCTGGACGCGGGCCCCGAGCGTCAGGTGCTGGACCTCGTCCTCGCCGACGGGTCGGTCTATCCCCACAAGGGATGGTTCGTCTCGGTCGGCCGCGAGGTCGAGAAGGGCACGGGCACCATCCAGGTGCAGGCCGTCTTCCCCAATCCCGAGCGCATCCTTCGCCCCGGGCAGTACGGCCGTGTCCGGATCCCGCGTCCGTCGGAAGGGAAGCCGATGGTGGTGGTGCCCGAGGGCGCGGTGAAGGAGCTCCAGGGCTCGTTCACCGTCTCCGTGGTCGGACCCGACGACACGGTGCAGGTCAGGACGGTCGAGGTGGGCCCCCGCGCAAGCCAGCTGTGGGCGATCACCAAGGGAATCAACGCCGGCGACCGGGTCATCACCCAGGGCGCGCAGAAGGTGTCGGAGGGCCAGAAGGTCGTCGCCCAGCCGGATCCCGCCGCGCCCGGGGCGAAAGCCGCTGCCCCGGCGGCGGACGCGGGGGGCTGAGCGGTGATCTCCGCCTTCTTCATTCGCCGCCCCATCGTCGCCATCGTCATCTCGATCGTCATGGTGATCGGTGGCGCGGCAGCCGCGCTCCGTCTACCCATCGCCCAGTTCCCGGAGATCGTCCCGCCCCAGATCCAGCTGACGACCACCTATACGGGCGCCGATGCGCTCACGGTCGAGCAGTCGGTGGCCACGCCCATCGAGCAGCAGATGAACGGCGTGGACAACATGCTCTACCTCCAGTCCACCAACGGGAACGACGGGACGCTCACCCAGATCGTCACCTTCGCCCTGGGAACGGACGTCGACATCGACAACGTCCTGGTCCAGAACCGCTACAGCCAGGCGCAGGCGGTTCTTCCCCAGGAGGTGAAGAACTACGGGGTGACGATCAAGAAGAAGCTGCCGTTCCCTCTGATCATCGTCTCGCTCTTCTCGCCCGACAACCGCTACGACGCGAAGTTCCTCGGGAACTACGCGACCATCAACATCATCGACGCGCTGAAGCGCGTGCCCGGGGTGGGGGACGTCGTCCTCTTCGGATCGTCGGACTATGCGATGCGGATCTGGGTGAACCCGGACACGCTGACCCGGCTGAACATCACCGTCGCCGAGATCCAGAACGCGGTGAAGGCGCAGAACGTGGTGAACCCCTCGGGCCAGATCGGCGCCGAGCCGGCTCCCGCAGGGCAGCAGTTCACCTACGCGGTCCGCGCGCAGGGCCGCCTGGTCACCCCCGAGGAGTTCGGGGAGATCGTCGTTCGGGCCAACCCCGACGGCTCGCAGGTCAAGCTGAAGGACGTGGCCCGGATCGAGCTCGGCGCGCTCACCTACCAGCAGGAGGGCCGCTACAACGGGAAGCCGGGTGGCGTCATCGCCATCTTCCAGACCCCGGGCTCGAACGCGCTGAAAGTCGGCGAGGGGATCAAGGCCACGATGGCCCAAGTGAAGAAGGCCTTTCCCCAGGGGCTCGAGTACGAGGTCGCCCTCGATACCACCCTCCCGATCACCGAGGGGATGCACGAGATCGTGAAGACGCTGCTCGAGGCGATGGTGCTGGTCATCATCGTGGTCTTCATCTTCCTCCAGAGCTGGCGGGCCACGCTGATCCCGCTACTGGCAGTGCCGGTCTCGCTGGTGGGCACGTTCGCCGTCTTCCCGATGCTGGGGTTCTCGCTGAATACGCTGTCGCTCTTCGGCCTCATCCTGGCCATCGGCCTGGTGGTCGACGACGCGATCGTCGTGGTCGAGGCGGTCGAGCATCACATCGAGAAGGGGCTCTCGCCCCGGGAAGCGACGA
This sequence comes from Myxococcaceae bacterium, assembly GCA_035501615.1. Taxonomy (GTDB): domain Bacteria; phylum Myxococcota; class Myxococcia; order Myxococcales; family Myxococcaceae; genus RPRB01. The sequence continues at coordinate 11,882 of DATJVY010000168.1, forward strand.
CGAAGGCGATGCACGAGGTGCAGGGGCCGGTGATCGGCATCGCGCTGGTGCTCTCCTCGGTGTTCATCCCGGTGGCCTTCATCCCGGGCATCACCGGGCGGCTCTACCAGCAGTTCGCCCTGACCATCGCCATCTCGGTGCTGATCTCCGCCTTCAACGCGCTGACCCTGAGCCCTGCGCTCTCGGCGATGCTGCTGAAGTCCAAGCACGGGCAGACGGGGCTCATGGCCCGGTTCGGCAAGTGGTTCAACGTCCGCTTCGACCGGATGACCGGCGGGTACGTGAAGATCAGCGCCGGCCTGATCCGGAAGACGGTGCTCGCGATGGCGCTGCTCGCCGGGGTGGCGGTGATCGCCGGGTTCACCGGGTCGCGGATCCCCACCGGCTTCGTTCCCACCGAGGACCAGGGGTACGCGCTCGCCGCGATCCAGCTCCCCGACGCGGCCTCGCTGCAGCGAACCCGTGAGCTGGGCAAGAAGGTCGAGGAGATCCTCGCCAAGACGCCAGGCATCCGGAGCTACACGGTGGTCAGCGGCTTCAACATCCTGACCAACACCGCCTCGAGCTACCTGGGGACGGTGTTCATCGCCTTCAACGAGTGGGCGGAGCGGAAGCACGAGAGCGAGTCTGCGGCCGGAATCGTCCGGGCGCTCAACGTCGCGTTCTCGAAGCTTCCCGAGGCCCGAGTCTTCGCCTTCCAGCCTCCGGCCATTCCCGGCATCGGGACCGCAGGGGGAGCGAACATGATGCTCCAGGACCGCTCCGGGGGCTCGGTGGAGTTCCTGGCGCAGAACGTGAACAAGTTCCTCGCCGCGGCCCGCAAGCGCCCCGAGTTCCAGGCGGTGACCGCCAACTTCTCGCCGGCGGTACCGCAGATCTTCGTCGAGGTGGACAAGGACAAGGTGCTCAAGCAGGGGGTGGCGCTGACCGACGTCTACGG
>DATJVY010000169.1:0-26248 GCA_035501615.1 Myxococcaceae bacterium
GCGAACCGGATTTCGTCCGGACGGGCGATGGCTCCGATCTCCTTCGCCACGTGCGCCGACAGCGCCTGCTTGATCGCCGCCGTCGGCTCCACGCCCTTCTTCAGCGTGACGAACGCCACCAGCGCAGTGCCCTTGAGCTCGTCAGGCCGGCCCACCACCGCCGCCTCCGCCACCCGTCCCTCGGACACCAGCGCGCTCTCTACCTCAGCCGTGCCCAGCCGGTGCCCGGCCACGTTCACCACGTCGTCCACCCGCCCCATCACCCAGAGGTATCCGTCCTGGTCCACTCGGGCGCCGTCACCGGTGAAGTAGATGTTCGGGATCTCGCTGAAGTACGTCTTCTGGTAGCGGTCGGGATCGCCGTACACGGTCCGCAGCATCCCCGGCCAGGGACGGGTGATGAAGAGCTTCCCTCCCGAGCCGCGCGGCACCGGCCTGCCGTCCTTGTCCAGCACCTCGGCCTTGATCCCCGGCAGCGGCAGAGTCGCGCTGCCGGGCTTGGTCGGCGTCGCCCCCGGCAGCGGGGTCACCATGATCCCCCCGGTCTCCGTTTGCCACCAGGTGTCCACGATCGGGCAGCGACTGCCGCCGATGACTTCCCGGTACCAGATCCAAGCCTCCGGGTTGATCGGCTCGCCGACCGTCCCCAGCAGCCGCAGGCTCGACATGTCGTGCTTCTTCGGATGCTCGTCCCCGAGCCGCATGAAGGCCCGGATGGCCGTCGGCGCGGTGTAGAGGATGGTGATCTTGTTCCGGGCGATCATCTCCCAGAACCGGTCCGGGCCCGGGGTCGTCGGAGCGCCCTCGTACATGAAGGCCGTCGCTCCGTTCATCAGCGGGCCATAGACGACGTAGCTGTGGCCGGTGACCCACCCCACGTCGGCCGTGCACCAGTAGATGTCCGTGTCCTTCAGGTCGAACACCCACCGGGTCGTGAGCGAGACGTACACCGAGTAGCCCCCGGTCGTGTGCAGCACGCCCTTCGGTTTCCCCGTCGACCCCGACGTGTAGAGGATGAAGAGCGGGTGCTCGGCGTCTACCCACTCCGGCTCGCAGGTCGGCGGCTGGGTGGACACCAGTTCGCTCCAGAGGACGTCCTTGGGCCCCTTCGCCGGCGGCGTCTTTCCTGTCCGCTGAGCGATGATGACCTTCTCCACCGTCGTCATCTCCGGCAGCGCCTGGTCCACGTTGGCCTTCAGCGGGACCGCCCCCCCCTTCCGCCATCCGCCGTCCGAGGTGATGACGACCTTCGCTCCGGCGTCGTTCATTCGCTCCCGGAGCGCCTCGGCGGAGAAGCCCCCGAAGACCACCGAGTGCACCGCGCCGATCCGCGCGCAGGCCAGCATCGCGATCGCCGCCTCGGGGATCATCGGGAGGTAGATCCCGACCCGGTCGCCCTTCTTGACGCCCAGCGACTTCAGCCCGTTTGCCAGCTTGCAGACCTCGGCGTGCATCTGCCGGTAGGTGATCCGCCGCTGGTCGCCGGGCTCTCCCTCGAAGATCAGCGCCGTCTTGTCGCCGCGGCTCGCGAGGTGTCGGTCGAGGCAGTTGTAGGCGAGGTTGGTGGTCCCACCGACGAACCACTTGGCGAACGGCGGCTTCCACTCCAACACCTTCTGGAAGGGCGTCTTCCAGAAGATCTCCTCCTTGCCCCGCGCACCCCAGTAGCCCTCCGGATCACGCTCGGCCTGACCTGCGAGCTCTCGGTACTGGTCCATCGACTTGATGTGCGCCTGGCGAGAGAACGCCGGCGGGGGTGGGAAGACGCGTCCCTCGGTCAGGACCGAGGTGATCTCCGGGGAGGTGGGGTCGGCCATGGCGACACTCCTCTGTCTTCGGCGTTCAAGGACAGATGTTTGCGGAACTGCTCAGACTGGCCTGGTACTCGAACCAGGCCTGACAGACGCACGTCTCGGGTCGAGGCGTGGAGGTCATGATCCGGATCTCGCCAGAGAACATCGAGGAATCTGTGGCGTCGGTGGCGGCGTCCAGGTGCACGTCCACTAATTGCAGCTGACAGGCCTGGCCCTGGATCGGCAACAGGACGTTCGCAGCCGTTCCATCGGCGCTGAACGTCTCCTCGCTGTAGGCGAAGGCACCGGCCATCGCCACGTCGAGCAGCTCTCCCTGGCTCGGGCTGGAGAAGCGGAAGTCGATCGCCACCACGTTCCCGGAGACCATCAGCTTCGCACCGAGATTCGCCGCGGCGTCCGCCAGCAGCTGACACTCGTCGCGGATGATTCCCGAGGGCCTCACCGGCGCCAGGGCATAGCACCCTTCCTGCTGGGCGTGCGCCCGTCCACCACAACCGGCAAGAGCGGAAGCGAGGACCACGAGTGCCATCCGTGCATTCATCCGATCGGGCCGCCGAGTCTAGAGATGCGCCGGCCGGGGAACAATTGGACTTCGCCTCCAGCGTCGTCCGGCTGCTACTCTGTGGACCGGACCCATGCGAGCCCTCCTCGCGCTGCTCGCCCTGGGCGTGCTCCTGACCCTCCACGAGCTGGCGCACCTCGTCGCGGCACGCGTCTTCGGCACCCGGGCCATCGTCTTCTCCTTCGGGATCGGCCCCCCCCTCTTCGGGTTCCGCGCGCTCGGCCAGCGCTGGGCGATCGGCGCGATCCCCTTCGGAGGGTGGCTCCGGCTCGAGGGCGAGAACCCCCACGACGCGACCCGTGCCTCCGGCGTTCCCTTCGCCGCCCTGTCCGGGGGCCGGCGGCTGGCCATCTTCGCCGCCGGGCCCCTGGGGAGCTGGGCGGTGGCGGTCCTCCTCCTGGCCGGCCTCTTCTTCGCGGGAACCCATCAACCGGTCAGCACGGTGGTGGGCGGTGTGGAGCCCGGCTCGCTCGCGGCACGGGCCGGGCTCCGCCCCGGGGACCGCATCGTCTCCGTCGACGGGACCCCCGTGCGACGGTGGTCCGAGCTGGTCGAGGCGCTCACCGAAGCCGCCGACGCCGAGGCCACCCTCGTGGTGGCCCGGGGCACGGAGACCCTGTCCCTCCGGGTCGAACCGGAGCTCGACTCCGAGGGGCGAGCGCGCATCGGCCTCCGCCAGCTCTATGTCCTCGAGCGGTTCCCACCGGGGGGTGCGCTGCGGCAGGCCGTGCATCACAGCGGAATCGTCGTGGAGCGCATCTTCCGCGACGCCGGCGAGCTGCTGGCCCAGCCCTGGGGAGGCGCCGCACGGAACCACACTGCCGGTGCCCTGGTCTGGGGTGCGGCGCAGGCGGCCGGTTCCAGCTTCGATTCGCTCCTCCGGGCTCTCGCCGCGCTCTCGCTGGCGCTCGCCCTCTTCTTCCTCCTGCCGCTCCCAGCCCTCGACGGGGGGCGGATGCTCCTCACGCTCTGGGAGGCCTTCACCGGGCGCCCGGTGGATGGACGGGTGCAGACCCTCCTCCAGACCCTGAGCCTCGTGGCCGGGGTCGCCGCGGTGGCCTGGCTCGCCTATGGCGAGGTCCGTCAGGTGCTCTCGGTGACCCTCCAGCGCTGAGGGGCCCTTTTCGGCACGCCTCGCTCGATGATTCAGAAGCTCACCCCGAGCGATACGATGAACGTCTGGTCGATCCCGCCGGGCTGGAACCAGTAGGCCGTGAGGTCGAGCCTCCAGAACGAGAATCCGAGCAGCGGCCCGAAGATGACCTCTCGGGCGGTGTGAAACACCCGGGTCCGCTCGGCGACGATCCCCACCCGGACCCAGTGCCAGGGCCGCACGTCGAGCTCGGTCCAGGCATAGAAGAACCCCCCCGTGCCGCCCTGGACGTCCCAGACCCACTCGTCCTGCGAGCTGAAGGAGACCGGGCCCCAGCCGAGTGCCACCTCCAGTCCGACGATCGGGCCTCCCGCGTCTCCGAACATACAGCCCACGAGCGGCGTGAGGCCCAGCATCACCGTCTCCCCGAACTCCAAGTTCCATCCGATGAACGAGGAGGCGGTTCGCAGGGCCTCGTAGTTGTAACGGACCTCGAGATGCAGCGGCCCGTGGTTCGCCATCGCGCTCCCCACCCCGAAGTTCTTCTGGTCGGGCACGAAGTACCAGGACAGCGACGCTCCCAAGGACCACGGCTTCTCCGGCGCCGGCGCACCGCTCGGCGCCTCCTGGGCGAGCGCGCCCGCCGAGAGCATCAGGACCAGCGCCGACGACCAGAGGACGGAAGGACGAGCCCTCATCCGCCGAGCGCCATCACCGCCGCGACCAGCACCGCGCCGACGCCGAGCATCGCCAGCCCCACCAGGAATGGCCGCAGGCCCGCGTAGCGCCCCACGACGTAGCCGCTCGCGAACAGCAGCAAGAGCGACAACCCTCGCGAGACGGCCATCGCGCTCGCCGCATCCGACATCACCAGGAACGGGAGGGCCACCGGGAAGGTGCTGGCCACGACCAGCAGGAAGACTCCCAGTGCAGCGAGGAGGTCCGAGCCCTGGAGCCGCGCCGGCGCCGGAATCGAGGCCTCGCCGAGGAGGGTGCTCCTCAGCGTCGCGACCTCGGCAGTGCTCAGGGCCTCCACGAACGACTCGGGAACGAACTCGGCGAGGAGCTCGCGGGTCCGGCCGGTGTCGGTGCCGATCCCCAGGGCCCGCGCGACGACCGACTGGCGCCCCCGCTCGAAGAGCGTGTTGAGCACGTACATCACGGCGTCCACCAGCCCCCAGGCGACGTTGCACGCCAGGGTGCCGACGAAGAGCGCCCGCGTCTCGCGCTCGGTCGCGTGCACCACGTTCAGTGCCCCGGTGATGGTCAGGGCCATGATGAGGCCGAACAGCACCTCGGATGCCCGCTCGAACGGGCTCAGGACGCCTCGCACCAACTGCCCGGGAGGCCGAGGGCTCATCACGTGCCAGTCTCCAACGGCGTCACTGGGTCGACCGCTCCCGAAGGAAACACGGGATTCCGCTCTCACTGCTGCCGCGACTCCATGGGACCTTGGTCCGATGAACGCGGGCGTTGCTCGGATGGGGCATCGGCCGGATGGTCCCGGCGGATTGCGTGGGGAAACACGCCTGTCCCGTCGCGCGCACCCGGAGGGGCCATGGGAATTCGAGCGGAGATCGTCTTCGGAGTTTGTCTCACGGCAGCGCTGGCCCTCGCCCAGGCACCGGCCCCGCCCCCCGGGGCGAAGCCAGCCACGACGGCTCCACCGGCGGGTGCGCCCCCCGCCACCGCAGCACCTGCCGCGGCCGCACCGGCACCCGCCGCGGCCGCGCCTGCCCCTGCGCCTGCGGCAGCCGCGGCGGCACCGGCCGGAGTGAAGTCCGACTCACCCTGCAAGCAGGACGTGCAAGCCTTCTGCGCCGAGGTCCAGACCGGTGGCGGACGCCTCTACCGGTGCCTGAACGAGCACGAGAACGAGCTGTCCATGACCTGCCGCGAGCGGATGCACGAGCTCCGCAGCACGGGCGGCGAGTGCAAGGAGGACATCGCCAAGTTCTGCGGCTCGGTGCCCCACACGAAGGGAATGCTCGCCAAGTGCCTCGACGAGCACCACGACGAGCTCAGCGAGGCCTGCAAGGCGCTCTCCTCGAAGGCCCGCGCCGCCGCGGCTCCTGCGGCAGCTGCTCCCGCTCCCGGTGCCGCAGCTCCGGCGGCAGCCGGTGCCGCGCCCGCCGCTGCGCCGGCGGCCGCTCCGGCCGCGGCCAAGCCACCTCCGGCCGACACGGGAAAGAAGTGAGCTAGGGCCCGAGGCCCACCCACTCCTCGCCGTCCTCGAACCGCTCCTTCTTCCAGATCGGCACGTCGGCCTTGAGCCGCTCGATCGCGTGCCGGCAGCCCTCGAACGCCGCTGCCCGGTGCGGGGCGGAGACGGCGATGACCACCGCTGCCTCGCCGGGAGCGAGCGTCCCCACCCGGTGCACGATGGCCGCGCGGCTCCCGGGCCAGCGCTGCTCGATGTCCCGGCCGATGGCCTCCATCGCGCGCTCGGCCATCCCGGCGTAGGCCTCGTAGCGCAGCTCCCGGACACGCCGGCCACGGGTCTCGGACCGCACGGTGCCGGTGAAGGTCACCAGCCCGCCGCGCTCGGTCCCGCCGACCGCGCGCACCACTTCGTCGAGCTCGAGCGGCGCCTCCGACAGCCGGAAGCACCCCGAGCCGCCCGCGACCGGCGGCACCAGCGCCACCTCGGCCCGATCCGGGACCGGCGCCTCCAGAGGCTGGAACTCCTGGTTCACCGCGACACGGAGGTGCGGGAGCAATGGGCGGAGCTCGGGATGGCGCGACGCGAGCTGCTCGAGGAGATCCTTCACCCGCCCGCCCCCGGCCCAGTCCAGCGTCTCCTGGGCGGTGCCGGCTCGCTCTCGCGCCGCGGCGAAGTAGAGGACGGTGACCGGCACCTAGAACTCGAAGCCCAGCCCGAAGGTCCAGTACCGGGCCGAGAGATTGAGGCCGACCTTTCCGAAGTCGTTCAGCTGGTCGAAGTTGTACTCGGCGAAGATGTAGCTGTGACGGATGCCGGTGTCGTTGGTGAGGTCCTTCGACATCTGCTTGCTGAGCACGTCGAGCACGAACGCCACGCCGCCGGTGAAGCCGTATCCCCACTTCAGCCCGGCTCCGCTCTCCCCGTTGACGATCTCCTTGCGGCCGCCCTTCGTCACCTTCCAGGGAGTCGCGAGGAGCGCGGCCTTCACGTAGGGCACGAAGGGGATGCCGAACCGGGACCAGGGGACATCGAACCGGTAACCTACCGGGAGCCGGAGGGGGAAAATGATCAGCGCGGTCTTCTCGCTCGTGGAGGGTTGCTGCGTGCTCTGCACGATGGTGGGGGCGTACTTCTCGGAGTAGCCGGCGCCGAATCCCACGCTCAGCGCCCCGTACGAGTGCCAGAAGATGAAGGCGACCTCGCCCCCTCCGTAGATCATGCTCGAGTTGCCGAAGATGGTCTGGTACGGGTTCGAGGACAGCCCCGGCTCGTCACCGATGCGGGGGACGAGCGTCCCCATCTTCAGCTCGAGGATGAAGCCGAGCGAGGGCTCGGGCACCACGTCCTGCTTCACCTGCACCACGGTCTGCGCGCCGGCCCCGGTGGCGGCCAGCAGTCCCAGCAGCGCCAGACCCCTCATCGGCGCCTCCGGAACATCGCCACCAGGACCGCCAGCGCGCTCAGGGCCGAGGGCACGGCGGCGCCCGTCGCGTTGCACCCGCCGACCTCGTGGCCCCCGGCGTCCTTGTACTCGGCCCAGAACCCGTTGGAGGCCAGCGGCGTGGCCGTGGCCTCGGCAGGCGTGAGCGAGACGTTCCCGACCTCGTCCACCGAGCGCGCCTGCACGATGTACTCCTGGTCGTTCGTGAGCCCCATGATGGGCTTGCTGCCGGAGTTGGATCCGACCTGCCCGTCGAAGACGAAGCTCGGAGGCGAATCGTTGGCCGGCACGGGCGCGTGCCACACCTGGTAGTAGATGATGTCCGGGTCGTTGTTGGAGCTGAACTGGACGACGATCTGCGAGTCCTGGGCGAGCAGGTTGATGCTCGGCGGGTCCGGAGGGATGTTGTCGTAGCGGACGGTGAGGTTGGAGGCGGTGAGCGGGTTGCAGGTACTGCCCACACCCGCCGACCGGAACTGCACCGACGCGCAGACCGCGTTCTTCACGTCGATCGACCCGCCGCAACCCCCGCTCGCGCTCGTGACGCCTGGCATGTCCGAGACCCGGAAGCTGTTCGCGTTCCCGGTGCTCACCGTGGTCAGATCGAATGTCCCGATGACCAGATCGGCCGTCCCTCCGTCGGACGAGGAGGTGACCGGCGCGTCGGCACAGGCCGCCGAATTGGTCACCCAGAGCTGGAGCGAGCCGCACACGTTCGCGGAGGACAGCCCGCTCGCGGTGAACTGGACGATGGGCACCGGGTTCGTGCAGTCGTTGGGACCGTACTGGAGGAGGGTGAGGGTCGACCCCGAGAAGTTGAGGGTGATGCTCTGGGCGTGACTCACCGTGCTCGCGAGCAGCACCAGCGCCAGTCCCGCGCGTCGAGAGAGGGGCATCCGCCCGAGGGATAGCAAGGGTGGGGCCAGCTGTCGCGCCCCGATCCTCGCTGCACGGGAGGGGGGAACCCGGTCAACGCGACACCGGCCCGGCCAGGCCTCTGTCAATTTGTCACAGGGGCCCGGGTGACCAGCTCGGCGGCCTCCAGGCAGAGCCGGGCGGTCGCGCCGGCGTTGTCGATGGCGGCGACCAGCTCCAGCGCGTCGGCGGTCCCGGCGAAGGCGCGGAGCCTGCCCACGTGGATGGCGTCGTCGGCGGTGACCAGCATCGGCATCGGGTAGACGCGCTCTGCTCGCGCGTCGAGGACCTTGAGGCCCGGAGCGGCCTGGAGCAGCTGTCCTGCCTCGGCGGGCGTCACCGGGCGCCCCAGGCGTGCGTGCATCACCACCAGGGTTCCGTAGAACGTCGGCACCCACACCGCGGTGCCGTCGAGCGCTGGCGCCGAGCGGCCCCAGAGCAGCCCGGTCTCCGCCCGCCAGGAGAGCTCCTCGAGCGTCGAGCCGCTCCCCTCGCTGAACGGCCCCACCTGGGGGACCAGGTTGAAGCCGAGCCGGTGCGGGAAGTGCGAGGGTTCGAGCTCCCGTGCGGCGAGCAGTGCCGCCGTCTGCTGCTCGAGCTCGGCCACCCCGTCGCGTCCAGCGCCCGAGGCCGAGATGAACGCCGTGCACTCCACCTCGCGGAGCGCGGCCGCAGCGCGCAGCGGCTCGAGGCAGGAGAGGAGGACCTGGCTCACCGGACCCGGTACCCGGAACCGGCGGGCGTCCGGCACGCGCCCGAGGCCCGCCCCCGGCACCCGGGGGAAGACGACCGGCGTCTTGAGATCGGAGACGAAGGCACGGCTCGCGTCGACGACGAGCGCGCCGGCAGCCTCGGCGGTCTGGGCCAGGGTCCGGGAGACGTCGGCCGGCGTGGCGAGGAAGACCAGACGCGCCCCCCGGAGCGTGTCGGCGCTGGCCACCTCCGCCTCCAGCGTCTCGTCGCCGAAGGGAAGTTCCTCGCCGGCGGATCGCTCCGAGGCCAGCAGGCGCACCCGGTTCGCTGGATGGCCGGACTGGGCGAGCGCACCCACCAGCTCGCGTCCCACGACGCCCGTGGCGCCCACCACCGCCAGCTCCCAGCTCCGGTCCATGCGTCAGCTCTCCTCCTCGCGGATGCGCGCCGCCGGCGCCGGGCCGGGCAGCGGCGGGAACTTCGGGTTTCGCTCCGCCTCGGAGGCGCGGACGTAGTGCGGCTCGAGCGCGGACAGGGCGTCGAGGTCGAAGAGCCCCGGGACTCTGGCGAGCCGGGCCACCGTCCACGCCGAGGGGACATCCGGCGTGGCGACGAGGCGGGACTCGGGGATTCCGGCCGCGAGCAGCGCCTCGCGCGCCTCGTGCACCGCCGGCCCGAGCACGCGCGCTTCCGGCTCGGTCGCGAGCCAGGCAGCGAGCTCCGCCTCTGTACAGGCCAGCTCCGGCGCGAGCGACTCGACGCCCGCGCCCACGTGACGGTAGCGGCCGAGGTAGAGCTCACCGCGCCGGGCGACCGCGATCGCCGCCAGCGGGATCTGCTCCGGACCCTCGAGCGCGAGCGCGGCGAGCGACGAGGCACCGGCGACCGGGATGCGCCGCGCGTAGGCCAGGCCCTTCACCGTCGCGAGACCGATCCGGAGCCCGGTGAAGCTCCCGGGTCCGAGGCCCACCGCGAATCCGCGGACGTCCGCCAGGCCCAGGCCGGCGCCGGCGAGCAGCCCGAGGAGCGCTCCCGGCAGGAGGTCGCTGATCCGCGCCGGAGGCCCGTGCCGTTCGGCCCGTACCGGCTCGGGAGCGCCTGCCGGTCCGACGGCGAGGGAGAGCGTCAGGGTGGAGCTGTCCAGGGCGACGATCATCGGGAGGCCCTGCTGCTTTGCGCGGTCTGCCCCGGGGATGCAACCGCGCGATCTTCCCCGGGCTGAAAGGGCGACCGCCCGAAGGTGTCTGGCACCTGAGGAACCCCGGGCGGACTCCCCCCGGGCAGACGGCAGCCGACGGATGCGAGGGCCCTGGACGGAACCGAAGGTGTCTGGCACCTGTGGGAAGCCGGCGGGTCCGCGAACGGCGGATTCCGTCTTTGATTTCAGAGTGTTAGCTGCTGCACCGTTCGAGCCGCACGCGGGCGACCCCGCGGCCCAGCATCCCCAACGCCCGCGCCGCCGCCTCGGACACGTCGACGAGCCGGCCCCCCGTGTAGGGGCCCCGGTCGTTCACCCGGACCTCCACCGCCCGCCCGTTCTCCAGATTGGTCACCCGGAGACAGGTCCCGAACGGCAGGCTCGGATGCGCCGCCGTGAGCGTCCCCGGCCGGAGCACCTCCCCGCTCGCCGTCTTCCGCCCGTAGAGCCCGGGGCCGTACCAGGAGGCCTCGCCCTCCTCCCGCATCCCGTCGGACCGGACGTTCCGCGCGCACCCGGCCCCGACCAGCAGGCACACGCACACCACCCAGGACCGGCTCGGCGCTCTCGCGCCCGGCAGCGCCCGGCTGTCCTTCCACCTCACCGCCGGGCGCCTCGACCCCGCCCGCTCAGCGGGTCAGGTCGTTCACGCAGACCAGGACCATCAGCACGATGAGCGCCACGATCCCGACCGCGTTGGCGATCTCCCGCGCCCGCATCGGGATCGGCCGGCGCCGCACCGCCTCCCACCCTGCCGAGAGCAGCTGGAACCCGTCCAGCGCCGGGATGGGGACAAGGTTGATCAGCCCCAGGTTCACCGAGATGAGCGCCATCAAGTTGAGGAAGTAGTCGAGACCCGCCTGCGCCGCCTTCCCGGCGATACCGTAGATCATGATCGGCCCGCCCACCTGCTTGAACGAGACCTGCCCGGTGATGAGCTTCGCCAGCCCACCGGCGGTGTCCCCGATCGCGAGCCCGAGCCGGTGCGTCGCCGTCATCAGCGCGAGGCCGGGCCCGACCCGCACCGTCGCGTCGGAGATCTTCTCCCCGGGCAGCGCCGATTCGAACCGGATCCCGAGCTCGAAGCCCTCGCCCTCGCCCGACGCGTCGCCGCCCGCCTTCGCCGGACGCAGGCGGATCTCCGCCTCGCGTGTCGCGCCCTCGTGCACCCAGCCCAGCTTGAACGGCCGATCCTTCAGCTCCCCCAGCCGCCGGACCAGCTGATCGCGCGAGAGGAGCCGCTTGCCGTCGATCGACTCGAGCCGGTCGCCCCGGGCGATCCCCGCATCGGCCGCGGCGCTCCCGGGGAGAACCCGGCCAACGTAGAACAGCGTGATGTCCGCCGGCAGGAGCCCGAAGGCCGTCAGCCCGCTCCCCGCCTGCCTCGCGACGTGCACCGTCCGGATCTCGGGCACCGTCGCCTCCAGCCCCGGAACGTCGGCCGACACCCGCCGCGCGACCTCCAGCGTCAGCTCCGCACCGCTCGCGGCCGCCACGTCGCGCTCCAGGGCGGGCAGATCCCCCACCGGGCGCCCGTCCACCGACAGCACCCGATCCAGGGGACGTACCCCGGCCTGCTCCGCCGGACCACCGGCCGATACGTCCACCACCGCCGGCGCACGGGTGGGCGCGATGCCGAGCATCCCGCGGTTGCGGGTCGCCCCCTCGCCGGACGGCGTCACCATCAAGGACACGCGCTGCCCGTCACGCTGGACGACGACCGGGATCCGCTGTCCGGCCTTGCCCACCAGCGACCACTGCAACTCCTCGAACGAGCGGACCTGCCGTCCGTCGACCTCCACCACCCTGTCGCCCTCGCGGATGCCTGCCTCCGCGGCCGGCATGCCCGGCACCAGCCGCAGCACGGTGCTCGCCGGCTGCGGGTAGCTGACGATGACGACGAAGAAGATCAGCAGCGGGAAGATGAGGTTGAACGCCGGCCCGGCCACGACGATCAGCATCCGCTTCCACGGAGCCTGGGCCAGATAGCTGCGCGCCTCGTCCTCGGGCGTCGCGTCCTCGCCGGGCACCTCGCCCGCCATCTTCACGTAGCCCCCCAGCGGGAGCGCCGCGATCCGGTACTCGGTCTCGCCCCGGGTGAAGCTCGCCAGCGGCGGCCCGAACCCGATCGAGAAGCGGAGGACCTTCACCCCCACCGCCTTCGCGAAGAGGAAGTGCCCGAGCTCGTGGACGAAGACGAGCGCCCCCAGCAGGAGCACGAAGGCAAGCAGGTTCTGGATTTCCATCCTTGGGATCCGACGTTAACCGCCGACCGCCCCTGTCACAACGCGCCCCGCCTACCGATCGCCCAGGAGTCCGCGAACCGCAACCACGTACAGATACACCGCCGGAGCATTGAACAGCAGCGCATCCACCCGGTCGAGCAGCCCGCCATGCCCCGGGATCAGGGTGCCCGAGTCCTTCACTCCGTGCGCACGCTTGAGCAACGACTCGGAGAGGTCCCCCAGCGGCCCCAGGACGGCCCCCAGCAACCCCAGCGCGACGCAGTCCGTCGTGGTGAGCGCAGGGAAGGCCACCGCCCGGGCCACGAACATCCCCGCCACCGACCCGACGGCGCCCCCCGCGAAGCCCTCCCAGGTCTTGTTCGGGCTCACCGCGGGGTGGAGCTTGTGCCTCCCGAGCAGCCGTCCAGCGAAGTACGCGCAGGTGTCGTTGGCCCAGGTGATGACCAGCGCGGAGATGACCCACTGGAGCCCCGACGGTCCCACCCGCAGCGCCGCGATGGGAGCCAGGCCCAGCCCGCCGTACAGGCACCCCGTGACCGCGTGCGCGGTGCGCGTCGGTGCCTGCTCCCGCGCCTCCGAGAACAGCCCATCCACCGACGCGACGAAGAAGACGCCGGCGAGGATCCACAGCGCGACGGCCGTGAACTCCTCCGGCCGCGCCACGCCGCCGAGCGGCATCAGTGCCGCGCCCAGCGCCGCCGCGATCTGCGGCGTCCCCAGCCGCCGCTGGGTGATCCACCCGTACTCCAGCGTGCAGGCCCCGGCAGCCACCGAGACCAGCACCCCGCACCACCATCCACCCAGCACCAGCAGCGCTAGCACCCCCGGGAGGAGCACGAGCGCAGTGACGATCCGAACGACGAGGTTTCGGTTCTTCTCGTTCACTTGGGCAGCTGTGCCGAGGTGAGCCCGAACCGGCGCTCGCGGTGCTGGTACTCCAGCACGGCTGCCAGGAATTGCCGAGCACGGAACTCGGGCCACAGCGTGTCCACGAAGATGAACTCGGCGTAGGCCGACTGCCAGAGCATGAAGTTGCTCACCCGCGTCTCGCCGCTGGTGCGGATGACCAGGTCCACCGGAGGCAGGCCCGCAGTCCACAGCGCCGAGGCGAAGGTCTCCACGTCCACCGGCCCCGGACGGAGCGTTCCCGCCCGCGCGCGCTGCACCAGCACGTTCGCCGCGGCGACGATCTCCTCCTGGCCTCCGTAGCTCAGCGCGAGGGTGAGGACCATGCCCCGGTTGCGGGCCGACGCCTCCCGCACTGCCTCCAGCGGCGCGCGCACGAACCGCGGCAGCCGGTCCAGCTCGCCCACCGCCTCGAGCCGGATGCCGTTCTCGAGGATCTCCTGCCGCTCGGACTCGAGGTACTCGCGGAGCAGGTCCATCAGTCCTGCCACCTCGTCCGCCGGGCGCGACCAGTTCTGGGCCGAGAATGCGTAGAGGGTGAGCGCCTGCACGCCGATGCGCCGCGCGGTGCGCGTCACCTCGCGGACGCTGTTGCTCCCCTCGCGGTGGCCCTCGAGCCGCGGCAGCCCGCGCTCCTCCGCCCAGCGGCCGTTCCCGTCCATGATGATGCCCACGTGCGCAGGCACCGGTCGCTCGCGGATCTGCAGCTCCAGCGGGTCGCGCTCCACGGCCGTCACGGCGGCCCACCGTAGGCGAGCGGAGGCGGAGCGTCCACGCGCAGCCTCATGCGCCGTCCTCGTCCCTCCAGAGGGCAATCCCCCCCAGCAGCCCGGCGACGTTCGAGACCAGGTGCACCTCGGGGGGCAGCTTCACGTCGATGTGCTTCGCGTTCCCGCCGCCCAGGTAGAGGCGGCGAGGGTTGAAGATCGGCAGCACCTGCGCCACCACCTTGGCCACCCGGTGGTTCCAGCGCTTCTTCCCGACCGAGTCCAGCGCCTTCGCCCCCACGTAATCCTCGTAGGTCTTCTTCTTGCGGAACGGGTGGTGGGCCAGCTCGATGTTGGGCACGTACACCCCCTCGGTGAAGAGCGCGCAGCCCATCCCGGTGCCGAAGGTGAGGAGCATCTCCACCCCGTGCCCCTGCACCACCCCGTAGCCCTGGATCCCGGCGTCGTTGAGGACCCGGGTCGGCCGGCGGAAGCGGTCCCGGAGCGCCCGCTGGAGCGGGTAGCCGTCCCAGTCCGGATGCAGGTTGGGGGCGGTCCGCGTCACGCCGTCCACCACCACCCCGGGGAAGCCCGCGGACACCCGCTCGAAGCTCCCCAGCGGCTCGACCAGGGCCTGGATCGCCTGGAGGACCCTCCGGGGGCTCGCCGGGCGGGGGGTTTCCACCCGCACCCGCTCGGTCAGCGGGTCGGCCGCCCGGTCCAGAATGAGCGCCTTGAGCCCCGTTCCCCCGATGTCGATGCACAGCGTCCTCGGCGTCGGCGGCGCGGGGACCTCCTGCGAGGCATGGGCCATGGCCCGGACTCTACGGCGAGCTGCCACGGTTCGTTGACCCCTGGTTCACGCGCTTCCTACAATTTTCGTCGCTTCCGGCATGCCACCCAAGGTCATCGGTCCCTACCGCGTCCTCGACACGCTGGGCAGTGGAGGCGCGGGGACGGTGTACCGCGCTCTCGACCGCCGCACGGGCGAACCCGTCGCCCTGAAGCTGCTCTCCACCGGCCCCGCCCTCGACCCGCGGGCGGCACGCCGGCTGGCGCGCGAGTTCGAGACCCTGGCCGAGCTGTCCCATCCCAACGTGGTGAAGGTGTTCGACACCGGCGTCCACCACGGCTACCCCTACCTCGCCATGGAGCTCGTGGAGGGGCTGACGCTGCGCAACTATCTCGAGCTCGACCTCAGCGGCGCGCCCCCCCGCCCTACCGCCGCCCGGAAGCCCGACGAGCCGAGCGTCCCCTGGCACGACACCGACACCGGAGAGTGGGCACCGGCTCCGTTCAACCTGAGCACCTTCGCCGAGGAGCCCCCGAGCGAGGAGGTCTCGTATTCCAGCGGGCCGGAGAGCGTCCGCGCGCTGGCCGACGCGGCCGACGAGCCGGACACCCAGGAGTCGCGCGACGTGAGCCTGCCCGAGGACCTGAACGCGCCTCCGGTCGAGCTCCCCGCCGCCGAGCCCCCACCCCGTCCTCCAGATCTGGTCGCCCTCAACCGACCCGAGCGGACCGGACGCCTCAAGGACGCCATGACCCAGCTGGCCAGCGCCCTGAGCTACATCCACGGGCACGGGCTCGTGCACCGCGACCTCAAGCCCAGCAACGTGATGGTGGACGAGGACCGGCTGGTCCGGCTGATGGACTTCGGGCTGGCCAAGTTTCTCGCCGACGATGGTGCGGTGACCGCCGACGGGCGGCTGGTGGGGACGTTCCGCTACATGGCGCCGGAGCAGATCCTGGGCGAGGGGCTCGACGCACGGGCCGACCTCTACTCCCTGGGCGTCATCCTGTACGAGATGCTCACCGGACGGACGCCGTTCGACGCCCGGACCCCCCACGAGCTCTGGCAGAAGGTGCTCGAGACCGAGGCCGCCCCGGTCGTCTCGATCAACCCCGGGGCCGACGCCGCCCTGGCCCGCATCGCGCATCGCCTCCTGCGGAAGGAGCCGTCGGAGCGGTTCCAGACGGCGGAGGAGGTCGCCGAGGCGCTCTCCGAGTGAGCACCTCCCGGAGCCTCGAGGTCCCGGCCGACGCCGCGGGGATGCGGATCGACGTGTGGCTCGCCGCCGCGCTCGCGCTGCCCCGCGCACGGGTGAAGCAGCTCCTCGAGCAGGGGGCGGTCCGCATCGGAGGCCGGGCTCCGCGCAAGGGCGATCGCACCGTGGCCGGGGCGCGGGTGGAGGTCAAGCTCGAGTCCGTCGATCCGCGCCCGGTGCCCCAGCCCGAGCTCCCGCTCCACGTCCTGCACCTCGACGACCAGCTCATCGCCCTCGACAAGCCCGCCGGCATGCCCAGCCATCCGCTCGAGCCCGGCGAGCGGGGCACGGTGGTCAACGCCCTCGTCGCCCGGCATCCCGAGTGCGCGAGCGCCTCGGCCGATCCCCGCGAGGGCGGCCTCGTGCACCGCCTCGACACGCTCACCTCGGGCGTGCTCCTCGCCGCCCGGACCCCCGCGGCCTGGCGCGCGGTGCGCGAGGCGTTCGCGAGCCGCAAGGTGGACAAGCGCTACCTCGCGGTGGTGACCGGGCCCGTGGCCGACGCCGGGGAGATCGACCTTCCCCTCCGCCACCGGGGAGACCACGTCGAGCCGGCTCCGGCCGGTGGCGGCCGTGAGGCGCTGAGCGAGTTCCGTGTCCTCTCCCGCGCCGGCGATGCCTCGCTGCTCGAGGTGCGCATCTGCACCGGCGTGCTCCACCAGATCCGCGCCCACCTCGCGGCGATCGGAGCCCCGGTGCTCGGGGACACGCCCTACGGAGGGAGGGCCCAGCCCGGCCTCGGCCGCTTCTTCCTCCACGCGGCGAGCCTCGGGCTCACCCACCCCGCGACCGGCCTGCCTCTCACCGTGCGCGCCCCCCTGCCCCCCGAGCTTCGCTCCATCCTCGGCGCGCTGGGCCTCTCGGGCGTCGACTGAACGACACCCGGGCCTGGCACGGGCCCTGCGCCGGTCAAGGCTCCACGCCCCGGAGCGCCACCCCTACCGTCCTTCCGAGGAGGAACGACGGTGGAACAGGCGCAACGGTTCGGAGCCTACGTCCGTCATCTCCGCGAGGACCGGGGCTTGACCCAGCACGCGCTCGCGGAGCGGTCCGGGCTGGCGGTGGACAGCGTGCGCCGGATCGAGCGGGGACAGCTCAGCCCCTCGCTCCGGAGCATCACCAAGCTCGCCGACGGGATGGAGATCTCCCTGCACTCGCTGTTCGGTGGCTACGAGGCGCCGGGGGCCTACCTCGCCGACCGGATCTGCGATCTCCTCGCGGGGCGGCCGACCGAGGACATCGCCTCGGCCCGCCGGGTGATCATCGCCCTGCTCGGCACGTAGCAGCCCCCGAGCCGGCGCAGGATGGGCCCCCCGGAGTAGAATTCCGGGCCCTGATCGAGCCATGCGGGCCATCCTTCACGTGGACATGGACGCCTTCTACGCGTCCGTGGAGCAGCGAGATCGCCCCGAGCTGCGCGGCCGGCCGGTCATCGTCGGCGGCCATCCCCGGCGCGGGGTGGTCCTCGCCGCCAGCTACGAGGTGCGGCCCTTCGGGGTCCGGAGCGCCATCCCCATGGCCCGGGCCCTCGTGCTCGCTCCGGCCGCGGTGGTCGTCCCGCCACGCTTCGCTGCCTACGCCGAGGCGAGCGAGCAGGTCTTCTCCATCCTCGAACGTTACACGCCGCTCATCGAGCCCCTGTCGCTCGACGAGGCCTTCCTCGACGTGACCGCGTCGCAGGGGCTGTTCGGCGCGCCGGCGGAGATCGCGCGGAGGCTCCGCCAGGAGATCGCGGCCGAGTTGCGGCTCCCCGCCTCGGCCGGCATCGCCTCGTGCAAGTTCGTCGCGAAGATCGCCTCGGACCTCGCCAAGCCCGATGGCCAGCGCGAGGTCCTCCCCGAGGAGACACGCGCCTTCCTCGCCCCCCTTCCCGTCTCCAGGCTCTGGGGCGTGGGGCCGAAGCTCGAGGCGCGCCTCCACGCGCTCGGGCTCCGGAAGGTGGCCGACCTCGCGGCGCGCGATGCGGGCTGGCTCACCGCGCGCCTCGGTGACCTGGGGACGCACCTCGCGGCGCTGGCCCGCGGCGACGACGACCGCCCGGTCGTCCCCGACCGGGGCAGCAAGAGCATCGGCGCCGAGGACACCTTCGAGGAGGACGTGGCGGACCCCGCGCTCCTCCGCCCCCGTCTCCACGCGCAGGCGCTCCGGGTCGCCCGGCGCCTGCGGCGAGCCGCCCTCCGGACCCGGGTGGTCCAGCTCAAGCTCAAGCTGGACGACTTCACGCTCCAGACGCGGCGCTGCACCCTGGAGCGCCCCACCGACGACGGCCAGGAGATCTACCGCGCCGCCCTGGAGCTCCTCGACCGCGCGCCCCCGCCCCGGGCGGTGCGCCTGACCGGGGTGTCGGCCCAGGAGCTCGACCAGGCGGCGGACGCCCAGCTCGCGCTCTTCGGCGAGCAGGCCCCGCGCTCGGAGGCGCTGAACCGGGCGCTCGACGCCATCGCCAGCCGCTTCGGCCAGGGAGCGGTCGCACCGGCGGACGTGCTCTCCTTCGAGAGCGACGACCCGCTCGACGAGGTCCGGGCCCGCGCCGGTGCCTCGCGCCTCGACGTGCCCGATTGAGTCAGCCCCCGGGAGGCCCGAGCGGGCCCTTCACCCCGAAGCGGGTGCGTAGCTCCTGGAGCCAGGCGTCGGGGTTCGGGTAGCGGTGGCGGGTCGTGCGGGCGCCGCGGGTCTCCATCCGGTACCGCTCGGTCACGGTGGTGCGACCCCAGGGCCGCGCCAGGGTGAAGACGGTGTGGTTGGTGAAGGGCGAGTCGGGACTGGTCTGGTGCCAGTGGAACATCCCGACGAACTCCGAGATCGCCCGCGGCCGCAGCGACACCCGGTACAGCGGCCTCCAGTGGTCGGGCACCGCCGCGTGGTCGAGCTGGAGCTCACCGCCGTCGGGGGACAGCCGGTAGGACCCGCTCACGTCGCTCCGGCTCGCCGAGGGCAGCGGGAGAGGCGTCCGGAACGAGTCTCCGTAGCCCACGTCGGTGAGGTAGTCGCCCCCGTCGATCCGCACGTGCAAGGCCAGGTGGTCGTACTCCGGCCCCCAGCTCCGGGTCGGCTTCCGCCACACCTTCCCCGAGAGCAGGGCCACGTCGAACCCGAGCATCTGCAGGGCCCAGCCGAAGAGCCCGTTGAGCTCGTAGCAGTAGCCGCCGCGACGCCGGCGGACGACCTTCTCCCAGGCGTGCTCGACGCCGAACGGGATCGGCACCCGCCAGTGAATGTCGAGGTTCTCGAACGCGACCGTCGTCAGGCACCGCCGCTGCAAGCGCCGCAGGAAGGGAAGCGAGGGCCGTTCTCGCCGCACCGCGAGCAGGTCGAGGAACGCACCCAGCTCCGCCTCGCCGAGCGCGCTCGGCGCGGCCGCCGCGGGGCGCGGATAAGGCGGAGCAGGGGTCTCGAGGTAGGTGGGGTTCAGCACCGGGAACGCTCCAATTTGCCCGGAACGGGTTTCAGCGCAACTCCAAGGCGTTGACTCGCGGCGTCAGGCCGCAGGCCCGCCTCCCCCGGAGCCTGGCGGTGAACCGGAGCGGGGCCCCCTCCTCCGCCTGCGCCGCCGGCGCCGGCCCCCTTCGGGCGGCGATCCTCCGGCGGGTGGAACCGGCGCGCCGCCAGCCTTCCACGCCTCGAGCGCCTCCCGGTGCTCTCCCGTGGCCTCGACCGAGAGCTCGAACACCGTGAGCGCCTCCTGGAAGAGCGGATGGCGGCGGAAGCTTCCGAGGCCGCCGCGCCGGCGCCGCTGACCGGAGAGCGTGGCCTGCGCGAGGAGCATCATCCGGCAGCGCTCGGAGATCCGCCTCGGGAGCCTCGCGGTGCGCACCAATTCCTGAAGCAGATCCTCCACCGCCGGAGGCACCGAGGGCGGCGCGTCCTCGCCGTCCGCGGGCGCGGCCGGAGCCGAGGCCGGAGGGGAGCGCAGCAGCGGCAGGAGCAGGGTCGCGAGGAGCACCGCGTCCTCGAGCACGGCGCCCGACCGCACCCGTGCGTCGAGCCGCTCGGCGTGGGCCCGCAGCAGGGCCGCTCCCTCGGGACCGCGCTCCTTGAGCCACGCATCCACCGGCGGGAGCAGGAACTTCAGCGCATCGAGCGCCGCGAGGAGATGGAGCCCGCCCGCGCTCACCCCGCCCCGGAGGATGCGGAAAGTGTCCTCCAGGAGACGCGGCGGCGCCGAACGCGGGAGGTCCTCCACCGCGCCCTCCATCGCTGCGTAGGTCCGGGACTCGATGTCGAAGTCGAGCCGGCAGGCGAAGCGGACCGCGCGGAGGATGCGGATCGGATCCTCCCGGAGGCGGATCTCCGGATCGCCGATGGTACGCACCTCGCGCGCCCGGAGGTCGCGGAGCCCGCCAACGAAGTCGATCACCCGCCCCTGCGCCACGTCGTAGAAGAGCCCGTTGATGGTGAAGTCGCGCCGCCGCGCGTCCTGCTCCGCGGTGCCGAACACGTTGTCGTCGCTGATGAGGAGGTCGTTCGCCTCGCCCTCGCCGCTCTCTGCCGGCTCCTCCAGCTCGCTGGGATTGGCCCGGAAGGTGGAGACCTCCACGATCTTCCCGCCCTTGAAGTACACGTGGGCCAGCCGGAAGCGCCGTCCGATGAGCCGGCAGTTGCGGAAGATGCCCCGGACCTCGCTCGGCACCGCGCTGGTGGCCACGTCGAAGTCCTTCGGCGTGCGACCGACCAGGAGATCGCGCACGCAACCCCCCACCAGGTAGGCCTGGTGGCCGTACTGGAGCAGGCGGTTGACCACCTTCAGCGCGTCCGGGTCGAGCTTGGCCGGGTCGATGTCCGGGGCCCGGTCCCGGGGAACGGGCGCCGTGGGGTCGAGGTGATCGGCGTCGCTCTCCCAGAGCGCCTGCGGGACTGGCTCGGGCTCCTTCTCGTCGTGCGGTGGAGGCGGCTCGGGCACCGGCTCGGCGAGCGGATCGGGGCCCTCGTCGTCCGTCTCCTCGTCGTCCTCGGCCGCGTCGAGCTCCAGACCTTCGTCGTCCGGCGATCCGTCCGGATCGGCGGAGGAAGGTCCTCCCGCACGGCGATCGGCGGGGGGCTGGGGCGCGTTGGGATCGTCCGTCATCAGCGATTGACGCCCCGGGTCGGAGCGGGCTTTGAAGGGCACGCGTCTATACCATGCGAACGCTCCTCACGGGCGCCACCGGCCTCATCGGAGCCAACCTGGTCCGCACCCTGCTGCGGGCCGGCGAGCGCCCCCGCGTCCTGCTCACCCCCGGTTCCGAGGCCCGCTCCCTCGCCGGGCTGGACGTGGAGCGGGTCTCGGGCGACGTCCGCGACGCCCACTCCCTGGCCAAGGCCATGAACGGCATGCAGCGCGTCTTCCACGCCGCCGGACACGTCCGCTTCGACGATGCAGGGCGGTTGCTGCTCTGGACGATCAACGTCGAGGGCACGCGGCAGGTGCTCCAGGCCGCACGCAGCAGCGGTGTCCGCAGGCTGGTGCACGTCTCGTCCAGCGTCGCCGTCGGACACGGCACGCTCGACCAGCCCGCCACCGAGGACACTCCGCCCCCGCAGCGCAGCACGCCCTACGCCGAGAGCAAGCGGGCCGCCGAGGAGCTCGCCCTGGGCGACTGGGGCACCCTCCAGGTCGTGGTGTGCAACCCCACCTTCGTCGTGGGCGCGTACGGGACGGGGGCGAGCAGCGCCGAGGTGGTGCGGCTGGTGGCCTCGGGGCTGGTGCGCGCCTATCCGCCGGGGGGCGCGAACTTCGTCAATGGCGACGACGTCGCCGAGGGGCTGGTGCTGGCCATGCGCACCGGACGCCCCGGCACCCGCTACATCCTCGGCGGCGAGAACCTCACCCACCGCGAGTTCCTCTCGCAGATCGCCGAGGAGTGCGGTCAGCGCCCACCGGTGTTCCCGCTGCCCCGCTGGGCGGCCCGCGCCCTCGGGCGCACCGGCGACGTGCTCGGTGCGCTCTCCTCGGCGCGGCTCGGCTGGGTGAACACGCCCTTCCTCCGCCAGCTCTTCGAGCCCACCTACGTGAGCTCCGGCCTCGCCCAGCGCATGCTTGGCTACCGTCCCCGGCCCATCCGGAACGGCATCCGGGATGCGCTCCGCTGGTACCAGGAGGAGCAGCTCCTGCCCCGGGACCGACCGCTCACCCCGCGCGGCGTGCTGGTCAGAAGCTGATCGGCCGGCGCAGGACGTCGATGGTGGTGGTCGTCCCGTCGGCGCGCCGGACGTCCAGCCGGACCACGGTGCCCTCCTCGCCCCGGAGCCGCTGGATGGCATCGGCGAAGCCGAGCTCGGTCACCGGCTGTCCATCGATGCGGAGGACGACGTCGCCGGGGTGGAGCCCCGCGGCCGCCGCCCCGCCCGAGGCCACCATGTCCCCGAGGGCGATGCCGTCGTCGGCGCGGGTCACCACCGCTCCGATGCCCACCAGGTCGGTGGTCGGCGCCTGGTCCGTCGCCAGGGGCCGGAGCGAGACCTCCACCTCGGTGCGCCCGCGCGGAAGCGTGACGATGCGGCGGTTGTAGCGGTCGGCCTCGACCGTGACGCTCACCGGGGTGTCCGGCACGCCTTCCAGGGTGAAGCGGCCGTCGGGCCCGGTGAAGGTGCCGGTGCGGACCACCACCGAGTCCTCTCCCGGCGACGCCTCCAGGGCGACCCGGGCCCCGGCGACGGGCGCCCGGGTGTTGCCATCGCGGACCACGCCGCCCAGGTGCCGGCCGGCGTGCAGCCGAAGCTCCTTCTCCACCCGGGCTCCCGGCGAGGCCGGAAGCTCCACCCGGACGTGGTCGGAAGGCCCCGAGTCGGCCGCGAGCGCCTGCAGCTCCCACGCCCCCGAGGCGAGCCCTCGCACCTCGAAGCGGCCTTCGGGGTCCACGATGGACAGGGTGCGCCCCGGATCGGCGCGACGAAGCCGGACCAGCTGCAGCGCGAACGCCGTCGCCGGCTGGCCATCGGCGTGGACCACCCGCCCGGCCAGCACGCCGCCGGGACGCACGGTGAGGACCAGCTCGGCCTCGCCCGGCTCGACCGCCGTACGGTCCGAGAGCTGGTCGCCGGCCTGGGCCTGCGCCCAGCCCAGCTGTGCGGGAACGGCCTCGAAGCGGAAGCGGCCCTGCGCGTCGCTGGTGACCGGTGCCGGCAGCGGCACCGCGGCGCCCCGTCCTCGCCCCCGCCCGGCGCCGAGCGTCACCACCGCGTCGGGGACCGCGGCCCCGTCCCCGTCCACCACCCGGCCGGCGAGGCTCCGCTCCGCCGCGGCATCCTGGGGCGCCGCCCTGAGGCGGAGCGTCACCGTCTGGGCGCGGGCCGCACCGCGCAGTCCCTCCGCCGCGGAGAGGAAGCCCGCGGCCCGGGCGACGAACACGCTCTCCGGCGGGACCGCGCCGGAGAACTCGCCGCGCCCATCGGTGGTCCACTGCCCTTCGCCACCGAGGATTCCCGGCTCCGTACCGGGGACGCGCAGGCCGACCTGCGCACCGGCGATGGGCGCCCCGCCGTCGGCCGCCTCGACCCTTCCCTGGACACGGACCTCCGGGTCGAGCGACACGACGAGCTCCGGCGTGCCGGGCGGCGCCGGGGCCAGGAGGCGGACGGGGCTCTGTCCCCACTCCGGACCGAAGGGGACGAATCCGTCGGCGTTCACCGCGGCGAGCTGGTGCGGCCCGGGACGGGAGGGGACGAGCCGGAAGCGTCCGTCGGGCTCGGTGCGCACCGAGGTGGCCCCCTCGGGAGCGAAGAAGGTCACCTCCGCGCCCGCGACCGGCCGGCCGTCGGCGGAGGAGAGGACCCGTCCGGTGAAGGGCGGAAGCGCCGGCGAAGGCGGGGACGTCGCGCCCGCGGGCGCACCGGGCACGACCTCGCCGGACGGTACCGGAGCGGGCGTCCTCCTCGCCGAGGCCGGAGGCACGCCGGACGGCGCAACGTCCACGGGAGCCTCCTCGCCTCTGCGCAGCAGGAGCAGCACGAGCGCGACGAGCGCTCCGAGCCCGAGGAGCCAGGGCCAGCGACGGCGGGGACGGGACGGCGGGTGCGCGTGCATGGAGGAGTGCCCGGGAGGGAGCGTGCCTCCCCGGGGCGGGGACGCTCAAGCCTCCGGGTCCGGCCGCTTCCTCGCCTTGTGGGTCCTGGGCCGCGCGTCATCGAGGACCTTCAGGTAGTCGATCTGCAGCGGAGCCTGGGGCGGAGGCGGGGCGCCGAGGGCGGCCACCCGGCGGGTGAACGCCTTGACGATGTCCGGCAGCGGCCGGAAGGCCTGGAGGACGGCCTCCGGGCCCTGGAGCGCGCTCTCCAGGGCCTGGAGCAGCGGCGCCGCCACGGCCTGGATCGGCAGCCCGCGCCGGATCAGGTCCTGGAAGGAGTTGCTCAGCGTCAGGAGGTTGTGGCCGGCGGTCTGCACCATCTCCACCGCGACGCGCGCCACCTGCCCCGGGTTGAGGTGCCCGTCGGCCAGCAGCACCAGCGCCGCCTGGAAGTAGTTGAAGACCGGCACGACCCGGGGGCCGTAGCGGGCGAAGTACGCCGGCGGGGTGAGGCGGTCGAGGTGGATGAAGATCCGCCGCACGGGATCGGCCCGAGGCACCGCCCGCCAGGCGGTGAAGATGCGCGCCCGGTCGTCGGGATAGACCTGCGCGGCCTCGAGCACCTGCCCCAGCACCGCCTCGTCCACCCGCCCGGCGACGAGGTCGGCGTAGAGCGAGTAGATGAACGCGTCGGCCTCGGCGTCGTCTCCGAAGAGGACCTCCTCGGCCTCGACCGGGGCATGGATCCGGCTCTCGAGAAGGACCGGGAGCTTGTAGCCGACCTGCCCCCGGAGGGCGCGGAACCTCCCCCGGAGCAGGTTGCGCACGTTGTCCTTGAGCACCAGCTCGTCCCACTCCACCCCGTCGAGCTTCAGCTTGGCCTCGAGCACGGTGCGCATCTGGGTCGGGCTGCCGGAGATGATGCACAGCCGCGTGTCTCCCTGGGCGCGGAGCTCGCGAATGAGCGCCGCGGCTCCGGGGACCGCCTGCTTCTCGCTCGCCTTCTGCAGCGCGCTGCGCACCAGCTGGCTGAAGGTGTCGAACTCCGTCTGGAGGTAGGTCTTGTCCAGGTCCCAGCGGTAGATGCGACGGGGCGGCCGCGGGTCGATGCGGTCCGGAAGAGCCATCGGTCAGGAGCCGCCCGGGGAGAGCCCCTCCCGGATGGCGGAAGCCAGATCCGAGGTCACCGCCTTGGCGGCGACCTTCCCGGCGTTGGCGATGGCTCGCGCCTTCGACCGGCCGTGGGCCTTGATGAACAGCCGGTCGAAGCCCAGCACCGGCGCGCCGCCGTACTGTTGCCAGTCGGTGATGTCCTTCAGCTGCTTGAGCCCGTTGCTCAGCATCGCCAGGCCCAGCTTCCACCGCAGGGCGGAGTGGTAGGCGTAGTTGGCCAGCTCCACCACCGTCTCGGCCACGCCCTCGAGCATCTTCAGGCAGACGTTGCCCACGAAGCCGTCGCAGCAGATGACGTCCGCCGTGCCCTTGGGGATGTCGACGCCTTCCACGTTCCCCACGAAGCGTAGACCCGTGTGCTGGGCGAGCCGGGCGTGGGCCTCGACCACCCGGGGCGGTCCCTTGGTGGACTCGGTGCCGTTGGAGAGGAGGGCCACCGAGGGATTGGGGTTCTTGCTGATGATGCGGGCGTAGGCCGAGCCCATCACCGCGAAGGTGACCAGATCCTCGGCGGTCGCGTCGACGGTGGCGCCGACGTCGAGGATGAGGCTGAACGGATCCTGCTTGGTGCCGTGCCAGGTCCGGGTGGGATAGACGCTGGCCAGGGCGGCGCGGCGCACCCCGGGGATGAGCCCGAACGTCCGGGCGCAGGCGAGCACCCCGGCCCCGGTGTTCCCGGCGCTGACCACCGAGTCCGCCTCCCCGTCGGCGACCAGCTGGGTGGCGACGAGGACCGAGGCCTCCGGCTTGCGCCCCAGCGCCTCGGAGGGCTTCTCGTGCATGCCGACGAACTCCGGCGCGTGGTGGACGCTGATCCGCTCGCCGCTGTGGCGGGTCTCGGCGAGGACGGCCTCGATCTGGTCCCGGTCCCCCACCAGCAGCGCATGCACCTGCGGCGCCTCGAGGGACAGCGCGGCCGCGCCCCGCACGATCTCGGCCGGGCCGTGGTCGCTGCCCATGACGTCGAAGGCGATGGTGGTGGCCCGGGGTGGCATCGGAGGGAACCGGACATCCTAGTGGACTCCCGGGTCGGCCACCGAGCCCGATCGGCAACGCCGGGCTCGCCGGAGGGGTCAGCGGTTCCCGGTGGAGGCCCGCTTGCTCAGCTCGGACTCCACCCGGGCACGAGCCTCGGCAGGGGTCACGTCGTCACCGTCGCCGCTCAAGTTCACGCCCACGAGCAGCCCGTCACGCTCCAGGCCGGGAAGCCAGGAATCGCGGAAGCTCTCCCAGGAGATCTCCTCCAGCTCGAAGCCGCGATAGGCCGGCGCCCGCTCGAGGATTCGCCGGACCCGCTCGACTGACG
>DATJVY010000170.1:0-10304 GCA_035501615.1 Myxococcaceae bacterium
GGCCGGAGCACCCTCCCCGCCATGCCCCTGGTCCGCATCGATCTGCCCCGAGGAAAGAGCGTCGAGTACCGCCGCACCATCGGCGAGGTGGTCTACGACGCGATGATCCACACCATCAACGTGCCGGCGAACGACCGCTTCCAGGTGATCGCCGAGCATGCGCCGGAGAGCCTGATCATCGACCGGAGCTACCTCGGCATCGAGCGGAGCGCCGACTGCATCCTCATCCAAGTGACGCTGAACGAGGGGCGAAGCACCGAGCTCAAGAGGGCCTTCTACCGGGCCATCGCCGATGGGCTGCACCAGCGGCTGGGCCTGCGCAAGCAGGACGTGGTCATCAACCTGGTCGAGGTGAAGAAGGAGAACTGGTCCTTCGGCAACGGCGAGGCGCAGTACACCTGAACGCGCACGGGTCGCGGAATTCCCCGTGCCGTCGCCGGCGTGAACGGGGTAGAGGCGGGCGGGTGAACCGAGCCCCCACCGTCCTCCTCGCCACCTTGCTGCTCGCCCCTGCTGCCGTCGCCGACGAGGGCATGTGGCTCGTCAACGAGTTCCCGGCCACGAAGGTCCAGGCCGCCTACGGTTTCGCTCCCTCGCAGGAGTGGCTGGACCGGGTGCGGCTGGGCGCGGTTCGCCTGGCGCGCGGCTGCTCGGCGAGCTTCGTCTCCCGCGGCGGGCTGGTGATGACCAACCATCACTGCGTCCGCGAATGCGTGCAGGATCTCTCGACTCCGAAGGAGGACTACCTCGCCCGCGGGTTCTTCGCGCGGACGGCGAGGGACGAGCGGCGCTGCCCGAACATCGAGGCCAACCAGCTGGTCTCGATCACCGACGTCACCGACCGGGTCCGCGGCGCGGTGGCGGGGAAGGAGGGCGAGGCATTCGCCACCGCGCTCCGGCAGGAAAGCGCGCGCATCGAGGGCGCCTGCGCCACCGGGCCGAAGCTCCGCTGCGAGGTGGTCAACCTGTTCCACGGCGGCAAGTACCACCTCTACACCTACCGCCGGTTCCAGGACGTCCGGCTGGCCTTCGCCCCCGAGTTCCCGATGGCCGCGTTCGGCGGCTACGCCGACAACTTCGAGTTCCCCCGCTGGGGCTTCGACGTGGGCTTCCTGCGCGTCTACGAGGACGGCGCGCCGGTCTCCACCCCGGACGCCCTCCCCTGGGCGAGCGCCCCGGCGAAGGAGGGGGACCTGGTCTTCGTCGCCGGCAACCCCGGCGGGACGGAGCGGGTGCAGACCATCGAGCAGCTGGCCTTCCAGCGGGACGTCGCGCTGCCCTGGCGCCTCATCCGGCTCGCGGAGCTGCGGGGGACGCTGCTCCAGTTCGCGGCGGGCAGCCCGGAGCTGTGGCGGATCTCGCGGGCGCACATCCGCACCGTGGAGAATGGCCTCAAGTCGCTGGGGGGACGCCAGGCCTGGCTCGCCGACCCGGCGAACTTCGAGCGCAAGCGGGCGGAGGACGCCGAGCTGCGGGCGGCGGTGAAGGCCGACCCGGCGAAGGAGGCGAAGTTCGGACCGGCGTGGAGCGGGATCGCCGAGGCCGTGAAGGCCGACCGCGCGCTGTTCGTCCGCAACCAGATGCTCGAGGCCGGGGTAGCCAACGTCTCGGACCTCTTCTGGTACGCGCGGCAGCTCGTCCGGGCGGCGGAGGAGCGCCCGAAGCCGTCGCCCCAGCGCCTCCGCGAGTTCGGCGATGCGCGGCTTCCGGCGCTGGAGACGCGCCTGCTCCGGAGCGTTCCCGTCTCTCGCGCCTACGAGGCGGTGACCCTCACCTTCGACCTCCGCAGCCTGCGCGACACCTACGGACCCGACGACCCCGCGGTCCAGGCGGTGCTCGGCAAGGAGGCCCCCGAGGACGTGGCGAGGGCGGCGATCCAGGGGACGCACCTGGACGACGTGAAGGCCCGGGAGCGGCTGTGGAAGGGCGGGGCCGCCGCCATCGCGGCATCGAAGGACCCGATGATCCTCCTCGCCCGGCGGATGGACGCGCCGGCTCGGGCCGTGCGGAGCGAGTACGAGAACCGGGTCCAGGGGGCGGTGGCCAGGAACGGGGAGCTGCTCTTCCAGGCGGCGGTCGCGGTGCGGGGAACCTCGAGCTACCCGGACGCCACGTTCACCCTCAGGATCTCCTGGGGGACCATCTCCGGGTGGAAGCAGGACGGTCGCGACGTTCCGGCGATGACCCGCCTGGAGGGGCTCTATGCGCGGAACACCGGCGTGTTTCCCTTCGCCGTCGCTCCGACGTGGCTCGCCGCCCGTCCGAAGCTGGACCCGCAGATGCCGTTCGACATCGCGACCACCAACGACATCATCGGGGGGAACTCGGGCTCGCCGGTCATCAACCGCGCTGGCGAGGTGGTGGCGCTGATCTTCGACGGGAACCGCCCGTCGCTGGGAGGCGACTACGGCTACGAGGGCGCGACCAACCGTGCCGTCGCGCTGCACGGACAGGCCATCCTCGAGGGGCTCGGCAAGGTGTACGGCGCCGGCCGTCTGGTCGATGAGATCCGCGGCCGCTGAGCCCGTCTGGCCATGGCCGCGAATCGAACGGATGCCTCAGCGCCGACTCAGAACGCGTATCCGAGGCCACCGAGCAGCGCCTGCTCTCCGAGGAAGCCCACCTCGACGAACAGCTCCAGATGCGCCGGCAGGCTGAAGCTCGACCCGGCGCTGAGGCGGTAGTGGTACACGTCGCTTCCGGTGTGGGACTGTCCACCGGGCGAGAACCAGGCCGGCCCGCCGAACACCGCGGCGCCGACGTAAGGGAGCCAGACGTCGAACAGCCGCTTGCCCAGCACCACCGACGCCCGGAGATCCAGCGCCGTGAAGCGAGGCCGATCGGCGGGGTCCGTCCTCGAGTGCGTGACCGTCGTGGCGACCCCCACCGTGCCGCTGAAGGCGAGGTAGGGCCGGGGACCGATCCCATCGAGCAGCGTGTAGCCGACCGAGGCGCTGGCCACGACTCCGGGCTGCAGGTCGTAGTTGCCGAGCGGGCCCTCCAGGCTCCCGGTGAGGATTGCCCCCAGCGAGACCTGGAAGGAGAGGGCCGAGGGACGGTAGGTGAACGCGACGGCAGCGCTGGCGTCCTCGAGGCGCTGGCGGTTCCCGTCGAAGCTCAGATCGGTCCGCACTCCTCCCCCGGTGATGGCGATCTGGAATTGCCGCTCCTCGTCCAGCGCCGCGCCGCAGGTGCCCGTGAGACCCACGGGCGGAGCGACGCCTCAGGCTCTTGCCGGCGGTGCAGGCCAGAGCAGGGCCAGGGCACACCCGGAGGCGACGGCACGGAGCGCTCGACCCATCGGCGAGAGGGACCTACTCCCTCCGGCCCGGCGGCGCCACCGGCAGTCGGCGCGCGCACAACCTCGGGCAGCATCCGGGTGTTCCTCCAGGCCACCGTGCGTTCTGCCTGGCTCCTGACCTCCCTGGCGGTTGCCTGCGCCTCGGCGCCGCCGCCCGCGCCGGTGGCCGCTCCGGCGACGCCCCCGGTCGCTCCGGCCGGGGAGCTGCCGCGGTCGTCCATCGCGGCGATCCTGGCCCACCGGGAGGAGCTGGGGCTCACCCCGGACCAGGTCACGCTGCTGCAGCGGCGGGACGACGCGCTCGCCCGCGAGGACGAGGCGCTCCGGAAGCGCATCGCGGCGGGCTCCCAGACGCCGGCCTCCAGCTCCGCCTCCGGCTTCCAGGGCTCGCGGGGGGGCCACGGCGGACACCATTCCGCGCAGCGCCCGCCCGACCAGAAGCGCCCGCCGGATCCGCTCACCCAGCTCGACGACAACGATACCCGGGCGTTCCTCGAGGTGGAGCAGCAGGTCCTCACCGAGGCCCAGCATCCACGGGCCGAGGAGATCGCCACCCGCTTCCGCGAGGCGCTCTACGACCAGCAGCATCCGGGGCGTGTTCCGCACGGAGCCGACGCCGATGCCGGGACCGCCGGGCGCTGAGCCCGATGCTGGCGCGCCCCCCCGCGCCTTCCGCAGGCGTCCCCTCGGTCCGGGGGGCTGAGCGCCGACACCGCCATCTCGCTGCGCGTCCCGCCCACGCAAGAAAGGGCCTTAACCCTTTCCCCGGCCTCGGGTTCTTTCGCGCCAGGACGGTGGGAAAGCAGCCTCCGTCGAGACGCCCGCCACGGTGATGCCCCCCCACCGCGTGCGGGCGTTTTTTTGCCTGGCCCCGGCCACCGCTCCTGCGCGGGCGGCCCGGGGGGCGGCCACTCCTGTCCTGTTCTGGACACCCGGGCACTCGAAATCGCATAGCATCGCCGCCCGCGTGGACACCGTGCGCGCCGCGGGGTGGTTCCAGCGGGCGGCGGCCGCCCTGAGCGTGCTCCTCCTCTGCGCCTGGACCTACCCCGAGCACCGGGACATCTCCGCGGCCGCGCTCGAGCGGCTGAGCCCGCCCCGCCAGGAGGCGATGGCCCGCATGTGGGCCTCCGCCACCGGGGGCTCGCAGCCGATGAAGAACGCTTGCACCAGCACGCTCGGGGGATACGACGGCAGCTGCCTCGACCTCGCCAGCTGGCCCGCGATCGCCGGCGACCACTCCTGCTCGCCCGAGAACCTCCGCAAGGACGTGGTGACCAGCAAGTGGGTGATGGACGTGTCTCGGGTGGCCGCCGACCTGCGGCGTGATCTGGCGTCGGCCCGGAACGAGAACCTCCGGCTCGACGCCTGGGCCCTCTCCAACCTCCGGCTGGAGGCCGTCGACCGCGACTACTCGACGCGCGCGGCGGCCAACAGCGCCCACTTCCTGCTCCCGCGAACCGAGGATGACCTCCAGGTCTACCTGAGCCGGACGATCTCCACCGCGACCGAGCCCAACGCGATGGGGCTCTTCCTGCACTACCACTTCTCCGCGCTCGGGCTCGCCGCCCGGTGGAAGGACAACCCCGACGACAGCGTGCTCGCCGCTCGGGCCCTGGCCACCGAGGCCTTCGCGCTCCACTTCATCGAGGATTCCTTCAGCGCCGGCCACGTCGCCGGCAGCTGGGGCAGCGTCGCCGAGCGGAAGGGCACCCACGACTACTACTGCGAGTTCGGCCTGGACGGCTCGACCTGGGCCGGTACGCTGCAGACGCTCAAGGGCGACGCGCACATGCGCCCCCAGGACCTCGAGCGCACCGCGCAGATGGTGTCCGACGCCTGGGCCCAGTTCGCCGACGCGGCGCTCGGCAAGGGCGGCGCCAGCAAGGTGGGCAAGGCGGTCGACCCGACCATGGCCGACACCGCGCCGACCGTCGACATCTGCACCGCCACGAAGCAGCCGGTGACGGTGGTCCCCGCGGAGTCGAATCTGCTGCGCGACGAGGTGGTGAAGCAGACTCCGGTGCCGACCCGGCCGTCGGACGACATACACCTTCCGCACTTCCGGCAGGAGGTCGGTCCCTTCATCGGCTTCGCCGCGGGCCTTTCGGGCGGGGGCGCACGTGGTGGCTACCAGTCCTCGGGCGAGGTCGGGCGAGGGTTCGGTCAGGCGGAGATCGGCTTTCGCTTCGGCGTGGGCCTCGATGCGGTCATCGGATCCTCGGGCGCCGGCCTCGCCTTCCTGCAGGTGGGCGTCGTCTACCAGAGCGACCAGGGCGAGGTCTGCACCAGCGGATGCGATCCCACGCTCTCCAACTCCGGCATCCCGCGCGTCGGAGCACGCAACGGCCTGGGGACCAAGATCCACCTCCCGTTCTGGCTCATCCCCGGAGATCTCCTGATCGCCGGGCCAATCGTCTTTCTCGTCGACAAGCAAGCGCTGAAGCAGATGGGCATCATCGCCGCCAGCGGTGGCCTCATTCCCTGGCAGCGAACGCTGAACTCGGGTATCGGCGCCTTCCAGTTCGTGCTCGGACGTGAGGTGGGCGTGGCGCTCTTCGGGTACGGGAGCCACGGGATCTACGGCTACTCCGGAAGCAACGGGACCATCACCCAGTACACCTACCGGTCGTGGCAGCTCGACATCCCCGTCGTCGAGTACCGGCCGTTCCGCACCTTCGCGACGAACCAGGCGCTGACCGTCGCGCTGCAGCTGGGATTCGGAGCGGACTTCCCCAACAACGCGCACCTGACCAACCCGCCGGGGGCGCCGGGCCCCGACCTCGGCACGAGCTGGATGATCTACCTGCGGGTCGCGTTCGACGCCCGCTACTACCCATGGTGAGCTACTTGAGCGTGAAGTAGACGCGCGCTCCCGCCTCCTTCGTCGCCCGCTCTCCCCCCTGGGTGACGAAGAGACGACCGGCGTCGACTCCCAGCGCCACCAGCCGGGCGCGGGCCGCCTCGGAGCGTTCCTGGCGAAGGGCCCCCAGCGACTCGGGCGGGAGCTGCACCGCGGCGAGAACCGCGTTCTCCATCGCCGTGGGGTCGGGGGGACCGCCGCTGGATCCCGGAGGAGTGAGGGCGCGGTACCGCTTCTCGAGGAAGCGTTGATATTCCTCGTCGGTCAGCTCGGCCCCCTTCGCCTTGCCGCCGCCCTTCTCCACCTGGGCCTGCCTCCGGAGCTCCCGGAGCCTGAGGGTCTTCCCGTCCGCGGCCGGATCGGTCGTCCCCTCGATGTCCATGCGCAGGGCGGGGCGGCTGGCGAGAGCCTTGGACAGGTTCTGGAGCGTCTTGTCCGCGCTGGGGGTCAGCTCCCGGGCGCCGGCCTGGAAGTCGATGACGTCCAGCTTCTCGGCCGCGCCCCCGCCGAAGAGCTTCCCGAGCAGTGAGAAGGGCGAGATGACCGCCTTCAGCAGCACGTTGCCGACCGCGTGCCAGACGACGCGGGAGAGGCGGAAGTCGGGGTCGTCGACGTTGCCCTCCACCGGGACGTCCAGCTCGATGAGGCCGTTCGGATCCTGGAGCACCGCCAGCCCGAGCTTCACCGGGAGCTTGGTGGCGTCCTTGCTGTTGGTGGCCTCGCCGAAGGTGAACTGGTCCACCTTGATCAGGTTCGTCGCGGCCAGCTTCCGCTTCACGACCTTGTAGTCGAGGTCGAGATCGAGCTTGCCCTTGTCGAGGACGTACCCCGCGTACTTTCCGCAGTAGGGGCTGAGCGGCG
Source organism: Myxococcaceae bacterium (assembly GCA_035501615.1). Lineage (GTDB taxonomy): Bacteria > Myxococcota > Myxococcia > Myxococcales > Myxococcaceae > RPRB01. The sequence continues at coordinate 7,026 of DATJVY010000170.1, forward strand.
TGAGGTCGATGCCCTTCGAGCTCACCTTCACGTCCGTCGCGTCGTTCACCATCCGGGGGCTGAGGATCCCCGTCACCTCGAGCGGGCCGCCGGAGACCAGGCCCTTGATCGAGACCTGCGCGCGCGCGTTGAGCGCGTTGGAGAGGCCGCGCAGGCGCACGTCCAGATCGGTCACCGACAGCGTCACGGCCGGGGTCACCGAGCGATCCACGAAGGTCGCGGTGCCCCGCACGATCTGGAAGTTCCCGATCGAGACCGGCGGCTGGGGGCGGTCCGCGCGCGGCGGTGGTTTCGCCGTTGCCTCGGATTTCTCCTTCTCGGCCTCGGCCTTCTCCTTCTCGGGAGGCGGAGGGGGGCTCTTCAGCAGGCGGCGCAGGTTCGACGAGCCGTCCTCGGCGAGCGCGACCCGGAACCGGGGCTGGACCCAGCGAACCGAACGCACCGAGAGCCCGAGCGGGGTGGAGGAGGTCTTGATCCCCGAGATCTGCAGCTCCTTCCAGCGGGCGAGCTCCTGGTTCCGCTCGGCGTCGAGCAGGGTGAGGGAGTCCACGCGGGTGTCGCCCTCGAAGGCCCAGGTCGCCGGCTCGACGCCCGCGTCGAACCGAGCCTGGCCCTTGAGGCCGAGACGACCGCTCCCGAGGCGCGCGGCGAGATCGCCGTAGAGGTCGAGGTAGGGATCGAACTGCGCGAGGTCGAGCGCGTCGACGGTGATCGACAGGTCCGCCGCGGGCCGGAGCAAGCGCACCGAGCCGCCGATGTCCACCTTCCCCTTGCCGCCCCAGCCGATGCTGGCCGTCAGCTGCGAGGCCTGCTCCGCCGAGTCGGCCAGCTTCTCCAGCCGGACGTCGAGCGGAGCCAGCACCAGGTTCGCCGGCCGGGCCGGCAGGTCGTCGACGAGCTCCACCCGCCAGCCGGCGAGCGCGAACGCTCCGAGCGCCCAGTGGAAGGGCTCGCTCTTCTCCTTCGACGGAGGTGAAGCGGCCTTCCTCGGCGGCCTCATCAGCTCGAGGTCGGTCTGCCCGTCGGGATTCCGGTGGGCGCGCACCACGCCGTTCCTGAGGACCACCGCCTCGACCCGCGCGGTACGCCCGAGCGCGTCGACCGAGATGCCGGTGGCGTCCGCCTCCGGGAGCTCCACCTTGTTCTGGGCGATGCCCGGGACGCCCAGGACCAGGGTGCGGATCGCGACCGTCCCATCGGCGATCCGGAGGACGTGGTGATCCGGTCCCCACTCGACGGTGTAGCCGGTCTTCACCCCGAGGCGGCCGTCGCGGATCTCGAACCCCACCTCCTGCTCGTAGTAGGGGCTGTACTTCTTCAGGCGCAGGCCGTCGAAGGAGATGTTTCCCGAGGAGCGGAGCGGCTCGGTGAGGAGGCTGCCCGCCCAGGAGAAGGTCTCCCCGGACTCGGTCGTGCCGGCGAAGGAGTAGGGGCTGGTCGAATCGGGAACGGTCCGGAACCCCTGGAGCCGGATGTCGAAGGGCCCGATGGTCGTCTCGAAGGGGCTTCGATGCGTGCGGTCGGAGAAGTCGAGCTGGGCTTGCTCGATGTCCAGCTCCCGAACCGCGAAGACCACCGAGCTCTTCTTCTCCGGCGGGGGGGAAGGTTCGGACGGAGAGGAGGCGCTCTCGTCCAGGAGGTCCTGGAAGTTCAGCCGTCCGCTCTCGTTCATCGCCACCCGGCCGTGGAAGCGCACCAGCGCGACCTTCTCGAGCGTGAGCTCGCGAAGGACGATGCGCCACAGCGTGTGCTTCACGTACAGCCGGTCCCAGGAGATGAAGGGCGTCCCGTCCCGATCCTTGACGAGGAACCCGTCGATGGTCACCGAGAACGCGTACGGATTGGCCCGAACCCGGGCGATGGTGGTGTCGCGGTGGAGGGCCGCGGTGAGCCGCTTCTCGAGCTGGCGGTGGAGGATCCAGGGAAGGATCAGGAATCCGAAGACGGTGTAGAGGACCAGGAGCGAAGCGAGGACGATGAGCAGCCGGCGCCGGCGCCGGACGACGTCGAGCAGGCGCTGGCGGAGGCTCTGCGGCGGCGATGGTGAGGGCTTCGGGAGCGCCGGTTCGGGGATGCTCGCGCTGGGGGTGCCCACGGCCGACAGCCTCCTGTCCGACGCGATCCGTCATCGATCCGCGGTCGAAGTCAACCGGGAGTGATGGCCGAACGGCCGGTGTCCGGGAGACTCCGGGGCCCATCGTTTCCGGGTTGCCACATCCCTCCGGAGCCGAGCCTGGCCTCCGGGGAGTGAGCACGCCTGCGGACACCCGTCCCCGGGGCGAGTACGGTCGCCCGGAATGAGCAAGGGAGTGAAGCTGCTGCTCGGCGTGGCGACGCTCTGGCCTCTCCTGTACCTCGGCCTCTTCGTCGGCTGGTGGCTCTCGATGATGCTCCGGATGTCGAGCGGCCATCCGTGGGTACCGATGCAGGGGCCCCTCGGAGGGATGGGCCTGGTCTTCGGGCTGCACTGCCTGACGATGGCCTGGGTCGCCGGCCTGCTCGTCGTCTACATCGTCGACGTGTTCCGCAACCCGCGCGTCCGGAACGAGCAGAAGGCCCTCTGGGCGGTGGTCCTGTTCCTGGGGAACGTCTTCGCGATGCCGGTCTACTGGTCGCTCCACGTCTGGCCGGAGCCAGCCTCCGGAGGTCCGGCTCCGCCGAGCGGAGCTTGAGGCCACGGCCTCGTCGCCCGCTCACTTCGCCGGGACGATCCGGGCGGTGTAGGCCGCGGCCTCCTCGGGCTTTCCCCGGGCCGTGGCGAGGTCGGCCAGCATCTTCAAGGTCCGCTGGGTCGCGGGATGGGTCTCCCCGAGCACCTTGGCGCGGATCTCCAGCGCGCGCCGCATGAACGGCTCCGCCTCGTCCAGCCTGCCCTCCTGCCTCAAGTTGTCTCCGAGGTTGGCGTTGACCGAGGCGACGTCGAGGCTCTCCGTTCCACTCTTCACGGTGAGAACCGGCAGCGCCTCCCGGTAGAGCCGGTCGGCATCCTGGAGCTTCCCCGCCTTCTTGTAGACCGTCGCCATGTTGGCCTGGGTGCGGGCCACCGCCTCCGAGTCGCTCCCCAGCGCCTTCCTGCGTGCGGCGAGCACCGCATCGAGGCTCCGGAGCGTCTCGTCGTACCGGCCGCTGCGGAAGTAGACGTTGCCCAGGTTCTCCCGGGCGCTCGCCACCTCCGGATGGTCCTCGCCGAGGTAGGCGATGTCGATCGCCAGCGCCTCCTTGTAGCTGGCCTCGGCGGCCACGAGGTCGCCGTTCATCATCTTCGCGGTGGCCAGGTCG
>DATJVY010000171.1:0-69656 GCA_035501615.1 Myxococcaceae bacterium
TTGTGCACGCTCACCCAGCTCGCGCCGTTCACCGCGTTCACCAGCGCGTTCAGGATCGGCCAGTCCGCCACCGCGTCCGAGCCGTCCTTCATCGCCTCGGTCTCGCGGTTGGGCGAGGCGACCGAGCCGCAGTCCAGGTGGTCGCGGCCGATGACGATGGGCGCCTTCACCTCGCCCTTCCGGACCAGCTCGTTGAACGCCAGCCCGGCGCGGTCGCGCTCCCCGTAGCCGAGCCAGCAGATCCGCGCCGGCAACCCCTGGAACGCCACCCGCTCGCCGGCCATGCGGATCCAGCGCGCGAGCCCGCTCTTCTCCGGGAACAGCTCGAGCACCGCCCGGTCCGTCCGCCGGATGTCCTCGGGGTCGCCCGAGAGCGCCACCCAGCGGAACGGCCCGGCCCCCTCGCAGAAGAGCGGGCGGATGTAGGCCGGGACGAAGCCCGGAAAGCCGAAGGCGTTCTTCAGCCCCGCGGCCTCGGCGCCAGCGCGGATGTTGTTCCCGTAGTCGAAGACGTGGCTCCCGGCCGCCTTGAGGTCCAGCATCGCCTTCACCTGCACCGCCATCGACTCCTGGGCGCGGCGCACGTGCTCCTCGGGGCGCGTCCGCCGCAGCTCCGCCGCCTCCTTCAGCGACAGGCCACGCGGGATGTAGCCGTTCAACGGGTCGTGCGCCGACGTCTGATCGGTGACCAGATCGGGAGTGATGCCCCGCCGCACCAGCTCGGGGAAGACGTCGGCCGCGTTGGCGATGACGGCGATCGAGCGAGCCTGCTTGCGCGCCCTGGCAGCCTCCACCTGCGCCAGGGCGTCGTCCAGGTCGCGCGCGACGACGTCCAGGTACCGGTGCTCGACGCGCCGGCGGGCCCGCTCCGGATCGACCTCCACCCCGAGGAAGACCCCGCCGTTCATCGTCGCGGCGAGCGGCTGCGCGCCGCCCATCCCGCCCAGGCCGCCGGAGAGAACCAGCCGGCCCGAGAGGTCGTCGCTGCCGAAGTGGGTCCGCCCCGCCTGGGCGAACGTCTCGTAGGTGCCCTGCAGGATTCCCTGGGTCCCGATGTAGATCCACGAGCCGGCGGTCATCTGGCCGTACATCATCAGGCCCTTCGCCTCGAGCTCCCGGAAGACCTCCCAGGTGGACCACTTCCCGACGAGGTTCGAGTTCGCCAGCAGCACCCGCGGCGCGTCCGGATGCGTGCGGAGCACCCCCACCGGCTTGCCGGACTGGACCAGCAGCGTCTCGTCGTCACCCAGCGTCCGCAGGGTCGCCACGATCCGGTCGAACGACGGCCAGTCGCGTGCGGCCTTTCCGGTGCCTCCGTAGACCACCAGGTCCCCGGGGCGCTCGGCAACCTCCGGGTCGAGGTTGTTCATCAGCATCCGTAGCGCGGCCTCCTGCACCCAGCCGCGGCAGCTGCGCGCGCTCCCCCGAGGGGCCCGGATCTCCCGTCCCGTCATCTCCCTTGGACCTCCCGTGCGGGCGCCAGGTCGGCGCCGGGCGACTCTCGTACGATGGACGCCCCCGGCGGCTCAAGCCCGCCCGAGCGTTGACAGCGGGGACCGTCTGGTTAGCTTGCCAGGGACCGATGAGCGTCCGAGTGAACGACAAGCGCCGCTACAACGCCGACGGGACGCCTCGCCCCGGTGGCCCCGAGGCGGAGCCCGAGACTCCAGCCGCGCCCGAGAGCCCCTCCGCCGAGGCCCCGGCCCCGGACGAGGTGACCCGGCTCCGGACCGAGCTCGAGGCCGCGAGGCGCCGCGTGGACGAGCTGGCCCGCGGCATCCAGGACGTGATGCGCGACCGCGACGAGTTCAAGCAGCGCATCCAGCGCGAGCGCGACCGGCTCCTCGAGGTGGAGAAGGGGCAGGTGGCGCTGGCGCTGATCGAGGCCGTCGACGAGCTGGATCACTCGCTCGCCGCCGACGACGGCTCTCAGTTCGCCCAGGGCGTCCGCCTCATCCGGGACAAGCTCCTCCAGAAGCTGCAGGCGAACGGCATCGAGCGCCTCGACCTGGTCGGGCGCCCCTACGACCCCAACGCCGCCGAGGCGGTGGACATGGAGCTGGTGTCCTCGCCGGCGCAGGCCGACCGGGTGCTGTCCGAGCAGCGCGCCGGGTACGCCCAGCGTGGCCGGGTGATCCGCCCCGGGAGGGTGAAGGTGGGCAGGTACGTCGAGCCGGCGAAGGCGTAAAGTCCTTCTCCGACTCGTGTCGTTCACCGCCCTTCTCGTCCTGGCGCTCGGCGCCACCGGCCCCCAGCATGCCTTCGAGGACTGGGCGCGCGAGCGCGCGCGTGCCTTCGAGCAGGGTGACCGGGCCACCGCCAAGGCACCCCTCTGGCGGGAGCGCAACGGCTCGGGGCCGTTCCTGGTGGGCTTCTCCGCACCCAGCTCGCTCGCGCCGCTGATCCGCGCGGTCAGCCCCGGGGTGTGCAACGTCCTCACCTATTCCGAGCCGGTGGAGGGCATCGTCGCCGGCCGGGTGCCGACCGCGACCGGTTCGGGCTTCCTCCTCGGGCCCGAGGGCTACGTGGTGAGCAACCACCACGTGGTGAAGGATGCCCAGTGGATTCAGGTGCGCCTCGCGGACGGCCGGGTCTTCGATGCCGAGCTGGTGGGCAGTGATGCCGACACCGACCTCGCGCTGCTTCGAGTCATCGAGGGGACGGACCTGCCCTCGGTGGTGCTCGGCGATTCCGACCGGCTCGAGGTGGGCGACTGGGTGGTGGCCATCGGGAACCCCTTCGGCCTCGACCGCAGCGTGTCGCACGGCCTCATCTCCGCGAAGGAGCGAGTCCTCGGGGTGGGCCCGCTCGACGACTTCATCCAGACCGACGCCCTGATCAACCCCGGCAACAGCGGCGGGCCGCTGTTCAACATGCGCGGCGAGGTGGTGGGCGTGAACAGCGCGGTGATCAGCAACGCCCAGGGCATCGGCTTCGCCGTGCCGATCAACATGGTGAAGGACCTGCTCCCCAACCTCCTCGACAATGGCCACGTCGAGCGAGGCTGGCTGGGAATGACCGTGGTGGAGGAGCCGGGGAAGCACTCCGCGCAGGTGGTGGACGTCTACCCCGGCGGACCGGCGGCGGCGGCGGGACTGCGGTCGGGAGACCGGGTCACCACCATCAACGGGCGGCCGGTGGATTCCTATCTCCAGCTGCTCCGGAAGATCTCCCTCCTCGCCCCGGGCACGCTGGTGCGGATGGGCGTTCAGCGGGGAGCCGCCGCTCGCGAGTTCACGGCCCGCGTCGCCGAGCGCCCGGTCCGGCCGACGCCGGCGGGCGGGCCCACCGGGGAGGTCGAGCCACGCGCCGACATGGAGCGCCTCGGGCTCTCCGTCTCCGACCTGGACGCCGAGTCGGCCGGCCGGCTCGGGGCGCGTTCTCCCTTCGGGGCCTGGGTGGTGCAGGTCACTCCCGGTGGACCGGCCGCCCGCGCCGGGGTGCGCCTCGGGGACGTTGTGGTGGAGGCGGCGGGACAGCGCGTGGCGAGCGTGGAGAGCTTCCGCTCCGCGCTGGTGGAACGTGCCGCGGGGAGCCGGCTCACCCTGGAGGTCGAGCGGCAGGGGCGGCCGAAGCGCCTCGTGCTGGAGACGCCATGACCGACCACGACGGGGTCTTCGAGCCGCTCCGCGGGAAGCGACGGAGGGTGCGCCAGGCGCTCCTCGAGACGGCGGAGCGCTGGGGGAAGTCGCCGGTCGGGGATCCGGCAATGCGCGAGGCGCTCGGCGAGGCGGTGCAGCATCTCCTGCGCCGAGGCCAAATCGGGGGCGAGGTCTCCGCGGCGGCCGACGCGGAGGCGCTGGGGCGAGCGTTCGTGACCGCGCTGGTCCAGGGGAAGGGCAGGGCGGCGGTCGACCTGGTCCTGGGCGCGGAGCCCCGCGGCGTGGCGAAGGGCTGAGCGTCCACCTCGGTCAGAGCAGTCCGCGCGCCTTCCATTTCTCCCAGATCTGCCGCTGCTTCCGGTCCGCCTCGTCGACCGCCTCCTCGGCGGTGACCGCCCCGGTGGCCGCCCGGGCGAACATGGTGTTGAGCACCCAGGTGCCATAGGCGTCGTCCACCGCGGCGTTGGCGTGGCCCGGCGCGCCGAGGTTGGTCATCCACTCCAGGGCGTCGGCGAGCACCGCGTACTTGTCCGGTGGGGTGGCCTTCGGGTCATTCCGGAGCAGCGTCGCGAGGTCTGGAACCCGGCCGGGAAACGCCGGGAAGTTGTACGATTCGCTCGCCTGGAACGCCTCGCGGAAGTGGCCCACCAGGTCCACCAGGAAGGCCTTCGCCCCCTCCACGTTCTCGGCGAACTTCCAGACGACGTAGACGCTGGTGGCGTGGGGGAGGCCGACCCGCCGGACCGGGCCGCGCGGAGGGCGGGCCAGGGCGATCCTCGCCCCGATGGGCAGGTGGTCGTTCTCCGCCGCCCGGGTGATGGAGATGGCGTTCATCACCAGGGACGACTGGCCGGCCAGCATGGCCCGGTTGTTCGACGAGGGATCCCAGGCGAGGACCGCGGGGGTCATCGTCTCCCGGTACAGCGCGGTCATGGACTTCACCGCCTCCACCGTCTGCTTCGAGCGGATCGACGAGGCGCCGCTCTCGTCCTGCTCGCCGCCGCCGAAGGAGAGGAGCAGCGCCCGGAGCGCGATCGCGCTGTCGTCCTCGGCGGAGAGCCCGAGCCCCACCGGGAGGCCGGTCCGCTCCTTGATCGCCTTGCCGCCGGCGCGGAGCCGATCCCAGTCGTCGAGCTGGGCGGGCTCGGTCCAGAGGTCGCTCCGGTAGTTGATCGGGTCCGGGACCAGGCTGTCGCAGAAGCCGTGGAACTTGCCGGTCCTCGGGTTCCGCGTGCTCCGGACGGCGACGTCGAGCGGCTTGCCGTAGCGGCGCTGGCACTCCTCGACGATCTCCCGGTGGTCGATGACGTCGTTCTCGTAGACCGGCCGCGGACGCAGGAACATGAAGAGGTCGTGCCCCTTCCGGGCGGAGACCTCGGCGGCGGCGGTGCTGTTGAGCGCGGGGACGCCGACGTGGTCGACCACGACCTCGGTGTCGTGCTGATCACCCCAGTCCTTGGCCCAGGCGTCGAACCAGCGGTCGTAGCCGGGGACGAAGTGGTTCCACTGGAGGATGCGGAGCTGCTTCCGCGCGGCGGCCCGTCCCAGCGAGGGCAGGGCGAGCGACGCGGCGCCGAGCGCACCCTGCAGCAGCGTTCGCCGAGAGAGGGGCCTCACTTCTCGGGCGCGACCCAGATCGCGAGCACCGCGCCCGTCCGCGACGTCACCTGGATGGCGTCGAGCCTCGCCTTCACCCCGGTGAGCTGGCCGCCGCCCTTCTTGTTCAGGGCCCAGGGCTGCTCGGGACGGAAGAGGAGCTCGAGCCGGACGCCGCGGTTCTTGAAGAGGCGCACCATGTCGTCGACCGTCTCCGCGCCGGGCAGGGTGCCGGGGATCATCAGCACGGGAAGGACGGGGTTGCCCTTCGCGTCGGTCTTCTTCGGCACCGCGTTGGTCAGGGCGTGCTCGGAGCCTGGGAAGAAGGGCGTCACCTCGATGGTGAAGTCGCCGCCGGACCGGGTGCTCTCCGACATGCCCACCATTCCCGCCTCGTCCTCGCGCACCAGGGCATAGAACCGCTTCCCCTTCGCCTGGGTCTGGAACTCGCGCGAGCGGTTGCGGCAGTTGGCTGTGTTCGAGGCCGTGCCGCAGTCGCCCAGGTACAGCTCGAGGAAATCGCCCAGCCCGCCGTCGAACGGCTGGGCGTCCTTGCGGAGCTCGTCGAAGCGGCCCTCGGCCAGGGTGATGGCGGGGACGAGCGTGACGAGCATGAGTGCCGACCTGGCGAGCACGAGGACCTCCAGAGGTAGATATTTTGACTACATCTGACTACTGCGTACCCTGTCCGCCTCGCATCCTTCCAGAAGGAGGACGCCCGTGGGCGACCGCCGCCGCCACCTGCGCTTCGACAAGGTCTTCACCGTCTACATCAGCACGCCGGACGGACTCACCCGCGGCATCGCCCGGAACATCTCGGCGACGGGACTCTTCGTGGAGACGCGCGAGCCGATGCCCCTCGGGGGCCGGGTGCGGGTCACCTTCACCGGAGAGGACGGCACCGAGATGACCTGCCTCTGCGAGGTCCGCTACCAGGTCGCGCTCAGCTACGGGCGCGGCGCGGAGGAGCCCGGCCACACCCGGGGGATGGGGCTGCGGATCGTGGCCTACGAGACCCGCGAGGATCATCCGCTCCTGCTCGTCGACCGCGAGCGGGTGATGCACTGAGACGGTGCGCCGGCAGAGGACGGCTCGTCGGCCTCCCTCCTGACGCGGAGGGCTGAGTCGCGGCGCGCCGCCTACTGCGAGAAGCCCTCGATGATGTAGTGGGCCTCGATCCGCTTGAGAGCGAGGATCATCGCCGCGAGCCGGGGCTCCACCTGCTTCCCCACGCAGAACGGCCGGCTGTCGTGCATCTCGGTCTTCCGCGGCGTGTTGCGCGAGATGTCCCGGATGATGCGGTAGTTCCGCTTCAGCGCGTGCTCGAGCTTGGCGTTGACCTCCGCCTCGGTCCAGGACTCCATGCGCTTGTTCTGGATCCACTCGTAGTAGCTCACCGTCACGCCGCCTGCGTTGGCGATGATGTCCGGGATGAGGTCGATGCCGCGCTGGATCAGGACCCGGTCGGCCTCGGGCGTGGTGGGGCCGTTGGCGCCCTCCGCGATGAGCTTGCACTTCAGGCGCTCGGCGATGTCGCCGGTGATCTCGCCGCCGAGCGCGGCGGGAATGAGGACCTCGGCCGGGACCTCCCAGAAGTCCTTCTTCTCGATCTTCTGCGCGCCCGGGAACCCGGCGACGCTCTTCTTGAGGTTCTTCGGATCCTGCACGTGCGCGATGAGCGCCGGCACGTCAATCCCGTTGGGGTTGAAGATGGTGCCGTCGAAGTCGTTGACGGCCAGGAGGCGTCCACCGAGCCCGGCGAAGATCTCCGCCGCGTTCGAGCCCACGTTGCCGAACCCCTGGACGCTGAAGGTCTTGCCCTTCAGGGTCTCGCCCCGGTCGGCGTAGTAGTCCTCGATGCAGTAGACGACGCCCTGACCGGTGGCCTTCACGCGGCCCTCGGAGCCGCCGATGCGCACGTCCTTGCCGGTCACGATGGCCCGGCCGACGTGCCGCTCCCGCTCGCCGTCCAGGTACTGGCGCATCATCAGCGCCATGATCTCGCCGTTGGTCCCGACGTCCGGCGCGGGGATGTCGATGTTGGGGCCGATGAGGCGCTTCAGCTTGTACATGAAGCGCAGGGTGATGGCCTCGATCTCCTCCTTGCCGTACTGGCGGGGATCGATGGCGATCCCGCCCTTGCCGCCTCCGAAGGGGACCTCCGAGATGGCGGTCTTCCAGGTCATCTCCGCGGCCAGCGCCTTGAACAGGTCGAGCGACACCTCGCGGTGGTAGCGGATGCCACCCTTGTAGGGACCGCGGGCCTGGTTGTGCTGGACCCGGTAGGCCTTGAAGCGCTGAGACTCGCCGGGGATGAGCTGGTAGACCCCGCCGTCGGGCAGCCGGAGGTGTCCGCGGCGGATCGCGACGTCGGATCCGAGCAGCGCCTTGCCGTTGAGGAGGATCTGCCCGTCGGCCAGACGCTCGAGCCCGTTGGGGTCACGGACCTGCGTCACAGGGAGGTCGCCGAACGATCGGGCGGCCTCCGGCGAGAGCGGGCGCAGGCGGTCCTTCAGCTTCGCGGTGACGTAGAAGATGTGCTCGTAGTCGGGCTCCTCGAGCTCGAGCCGCACCCGGGGCGCGAGGCCGATGGTGTCGGCCGCGCGATGGAAGATCTCCATCGCGTCCGTGTAGAGAGTGCGCTTCGGGGTCGGGTCCGGGACCCGCATGAAGTTCTGTGGCTCGGCCATGGGCTGTGCTGGCTCCTCGCGTGCGGCGCGGCTATACGACTCGCGGATCGCCTCCGTCAATGTCGGGACCATCCTGTCGCGCGTTGCATCCAGCATGGATTGCGCGATGCGTTGCAGTCGTGGGGTGACAATCGACCACGCGTTGCTCGTCGCCGCGGTGTGCGCGGTTCAACGCCTGGCGCGGGTTCGAACCGTGCCGGCGTACGGTGCTGCGGGTCGAATCGGACCGACCGGACGGTCGGGGCCGGGAAGGCCGGCGACGTGACGCACTCCGGAGGGGCGCGGCGCGTCGGAAGAGGTGCTGGCGGACGTCGGGCGGAGCTCCGGCCTCTGGAACACCTCGAGGCGGGCGACGACGCCGCGGCGGTCGTCACCGTGCTCGGGGACGAGGTGTCGACCTGGAAGGACCTTCGCTTCCAGGCGATGCTCCGCGACCGCATCGGCTGGGTGCTGGGCCACCGCCGGCACTTTGACGCGCCGGGGCGTCGATGCTACTGACCCCGGCCCGTCGCATTGCCGACATAGCTCAGCTGGTAGAGCAACTGATTCGTAATCAGTAGGTCCCCGGTTCAAATCCGGGTGTCGGCTCAACTCCCTCAGGGTGGTGCGCCCGGGGGGGTGGCCGCCGGACGCGAGGTCGAGGCGCTCGCACTCTCCGGCGCGTTCCACCAGCCGCCGCCCAGCGCGACGAGAAGGGCGACGGTGTCCTGGAGCCGCTGGGCCTTGGCCTGGATGAACGCCAGCCGCGCCTGCTGGACCTGCGTGTTGGCCACCAGGAGCTGGACGTAGGTCGCGATCCCGGTCTGGTAGTTCGTATCGACGAGCTTCAGGGCCTCGTCCGCCGCCGCGACCGCCCGGCTCTGCGCCTCCACCTCCTCGGCGTCGTGCGCAAGCGCGCGCAGGATGTCCGCAACCTGCTGGAACGCGGTGAGGACCGTTTGCCGGTACGTCTCCGCCGCCTCGTCCCGCTGATCGATGGACTGCCGGTGCTGGTAGTAGAGCGTCCCGCCGTGGAAGAGCGGCTGGGTCAGGCCCGCGGTCAGCCCCCAGAACGTGCTCGCCGACGAGAAGAGCTGCGACAGCTCGGGGTTCGCCAGCCCGCCGCTGACCCCGAGCGTGATGTTGGGGAGCATCGCCGCGGTGGTGACGCCGATCTGGGCATTCGCCGCATGCAGCTGCGCCTCGGCCACGAGGATGTCCGGCCGCTGCCGGACCAGCGCCGAGGGAAGCGAGAGCGGGAGCTCGGCGGGCAGCGTGAAGTCGGCGAGGGTGAAGGCCCGGGGCTGCCAGCTCGCCGGAGTCCGGCCCGCCAGCACAGCCAGGAGATGGTCGGTCTCGTCGATGCGCTGCCGGAGCGGCGGCAGCGACGCCTCGGTGCTGGCCATCTGGGCCCGCAGGCTGACGACGTTGACGTAGGGGATGGTGCCCGCCTCCGCCTGGGCCTCGGTGACGCTCAGCTGCTCCCGTTCCACCTGGAGGAGCTCGGTCAGGTCGCGGAGCTGGTCGCGATAGCCCGCCTGGGCGATGGCGGCATTCACCACGTTGCTGGAGAGGATGAGGTAGGTCCCCAGCACCGTGCAGCGCTGGGCCTCCACCTGCGCGGTCAGGCCCTCCAGCGCGCGGCGCTCCCCGCCCCAGAGGTCGAGCGAGTAGCTCACCGAACCCGAGACGGTGAAGAGGTTGTAGGTGCTGCTCGGAAGGCTCAGGCCGATCCGCCTGGGATTGGACTGCTGCCTCGAGGCGCTGGCCTGCGCGTCGATCTGGGGGAAGAAGACCCCCAGGCCGGCCTTGCGCGCGTCCTCGCTCGCCCGGAGACGGGCCTGTGCCGCGCCCACGCCCGGATTGCGCGCGAAGGCCTCGTCCACGATCGCGTCGAGCGCGGGGCTGGAGAGCAGGCGCCACCAGTCCGCCCGGATCTGCCGCTCCGCGACGAGGCGCTGGGCGGTGCCCTCGGCGGTGACCGTCTCCGCCGGCTCGGAACCGGGGACGTACCCTTCCTCGCCGGGTGCCTGGGGGCGGACGAAGTCCGGTCCGACCGCGCACCCGGCCGACACCAGCAGCGCTCCCAGGACCAGGCGGCTATCTGGCACCCATGTAGACACTGACCGTGTCCTTGTCCCCGAGGTACACGTCGACCAGCTGCCCGGGGTAGACGCCGACGTTCAGCGGCGGTGAGAAGCGGAAGACGAGCGGCAGCACGCGCACGTCGACCTTCTCCGTCCGCGCGTTGGAGAGCTGGATCTTCGGCGAGACGTACGGCTGCACGCGGACGAACTCGAGCGGGACGCTGATGTTGGTCCCGCGGATGAACATCTTCGCGTGCAGCTCCGCGGAAGGGGGCAGCCGTGGAATGAGGATCTCGTCCACGAAGCAGCGAACCGCGAGGTAGCCGGGACCGGAGCCCGGCTGTGGACCGGCGGCGAGCACGATCACCGGCCCCAGCCCCTGGGTGTAGGTGTCGTAGGCGCCCTGGGGAGAGATGTAGCTTCCGGTCGAGGTGGCGACGGAGAGCACGACTCCGTCGATCGCAGAGCGGAGGGTGTACTTGGCCAGCGTGGCCCGGGCCGCGGCGGCGGCACGGCTCAGCGCTTCGACCTGCTTCTGCTGGTTCCGGATGTCGAAGGCCCAGGCACCCGCCCGGGTCAGCTCCAGCTGCCGGGTGGCCACCGCCAGGTTGGCCCTCGCCACGTTGGCGGCGTTGCGCGCGTTGTCGAGGGCGTCGCGGCTGACCGACTTGGGGTTGAGCTCGAAGGAGTGGGTCTGCTTCTCCAGCTGATCCTCGGCGGTCTTGAGGTTCGCCGCGGCGAGGTCGGCCTGGGCCTTCACCACGGCGAGCGTCTCGCGGCGAGGCTGGGCCCGGAGCTCGTCGAGCATCGCCTTCGCCGCCTCGGCCTGGGAGTCGAGCTGCTCGGCGGTGGCCTGCTGGACCGAGCTCTCGATCTCCAGCAGCGGAGTGCCCGGCTCCACCCGGTCGCCCTCGGAGACGTGGATTCGGGAGACGACGCCCGCGACCTCCGGGTACAGGTTGGTGTTCTCGCCGTGTGACTGGTAGCTCTCGATGATCCCGTTGGTGTACACGCCCCTGGGGAAGGGGTTCGGCGCCGGGCTGAAGACCGGAGGCTGCGGCTTCCTGGGCGCCGAGTAGACGACGGCGCTGACCACCCCCGAGGCGATTCCCAGGCCCACCAGGGCAAAGATGACGGTGTTACGCACGGGCGCCTCCGTTCTTTCGCGCACCGGTGATCCGGCCGTCCTCCATCTCGAGGATCCGGTCCGCGTACTCGTAGATCCGGTCGTCGTGGGTGACGGTGAGGATGCAGCGCTTCTCGGTGAGGACCTGGGTCCGGACGAACTCGACGATCTTCCGGCCGGTGTCCCCGTCCAGCGAGGCGGTCGGCTCGTCGAAGATGAGGATGTCCGGCGCGCTGACGATGGCCCTGGCGATGGCCACCCTCTGCTGCTCGCCTCCGCTGAGCTTGCTGGGACGGAGCTGTCCGCGATCGCCCAGGCCGACCACCTCGAGCGTCTTCAGCGCCTCGGCGATCGCCTCGTCCCAGTTCCGGCGGCGGAGGATGAGCGGGATCGCCACGTTCTCCACCGTCGTGAGCTTGTTGAAGAGGTGATAGTCCTGGAAGACGAAGCCGATGCGGTGGAGGCGGAAGTCGGCGATCTGGTCCACGCCCAGCGTCCAGAGGTCCACGTCCTCCACTTGCACCCGCCCGGCGCTCGGCCGAAGGATGCCGGAGAGCATGCTGAGCAGGGTCGTCTTCCCGCTTCCCGAGGGTCCGACGATGTAGAGCATCTCGTTGAAGCGGGCCTCGAAGCTCACGTCCTTCACGGCCTGGGTGCGGGTCGGCCCCTCGCCGAACCACTTGCTCAGCCCGACGGCCTGGATGGCGACGGCCGTCACGGTCAGCTCCGGAAGATGTCGAAGGGCTCGATGCGGAGGACCCTGCGAACGGCGAAGTAGCTGGAGAGGCTGGCGATCACCAGGACCATCCCCAGGGCGATCCCCAGGTTGAAGAAGGTGATGATCGACGCGTAGTCGGCGAGCCGGAGCTTGGCGATGGCGATGAGCGTCGCGCAGAGCCCCACGCCCAGCCCGTAGCCTGCCAGGGCGGTCGTGCCCGCCTGGAAGAGGATGACGTAGATGAGCTCGCGCCCCTTGGCCCCGATGGCCTTCAGCGCTCCGAAACGCTCGAGGTTCTCGAGGACGAAGCTGTAGAACGTCTGGCCGGAGATGGAGAGGCCGACCACGAAGCTGATCAAGGTCATGATCAGCAGGTTGATCCCCATCCCGGTCCGGAAGATGTACCAGTCGGTGATCTTGCCGATGAACCCATCCTCGGTCAGGGCCTCGTAGCCGAGCCGCTTGACCGCTTCCTGGATGCCGGGGATGGACGCGTCGTCCATCGGCTCCACGAGGATGTACGAGACGGTGTAGCGCATCGACGGGATGTACTGAACCGCCCGGCTGAAGGTCGTATAGAGCGTCGGGATGCCGAAGAGACCGCTCGCCGGAACCTTGGCGATCCCGACGATGACTCCGCGGTTGTCGTTGATCTCGAACTCGGTCCCCAGCTTCGGATTCTGGAGCTTGGGGAACTCCTCGTCCTTCACCACCAGAAAGCCGTTCTCGGCGTAGATGTCCTCGATCCGGCCCTCGAGCAGTGCGGGCCGCCCGAAGAGGCTGGTGTCGTCGAGCCCCAGCACCGTCACCGCCTGGTAGGTCCCGTCCTTCAGCCGCACCAGCCCGCCGCCCGAGTACAGCGGGACGGCGTACTTCACGCCCGGTGTGCTCCGGATCGCGTCGAGCACGTAGTCCGGCATGGGAATGCTGGAGACGACGTTGGTCACGTTGGGGTCCATGACCCAGATCCGCGCCCCGGTGTTGGTCACGGTCGCGGAGGCCTTCTTCATCATCCCCGCGAACATCGAGGTGACCTGCACCATCAGGAAGACGGAGAAGGTGATCCCGAGCAGGAGGGCGATGAACTTCCCCCGGTCGTTGACCAGGAGCTTGTAGCCAACGCGCAGGATCCCTCTCATCTCGGCCAGTTGGCACGCATCGCCCGTGCCACCTCGCACGCCTGTGGAGCCCGCTTCTCGAGCGCGCACCGTTTGCGCCTTCAGCCCTCCGGGCGCTAAGCGGCCGGTCGATGCCCCGGCTCCTCTCGGTCAACGTCGGCTTGCCGCGCGACATCGAGTGGCGCGGCAGGACCGTGCACACCGCCGTCTGGAAGACGCCGATCCAGGGGCGCCGGCGCGTCCGGCGCCTGAACGTCGACGGGGACGGGCAGGGCGATCTCGCCGGCCATGGCGGTGAGCAGCGCGCCGTCTTCGTCTACCAGGTCGAGTCGTATCGCTACTGGGAGGAGCAGCTCGGCCGCCGCGATCTCGCGTTCGGGCAGTTCGGCGAGAACTTCACCATCGAGGGCTTGCCGGACGACGAGGTGTGCATCGGCGACCGGTACCGGATCGGGACCGCGCTGTTCGAGGTCACCCAGCCCCGGACGACCTGCTACCGCATCGGCATCCGAATGGACGAGCCGCGCATGGCCGCGCTCCTGACGTCCAGCGGGCGACCCGGCTTCTATCTTCGCGTCCTCGAGGAAGGGGAGGTTGGCGCTGGAGATCCGATCCTCCCCGACGCCCGAGGGCCGGAGCGGATGACCGTTCGCGAGATCAACGTGCTGCTGTACTCCGCCCATCACCCGCGGGAGGGGCTCGAGCGGGCCGTGGGCATCCCGGCTCTCTCCCCCGGCTGGCGGGGATCGTTCGAGGCGCTGCTCCGCGCGGACGACCTCAACCCCGGTGCGAGCGGCAACGCGGCCCTCGTGCCCGCGGCTGCGGCCCGGACGGCGAAGCCCGGGTTCCGGCCTCTGCGGGTCTCCCGGATCGATCGGGAATGCGAGGACGTCCTCTCGCTCTCGCTGGAACCGACCGATGGAAGGCCGCTCGCGACTCCACTCGCAGGACAGTTCGTGGTGCTCCGCCTGCGCCCCGGCCCGGACGGACCGCCGCTCCTCCGGAGCTACTCGCTCTCCGGCCCCCTCTCGGACGCGCAGTACCGGGTGAGCGTGAAGCTCGAGCCGAACGGCGCCGCGGGGGCCTTCCTGACCCGCAGCGTGCGGCCCGGCGACGTCGTCGACGTCAGCGAGCCGCGCGGTGCGTTCACCTTGCAGCCCGGAGACGGACCGGTGGTGCTCCTCAGCGCAGGAATCGGCGCCACCCCGGTGCTGGCCATGCTCCATGCGCTGGCGGCGAGCGGATCGCCCCGGGCCGTCTGGTGGCTCCACGGCGCGCGCAATCGCCGTTCTCAGCCCTTCGGGCCGGAGGTCCGCCAGCTGCTCGGAAGCCTCTCCTTTGGCCGGGGGCACGTCTGGTACAGCCGACCGGACCCGGACGACCGCGAGGGAAGCGACTACGACTCGCGCGGTCGCCTCGAGGCGACGGACCTCGAGCAGCTCGGCGTGCCGAGAGAGGGCGACTTCTACCTCTGCGGGCCGCCGACCTTTCTGGCCGAGCTCACGGCGGGGATGGTCGCCTGGGGCGTCCCGCAGGATCGGCTCCACTCCGAGATCTTCGCCGGGGGCCCCTCGAGGACGCCGGGCGTGGTCGGTGGCCCTGCCCGGGCCCCGCATCCGCCTGCCGGAGCGCAGGGAACCGGCCCGCTGGTCTCCTTCGCGCGGAGCGGCCTCGCCGTCCGGTTCCGCCCCTCGCAGGACCGGAGCCTCCTCGAGCTGGCCGAGGCGTGCGACGTGCCCGTTCGCTGGTCCTGCCGGAGCGGCGTCTGCCACAACTGCGAGAGCGGACTGATCTCCGGGTCCGTCGCCTACGACCCCGACCCGCTCGACCCGCCGGCAGAGGGAAACGCCCTCACCTGCTGCTCCCGGCCGACGGGTGACATCGTCATCGACCTCTGAGGCGGTCCGGACCTCGGCGCCGTCGCCGGCGACGAGGGTGCGGCCAGCGCGGCGAGCGCCGCCGCCATCCGGCGCGCGGCCTCGTCCAGCTCGCGTTCGTCGAGTGGCGTGAAGCCCAGCCGCATCGCGTGCACCGGGCCTCCGTCGAAAGCGTACCGGCGACCGGAGAGGAACCCGACGCCGTGCTGCACCCCGAGCTCGGCCCACCGGTCGAGGTCCACCGCCGGGTCCACCCGCGCCCAGAGCGCCATCCCGCCCGCGGGCGGCGTCACCTGGATCGCCGACCCCACGTGCCTTCGCAGGGCGTCCACCAGCACGTCGCGCCGGCCCCGGTAGATCCGCCGCATCCGGCGCACGTGGCGGACGAGGTCACCGTCCTCGAACAGCTCGGCGACCGCGCACTCGTGCGCCTGGTCGCCCTGGAGATCGGTGGCGATCCGAAGCTCGGTGACCCGCTCGATGACCCCTGCCGGCGCGACCAGGTACCCGATGCGCAGGCCCGGGGCGAGCACCTTGGAGAGCGTGCCCACGTAGATCACCACGCCCGCCTCGTCGCGGCTGGCGAGCGGGAGCACCGGGCGCCCGTCGTAGTGGAACTCGTGGTCGTAGTCGTCCTCGATGATCGCTGCCCGGTGACGGCGCGCCACCTCCAGCAGCGCCAGCCTCCGCGCCGCCGGGAGCACCGACGTGGTCGGGAACTGGTGGTGCGGCGTCACGTAGATGGCACGGAGCGGCCGTTGCTCGGCGAGTGCGGCGACCGCCGCCACGTTCACCCCGTGCGCGTCCACCGGCACGGGAACCAGCGAGGCGCCCGTCAGGCGCAGCGCCGCCCACGCCGCCGGATGGCCGATTCCCTCGACTGCCACCACGTCGCCCGGACCGAGCAGCGCGCGGGCGATGAGGTCCAGCGCCATCTGGCTCCCCCGGGTCACGAACACGGTGTCCGCGGAGGCGGGCAGCGCGCGCGTCGAGGTGAGCATCTCCGCCAGCGCCGCCCGGAGCCGCGGGTGGCCCCGTGAATCCCCGTAGCCGAGCAGAGAGCGGCCGTGCCGGGCCAGGGCCCGCCGGTACGCCCGGGACAGCTCGGCCGCCGGCATCCTCCGCACGTCCGGCGCGCCCTTCGCCAGGACCAGGACGTCCGCCGGGAAGGCCGGGAGACTGGCCGTGGGGATCGGCCCCCCGAGCGAGAAGCCCGGAGCCACCGCCTGACGCGCGCGGATGCGCCCCGAGGGGACGCGCGTCGAGCTCGGCGGAAGGTCGCGCGACACGAACGTTCCTCCCGCCGGACGGGTGTGGACCCAGCCTTGCGCGATGAGCTCCCCGTAGCCCGCGAGCACCGTGTTGCGATGGATGCCGAGCGCCTCGGCGAGCGTCCGGGACCCGGGAAGCCGCGTGCCGGGGCGGAGTCGCCCGGAGCGGATGTCCTGCTGCAACGCCTCGGAGAGCTGGAGGAAGAGCGGCTCGCTCCGCGACGGGTCCAGCACCACGGTGTGCTGCCAGGAGCGCATCGGGCGGGAGGCCCACCTCCAGACCCGGTGAGTATGGTCCCCCGGCCGGTTCCTGGAAACGGACCAGTTCTCTGGAAGTCGACTGGACCAGCTTCGCGCAACTGGCCCATTCGCTTTGACGGGACTGGCCCTCCAGCCGGACCGGCCACCGGACCACCGTGGCAGTCGCGTCCGGGGGAATCCCTCCGCCCGGGTGCCCACCGGAGGAGGTGGCCCATGAGACTCGACGTTCGCACCCTGCTCGCCGCCGTCCCGCTGCTCGCCCTGGGCTGTGGAGCCGGCGTCGCGCCGTCCGGCTCCGGAGCGAGTGGCTCCGGAGCCGGCGCCGCGATGGCTCCGGTGGACCCGGCCGCCGGGAAGGAGGCGGAGCATCACCGTTCCTGGTTCTTCATCGTGCCGCGGCCGGTCCCGATCGACGGGAGGACCACCCTCGGCTGGATCCCGGAGTTCTGGCGCTATCTCTATTCGGTCCCCGCGAGCCAGAACCCGGAGCTGAACCCCTCCGCGGACTGCGGCGTCGGCCAGTCCGGACCGGTCTTCTTCATCCCCGGTGAGCAGACCGACGTGTACACGCGGGACTGCACCGTCCCCGAGCACAAGCCGGTGCTCTTCTCCATCTGGTCGGCGTTCAACGACTACCCGTGCCCGGACCCGACCTTCCAGCCTGCGCCCGGACAGAGCCTCGTCGACTTCCTCGCCCAGGGCGCCCAGGCCTTCGACGACGCGGTCAGCAACCTCGCCGCGACCATCGATGGGAAGCCGATCGACGTGTCCCGGTACCGGTACACCACCGGGCTGGTCAGCTTCACCGGTGACCCGAGCCTGACCGCCACCTTCGACGGCTGCGTCACCGGAACGCGTCAGGTGGGGGTCGCCGACGGCTGGTTCGTCCTGCTCCTCCTGTCGCCGGGCGACCACACCCTGGTGGTGACTGCCACCTCTCCGGGCGGTCACGCGACGAGCCAGACCTTCGTCCTCCACGTCGTCGCCGACGACGACTGACGCCCGCGGCGCGACGGGGGCGGGGCGGGTTAGAGAGCGACCCGATGCTCCTCCCCACCGTGCTCGCCCTGTCCCTGGCCGCCGCGCCCTCGCGGGACGCTGACATCTCGGCCGCGACCCGAGCCTGGGAGGAGGGGCGCCTGGAGCGGCTCCGGGCCGCGGACGGCTGGCTCACCCTGGTCGGGCTGGGGTGGCTGAAGGAGGGACCGAACTCCGCCGGTTCGGAGGGGAAGTCGGGCATCGTCTTCCCCGAGGGCGCTCCGGCGCGGGCGGGCACGTTCACCCGGTCCGGCGCCGCCGTCTCCTTCCAGCCCGCGCCCGGTGTCGCCGTCACCAGGGCAGGGCAGCCGTTTCCGGGGGGCGCGCTCCGGACCGACCAGGACGGAACGGCCGCTCCCGACGTCCTCCAGCTCGGGCGCTTCCGGTTCCAGGTCATCGCTCGCGGGCAGCGCCTGGGCGTTCGCATCAAGGACCCCGACGCCCGCGCCCGGAAGGAGTTCAAGGGCATCCCCACCTATCCGCCCTCGGCCCGCTGGCGGGTGACGGCCCGGTGGGAGGAGGCCAGCCCGCCGGTCCAGCTCGCGGTGCCCAACGTCCTCGGAGAGGTGGAGCGGTCGCCGTCGCCCGGGACCGCCGTCTTCACCATCGACGGCAAGGAGTACCGGCTCAGCCCGGTGCTGGAGGAGGGGAGCCCCGAGCTCTTCTTCGTCTTCGCCGACCAGACCAACCGGACCGAGACCTACGGCGCCGGCCGCTTCCTCTACACCGAGCCGCCGAGGGGCGGAACCGTCGTGCTCGACTTCAACCGGGCCTACAACCCTCCCTGCGCGTTCAGCGCCTTCGCCACCTGCCCGCTTCCGCCGAAGCAGAACCGCCTCGCGCTCCGGGTCGAGGCCGGCGAGAAGCGGCCGCTCCACTGACGCCGGGGAGGCCGGGGCATCCCGGACGAGGCGCGGCGGCCATCCTCGGGTAGCCTCGTCCAACGATGAAGCGCTCGCTCCTCCTGGGCCTGGTCGGCGTGGCCTCGGTGCTCGCCCCATCCGGTGCCCAGGCGCAGTGGTCCGCCCGGCTCGCCCTGGAGGCGCCGCTCTACGCCCACGTCTCGAGCGGCGGCCAGAGCAGCTCCTTCGGCCTCAACGAGAGCTTCCAGCCGGCGCTCGACGTGCTCGGCAGCTACTTCGTCTCCGACAGCGTGGGGATCGACCTCGAGCTCCGGGTCGGGATCGCCGCCACCGGGACCGGATACTCCCGCCAGCCGAGCACCCTCGGCCCGGGCGTCACCCTCGACGTGCCCGGCTTCCCGCTCTATGGACGGGCCGCGCTCCCCATCCAGCTCGAGGAAGGGACGCGGCTCTTCCTGCGGCTCGGCGGTGGGCTGAAGATCCTCGACCAGGCGTTCATCCGGATCTACGCCGAGCTCACCGTGGACCTCGCCATCGCCGGGGGGGAGGTGAGCTTCTTCGGCAGCCAGGCGGTCAACGCGAGCATCGGCCTCTGGTTCCGGCTCTGAGATTCGGCTCCCTGGCCGGGCTGGTGCATGCTCGGCAGTCCATGTCCCGCTTGCTCCCGCTCCTCGCGCTGGTCGCCTGCGCAGGCAGTCTCCCCCCGCAGCCGGCCGCGACCGGGCCGGTCCACGTCCAGCTCCTCGCCTTCAACGACTTCCACGGCAACCTCGAGCCCCCGTCGGGCACCGTCCGGCTTCCGGACGGCACCGTCCCGTCCGGCGGAGGGGCCTGGCTCGCGGCGGAGGTGGCACGGCTCCGGGCCGAGGAGCCGGCCGCCACCCTCGTCGTCGCTGCCGGGGACCTGGTCGGCGCGAGCCCCTTGCCCTCCGCTCTCGGCCACGACGAGCCGAGCATCGCGCTGATGGACGAGCTCGGCCTGGACGTCTCGAGCGTCGGCAACCACGAGTTCGACAAGGGCGTGGACGAGCTTCTCAGGCTCCAGCGGGGCGGTTGCCGGGCCGACGAGCCCTGCAAGCCCCCATATCCCGGGGCCCACTTCGGCTACCTCGCGGCCAACGTCTTCGACCGCTCGGGGAAGACCATCCTGCCCGCCACGGCGATCCGGAAGGTGGGCGGGGTCACCGTGGGCTTCGTGGGCGTCGTGCTCCGCGAGACGCCGACCGTCGTCACTCCCACCGGGGTCGTCGGGCTCACCTTCGGGGACGAGGCGGAGGCGGTGAACGCGGCCGTCCCGAAGCTCCGCGAGGCCGGCGCCGACGCCATCGTCGTGCTCATTCACCAGGGCGGCGCGCAGGCGCCGGGGTCGCCTCCGGGCGAATGCCGCGGGTTCAGCGGCCCGCTGGTGGAGGTGGCCCAGCGCTTCCGGGGAGTGGACGTCATCGTCAGCGGACACACCCACCAGGCCTACGTCTGCCCGGCTCTCGCCGGAACGCTCACCACGAGCGCGGGGGCCTTCGGGCGGTTCGTCACCCGCATCGAGCTCGACGTCGACCCAGGGCAGCACCGGGTGCTCGCCCGAAAGGCGACACAGGTTCCGGTGACCCATGCGCTTCCGCCGGATCCGAGGGCCAAGGTCATCGTGGACCAAGCGGTGGCGGCGGCGGCCCCGCTCGCGGACCGCCGGGTGGGGCGCCTCGCGGTGGCGCTCGGCCGTGCGGCGAGCAACGCCGGCGAGTCGGCGCTGGGTGACGCCGTGGCCGATGCGCACCTCGCGGCGACCCGGAGCTCCGGCGCGGTCGCCGCCTTGACCAACTCGGGAGGGCTCCGGGCGGACCTCCCCGCCGGCGACGTCACCTACGCCCAGCTCTTCGCTGCCCAGCCCTTCGGGAACACCCTGGTCACCCTCACCCTCACCGGCGCCCAGCTCACGACCGCGCTGGAGCAGCAGTGGCAGGGGAGCAGGCCGCGCATCCTCCAGCCGTCGGCGAGCCTGACCTACGCCTGGTCCGGAGGGGCGTCCCCCGGCGGCAAGGTGGTCGCCGGCTCGCTCAAGGTCGATGGACACGTCGTCGGCCCCGAGACCCGGGTCCGGGTGACGGTGAACAGCTTCCTGGCCACGGGCGGCGACGGCTTCGCTGCCTTCGCCGAGGGAGTGGAGCGCGTCGGCGGCCCGCCGGACCTGGACGCGCTGATCGACTACCTCCGGCCCACCCTGGACGGCCCGCCGCTTCCCCGGCCCCCGGGGCCACGGATTCAAACGCAGCCCTGAGCCACGGGCGTCGAGCGCACCTGGTTCCACGGCGTTGCGAGACGGACCAGCCTCGCCCGTACGCGCGGAGAGGTGGCCCGGCCACCGGCCCCGGGAAACCGAGGGGCTAGGCGTCCGCTGGCTCACCTCCGGGCCGCGCCCGAGCAACGCCTCGCCTTCCAGGCTGTCTACAGTGCATTCTCCGCCCGCGAGGCGAGGCGCACCCCGGCCGAGGGGACCCGTGGAGAGCGCCGCAGTGGAGGTACCGATGAACCGCGCTCACGTGGTGGGAGTCGTGCTCGCAGTCACGGCCGTCGCCGGCTGTTCCTACAACGCCGAGGGTTACCGGCTGCGCACCGGAGGTACGCGCTTCGATGCGCAGAGCGTGGGGGCCGCGCTGAACCTCTACACGCTCCAGGAGGACGGCACCTGGGCGGGCATGAGCGGCGATCGGTACGAACGGATGGGGGACGAGATCCGGAAGGTGGGCGCGTTCGGTCCGACGCCCGCGCTGATCCCGCCCACCGGATGGGTCACCATCGATCGCCACCCCGACGGCCTCAGCTTCACGCCCTCGTGGCTCTCGGGTCCCATCTGGACCTTCGTCACCCAGGATGGCCGGCCCATCCCGAGGAACCTCGAGGTCCCGCTGTACCTCGCCGCGACGATGGGGCTCGGCGGCCAGTGGGTGGGCATCAACGTCCCGGGCTCGGAGCTGGCGGGAATCGAGCTCAAGGCCGACTGCGGGCTCGTCCTCTTCAGCCTGAAGGAGCGTCAGGTCGCGGGTTGGGTGAGCCGCCAGGGCGCGGTCTGCCCGGCGCCCACCTATCCACCGGGCACGGTGGCCAAGCTCGCGCAGTCCCGCCGCGAGGTCTGGGACAGCGCGGAGCGTCCGCTGGAGTGACCCTCTACGACTGCGCGGCGCGGGCTCGCTTGCCCACCGCCTCGCGCACGTTGAGGTGGTACCGCACCGCGGCCGACTCGACGATGCGCGAGACCAGCTGGGCGTAGTCGAGCCCGGCCTCCTTGGCGGCCATCGCCAGCTCGCCGGTCTTCTCGAGGTAGGGGTTGGGGTTCGCCTCGAGCATGTAGGGCTCGCCGGTCTTGGCGATGCGGAAGTCCATGCGGGCGTAGTCCCGGAGCTTGAGCGCGCGGTAGGCCAGCCGGGTCGCGCGGTGGATGCGGGCGCGGAGCTCGTCGGAGAGGTCCTTGGCGATGACCAGCCGGGGGCTCCCCTCGGTCTCGGGGGCGAACTTCACCTCGCGGTCGGAGACCATCGGCACGGCGGGCGACCAGTTCCCGAAGTCCATCTCGATGATGGGAAGGATGGTGGGGTTGCTCGCCGGTCCCACGATGCCGACGTAGACCTCGCGGCCGTCGATGAACTCCTCGACCAGGGCCTCGTCCTGGAGGTCGTCGCGGATCTCCCGCACCCGCTCGGTCATCTCCTGCCAGTTCTGCACCACCGAGTGCCGGCCGATGCCGATCGACGCATCGGAGCGGGCGGGCTTCACGATGAGTGGAAAGCGGAGCGTCCCCTTGGTCTCGAAGGTGTCGCTCTCGAAGACGGCGAAGTTCGGGCTCGCCACCTCGTGGAACTCGAGCAGCTGCTTGGTCAGCACCTTGTCCTGGGCCAGGAGGAGCCCCGCGGCGCCGGAGCCGGTGTACTTCACCCGGCCCATCTCCATCAGCGCGGCGACGTTGACCTCCATCCGGTAGTCGGAGGCGAAGGTCTCGCAGATGTTGAAGACCAGGTCGCACTTGGTGCGCTGGATGTCGCGGAGGATCTCGCTCACCCGATCGTCCACGGCGACGGTCGTCGCCTGGTGGCCGAGCGCCGTCAGGGCCTCGGTGAGCTGCGTCACCACCGGATCCACCTCGTCGCCCTTGGGCTGGTAGTGGAGGATGGCGATCTTCAGCGAGGGGAGCGGCATTCGCGGCGCAAGATTACGCCGCTTGCCGCGATTCGGCTACTCGGTGTCGAAGAGTCGGCCGGTGTAGAGCTCGTTCATCGCCAGCGCGGTGACCAGCGAGCCGAGGTTCGCGACGTATCCACTGGCCCGATCGGGCGAGGCGGTGAGCTTCAGCTGATCGGTGCGGTCCGTCAGGTGGTCGACGACGCTGCGGACCACCGCGCGGTTCACGCCCGAGTACTGGGTCGCGGCCTGGATGAGCGTCTGCCGCTGGTCGCGGAGCATCTGCGCCGCCGAGGCCGGGGCCGAGCCGGGCGGCTCGAAGAGCTGGAAGAGCTCGGTGTCGAGCTTCTCGCCGATCTCCAGGTCCACCCTCTCGGCCAGATCGCGGAGGCGGTAGTAGTCGGCGACCGTCTCCTCCATCTGGTCGGCGTCGATGTCGTGGGTATCGAGGGCGACCTGGGGGGGCCGGCGGCCGAGCTCGGCCGCGGTCGCGTCCACGTACTGGAGCTTCTTCAGGGCCGCGCCCCAGTTCCGGTACCGCTGGCGCCAGTCCAGGTTCGGGGTGAGCCACACCGCGAACGTCTCGGCGAAGTCTTCGTCGGGGTGCTTCTGCGCGTACCAGCCCGGGATGTGCGTGACGTAGGCTCGGCTGAAGGGCTTGGGCTTGAAGTCTTCCTTGTAGGGCTGGTGGTAGTCGCCGAAGAGCGTCTTCCAGGCGGGGGTCTCGTAGAGCCGGTAGGCGTAGTTGAAGCAGTGCCCCGCCTCGTGACGGAGGTACATCAGGATCTCGCGCTCGGACTCGACGCCGCCGCCCAGCTCGCCCTCGATCGACTGGAGGGCGGGGTTGGCCAGGTAGAACGGGATGCCGATGACCGGGATGCCCGAGGGGCAGCCCCACTCGTCGCTCAGGTAGCACTGGGGCTTGATCTCGATGCCCCGTGCCGCGAGCTCCTCGTGGAGCTGGTGGATGAGGCGCTCGAGGTGTGTCCCGGAGAGCTGGAGCCGAAGGTCCTTGATGCGGGCCCGGAGCAGGGCCTGCCGCTCCGGACGGAGGGCCGGCTGCGCGCGGTCGCGGGGGTCGGGCTGCTGGCGCTCGTGGAAGGCCGGCGGACCCGGCGGAGGCGCCGCGACCGGCTGCGGCGGTCGCTCCCGTGCCTCCGGCTGGGCCTTGTCGGGCGTCGCGGGCTGCGTCGGCTGGGGCTGCGCCTGGGCGGTGGCGGGGGAGGGGGTCACGGCAGGAGGCCACCTTAACCAGTCCGGGCGGTGGTCGGCTTCCCGACCCCGGAGGGGCGGTTTCGGACCCCAGAAGCGGAGTCAAGTCATTGAAATAATTTGAGTTTGCTCAGCGACCGACCAAGCGTGCGAATGGCTCCTTCCCAGACCCTCATCTCGGTCCGGGTGAGCCCGGCGCGCCGCCAGGGAGCGACGAGGGGAGCCACGCCAGCCCGGCCAGGACGGACGAACCCGACGGTCCGGAGAACGCCGTCGAGCAGCTCCTCCAGCCGGCGCAGCTCGGCGTTGGTTCCGGTCCGCGGCGCCGCTCCGGCGGGCCTCGCAGGAGCTCGCCACAGCGCGAACGCGTAGAGGCACACCGCCTGGGCGAGGTTCAGCGATGGCTGGCGCGCGTCGGCGGGGATGCGGCTGAGCGCATGGCAGCGGGCGAGGTCCTCGCGGCCGAGGCCGGTCCGCTCGTCGCCGAACACCAGCGCCACGCGTCCCGGCCGGCGGGCCGCCTCGGCGGCGAAGGCCTCCGGGTCGATGGGGACGGGCCGGAGCCGCGTCCGTCCCGACGTGCCGACCACCCAGCTGCAGTCGGCCACTGCCTCCTCGAGGGTGGCAGAGAGGCGTGCCGAGGCGAGGACGTCCTCGGCGCCGACGGCGAGGGCGCGGGCTCGGGCGTCATCCGGATTCCAGGGCGGACGCACCCAGGTCCAGTCCGACTGTCCGAAGTTCTTCAGCGCGCGGGCGGCTGCCCCCAGGTTCTCCGGCGTGCGGGGGTGGACCAGGACGAAGCGGACGGGGATGGGCATGGGAGCGCGAGGCGAGCAGGAGGAACCGATGGAGGCGATCTACGACGATCCGTCCCCGGCCCATCGGCTTCCTCCGCTTCGAGGACGGCGCTCCCGGTGGCCGAGACACGGGCGTCGCCGACTGGACTCCGCCGGCTCCCGATTGCCCCCCAGGCACCGTGGGTTCGGGTACTGTGTCGCGCATCGCTGCTAGGGGTGCCGGACCCGCTTCGCTGGGGCTCGGCTGAGACGGCCGGTGGCCGGACCCTCGGAACCTGAACCGGGTGATGCCGGCGGAGGGAAGCAGCGAACGGAGCCGCCCGGCCCCGTCCCTCCGCGGCGGTGGGAGTGTCATGAGCGGACGGACCAAGCTGAGCGTGAGCGCGGAGCGCCTGGAGGGCATCACCCGGGGACCGCTCCCCGCATCGAGGAAGCTCTACCGGACGGGGACGTTGCACCCCGAGGTCCGGGTGCCGGTACGGGAGATCGCTCAGACACCCACCCGCGTGCGCCAGGGCTCGGGCTGGGTGGAGATGCCGAATCCTCCGGTCCAGGTCTACGACACGAGCGGGCCGTACACCGACCCCGAGGCGCGGATCGATCTGCGGCGCGGGCTGGAGCCGGTGCGCACCTGGCTCGACCGGGACCCGGTGCTCGAGACGCTCTCCGGCGTCACCTCGGCGTACGGGCGGGCCCGCGAGGTGGACCCCCGGCTCCGGGACTTGCGGATGGGGTGGGTGCGCACGCCGCGGGTCGCGCGGCGGGGGGGGAACGTCACCCAGCTCCACGCGGCCCGGAAGGGCATCGTCACCCCCGAGATGGAGGCGGTGGCGCTCCGCGAGTCGCTGGTCCAGGAGCAGGCGGCAGAGGGACAGCACCGCGGACAGTCCTTCGGCGCGAGCCTCCCGCGAACGGTGACCCCGGAGCTCGTGCGCGACGAGGTGGCGCGCGGGCGAGCCATCATCCCGGCCAACGTCAACCACCCCGAGCTCGAGCCGATGATCATCGGCCGTAACTTCCTGGTGAAGGTGAACGCCAACATCGGCAACTCGGCGGTCACCTCGTCCATCGAGGAGGAGGTGGAGAAGCTGGTGTGGGCCATCCGCTGGGGAGCGGACACGGTGATGGACCTCTCCACCGGGCCCAACATCCACGAGACCCGGGCGTGGATCCTCCGCAACAGCCCGGTGCCCATCGGGACGGTGCCCATCTATCAGGCGCTGGAGAAGGTGGGTGGCAAGCCCGAGGAGCTGACCTGGGAGATCTACCGGGACACGCTGGTCGAGCAGGCGGAGCAGGGCGTGGACTACTTCACCGTTCACGCGGGGGTGCTGCTGCGCTACGTGCCGCTCACCGCCCGGCGGGTCACCGGCATCGTGAGCCGCGGGGGAAGCATCCTCGCCAAGTGGTGCCTCGCCCACCACCAGGAGAACTTCCTCTACACGCACTTCGACGAGATCTGCGAGATCATGAAGGCGTACGACGTGAGCTTCAGCCTGGGGGACGGGCTGCGGCCGGGTTCGATCGCCGACGCGAACGACGCGGCCCAGTTCGGCGAGCTGGAGACGCTCGGTGAGCTGACGAAGCGGGCCTGGGCGCGGGACGTCCAGACGATGATCGAGGGGCCGGGCCACGTCCCGATGCACCTCATCCGCGAGAACATGACCAAGCAGCTCGAGCTGTGCCAGGAAGCTCCGTTCTACACGCTGGGGCCCCTGACCACGGACATCGCGCCGGGGTACGACCACATCACCAGCGGCATCGGCGCGGCGATGATCGGCTGGTTCGGCACGGCCATGCTCTGCTACGTGACGCCGAAGGAGCACCTTGGCCTGCCCGACCGGGAGGACGTGCGGCAGGGGGTGGTGACCTACCGGCTGGCCGCCCACGCCGCCGATCTCGCCAAGGGCCACCCCGGAGCGCAGGCCCGCGACGACGCCCTGTCGAAGGCGCGCTTCGAGTTCCGGTGGGAGGACCAGTTCAACCTCTCGCTGGACCCGGAGAAGGCGCGCGAGTTCCACGACGCGACGCTGCCTGCCGACGGGGCGAAGGTGGCCCACTTCTGCTCGATGTGCGGCCCCCACTTCTGCTCCATGCAGCTCACCCAGGAGGTCCGGGCGGCCGACGTGGAGCAGGGGATGAAGGAGAAGGCGGAGGAGTTCCTGCGGGAGGGCGGGGACATCTACCGCTGAGCGAGGCGCCGCTCAGGGAGAGGTGCAGGGCGGCAGCGGGAGGGCGCCCTCGCTGGCCATCGCGATCTGGAGTCCGATGAAGTCGCAGCGCCGGGCGACGAAGGGGCCCTCGATCCGGGTCCCATCGTCGAGCGTGACCGTGACGCTGCCCTGCGCGGTCTGATCGTCCAGGTGGTCGATGCTCACCGTGCCGCCGCCGAGCACCTCGTGCCGGGAGAGACAGGCGCCCCGCCGCTCCGCGTACCCGCCGCCGGTGGAGCCGACGGGATTCGCCGGGTCGAACGCGCTCACCGCGGCGTAGCTGCCCGTGGGGACGGTGCCGGTGTTCAGCCGGATCACCTCCCAGTTCAGGGCGTTGATGGTCGTCGGGGGCGGGCCTGGACTCGCGTCCCAGCAGTTCCAGGCGGCATCGGCGATGGTGAGGTTGAAGCCCGTCCCCTCGAGCGGCGTTCCGAAGTCGGTCCCGCCGTCCGGCAGGGTCGTCGTCGGATAGATGGCTGCCCCGGACATGACGAACAGCGCGTTGCCGGCCTGGAACTGGACCGGCCCGCTCCGGGTCTGAACGTCCGTCGTCGGTGCTCCGCCGCAGGCGAGCGCGAGCAGGACTCCGGCGACGAGAGCAGGGCGCACGACGGGTGCTTCCGAGGGGATGCCCGGGCGGTCTATCGCTGCCCCTGGGCGATGCGGGCGGCGACGTCGTTGTCGACCGAGTCCAGCGCCCGGTCCAGCGCCTCCTCGGCGTCGCGCGCGTCCTGCTCCACCTGGGCGGTCTCGCGCGCCTTGGCGGCGGCCATGTCTTCCTTGATCCGCCGGAGGTTCTTCACCCCGATGTCCATGAACGCCCGGACCACCTCGGGATCGAACTGCGAGCCCGCGCAGCGCTGGATCTCGTCCACCGAGTTCTCGAACGTCGTCCCCCGGCGGTAGGGCCGGTCGGAGGTCATCGCGTCGAGCGTGTCGGCGACGGCGAAGATGCGGGCCCCGATGTGGATCTCCTCGCCGCGGAGGCCGCGCGGATAGCCCCGACCGTCGAAGCGCTCCTGGTGGCTGAGGACGATGGCCGCCGGGGTGTTCAGGAACTCGATGCTCCGGATCATGTCGTAGCCGATGTCCGGATGCTTCCGCATCTCCTTCCACTCCTCGGGAGTGAGCTTCGCGGGCTTGAGGAGCACCGCGTCGGAGACGCCGATCTTGCCGATGTCGTGGAGCAGGGCGCCGCGGCCGATCTCCTCCAGCTCCGGGCCGCGCAGGCCCAGGCGCTCGGCGATCGCCTCGGTGTACTTCACGACGCGCTGGCTGTGGTCGCTGGTCTCGTGCTCGCGGGCGTCGAGCGCCCGGACGAGCGCGAGCAGCGTCGTCTGGTAGGTGTTCTGGATGTCCCGGAGCGCCGTCCGGAGCTCGCCGGTCCGGTCGCGCACCTTCCGCTCCAGCTTCTTCTGGTACCGCTTGCGGGCCAGCTCGATGCGCCGCTTTGCCAGTGCGCGCTCGATGGCGCGGATGAGGTCGGTGAGCTTCGGCGGCTTGAGCAGGTAATCGACCGCGCCGCGCCGGAGGCAGTCCACCGCTGCCTCGGTGTCACCGTACCCGGTGAGCATGATCACCGCGGTCTCGGGATAGCGCTCGCGAAATGCCTCGAGGAGCCAGATGCCATCCCGTCCAGGCATCTTCATGTCGCTGATGACCAGCGGTGGCGCCTCGGCCGCCGCCACGTCGAGCGCCGCCTCGGCCGAGCTGGCGGTGCGACACTCGTACCCTTCCTCCTGGAGGAGCACCGAGATCACGTCGCGGACGGATGCATCGTCGTCGACGATCAGGATGCGGGTCGGCGCAGCCAGGTTGTCCACGAGTTGCATCCTAGGGTTCCGCCCTCCGGCGCTGCCACGGGGCGGCGTCGACCCCCTCGGGTCGGCGCGCCAGCGCGTTCACGGCTGTCACAGTGTAAGCGCCTTCCGGTCGACCCGAAACGGGGTCAGATCGATCGATGATGTGCGACCCAGGATCGTGTCGGTGAGCACGTTGGCGGTGATCGGGGTCAGGAGAATGCCATTGCGGAAATGTCCGCTGGCGAGGAACAACCCCGGCAGCGAGCCGGGTCCGAGCACGGGGAGCCCATCGGGCGTATGCGGGCGGAACCCGGCCCAGGTTTCTACCACGGGAGCGCCGGAGAGCCCCGGAAAGAGCCGCATCCCGACCCCCAGCACCGAGGAGAGGCCGGCCACGGTCACCTGCTTCTCGAAGCCGGCGAACTCGACCGTGCTCCCCAGGAGGAGCCGCCCATCGGTGCGGGGGACCACGTACCCGCGCGCCCCGAACACCACATGTCGGCAGATCGGCACCCGCGTGCGCACCATCACCATCTGCCCGCGCGCAGGACGCACCGCCTCGGGCGAGGCCAGCGCGCCGGGCACCAGCGCGGTCCAGGCGCCGGCGGCCACCACCACCGCATCGCCGCGCAGCTCGCCCTGATCGGTGGCGACCCCCACCACCTGGCCGCCGCGCTCGAGCAGGCCGTGCACCTGGGCGGTCAGGAAGCGTGCGCCGGCGCGCACGCCGGCGATGGTGAGCGCGGGAACCAGGAGCCGGTTGTCCACCACCGCGTCGCCGGGGAAGTGGGCCGCGCCCTCGATCCGCGGCGAGAGCTCCGGCTCGAGAGCGCGCGCCCCCGAGGAATCGAGCCACGCCGCCTCCAATCCGCGGGCGCTCTGCCAGCCGATGCGACGCCGCATCGCCTCGGTCTCCGCGCCGTCGAAGGTCACCTCCAGCACGCCGCACTCGCGGAAGCCGACGTCGACGTCGCTCACCTCGCGCAGCTCGCGCGCGAAGGTGGGATAGAGCGCACGGCTCGCGAGACAGAGGTCGAGGAACGGGCCCGGCCCGTCCGCCTCGGCCTGGGGCGCGAGGATGCCTCCGGCGGCGCTCGAGGCCTCGGCTCCGGGGATGCTTCTCTCCAGCACGGTGCAGCGGGCCCCGCTCTGCTGGAGCCGCCACGCGACCGCGCAGCCCACGACGCCGGCGCCGACGATCAGGACCTCCATCAGCGTGCTTCTCCCGGAGCGGGCAGGGGACGGACCGGGATCGGCGCGTGGGGGGCGGTGGGGCTCCCGGCCCGGGGCGGTGGCGGCGTGCGATGGGTGATCAGCCACATCCGGGCGAAGACGATCAGCGCCAGGATCATGAGCAGCAGCGTGCGCAGCGGAAATCGGCGCGGGCGCCCGGGTCCACCGGGGGGAGTGACGAGCCTTGGCCGCATCGGCGTCATGACGGTCTGTGCTTGATCGGGTGGAAACGGAGGGTTAATGCCGCCGCGCACCCGTCGGGTGCAAGGAGGATGGACCACCGTGGCTGACATTCTGGACGTGGTGATCATCGGCTCGGGACCCGGAGGGTACGTGGCCGCGATCCGCGCCGGGCAGCTGGGCTTGAAGACGGCCATCGTCGAGCGGGACAAGCGCCTCGGGGGGACCTGTCTTCACCGGGGGTGCATCCCGACCAAGGCGCTCCTCTGGACCGCCGAGCTCTGGGCCCACATCCAGGAGGCGGCCGAGTTCGGCATCGAGGTCAAGTCGCCGGCCATCAACTGGGCGGCGGCGATGAAGCACAAGGCTAAGGTGGTCACCGGCGGCGCCAACGGAATCGACTACCTGATGAAGAAGAACAAGGTCCAGGTGGTGAAGGGCCACGGGAAGATCGTGGGCAAGGGCAAGGTGGAGGTGACCCTCAGCGAGGGCGGCGGCAAGCAGGTGCTGGAGACGAAGAACATCGTCATCGCCACCGGATCGGTCCCCAAGTCGCTCCCCAACGTCGTGGTGGATCACAAGCTGGTCTACAACTCGGACTCGATCCTCGAGATCGCCGAGATTCCGAAGAGCATCCTGGTGCTCGGCGCCGGCGCGGTGGGCTGCGAGTTCGCCTCCATCTTCAACCACGTGGGCAGCGAGACCACCATCCTCGAGTTTCTGCCGCACCTGCTCCCCATCGAGGACGAGGACGCGAGCAAGGAGCTGGAGCGCCACTTCCGCCGGCGGAAGATCGGCTACGAGCTCTCCGCCCGGGTGCAGAAGGTCGAGCCCGGCCCCAAGGGCGTGAAGGTGACCATGGACACCCCGTCGGGGAGCAAGACGCTCGAGGCGTCGATCCTCCTCTCTGCGGTAGGGCGGAGCCCGGTCACCGAGGGGCTGGGCCTCGAGACGACCAACATCAAGCTCGACAAGGGCTTCATCCCCGTGGACGAGTCGATGCGGACCACCGAGCCGCACGTCTACGCCATCGGCGACGTCATCCCCGGACCGATGCTCGCCCACATGGCCTCGGCGGAAGGCGTCCTCGCGGTCGAGCACATCGCCGGGAAGGAAGTGCACCCGATCAACTACGACCTCACGCCCTCGGCGACCTACTGCTACCCCGAGGTGGCCTCGGTGGGCCTGACCGAGAAGAAGGCGAAGGAGCGCGGCTACGACGTGAAGACCGGCACCTTCCCCTTCAGCGCGGTCCTCAAGGCGAAGATCTCCGAGGAAGGCATCGGGATGATCAAGGTGGTGAGCGACAAGAAGTACGACGAGGTGCTGGGGGTCCACATGGTGGGGCCTCACGCCACCGAGCTCCTCGCCGAGGCCTGCGTCGCCCTCCGCCTGGAGATCACCACCGAGGAGCTGGGCCGGACCATCCACGCTCACCCGACGCTGTCGGAGATCGTCAAGGAGGGTGCAGAAGCGACCCTCGGGACGCCGATCCACATCTGAGAGGGGAATCTTGACCCTCGCCCCGCCGGGCCGTTAATCCGGGGTTGTCCCCATGGCGACGCCCGACCGATTCGCGCTGCCCCAGCTCGCCGAGAGCACCCGGAAGCCCGAGTGGCTGAAGGTCCGGATGCCGCACGGACAGGAGTACGAGCGGGTCAAGGACATCGTCCGGAAGACCGGGCTGGCCACCGTGTGCGAGGAGGCCCGCTGCCCGAACATCGCCGAGTGCTGGGGAGGGGGCACCGCGACGGTGATGCTGATGGGCGAGGTCTGCACCCGGGCCTGCCGGTTCTGCCATGTGAAGGTCGGCGCGCCGCCGCCGCTCGACCCCGAGGAGCCCGAGAACCTGGCTCGCGCGGTGAAGGCGCTCTCGCTCGAGTACATCGTCGTGACCAGCGTGAACCGCGACGACCGGCCCGACGGCGGGGCGAGCCACTTCGCGGCGGCGATCCGGGCGCTGAAGCGCGAGAGCCCCACGACGACCGTCGAGGTCCTCATCCCCGACTTCCAGGGCGCGGAGGCGGACCTGGCGACGGTGGCCGAGGCCCGGCCGCACGTGGTGGCCCACAACATCGAGACGGTCGAGAGGCTGACCCCGAGGGTGCGCGATCGCCGGGCGGCGTACCGCCAGAGCCTCCGGGTCCTTCGCTACCTGAAGGACCGTCCCGAGCGCCTGTACACCAAGAGCTCGATCATGGTCGGGCTGGGCGAGACGGAGGAGGAGCTGGTCCAGACCTTCCGGGACCTGCGCGGGGCCGGAGTCGACGTCCTGACCCTCGGGCAGTACCTCCAGCCGTCACAGTACCACCTGCGGGTGGCGCGCTTCGTTCCGCCCGGGGACTTCGCCCGGTACAAGCAGGTGGCGGAGACGATGGGATTCCTGTACGTCGCCGCGGGTCCTCTGGTCCGCAGCAGCTACCGCGCGGCCGAGTTCTTCATGAAGGGTCTCATGGAGCAGGGCCGGCACGCCTGAGCGGCCCCATGCGAGGAGCGGACAGCGCCGTGGCCACGTTCGAGTTCAAGCTTCCGGACCTGGGGGAAGGCGTCGTCGAGGGCGAGATCGTCAAGTGGCTGGTCCAGCCCGGTGACATGGTCCAGGAGGACCAGGGTGTCGTCGAGCTGATGACCGACAAGGCGACGGTGACGGTGCCAGCGCCCCGCGCCGGGAAGGTGGTCTCCCTCCACGGGAAGGAGGGGGAGATCGCCAAGGTGCATCACCTCCTGCTGACCCTGGAGGTCCAGGGAGGCGCGCCGGCGTCGGCGCATGCCCACGCGACGCCCGCGGCGGCGAAGGTGACCACCGTGGCCGCGCCGGCCCGCGCGGTGGAGTCCGGCGTCAAGGTGCTGGCCACCCCGGTGACCCGGCGGATGGCGCGGGAGCACGGCCTGGACCTGGCGGCGATCTCCGGGACGGGGCCGCAGGGCAGGGTGCTCAAGGCGGACGTGCAGGCGGCGCTGGACCTGGGCCGGGTGCCCGAGCCGGTGAAGGCGCCGCCTCGCGCGAAGCTGGTGCCGCTGCCCTCGGCGGGCGCCGATCAGCGGATTCCCCTCCGGGGTCTGCGGAGGAAGATCGCGGAGAAGATGGTGCGGTCGAAGTACACCGCGCCGCACTCGCTCTTCGTGGAAGAGGTGGACGTGACCGAGCTGGTCGCGCTCCGGAAGCGGCTGAACGCCGCGCTCGCCGAGTCCGGCGACACGCTGAAGGTCAGCTTCCTTCCCTTCGTCTGCAAGGCGCTGATCCCGGTGTTCCGGAAGTACCCGGCCCTGAACGCCAACTTCGACGACGCGGCACAGGAGCTGGTGCAGCGGGGCTCCTTCAACTTCGGCATCGCCGCCGCCACCGACGAGGGTCTCACCGTCCCGGTGGTGAAGGACGTGGATCGGCTGACCCTCCGTCAGCTGGCGGAGGAGATCGCCCGGCTGGCGGCCGGAGCCCGGGACAAGACGCTCAAGCTGGACGAGCTGAGCGGCGGGACGTTCACCATCACCTCGCTCGGCACCAACGGCGGGCTGTTCGCGATGCCGATCATCAACTACCCCGAGGTGGCGATCCTGGGAGTGCACCGGATCCGCAAGCGTCCCGTCGTGACCGACGACGACCGCATCGTGGTCCGGGAGATGATGAACGTCTCGCTCTCGTTCGATCACCGCGTCATCGACGGGCTGGTCGCGGCGGAGGCAGTCGGAGCGCTGGTGCAGCTGCTCGAGCACCCGGAGTCGCTCCTGCTCGAGATGGCGTGAACCCCCGGGAGCTGCTGCAGTCGGCGCAGGCGGCGGAGCGAGAAGGCGACCTCGCCCGGGCCGGTGCGCTGCTGGAGCAGGCGGCCCGCATGTACGAGTCGACCGGGCATTCGGCCCGCGCCGAGCAGATGCGGCGCCACGTGGACCGCCTGGGGATGGCGGCGAGGGCGGGGGCGCGCGGGGTGGAGGAGCCTCCCGGGAGACGCGGAGGCGCCCGTCCGGACGAGCCGGAGTCGTTGCCCGGCCTGGACCGGACGCTGGTGGAGCGGACGCCGACGCTGGCCGACCCGGAGCTCGACGCCTGGTGCAGCTTCTGCTGCCGCCCGTCGCGCGAGGTGGGAGCACTGGTCGCGGGGCCGGCGCACGCGTTCGTCTGCCGTGCCTGCGTGGAGCTCGCGGCGTCGCTGCTCGGTGGAGAGCTCCAGGCGGGCGGGGCGGTCGCCCGGGCCCACGCCACGTCCGGGGCGCCGGCCGAGCCTCCGGCGAAGCTGGGGCTCGAGCTGTCCGAGGCGCTGCCCGAGTCGACGGTGAGGCGGGCGCGGGCCGCCACGCACGAGGCACTCCCCACCCAGGTGGACGCGGTGGCGCGCATCGAGGCGGCGCTGGCCGCGGGACATGCCCGGGTGCTGCTCGTCGGCCCTGCGGGGAGCGGGAAGAGCACCTTTCTCCAGCTCTGGGCGTCGCGCGGGCTCGGAACGCCGTGGGACGGCAGCGAGCCGATGGCCGAGCAGGGGGCGATTCTCGTGGACGACGTCGACCGGCTCGAGCCGGCGGCGCTGCGTCAGCTGGCGCGGGTGCTGCGGAGCCGGCCGGTGGTGCTCGCCCTCGACGCGACGCTGCCCGAGCCCGGCGAAGAGGTGGGCGG
This sequence comes from Myxococcaceae bacterium, assembly GCA_035501615.1. Taxonomy (GTDB): domain Bacteria; phylum Myxococcota; class Myxococcia; order Myxococcales; family Myxococcaceae; genus RPRB01. The sequence goes on from DATJVY010000171.1 coordinate 34,440, forward strand.
CCGGCGCGTCCATGCTCCGGAGCAGGTGGAGTCGCTCGCGGGGAGCTGGCTTCCCGGGCCGGCGCTCGACGGGCTGACCCTGGAGTGCTTCCGGGCGCCCGGCGACGACGAGCTGCGGCTCCTGGCCGAGCGGTGGCGGGCTCCAGATGGATCGCCGGTGCCGCCCGGTGCGCTGGAGGAGGCGCTCCGGCTCGCGGGGCGCTCCGCGCGGGCGGCCCACGCGCTCCACGCGCTCCTGCTCCGCTGGTGGGCCTCGCGATGAGCGGGCGAACCCTGACCGTCCACCGGCTCGGCCGGGTGGAGTACGAGGACGGGCTCCGCCTCCAGGCGCTGTTCGCCCGGGCGCGGAAGGAGGGGGGCGTCGGTGACGTGCTGCTGCTCCTCGAGCACCCGCCGGTGCTGACCCTCGGGCGGGGGGCGAGCCGCGCGGACGTGCTCGCGGGTCCGGAGGCGCTGGAGGCCCGCGGCGTCGAGGTGCACGAGACCGACCGGGGCGGCGAGGTGACGTACCACGGCCCGGGGCAGATCGTCGGCTACCCCATCCTCGACCTCGCGCCGGACCGGAAGGACGTGCGCCGGCACGTGCGGAGCGTGGAGGAGGGGATGATCCGCGCGCTGGCCGAGCACGGCATCGAGGCGGCACGGATCGCGAAGTGGCCGGGCGTCTGGGTGGGCTCGGAGGGCGCGGGCGACGCCCGGAAGATCGGGGCGGTGGGGGTGCACATCGCGCGGTGGATCACGACGCACGGCTTCGCGCTGAACGTGAACACGGCGCTCGAGGATTTCCAGCTCATCGTCCCCTGCGGGATCCGCGAGGCGGGAGTGACCTCGATGGAGCGGGAGCTGGGCCGGCCAGTCCACGTCGCCGCGGTGGAGGAGTCCCTCGCGCGGGCGTTCGGCGCCATCCTCGAGGCGGACGTCCGGTCCGGAGATGCCCCGACGCGGACCGTCTCGGTCACGGCCGTGCGCCGCGGGTCTGCCGGTCCGGAGGTCCTGCTTCTTCGCCGGACGCCCGAGCGCGGCGGCTTCTGGCAGCCGGTGACCGGCCGGGTGATGCCCGGCGAGTCGGCGGAGTCGGCGGCGCGGCGAGAGCTGGAGGAGGAGACCGGCGCTCGGCTTGCGGTGCGGTCACTCCGGTACCGTCACGGCTTCGCCTTCGGGAACTCGCTTCCTCCGCAGCTGTTCGAGGAGGAGGCGTTCGCCGCCGACTGGCCGGGCGGGCTCGAGGCGCGCCAGGGTCCCGAGCACGATGCCGCCGAGTGGGTGAGTCTCGAGCACGCGCTCGCACGCGTGAGGTTCTCCGGGCTCCGGCGGGCGATCCGTCGGACGGCAGGCGCTCCGGCGGGACCGACCTGGCGTTGATCGAGCGCCGCGTGGTGCAGCGCCGCGCTCAGCGGGCAGGGCCGAGCTTGAGCGTCTGACCCTCGCGGGCGGCGACCGTGGCACGGAACTGCTTCTGCGCCTGCCGTAGCAGCGCGTCCAGGGTCCGGTCGCTGTGCTCCGGGTCGTGGTGGAAGAGCACCAGCTTCTTCACCCGCGCGGCCTCCGCCGTCGCCAGCGCTCCGCCCCAGGTGCTGTGCCCCCAGCCCCTCCGCGCCTCGTACTCGTCCGCGGTGTACATCGCATCGTGGAGCAGGAGGTCCGCCCCGCGGGCGAGCTCGACCAGGGACTCCGACGGGTACTCGGTGTGCTCGACGTCCGTCGCGTACACCACCGAGCGACCCCGGAACTCCAGCCGGTAGCCCAGGTTCCCTCCCGGGTGGTCCAGCTCCGCCGAGGCGACCCGCACCGGGCCGATGTGGAACGGCTCCCCGGGCTCGATGCTTCGGAACTCGATCGTCGACCGCGCCAGCTGGTCCAACGTCACCGGGAAGTACGGGGGCACCATCTGCCCCTCGAGCACGTCCTGCACGCTCCGGCCCTCGCGCCGCGGCCCGTGGAAGGTGAACTTGTTCTGCGGCTCGGCCAGCGGGGCGAAGAAGGGCAAGCCCTGGAGGTGGTCGTAGTGGTAGTGGGAGAGGAGGACGTCTGCCTGGACCGACCCTCCGGCGTCGCGCAGCCGCTCGCCCAGGGCCCGGATGCCCGAGCCAGCGTCGAGGATGATGCGCCGGTCTCCCGCGCGCACCTCCACGCAGGGGGTGTTGCCACCGTACCGCTTGGTCGCCGAACCGGGAGCGGGAAGCGAACCGCGCACGCCCCAGAACGTGACCTCGAAGCGGTCCGCCGCGGTGCGTGCCTCAGCCGGCCTTGGCCGCGTCCTCCCCGAAGAGCTCAATCAGGTGTCCCGAGCGCTCGCGCTTCGTGCGCAAGTAGTCAACGTTATGCGGATTGTGCGCTGCGGGGGAGGGGATTCGTCCCCGGACCGGGATTCCCTCCTCCACCAGCCCGGCGATCTTCAGGGGATTGTTGGTGATCAGGTCGACGCTCCGGACCCCGAGGAGCCGGAGCATGTCCGCTGCGACGTCGTAGGTCCGCAGGTCGTCGGGAAAGCCCAGCTCGCGGTTGGCCTCGTAGGTGTCCAGGCCACGGGCCTGCAGCGCGTAGGCCTTGATCTTGTTCCCCAGGCCGATGCCCCGACCTTCCTGGCGCAGGTAGAGCACCACCCCGCGCCCGCGGGCCGCGACAAGGTCCAGCGCCCGATCCAGCTGTTGACGGCAGTCACACTTCAGGCTGCCGAGCACCTCGCTGGTGAGGCACTCCGAGTGAACGCGGACCGGAACGCCTTCCTGGCCGAAGACCTCGCCCATCACCATCGCCACGTGCTCGCCCTGGTTGCGACGGTCCCGGAACACCACCACCCGGAACGTTCCCCGGGCCGTGGGGAGCGGGGCCTCGGAGTACAGCTCCACGACGTGGCTGCGTCGGGTCAGAGGCTGGGGCGAGAGGCTGGACATGGCCGGGTGGTTTCGAGGCTCCGGACGACGTGACGTTTCTACCGTCATTGGATGCTCGGCGGGGGCCCCTGTTGCTTAAGGACCCCAGGCCACCGGCAGCAAGTCGACGAGGTCACCCTGCCGGACACTCATCGCATCCATTGGAAAGTGCAGCAGATGCGTCGCCGTCGCCGTGGAGCGAACTGCCCCCGACGTCTGGGTGGGGAGGGGATCGGCCCAGGGGTCCCCCTCTCGCCAGCGCAGGACCACCCGGATGAAGTGGGCCAACCCCTTGTTCTTCTTGAAATCGGTGCCGCTCCGGGCCCGCACCGGCACAGGGAGCGGCTCCCGTCGGCCGATCAGGCGCAGGAGCGCCGGACGGACGAACAGCTCGAAGGTGACCAGCGACGAGGCCGGATTGCCGGGCAGCGCGAACACGCGCGTCGCGCCCCTCCTGCCGAAGGCGAGCGGCTTGCCCGGCCTGATGGCCACCCGCCAGAAGTCCATCTCGACGCCGAGGCGCTCGAGCGCCGGGCGCACGTGGTCGTGCTCGCCGACCGACGCACCGGCGGAGGTGAGCACGACGTCGTGGTCGAGCGCCTGGCGAACGAGCCGCTCGACGTCCTCGGGCCGATCGCGCGCGATGCCCAGCACCACGGGGTTCCCGCCCGCGCGGCGCACGGCGATGGCGAGCGCCACCGAATTGGTGTCGACGATGCGTCCCCGCGGCTCGTCGTCGGGACGGCACAGCTCGTCGCCGGTCGCGACGATGGCGACTCGCGGCCGGCGAGGGACGCGCACCGAGGTCCTCCCCTGGCCGGCGAGCAGGGACACCTCGGGGATGCCGACCACCGTCCCGGCCGCGAGGAGAACCTCTCCGGCGCGCGCATCCTCTCCGGCGTCGCGCACGTTCTGACGGACGGTGACCGCCTCCTGGACCTCGACCCGGCCCAGTGCCTCGCCGGGGAGCGCCCGGGTCCGCTCCTGCATGACGACCGCATCCGCGCCAGCGGGCATCGGCGCACCGGTCATGATGCGGATGGACTCGCCCGGCCCGACCGCGCGGGTCGGCTCGTCGCCGGCGTGGATCACGCCGACCACGTTCAGCGTGACTGGCGTCCGCGCCACGTCGGCGCTCCGCACCGCGTAGCCGTCCATCGCCGAGTTGTCCCAAGGGGGCTGCGTCCGTCGGGCCACCACGTCCGAGGTCAGCCCGAAGCCGACCGCCTCCTCGAGCGGCACCCAGGCTTCCGGCAGCGGAGCGAGGTCGTGGAGGATGCGGTCCTGCGCCTCGGCGTGTGGGAGCGGGGGTAGCTCGGGCATGCGCCCTCCGTAGCGCGAACCCTCCGAATTCTCAATTCTTTGGAGGGTTTACGGTTGACAGCGCACGTCGAGGACGCTACATGCCCCGAGCACACACCCGTGGCGAAGCCCAAGCCCAAGAAGAAGTCCGGCGCGGCAAAGCCTGGCTCACGAAAGAACGAGGCCCGTCTGGGGCTCCTGAAGAAGGCATCGGCGAAGGTCGCCAAGGCGGCGGCCCGCCTGGTGAAGTCCACCGCCAAGCATCCACCGAAGTCCCATCGCCCCGCCAAGCACGAGGCGAAGCACGCGGCCCGTCCGGCGAAGCACGCCGCGGCGCCGGTTCCCTTGCGGCCGGTGCCCGAGAAGCCTCGCCCGCGCGCCACCAAGCTCCCTCCGGTCGGTGAGCCGCTCACCAAGCGCGAGCTGGAGCAGATCCTCACCCCCGCTGCGGGCCGTGGCGTCGGTGGAGAGGGCAGCCTGAAGGGGCGGCTGGTGGTGAAGGACGCGCTGCCCTACCTGCACGTCATCGGTCGCGACAAGCGCGAGCTGGTCTTCCTGCTCCAGGGGCCGGACCAGGAGGTGCTCCCGGCCTACGTGGACCACAAGGTCAGCGTCACCGGGCTGCTCAAGAAGACGCACAACTACGGCGGCACGGTCGACGTCCGGAAGTACGCGGCGAAGCGCGCCGACGCCGAGCCCCCCGCCGAGCCCCAGGTGGAGAAGCTCCGCTACCTCTCGCCCGGCGAGGTCGAGCAGATTGGCAGCGCGGGCATGGGAGCGGGGATGCGGGGCTTCGCGTCCGTCCGCGGAGCGCTCGAGATGTCCGGCGACGACTTCATCCTCGTCGTCTCCAACGCCGGCACGCGGCAGCAGGTCACCTTTCGCCTCGGCGGCAAGATGCCCCGGAGCTTCCGGCGGAACATGGGCCAGCCGGTCCAGGTGACCGGCGTGGTGCACAAGGAGTCCGGCTGGGGCGGGACGATCGAGGTGGAGAACGCCGAGATCCGGCCCGGGGATGCGCGGAGCATGTCCCGCGACGCGCTCGAGGTGCTGGAGATCGAGCGCATGCCCGACGAGGGCGTGCCGCTGGAGATCCGCATCGGGCAGGGGCTCGCGGTGCGCATCCCCGAGCGAGCGGGCTACACCTGGGCCCTCGAGCCCACGGTCGCGAAGCGGATCGGGCTCCGCGAGGCGAACTACCTCGCCTCTGCGACCGGCGCAGGGACCCGCGAGTTCTTCTTCACCCCGCGGAACCCCGGCCAGTACGACGTGGACTTCTTCCTGGCCAAGGTCTTCGCTCCGGCGCAGGTGGCGAGGACGCAGCGGCTGACGGTCGCCGTGCGGGGCTGACCGGCGGGGGATTCTGGTGGCGTCTAGGGTCGACAGCTCGGTCCTGCTCCGGGCCCTGGAGAGGGCCGACCACCCGCTCGGGGTGGCGGAGCTGCTGCGCTCCGCCGGGCTCCACGGCGGACAGCGCACCGAGGTGAAGCGGGCGATGCGGGGGCTGGTGAAGGAGGGCCGCGTCGAGCGGTCCGGCGAGCGCTTCTCCCTGCCCGGCCGCCGGGCCGCGGGAACGCCGGCGACGCGCCAGGCCCCCGGTGGGCGGGGGCGGAAGGTGCTCGAGGGAGCGCTCACCGTCCATCGCGACGGCTTCGGCTTCGTCGACGTCGGCACCGACGAGGACATCTTCGTCCCGCCCCACGAGGCTCGGAGGGCGCTGGACGGCGACCGGGTGAAGGTGGAGGTGGTGAGCGCGCGCGGCCGGTCGGAGGGGCGCATCGTCGGCGTGCTCGACCGGCACCGCGAGGCCCTGGTGGGAACCTACGTGGAGCGCGGCGGGACCGAGGCGCTCGTCCGGCCGAACGACGCATCGCTGCCCGGGCCGGTGCGCGTGCCCCGGACGCAGCTCGCCCGGGACGGCGACGTGGTGACGGTCCGGCTCGGGGTGGGGACGGATCTCCTGACGCCGGGCGGTCTGGTCGGCGAGGTCACCGGGTCGCTCGGCCGCCCCGGGGATCCGTCGCAGGACGTGCTGGCCATCGTCTTCGCCCAGGGGTTCTCGGAGGCCTTTCCTCCCGAGGTGATGGACGAGGCCGACCGCGTCCCGCTGCACGTGCCGGCGACCGAGGTCCAGGGCGGGCGAAAGGACCTCCGGAACCTTTCGCTGGTCACCATCGACGGGGTGGACGCGCGCGACTTCGACGACGCGGTCTACGCCGAGGAGCAGCCGGGCGGCGCGATCCGCCTCTGGGTGGCCATCGCCGACGTGAGCCACTACGTCCGGCCGGGCTCGGCGCTCGACGCCGAGGCCTTCCGGCGCGGCACGTCGGTCTATCTACCGGACCGGGTGCTACCGATGCTCCCCGAGCGGCTCTCGAACGGGATCTGTTCCCTGCGTCCGGACGAGGATCGGCTCTGCCTGGTGACGGAGATGGCCTTCGACTCCCGGGGCAGCCGTACCGCCACCGAGCTCTACCCGGCGGTGATGCGGAGCGCGGCTCGGTGCACGTACGACGAGGTCCAGCGGGTGCTCGACGGCGAGCACGTTCCGCACCGGGACCGCCTCCGACCGCTCTTCGAGCGCCTGCAGCGGCTGGGACGCACCCTCCGCCGGGTGCGGGAGGAGCGGGGTGCGATCGACTTCGACCTCCCCGAGACGCGGCCCGAGCTCGACGAGCAGGGCCGGCCGGTCCGCATCGTCCGCCGGGAGCGCAAGGAGAGCCACCGCATCGTCGAGGACTGCATGCTGGCCGCCAACGAGGCGGTGGCGGCGTACTTCCAGGAGCGGGAGCTCCCTTCCGTCTACCGGTTCCACGGCGAGCCGGACCCGGACAAGCTGGCGGCGTTCGCCGAGCTCGGGCGGGCGCACGGCTTCACCGTCCCCGGGAAGGGCGAGCCCACCTCGCGGGAGCTGAACCTCTTCATGCGCGGGCTGGTGGGGCACCCCGGCCAGCGGGCGCTGAACCAGCTCCTGCTCCGCTCGATGATGCAGGCGGTCTACTCGCCGGACCAGGTGGGCCACTACGGCCTGGGCGCCGAGGAGTACCTGCACTTCACCTCACCCATCCGACGCTACCCGGACCTCCTCGTCCACCGGCTGCTCCGGGCCCACTGGGAGCGCGGGCGGAGTCCCCGCCCGGGGCGCGAGCTGCAACACGAGATGGACGAGCTGCGGCGCATGGCCGAGCACAGCTCGGAGCGCGAGCGCGCGGCGATGAAGTGCGAACGCGAGGTGAACGCGCTCTACGGCTGCCTCCTGATGGAGGACCGGGTGGGCGAGGAGTTCGCGGCGACGGTATCCTCGCTCGCCGACTTTGGCTTCTTCGTCGAGCTCGACGCCGAGCACGTGGAGGGGCTGGTCCGTGCCGACGACCTCGGGTCCGGGCATCGCCTCGTCGTCGGGGCGCTGGTGTGGCCCAGCGGGCGCCGGGTCCAGGTGGGGCAGGCGCTCACGGTGCGGCTGGCCGGGGTCAACGTGCAGCGGCGGCAGATGGACTTCGACGTGGTGGCGTTCGCGGGCGAGCGGCCGTCGCGGCGGCGCGGCGGTGGCGAGCGGATCGAGGCGGGGGGGCCGGGGCGTGCGCAGGTCGAGCCCCGGAGGCGCGAGCCGCGGACCGAGGGCCGTCCCCAGGGTGGGCCACCCCGCGCCGAGCAGCAGCAGGCGAGGTTCCCGAGGCAGAAGTATCGAGGACCGCCCGACGCGCGGGGGCCGGCGCGCCCGGGGTCGGTTCCGCCTCCGGAACGAGGGCCCCGGGCACCGTCCGCGCCGCCTCATCCCGGCTTCGACCGGCTGCGCGCGCTCGCCGAGCAGCAGGGGAAGGCCGAGAAACGGCCGCCGTCACGCCCCGGGTCCACGGGCGGCGCGCGGGCGGGGACGGGACGGCCGGGCCCGGGGGGTGGTGGCTCGCGGAAGGACGGGCACCGGCGCGGCCAACCGCCTCGCCGCCGGCGCTGAGCCGCGGCGCCCGGCCCCCCGTCCTGCCATCAGCGGAACAGGAACTCGGCGTTGTCGTGGAGGATCGCCTGCTCCTCCTGCCGGGTGAAGCCGAGGCGCCGCACGGCATCCAGTGCGGCGTCGAGCGTGTTGAGCGGGAAGTCCGAGCCGAACATCACCCGGTCGGTGCCCACCCGGCGGCACACCCAGCGGAGCTGGGCCGCGTAGGGCGAGTCGACGTACATCGGCGCGATCGCCGAGAGGTCGAACCAGACGTTGCGCGGGTAGAAGGGGTAGAGCTCGAGCAGCCGGAAGACGAGGACGTCGTCGAACCGGATGCCGCCCATGTGCGTCAGGACGAAGCGTCCCTGGGGGAAGGCGAGGGCGAGCTTCCCCGTCTCGTGCGCTGCGCCCGGCCACCAGCCCTCGATGTACACCACGAGCTTCAGCGCCACCGCCCGGGCGACGAAGGCCTGGACCTCGGGCGTCTGTAGCTCGAGCTTCGACGGCGACAGCTTCACCCCGCGGTAGCCGAGCGTGGCGATCCTCTCCAGCTCGCGAAGCCCGGCGTCCCCGTCCGTCGGCTGCGCCGCTCCGACGGCGAGGAAGCGCCCCGGATGGGCCTTGACCACCGCCGCCACCTGGTCGTGGAGCTCGTGCATCGCGGTCAGGTCCGGAGTCGGCGGAACCACCAGCAGCACGGCGCGCTCGACGCCGGTCCGATCCATCTCCCCGAGGAGCACGTCCGGCCGGCCCGACACGCTGGGCTGGATGCGCCCCGGCGACGAGCCCGATTCGAGGTGGGCGTGGGCGTCGATGGACTTGCCGGTGTAGGCGCAGCCGGCGAGGGCGAGCGTCCCTGCAAGAAGAACGGAGCGAGCGCTCATTCGTCGACCCGGAGACCGACCACGGTCACTCCGTCTCCACCCTCGTGACTCTCGCCCGGCCGGTACATGCGGACGTAGGGCGAGTCCTCGAGGTACTCGCGGACCGCCTGCTTCAGCGCCCCCGTGCCGTGGCCGTGCAGCACCAGCACCCCCGGGTCACCGTTGCGAAAGGCCTGGTCGAGGAAGGAGTCCACCTCGCGCACCGCCTCGTCCGCCCGGAGCCCCCGGACGTCCACGCGGAGCGCCGGGGCCTCCAATGCCCGCGGCGCCGCCTGGCTGGCCCGCTCCAGCGAGCTGCGGCCCCGGTCGCTCGCCGGGAACCGGCTGGCCGGCCGCTCGTCGCGCGCGCCCGCCAACTCGGCCCGGGGCACCCGCATCTTCAGCGCGCCGGCCGAGACCAGCACCTCGTCACCGTCCATCTCCAGCACCGTCACGTCACGCCTGAGCCCGAGGTGGTGAACGACGTCGCCCACCTCGAGCGTGTCCGGAGCCGGGGCGAGCGTCGCCCGGGCACTCTCGCGGGAGAGCGTCTCGGCCCGGGTGCGCGCCGCCTCGGCCTGCGCGGCGAGCGCGGTCCGGGCCGCCTCGGCCCGCTCGACCGTCGCGTGCTGCCGCAGCTCGGCGAGCTGGGCGGAGACCTGGGTCAGGGCCCGCTCCGACTCGGCTCGCAGCCGCTCGGCGTGCGCGGATTCCTCGGCCCGCCGGTGCTCGGCGAACTGGGCCCGTTCCGCCGCCAGCGCGCGGGCACTGGCCTCGGCGGCGGCGGTGGCGGCCCGGGCTTGCTCCAGCTCCGCGGCGAGAGAGCGGCGCTCCTCCTCGGCCGCGGTGAGCGCCTGAGCGAGGGGGCCGCCGGCGCTGCGGACCAGCTGGCGCGCCCTGTCCACCACGTGCGGAGCGAGCCCCATCCGGGAGGCGAGGTCGAGCGCGGAGGAGGTCCCGGACGCGCCGAGCTGCAGCCGGTAGGTGGGCACCATCCGCTTGCTGTCGAAGCCCACCCTGGCGTTGAGGAAGCGGTGGTCGACGTGGGTGAGGGCCTTGAGCTCCTCGAGGTGGGTGGTGACCAGCACCCGGACTCCCCGGCCGATCAGCTCCTCCAGCACCGCGATGGCGAGGGCGGCTCCTTCTCTCGGGTCGGTGTCGGCGGCGATCTCGTCGATCAGCGCCAGGGCTCCGGGCCCGGCGCCCTCCAGGATGCGCTTCAGCTCCCGGACGTGGGCGCTGAAGGTCGAGAGGTCCTGGGCCAGGTCCTGCGCGTCCCCGACCGCCGAGTGGACCGAGGTGAAGAGAGGCAGCCGGGAGCCCGACGCGGCCGGAACCTGGAGCCCGGCGCGGAGCAGCACCGCGCACACGCCCACCGCGGTGAGGGTGACCGTCTTGCCGCCGGCGTTCGGCCCCGAGACGACCAGGGCCCGGACCGGGTCCTCGATCCGGACGTCGTTGGCCACCACCTCGCGCGCGCGCAGCACCAGCAGCGGGTGGCGGAGCTGGAGCAGCACCATCGGCCCGTCCGCTTCCTCGACCACCGGGGTCGCGGCGTCCAGGTCCGCGCCCAGCTGGGCAGCCGCCTCCGCCTCGTCGAGCTCGGCCGCGGCCTCCACCCCCTCGAGCACGCGCGCGGACTCGCGTCCCACCGCGTCCGAGAGCTCCTGGAGCACTCGCCGCTCCTCCTCCAGGGCCACCGACTGGGCGATGGCCAGGTCGTTCCCGATGCCCACCAGCGACTGCGGCTCGACGAAGAGCGTCTGGCCGGACTGGCTCGCGTTGTGGACGATGCCCGGGACCTCGGCGCGGGCCTGGGCCAGCACCGGGATCACGTACCGGTTGTTGCGGAGCGTGTAGTAGCTCTCGCGCAGGTGGACGAGGAAGCGCTCGTCGTGGAGCATCCCATCGAGTCGGGACTTGATGGCCCGGTGCAGGCCCCGGATCCGGTCCCGGGCCTCCTTCAGCGCCGGGCTGGCCCGCTCGGAGATCTCCCCGTCGGCCTCGAAGCAGCGGTCGATGCGCGCCGCGAGCTTTTCCAGGTCCGGCAGGCGCTGCCCGATGAAGGCCAGCCGGGGGGCCGCCGCGGCCTGCTCCGCCAGGGCTTCCCGCGTCCGGCCGAAGGCGAACAGCGTCTGGGCGCAGGCGACCAGCTCGCGGGGCTCGAGGAGGCCTCCCTTCTCGGCGCGCTCCACCGCGGCCCGGATGTCGGCCACCCCCCCGAGCGGGAGGCTGACCTGGGCCTGGAGAAGGCCGCGGGCCTCGTCCACGCGCGCCAGCGATTCGCGGATGGCCGCCGCGTCGTCGAGGAACGAACGGCCGAGCGCGCGGCTCCGCCCTGCCGCGGTCCGGCAGCGCTGGCCGAGGGCAGCCAGGACCTCGGGAAAGGCGAGGTCCTCCAGTGTCCGGGGGGAGAAGTGCACGGCGTGGGTGGGTTCTGTCGGCTGGTGGGTGCCCGGGTCAAGCGGGTTGAGGGCGCGTCGCCCGCTTCGGTACCATCTTCGGCCGTGATGATGGCGGCGAGCGTGGCCGTGGTGCTGGGACTGCTGCTGGGCACGACGCCGATGGAGCAGATCACCGCCCACGAGAACGGGGGCGACGACGCCGGGGCGCTGGCCTGGGCAGAGTACTGGGCCCAGACCGAGCCCCGCTCCCCCTACGGCCACCTGGAGGCGGCGCGGCTCGGCCTGAAGCTGGGCAAGTCGCTGGAGACGGTGGACTGGCACCTGCGCTGGGCCTACGCGCTGGCCCCGGACAACCCGCGCGGGCTGCACCTCTGGGGCCTGCTCGAGGAGGAGCGGGGCGACGTCGAGGGCGCGCGGGGGGCGCAGCGGAAGGCCATCGCCCTCCGGGCCGACTACCTCGACGCACACCGGCGCCTGGCCGCGCTGGCCCAGCGGGCCTCCGACTGGCCCGAGGCCGAGCGTGAGCTGCAGTACCTCATCCGGGCCGGCGACGGGGACACCGGGCTGAAGCTCCAGCTGGCCTCGGTGCAGGAGAAGTCGGGGCAGGGCGCCCAGGCGGAGCGGACGCTCACCGAGCTCCACAAGGCGCAGCCGAAGAACACCGTGGTGACCCGGGCGCTGGCCGACTTCTACGCCCGCACGGGGCGGCAGAAGCAGGCCACGGCGCTGCTCAAGACCCTCGAGCCGCAGAAGAAGGCGATGCGGTCGCTGAGCGCCTCGCGGCGTTGAGCGCGGCTGCGGGCGGGGTACGCTGGAGCCGATGCGGGTCCGGACCGGGCTGGAGGTGTGGGAGGCGGAGCAGTTCCGTGCGCTGCGCGGGCTCCGGGTGGGGGCCATCGTCAACCCCACCAGCGTCGACGGCCATTTCCGGCACCTCGCCGATCTCCTCCGGGCCGCTCCGGGGGTGACGCTGGGCGCGCTGTTCGGGCCCGAGCACGGGGTGCGCGGCGAGGTCCAGTACATGGAGGCGGTGGGCGAGGCGAGGGACTCGCGGACCGGCGTCCCGACGTACTCGCTCTACGGGAGCACGGCGGAGTCGCTGCGGCCCCGCGCGGAGTGGCTGGAGGGGCTCGACGTCGTCGTCTTCGACATCCAGGACGTCGGCGCGCGCTACTACACCTACGTCTACACGATGGCGCTGGCGATGGAGGCCTGCGCCAGGGCCGGGGTGCGCTTCGTGGTGCTCGACCGTCCGAACCCGCTGGGCGGCGATCGGGTGGAAGGAAACCTGGTCGAGCCGGGGTTCCGGAGCTTCGTCGGCCTCTACCCGCTGCCCAACCGCCACGGGATGACCCTGGGCGAGCTGGCGCGAATGCTCAACGCCGAGCAGCGCTTCGGATGTGACCTGGCGGTCGTTCCGTGCCTCGGCTGGTCGCGGGCGATGCGGTGGGCCGAGACGGGGCTGACCTTCATCCCCCCCTCGCCGAACATGCCGACGCCGGACACCGCGCAGGTTTACCCGGGGATGTGCCTCCTCGAGGGCACCAACCTCTCCGAGGGGCGGGGCACCTGCCGGCCCTTCGAGCAGTTCGGGGCGCCGTATCTCGACGCGCAGGGCATCGCCGGGGCGCTCGAGCGGCACGCGCTGCCGGGGCTCGGGGTGAGGCCCGTGCACTTCGTCCCCACCTGGGACAAGCACCGGGGCGTGGGCTGCTCCGGGGCGTTCCTCCACGTCACGGACCCGGCCGTCTTCCCCTCGGTGCGGACCGGGCTGGCGGTGGTGTCGGAGGCCCGGCGGCAAGGAGGTGCGGCGTTCCAGTGGCGGGCCGAGGCCTACGAGTTCGTCACCGAAGTGCCGGCGTTCGACCTCCTGTGCGGGAACGCGCGGGTGCGCAAGGCGCTGGAGGACGGGGCCGAGTTCGAGGACGTGGCCAAGCTGCTGGACGGAGCGGAGGCGGTCTTCCTCGAGCGACGAGCGCCGCATCTGCTCTACGGCTAGGCTTCGTCGCCGGAATGGACGTCGCGCTCCTCGGGGGCTCCTTCAATCCGCCCCACCTCGGCCACCTGCTCGCGGCGCACGTGGTCCGGGCGCTCGAGCCGGTGGACCAGGTGTGGTTCGTCCCTGCGGCGCAACACCCGTTCGGCAAGCCGCTCATCGATTTCGCCCACCGCCTGGCGATGTGCGAGCTGATGTGCCGCGACGCCTCGGGCTGGCTGGCGACGTCGGACGTCGAGGCGTCGCTGGGCGGCCAGGGGTACACCGTGGACACGCTGCGCACGCTGCACCGCCGCTGGCCGGACCGGCGGTGGACGCTGGTCATCGGCAGCGACATCGTCGAGGAGATGCCCCGGTGGCGCGAGCCGGAGGAGATCCCTCGCCTGGCGCGGATCGTCGTGCTGAACCGCGCGGGCCATCCGGCGCCCGGGGCGATCGGGCCGCCGCTGGCGAAGGTGTCGAGCACCGAGGTGCGGGCGGCGCTCGCGGCCGGCCGGGGCGGGGAAGGGCTCCTCCACCGCGAGGTGCTCGGCTACATCGAGAAGCACGGGCTCTACGCGCGCTCGGACTGAGCGGTCACTCCAGCGCCACGCCGAGGACGTGGAGCGGCGTCAGGCCGTCGTCCGGGCGCACCGCGAACTGGTAGAAGAACGACAGCGGCAGGCCCGAGCCCCACAGCGTGCGGAAGTAGAGCGCCGCGCCGACCGTCCGGTGCTCGGCCGTGCCCGCCGGAAGGCCGTTCCCTGCATCCGTCCAGGTGTGGGCCCACTCGGCGAAGAGCTGGAGGTCCGCCTCGCGGATGAAGAACGAGGGGAGGAGCCACAGGAACGAGGACCAGCCGTAGTCGACGATGATCGGCGCCTGGTACCGGAGCCCGGCGATGATGACCTGGTTGCACCGCAGCGTCGCGTCCTCGTAGCCGCGCAGCGGCTCGCGGAAGGTGATGTCCGGGAAGAGCGTCAGCCCCGAGCCGGCCTGAGACTTGTCGGGCTGCGAGTCCCACTCGAGGAACCCGAGGCTCGAGCCTCCCACCCGGAGCAGCCGCCCCGGCGCCCCGGCCAGCGCCCGGCCGCGCACCGTGAGCTGCAGCGTGTGGCGGGCCCAGAGTGGCAGCGGAGTGTAGAAGGCCGCCGTGGCGCGCAGGTCGGCGAAGGTGAAGTCCGACCCGAAGGCCTTGGCGAAGAGCTGGGCGCTCCCGGTGACGGAGATTCCCCGACGGACCCCGGCGTAGGGCGTGGACTCGGTTGCCGACCAGGCGCTGGCGATGCCCGGACCCAGGAGGTCGGAGTTGCGCTTCGATCCGTCCTGGAATCCCTCGGCGCGGTGGATTCCGAAGAACCCCAGCGACACCGGCGTGGTCCAGAAGGTCCGCGAGGCGCTGAGGCCGCCGCTCATGTCCACGACGCTCGGGATGTACGAATCGTCCGAGACGTCGCGGAGCGCGGGCTCCGCCGAGCGGGCGAATGCCGCCTGGAGGTAGACCGGCGCGAGCTGGTAGTTGCCGTACCCCACCGAGAAGGTCGGGCCGGGATCGCTCGTCTGGTATCCGACGTTGATCGCGTACTGGTGAAGCCCCAGCCGGTCGCTCCCCTGGAGCGACACGCCGCCGTACACGGTGCTCTGGGTTCCGTTGTACTGCTGCCGGCTCCCGAAGGCGACGAACGGGCCTCGGAGCGTCGGCACGAGCAGGTGGTCGAGCGCGTGATACGGGTCGTCGGAGAGCACCGGGACGTCCGGCTCGGCAGAGGGCTCCTCGCTGGCCGCGACCTGGGCCGCGTCTGGAGGAGGTAGCGGTCGGCCCGGCCCGGCGTCGATCCAGTCCAGCGTCCAGCCCCAGCCTTCGCGGTTGACGAAGGCGAGGCGCCCGCCGGGGAGCGGCGCCGGGTCGAGCACCACGAAGGGGGCGTCGCTCACGACGGTGATTGCCCCGGTGGCCACCTCGATCCGGACCGCCTGCGTCCGGCCGTCCACCTCGTGGACGGCGATGACGTGATCCGGCCCGTCCCAGCGGGGCGAGTAGTTGAACTTCCCGTCCCGGGTGAGCGCCCGCTCCGAGCCGTCGGGCGCGCGAAGCCAGAGGTCGAAGTCGTCGCCGATCTTCCGGGCGAAGACGATCCGGCCGTCCGCGGCCGGCGCCGGCGCGCCCAGGGTGAGGCGGCCCTGGTTGTGGGTCAGCGGGCGCTGCGCGCCGGTCGCCAGGTCGAGCTCCCAGAGATCCCCGGTGTCGGCATTGCTCCGGACGAACACGTAGCGCGTCCCGGCCGGATCCACGCTCCCGCCCAGGGAGTCCGGCGTCTCCCAGGTCCGGAGCAGCCGTCCGTCGCGCGCGTCGAGCTCGACGAGCTTCGGCGCGGTGTCTCCGTCGATGCCCACGTCGGCGAGGATGAAGTAGAGGCGCTGGGCGCGACCGTCGAAGGAGAGGCCGCTCACCGAGAGCGGGCTGGTCGCGATGTAGGCCCTTCCCGGGAGGAAGAGGGTCAGGGCGCTCTGGAACCGGAGAGAACCATCGGGGTTGCGGATCCGGAGCTCGGATCGCGAGTCCAGCCCCGCGGTGATGGTGGCCAGGGTGCCGTCGGGGGCGGACGCGAGGCGGGCGAAGTAGCCGAGGTCGGAGTCCAGGACCTTCTGCGACTCGGGTCGCGTCCGCCAGGGGCCAGAGTGTCGGAGCGAGTCGCGCCACTCGTCCACCAGCTCCCCGGCGCCCTTCCCGTACACCCACATGAACCGGAAGGAGACGCCGAGGACGGGAATCCAGCTCCGGCCCTGGACGTCGATGAGGGCCCACAGCTTCTCGGCACCGTAGCGGCGCGCGAGCCACTCGATGAAGTGCATGCCGGCGAGGTAGTTCCCGCCGAAGGGCAGGAGCTCGCGCTGGCTCGGGGACAGGTCGCCGGAGTGGATCTCGCCCTGGCGAAGCGCCACGCCCGACTCGAACAGCCCGCGCCAGATGGGGCTGTGGGGCCGCCCGGTGTTCCGCTCCAGACGGCCCTCGTAGTAGGTGGCGAGCCCCTCGAGGAAGTACGACTCGGTGAAGATGTTCGGATCGAGCAGGTCGCCGAAGGCGAGGTTCAGGTAGTACCAGAGCTCGTCGACCTCCTGGAACTGCACGTAGTGGGTGGCCTCGTGGCACGAGACGTCGTCCACGTGGTTGCTGCCGATCTCCAGGAGGTTGAAGTACTCGGTGGTGAAATGGTGGGCGAGCACCATCTGGATCGGGAGCCCTCCGATCTGCGCCTGGACGTAGGCGTTGTCGAAGTTCGCGGTGGTCAGGTAGGCGAGCACCTTCGGCCGCTCGGTGCCGGAGAAGCGGTTCGCCCGCAGCTTCTCGACACAGCGATCGAGCCGCTGGATGAGCCGGAAGGCCTCGTCGCGCTTGGATTCCGGGTAGTAGAGCTCGACCCGCGCGGTCTCCAGCTTGCGCATCGGCTGGCGGGCGAACGAGGTCGTCACCGGCTGGCTGAAGCGCGGCCCGAGCGTGGCGCACCCCGAGGCCGTGACGAGCAAGGCACCCAGGACGACGAGGCGACGCCCACCGTCCACTCGGAATCCCCTCCCGGCGCCGGGCTTCTCCACAGAGCCCCCGTTTCTACGCTAAGGGGGCCACCCATGGCTTCCTTCGCAGGACACCTCGATGCCGCCACCCAGCAGCTCGCGGCCTCGCTGGCGCGGGTCACGGGCGCGCCGGTCGATCTCGAGACCGCGCCGTGGGCCGACATCGAGAAGGGCGTCATCCGGTTGCTGATGGGTCCCTTCCACCCCGAGGAGCCCGAGCACCAGCTGGTGGCGCTCGGCCTGGCGGGCGTCTTCGCCGACCGGCTGATCGCCGCCGATCAGGCGTTCTGGTTCCCGCACCGCGAGGCGCCCGAGGGGGGAATGCTGGGGTTCCCCGAGGCGGTGCTGATGCTCTCGCCCTTCCAGGCGGTGGTGGAGGCGCTGAGCCGGGGCAAGCTGGAGCGGCTGGACGAGGTGAGCGCCGATCTCCGCCGGGCGCTGGCGCAGGCCCGCTTCGCGCCATCGGGTGGAGCGCCGGTGCGGCTCCGGGCCGAGGACTACGCCCGGCTGTTCGACCCCGGCTTCCTGCAATTCATGCTCGTCGACCCGCGCCGGCTCCGGGAGCTGTGGGAGGCGAAGCCGCCGGTGCTCTCGGCGGATCTCCGGGCGGCGCTGGCCCGGGTGAGCGCCCAGCGGATGTCCGCCGAGGCGAAGGCTCAGTTCGAGCAGCAGATCGCCGGAGCGCTGGCCCGGCTCGACCCGGCGCGGAGCCTCGGCGACCAGGTGGGGCAGGCACCGCGGCTGGGGGAGCTGCTCGTGACGCTGGTGGCGGCCACCCGGCAGACCGGCTCGGCGCCGGACGAGTTCTGGGAGCAGGCCGTCCTGCCGCTCGTCTTCACCGGAGCGCCGACCACTTACCCGCCGCTCGACCCGCAGGACATCGAGGCGGCGAAGCAGGGCGTGGACCCGCTCGCGCTCTTCCTCGACATCGTCCCCTACGCCTCGCCCGCGCCGGAGGACGGGCTGCTCGGGGTGTTCCCGATGCAGGAGGTCTCGGTGCCGCACCCGGCCCTTGCGCAGGCCGGCGTGCCGCGGCTCCTCGCGGTGCCGAAGGCGGCGCTCCAGGCGAAGCTCGCCCAGGTCGACCCACGCGCGACCCGGGCCTCGCTGGAGGGGTTCGAGAAGTACGTGAGCGAGAAGGCGGGCAAGCCGTTCGCGGCGAGCGGCCCGGGCAAGCAGATGGAGGACGCGGCTCTGGCGCTGGTGGGCGAGCTGAAGAATCTCCTCGAGGGGGCACCGACCGACTCCGAGCTGCTGCTCCGCCGCCTCACGGAGACCGAGGCGCTGTCGGACGGCGCGCTCCTGGCGGTGCGCGAGGCGATGCAGGGCCCGAGGATCATCCTCACCCCCTGAGCGGAGGAACGATGGGACGGGAGGCGCGCTGCAGCGGTCGCTGGCCGGGCGGTGCGGGGGAGGTGAAGGTGCTCCTCGAGACCGACACGCTGATCCTCCGGGGTGCACTCTCGCGGAGGCTTCCGCGGCGGGCGATCTCCCGCGTCCGGGTGGTGGGGGACACGCTCCGGCTGAGCGCGGATGGCGAGGAGATCGTCCTCTCGCTCGGGGCCGAGGCGGCCGCGCGCTGGCTCCGGGCGCTCAAGACGCCTCCTGCGCCGCTGGCGAGGAAGCTCGGGGTCGCTCCAGGGACTCGGGTCCACGTCGTGGGCCCGCTCCCGGACTCGGCGGAGATCGCCGAGGCGCTCCGCGAGGCCGTCCGGGTGCCGGCGAGCAAGGCCGAGCTCGTCCTCGCCGGGGTGGCCGACGAGGCCTCGACGCGCCGGGCAGCCGAGGCGCACGGGAAGGCGCCGGCCTCGGCCGCGCTGTGGGTGGTCTACCGGAAGGGCAAGGCGTCGCCCTGCGGCGAGGGCGCGGTGCGCGTGCTCCTCCGCGGGCGGGGGCTGGTCGACACCAAGGTCGCAGCGGTGTCCGGCGAGCTCTCCGCCAGCCGGTACCACCGGGCGCGTCGGGACGCTCAGCGGTAACGGGCGGACTCCATGCCGTGGCGGAAGGCGATGCTGATCCGCGGACCGGCGTGGGCGACCTTCGGGACCGCGTGCTCCCAGCTGCGCTGGGCGTCGCCGCCGGTGACGAGGAGGTCTCCGTGGCCGATCGGGAACGCCCGTGAGCTTCCTCCGCCGCGCGGCCGGAGGAGGAGGCGCCGCGGCTCTCCGAGGGAGACGAGCGCGACGATGGGGTCCTCGATCCGCTTGGCGATGGTGTCGCGGTGCCACGCCACGCTGTCCCGGCCGTCGCGGTAGAGGTTGAAGCCGGCCGAGTCGAGCGTGACGCCGTAGCGGGCGGAGAGCGCCGCGCGCATCTCCTCGAGGATGGGCGGCTCGAGTGACCGGCCCTCGTCCGCGCGCCAGCCGGCGGTGAGCCGGGGCTCGATGCGGTCCTGGTCGTAGAGGTACCGGGTCCGCTGCTTCCAGGGGAGCGTCTCGAGCAGGGCGCGGAACAGGGCGTCGGATCCGGTCACCCAGCCCGGCACCAGGTCGACCCAGGCGGTGGCGTCGAGCGGGATGCGCTCCAGCCGGGAGAAGCTCCGGTCGAGGTCGAGGGGCGCGAGGTCGAAGAGGGTGGGCTGCACGGCGGAGGAGGGGAAC
This sequence comes from Myxococcaceae bacterium, assembly GCA_035501615.1. Taxonomy (GTDB): domain Bacteria; phylum Myxococcota; class Myxococcia; order Myxococcales; family Myxococcaceae; genus RPRB01. The sequence continues at coordinate 53,968 of DATJVY010000171.1, forward strand.
GGGTGTTCAGAGAGTAGCGGCCAGCGACCGGCTCCGCCACGCCCGATCCCCGGAAGACGAGTTCTCTGAGACATCGAAAATCCAGTGCTCCTGGCTGCTTGGGCAGGCCGGTCCGGCTGCAGGCTCGATGCAGCGTCGTTGCAAGACCGTGGTATCTCGACTGGTGGACGGGAGGGCACATGGGCCATTCGCGGAGTCTTCTCAGGCTGGGAATCACGCTGTTCCTGCTCGGGCTGCTGACCGGGCTCTTCGTCCAGGAGATGCGCAACCCGAGGGCCGGCCTCGCCGGGCATCTCGAGGGCGTCATGAACGGGATGTTCCTGATGATCGCCGGGCTCGCCTGGAAGGAGCTCGGGCTCAGGGGCCGGGCCGAACGCCTCACCTACGGGCTGCTCGTCTTCGGCACCTTCGCCAACTGGGCGACCAGCACCGCCATCGGCATCCTGGGCACGTCCCGGATGACCCCCATCGCGGGTGCAGGGCACGGGGCGGGTCCTCTCGCCGAGAACGCCGTGTCCGCCATGCTCGTCCTGCTCGCCGTTGCCATGGTGGCTGCCTGCGGGACCATCGCCTACCGCCTGTGGCGCCCGCCGCGCGAGGAGCGCGGTGCCGTGCGGCCCGAGCACGGCTGAACCGCAGGACTCAGCGAACCCGGCGGCGCCGACGGCGGACGCGGCTCGCCTCCCCTGGGCCGAGCACCGCGCTCACCCGGGCCACCGCCGGATGCGGAAGCCGGGCCGCGGCGTGGGCCAGTACCCGCTGCTGGAGCGCGAGGTAGATGGGCAGCACGTCGCGGGGCAGGGCGCGCACGTGCGCCTGCACCACCTCGGCGTCCCCGCGGACGACCGGCCCGGTGAGCGCGGCCACCGTCCCGCGCTCCTCGGCCCCCGCGAGCGCCGAGCGCATCAGCGCCGCGAGCGCGGCCATCGCCTCGCGTTCCGGCACCCCGGCCGCCCGCCAGGCCGCGATGGCCGCATCGAGGAGGGAGACCAGCCCGCTGGCCGCGAGCGCCGCCCCGGCGTGGTACGCCGCACGGCCCTGCTCCGGTACCCGGAGCGGCCGAAGCCCCAGCGCCCCGGCGAGCTGCCCGAGCAGCGGCGCGAGCACGCGCGCGCGGGTGGCGATGGCCACCGAGTGGCCCGCGAGCGGCGTCTCCGGGCCCGTGGCCGACACCAGAGGATGGAAGGATCCCGTCGGGCGCCCCGCCGCGGCGGGCTGCAGCACCTCGAGGGTCAGTGCGCCCGCGCAGTGGATCAGGCCCGTCGAGGCACCGAGGAGCGGGGCGACCCCCCGCGCCACCGCCGCCACCGCCCCGTCCGGAACCGTGAGCAGGCAGAGCTCCGCCCGTTGCATCCCCGCCGCGGTGGCCTCGGCCAACCCCAGCCGCCGCGCCTGCCGGCGGCCTGCGGGCGACTGGGTGCGCACCGTGACCGGCCAGCCCACCTTCCTCAGCTGGACGGAGAGCGCGCTTCCCAGCCGGCCGACGCCCACCACCACGACGTGCGGCCGCCGGGCGCTGGTCCCCGCCACCGCCTCACCCCACGGTGTCGCCGCCGAAGCGGATGCGGCCGTTCACTACCCGGACCCGGACCCGGCTCCCCGCGGGCACCTTCCCGGCGAGGATGTGCTCGGCCAGCGGGGCCTCGATGCAGCGCTGCACCACCTGGCGCACCGGGCGGGCGCCGAGCAAGGGGTCCATCTCCTCGGCATCGAGCAGGAGCTCCAGGACGTCGTCGCCGGCTGCGAAGGCGATTCCCCGCTCCTCGGCCAGCCGCCGGCTGCTCTCGCCGAGCAGCATCCGCGCGATGCGGCGCAGCTCCTCGCGCCCCAGCGCGCCGAAGACCAGCCGCTCGTCGATGCGATTCCACAGCTCGGGGGGGAGCGCCCGCCGGGCCTCGGTGAGCGCCGAGGCCGAGCCTCCCTCGTCGGCGCTGTCGGACCCGAATCCGACCCGCGCCCGTGTCCGCCCGAACGCCTCGGCCCCGAGGTTGGAGGTGAGGACCACCACCGTGCTCGAGAAGTCGACCTGCCGGCCCTTGCCGTCGGTGAGCCGTCCCTCCTCGAGCAGCTGGAGAAGAAGCATCAGCACGTCGCGGTGGGCCTTCTCCACCTCGTCCAGCAGCACCACCGCGCTCGGGCGGCGGCGGACCGCCTCGGTCAGCTGGCCACCGTCCTGGTAGCCCACGTAGCCCGCCGGCGCGCCGATGAGCCGTGACGTGGCGTGCGACTCGGAGAGCTCGCTCATGTCGAGGCGGATCAGCGCCTCGCGGGTGCCGAAGAGCACGTCGGCCAGCACGCGGGCCAGCTCGGTCTTGCCCACGCCCGTCGGCCCGAGGAAGAGGAAGCTCCCCAGCGGCCGCCGGCTGGCGAACCCGGCGTAGTTCCGGCGGAGCACCCTGGCGACCCGCTCGACCACCGCGGCATGCCCGACGACGCGCGCGCCCAGCTCCTCCTCGAGCCGGAGCAGCCGGGCCGCGTCGCCGGTGAGCAACCGTTCCACCGGAAGTCCGGCGATGCGGGCCACCACCTCGGCCACGTCCCGCACCTCGACCCGGTCGCGGCCCGCCCGGGCGACCCGGGAGCCGGCGAGGTCGATGAGCGAGACCGCCTTGTCCGGGTTGTGCCGGTCGGTCACGTAGCGGGCGGCGAGCGAGGCCGCGGCCTCCACCGCCGCACGTGCGTAGCGGACCCGGTGGTGCTCCTCGTAGCGCGCGAGCAGCCCGGAGAGGACCTCCACCGTCTCGGCCACGGTGGGCTCGCGGACCACCACCGCGGTGAAGCGCCGCTCGAGCGCCGCGTCGGCCTGCACGAAGCGGCGGAACTCGTCGTGGGTCGTCGCCCCGATGCAGGGGAACTCGCCGCGGGCGAGGGCCCCCTTCAGCTCGTTGGCCGCGTCCTGCGCCCCATCGCCGGTCGAGCCGGCGCCGACCAAGGTGTGAATCTCGTCGAGGAAGACCACCACCCGGCCCGCCGCGCGGCGCATCTCCTCCTTCAGGCCGTTGAGCCGCTCGGACAGCGACCCCCGGAGCGACGTGCCGGCGAGGAGGTCCGCGGTGGACAGCTCGACGACGACCTTCTTCCCCAGCTCGCCGGGTGCGGACAGGAGCCGCTGCGCCACGCCCTCCACCACCGCGGTCTTGCCCACCCCGGGCTCGCCGACGAGGCAGGGATTGTTCGTCCGGCGCTTGCCGAGGACGTCGAGGACCTCCTCCATCTCGCGGGCCCGACCCACCACCGGATCGAGCCGCCCCTCCCGGGCCAGCGCGGTGAGGTTCCGGCCGAGCTGCGCCAGCAGGGGGAACGTCGCCGGGTCGAGCTCCCAGGGGAGGCGCTCGGCGTCGTCGACGACGCGGAGCACCGGCGCGGGAGCGGGCGCCGGGGCGAGAGAGGGGAGCGGGAACGCGGCCAGGGCCTCGCCGTCCGAGTCGATCAGCGTCCTCGGCGAGCCGTCGGGCAGGAGCGCCACCGCCGTCGGGGCGCGGGGCGGCGCCGGTGCGGGACGGGCAGGCATCCTCGCCTCGCGGGGCCCGAGCTTCCGGGGCATGCGCCCGCTGAGAAAGTAGGAGAGCGCGGTGTTGCGGACCGCGGTCAGGTCGAGCCCGGTTCCGGCGAGCAGCTCGTGGCCGGCACAGCGCAGCCGCGTCACCGCGATGAGAAGGTGCAGGCAGTCCGCCTCGCGCGAGCCGCAGGCCCGGGCGATCTCCCGAGCGCGATCGCGGAGCTCGCGCAGCGTGCCGTCCGGCTCGGTGGGCGCGGCCTTCACCAGCGCGAGGAGCCGGTCCTCGTCCACTCCCCGCTCCTTGAGCAGCCGCTGCCCGGGGTTGTCCACGGTGAAGAGCGCGAGCACGGCGTGCGCCGTGGTGGGCTTCTGGGACACGCTCTGGGCGATGTCGTCCGCCTCCGAGAGCACCAGCGCCAAGTCGCTGCTGTCGACCATGCCCTCCCCGGACCGCCCGTGCGGATTGCGGTGGATCCTCGAACACCTACCCCCGGGTGTGAGAGGCGGCAAATAAACTGCTACAGGCAGGATGCGTGGGGTTCACGAGGGGGGTACGTGGCCGTGGGAACCCCTGGCAATCGCTCCCCGAAGCAACCGTAGAGCAGGGCACTTTCCGATGACCGCGCTCACCCTTTCCCGAACGCTGACCGACCCTGGCGCAGGCGTGGCCAACGCCGTGCAGGGACGGCGCATTCTCTGGCCCCTCCTGGCGCTGATGGCCGCAACGTCCTTCTCCGGCGCGGCGTTCGCGCTCCGCTGGGACCCCGCGCCGGGCATCGTCCGGAAGCTGGACATGTCCGGGCAGCTCAAGGGGATGCCCGAGGCCGAGCTCACGGAGCAGATCACCACGGCCGGAAGGCTCAAGCTGGTCACCGGCATCGCCAGCGGGATCTTCGTGACGCCCCTCGTCGTCCTCGGGATCGCGGTGGTCCTGGCGCTGGTGGCGTGGCTCCTGGGACACAAGGCACCGTTCGCTGCACTGTTCAGCGCGTCCGCCGTGGGGATGCTGCCCGTCGCGTTCGAGCGCGGGCTCTGGGGGGTGGTCGCCCTCTGGCAGCTGGGAGTGACCGAGGATCGGGCGGCCCACCTGCTGCCGTCGTCGGTGGGGGCCTGGGTCCACGCCGCGAGTCCTGCGATGGTCCGGCTCCTGGACTCGCTCGACCTCTTCCAGCTCGTGGCCGCGGTGCTCATCGGGCTCGGCTTCGCCGCGGCCACCGGGATGCGCCGTCGGTCCGGAATCATCGTGGGGCTGGTGCTCTTCGTCGCCTTCGTCGGCGTCTTCGGGCTCGGGCTTCCCGGGATGGCCGCGGGTGGAGGGCAGGGTCCCGGTCCCGGCGTTCCGGGAGGTGGCGCGTGAGCGCGCTCGTCCTCTCGGTGGTCCTGGCCGCCACGCCGATCACGCTCGATCAGGTCCGCCAGGAGTCACGGAACAACCTCCAGGCGCTCCTCGCCGAGCTGGACCGGGTGCGCGCCAGCGAGCAGACCCGCTACAGCCGCTCGGCGCTCTTTCCGCAGCTGTCGCTGAACTCGCAGGCCAACCGGACCATCACCTCGACCTACTCGGGGATCGGCACGGTCGTGGTCCAGGACGCCAACGGCAACCCGATCCTCAAGGACGGGCAGCTGCAGTACCAGAACAAGATCACCGACTTCCCGGGCTACGCGTACAACAACTTCGTCCTCGCCGCGACGATCAACCAGCTCCTCTTCGACCTCGGGAAGTTCAAGACGCTCGAGCAGTCCGGTCACCTCGAGGATGCCGCCCGGGGCGCGGCGGCCGAGCAGATCCTGGTCTCCGAGTTCGAGGCGGTCCGCCGCTTCTACTCGCTGTGGACGGCCCAGAAGCAGCTCCTGGTGCTCGAGGCCACCGTCACCCGGAGCAAGGAGTTCGCGGAGCGGGCAGAGGCCCTCTACGAGGCAGGCCGGGGCAACAAGGGCGATGCGCTCGCGGCGGCGGTGAACCTCGGCAGCGATCAGATCAACGCCGAGAAGCAGCGGGCGGTGGTCTCCCAGGCGCGGATCGACCTCGCCTCCTGGCTCGGCCGGTCGGAGAAGGAAGAGCTCGACGCGGTGGACCCGCCCCTGGCCGAGACGCCTCCGCCCCCGACCGTGAACCTGGACCAGGGCCTCGAGCTGGCCCGGACCAACCGCCCGCTCCTCGTCCAGTACGGTGCGCAGGTGCGCGCCGCCAAGGCCTTCGAGACCGCGCAGGCCGCGGGCTGGGCGCCGAGGCTCAACTTCCAGATCCAGTACATTCGCCAGGGCCCGGAGGCGAAGACGGTATTCACGGACTTCTCGAAGCAAAACGCCTTCTTCGGCGGGTTCAGCCTGAACTGGGACCTCTTCAGCGGCTTCGCCACCGACTCGCAGACCAAGCAGGCGCGGGCCCAGCTCGCCCAGGCCCAGCTCAACCTGGCCCAGAACGAGCACGACGTGGAGGGACAGGTGAAGGTGGCCCTGGACTCGCTCGTCTCGCAGCTCAAGGCGCTCGAGCTGGCGAAGCAGAACCGGGTCACCGCGGCCCAGAACCTCGATTACGCGCAGGAGCGCTTCAAGGCCGGCGCCTCCTCCACGCTCGACGTGCGTGACGCGCAGCTCAAGCTCGCGCAGGCCTATCAGACGCTGATCCAGACCCGCTCCGACACCGAGGTGGCGCGCGCGGCCCTGGACAAGGCGATGGGGACCCTCGGCAACGGAGCGACGCCATGACGTGGTGGAAGGGGTTGATCGCGGGACTGCTGCTGCTTGGCGTGGTGGGCATCACCGTGGCCGGGCTCAAGGACCGGCCTCCGCCGGCAACCGAGGTCCAGGTGGCCAAGGTGAAGAAGGGAACCATCAGCCGGGTGATCATTGGAGCCGGGAAGGTGGAGGCCGCCACGACGGTGAAGATCTCGTCCAACCTCTCCGGCGACCTGGTGGAGCGCCCCGTGGAGCTGGGGGACAAGGTGAAGAAGGGCCAGGTGCTCGGTCGCATCGATCCCCGCCCGTTCCTCGCCGCCGCGAAGCAGGCCCAGGCAGCGGTGAGCGCCGCCCGGGCGGACGTCGCCACCGCCCAGGTCGACGTGGACCGGACCAAGCTCGAGCTCGACCGGGTCCAGGGCCTCGCCAAGCGGGGCATGAGCTCGGGCGCCGAGGTCGACAAGTCCCGGGCCGACTACGACGGCGCCGTGGCCCGTCTCGCGTCGGCGCAGCAGAAGCATGCCGGGCAGGTGGCGGCCCTGGAGCAGGCCCAGACCAACGTCACCCGTACCACGCTCTTCTCGCCCATCGAGGGAACGGTCATCGAGCTCAGCCGGGAGATCGGCGAGCGCGTCCGTGGCTCCGACTTCTCCGAGGACACGGTCATGACCGTGGCCGCCCTGAACAGCATGGAGGTGCGGATCGAGGTGGGCGAGCACGAGGTGGTGCACCTCCGAAACGGGCAGCACGCCGAGCTGTCGGTGGACGCGCTGGAGGGCCAGAGCTTCGAGGGGTCGGTGGTGGAGATCGCCCAGAAGGCCACCATCAAGAACCCCGGCACCGAGTCCGAGGTCACCACCTTCCCGGTGAAGGTGGCGCTGGAGAGCCGCCCCCCGGGCGTGCTCCCGGGCATGAGCTCAGAGGTGCGGATCACCGCCGAGACCCACGACAACGCGCTGATCGTGCCCATCCAGGCGGTCACCGTTCGCCCCGACAAGACCCTCCCCGACTCGCAGCCCCCGGGCGAGGGCGGCACGTCGCTCGCGGCGAAGAAGCGGAGCGAGACCCTGGCCAAGATCGTCTTCGTGGTCGACGGCGACAACAAGGCCCGCGCGCGGAGGGTCCGCACCGGCATCGCCTCCGACACCGACCTCGAGGTGCTCGACGGCCTGAAGGAGGGCGAGCGGGTGGTGGAGGGGCCGTTCCGCACGGTGAGCAAGGAGCTCAAGGACGGCGATCCGCTCAAGGAGAACCAGCCCAAGGGCGGCCCGAAGTCGGCGGAGCCGTCGGGGACCAAGACCGCGGTCCGCGGGTAGCACGATGCTGATCAAGCTCGACGACATCCGCCGCTACTACAAGGTGGGCACCGAGGAGGTGCACGCCCTGAACGGCGTCTCGTTCGAGGTCGCCAAGGGTGAGTGGCTGGCCATCATCGGGCAGTCCGGCTCGGGGAAGAGCACCCTGATGAACGTCATGGGCTGCCTCGACACGCCCACCGCCGGTCGGTACTGGCTCAACGGCAAGGACGTGAGCCACATGTCCGACAACGAGCTGGCCGACATCCGCAACAAGGAGATCGGCTTCATCTTCCAGACGTTCCAGCTGCTGCCCCGCGAGACCGCGCTCGGCAACGTCGAGCTGCCGCTCATCTACCGCGGCATGCGCGCGCGTGAACGGCGAGAGCGGGCGCGGTCGGCACTGGAGCAGGTGGGGCTCGGTCACCGGATGACGCACCGGCCGAACGAGCTCTCCGGCGGACAGCGGCAGCGGGTGGCGATCGCCCGGGCCCTGGTGACCGAACCGTCGCTGCTGCTCGCCGACGAGCCCACCGGCAACCTCGACTCGACGACCGGGCAGGAGATCATCGGGCTCTTCGAGGAGCTTTACCGGGCCGGGCACACCATCTGTCTCGTCACCCACGAGCCCACCCTGGCCGCTCGCTGCCCGCGGGCGATCCGACTCAGCGACGGGCTCATCGTGAAGGACGGGCCCGGACCCGAGGTCGCGCTCGACGGCAGGACCGAGCGCGCGCGCATCGCCGCCGCCGCAACGTGAGCCTCCGGGTCGATCTGCTGGAGGGCGGGCGCATCGCCGTCCGGACGCTCGGCGTGAACCGGCTCCGGACCGCGCTGACCCTCACCGCGGTGGGCATCGGGGTCGCCACCCTGCTGGCCATCGTGGGCATCATCCAGGGCCTGAACGGGGCCTTCGCCCGGCAGCTCGCGTCGCTGGGCACCGCCTCGCTCAACATCTCGCGGCGACCCTTCGTGGTCACCGGCGACTGGTGGAGGTACCGGAACCGGAAGCAGATCACCCTGGCGCAGATGCAGGCCGTCGCGGAGCAGTCGCGCTACGCCACGGCCGTGGTGCCTGAGGTGAACGAGGAGTCGAAGGACCTCACTGCCGGCGATCAGACGGTGAGCCAGGTGGACGTGGTGGGCACGCTCGCCGACTACCAGCAGATCTGGGGCTACGAGGTCACCGCCGGCCGCTTCCTCACCGACGCCGACAGCGATGCCGAGCAGCAGGTCGCGGTGCTTGGCTCCGACGTGGCCGAGCAGCTCTTCCCGGGACGCAGCCCGCTCGGTGGCTACGTGCGGCTCGACAACCGCCCCTACCGCGTCATCGGGGTGCTGGAGAAGAAGGGCCAGATCCTCGGCCAGAGCATGGACCTGGTGCTGATCGTCCCCTTCAAGACGTTCCTCGCCGTGTACGGCAAGCGTGACTTCCAGGTGGACGTGGGAGTCGCCGACCCGTCTCTGCTCGACAAGGCCGAGGACGACATCGTCGGGATCCTGCGCAGGGTGCGGAGCGTGCCCCCCGGCGAGCCGGACGACTTCAGCGTCAACCGCACCGAGCAGCTGGCCGACACCTACAAGCAGCTCACCGGCGCGCTCTACGGGGTGGCGGTCGGGGTGGGGCTGATCACGCTGCTCGTGGGCGGGATCGGCATCATGAACATCATGCTGGTCAGCGTGCGCGAGCGGACGCGGGAGATCGGCATCCGGCGAGCGCTCGGTGCCCGGCAGCGGACCATCGTGGTGCAGTTCCTCCTCGAGGCCTCGCTGGTCTCGGCGGTGGGCGGAGCCATCGGCACCGCGGTGGGACTTGGGATGGCCAAGCTGGTCTCGCTGGTCACCAGCCTCGCCGCGGCGGTGCAGCCGCTGACCGTCGTCGGGGGCGTGCTCTTCGCCGCGCTGGTGGGGTTGATCTTCGGCATCTGGCCCGCGGCCCGCGCGGCCCGGCTCGATCCTGTCGAGGCGCTGCGCTACGAATGACGCCGCCCCGCTTCATCGCCTTCTGGGACAACGCGCGGCTGGCGCTGACCACGCTCGCCGCCAACCCGCTCCGCTCGCTGCTCACCCTGCTGGGAGTCGTGATCGGAGTCACCACCGTGGTGACCATGATGGCCATGGTGGAGGGGCTCCGGACCAAGGTCACCCTCGACCTCTCCCAGCTCGGGGCCAACGTCTTCACGGTCTCCAAGTGGCCGGGGGGCATCAACCTCGGCCGGATCGACTGGCGGCGCTTCCAGCGCCGGCCCAACATCGGCCTCGCCGATCTGCAGTCGATCCGCGAGGGCTGTCCCTCGGTCACCACCGCCTCGGCGCACACCTGGCTGGGACCGAACAAGGTCTCCAGCGCCGTGGCCGAGACCCAGCCGAACGTCATCGTCCAGGGCGCCACCGCGGAGTGGATCGAGACCAGCGGTCGCGCAGTGTCCGCCGGGCGGTTCTTCTCCGCGAACGAGGTGGAGGAAGCGAGGGCGGTGGTCGTGGTGGGGCTGGACGTCGCCGACAAGCTCTTCCCCAACCAGGACCCGATCAACCAGGACCTCCGGATCCGCGGGCGCGTCTTCAAGGTGGTCGGGGTGCTGGAGAAGCGGGGGAAGATCTTCGGCCTCTTCAGCGCCGACAACATGCTGGTGCTGCCCCTGCCCAACGCGCTGGACATCTTCGGTCGCAACCGGAGCCTCCGGCTCAACGTCCAGGCGGTCGACCCCACCCGGCTGCAGACTGCTCAGGACGAGGTGACCGCGCTTCTCCGGATGCGCCGCAACGTCAGGCCGGGCGAGGCGAGCAACTTCGAGCTGGACACCAACGAGTCCATCACTCGCACCTTCAACAACCTGAGCAACGTCATCACCGCCGCCAGCTTCGGGATCTGCCTGCTCTCGCTGGTGGTGGGTGGCATCGGCATCCTGAACATCATGCTGGTGAGCGTCACCGAGCGGACCCGCGAGATCGGCATCCGGAAGGCCCTGGGCGCGAAGCGGCGGCGGATCCTGGGCCAGTTCGCGCTGGAGGCGGTGACGCTCTCGCTCTTCGGCGGGATGCTGGGACTGACCCTCGGCGTGTCGCTGTCGGCGCTGGGCCGGTGGGCGTTCGGGTTCCCGATGAGCGTCCCGGCCTGGGCGGTGGTGCTGGCCCTGGTGATGAGCAGCGGGGTGGGGCTGGTGTTCGGCATCTATCCCGCGGCCCGGGCGGCAGGGCTCGACCCGGTGGAGGCGATGCGCAGCGAGTAGGCTCCGCACCGTGGAACCCCGCGCGCTCCCGTTCCTCGGGCTCGGCCTCTCCAGCAACCTGGACCCGGCGGTGGAGCCCGATCCGTGGGCGCTCCATGCCGCCGAGCCGGGGCTCCTCGACCTGGTCGAGTACAGCGCCCCGCTCCCGCTCCAGGAGGCGGAGCGCGACGCCGGGCTCTTCCCGACCCTGATGGCCAGGCGGGAGCGCCTCCCCGTGCTGTTCCACCCGGTGCACCTCAACCTCGCCGGACCCGAGCTCGAGCCCGCAGGTCGCCTCGCCGCGCTCGAGGCGCACGCCCGGGCCGTGGGGTCGCCCTGGGTGGGGAACGACGTCGCCTGGTGGCACGTCGGGGGCACCGCGCTCCCCGGATACCTGTACCTGCCGCCGCCGTTCAGCGCCGCTGGCCTCGAGCTCGCGGCCGCGCACGCCCTCCACGTGGCGGCCGGCCTCTCGGTGCCCCTGGCCCTGGAGAACCCGGTGGTGGTGCGCCGCGACGGCCCACTCCACGTGCTCGACTTCATGGCTGCGCTGCACGCGCGCACCGGGTGCCCGCTCGTGCTCGACGTGGGCCACCTGGTGGCCGCGCAGCTCGCCTCCAAGCTTCCGCTGGAGACCGGCCTCGATGGATTTCCGTTCGATGCGGTGATCGAGGTCCACGTCGCAGGCGCGGTCATCACGCGCACGACCGAGGGCCGGGGCGTCTACATGGACGACCATGGCCAGCCCCTCCGCAGCGAGGTGCTGGGCCTGCTAGCCGAGGTGCTCCCCCGGTGCCGCGCGCTCCGGGCGCTGGTCTTCGAGGGCGACGGGCACCCCGCGGCCGTCGCGCGGAGGACGCTCCTCACCCTGCGGGCGATGCTCGAGCCCATCGCCGAGCGCGCTGCGCTCCGCGTCGAGCCCCCCCGGTCCCGGCCTCCCCGCCTGCCGGACGGCGCCGCAGCGCTCTCCTGGCGGACCTTCGACCTCGTCCACGGTCGGGAGCCGCCCGAGGAGGATCCTCCCGGCGTCCACGCCGAGCTGGGGCTGCGGCTGTCGGTGACCCGCGAGGCGCTCGACGCCCGCTGGCCGCTCTCCCGTCCGCTGCTCGCCCCCTCGCGCGTGGCGCTGGAGCGCTTCCTCGCCTCGGCCGCCTACCGGGACGCGTTCGCCGGTGGGCAGAGGCTCGACGCGGCGTGGGCGGCCTGGGCCCGGAGCGAGATGCGTGGCTCGGGAGCGCCGGAGCTCGCGACGGCCCTGGCGTTCGACACCTGGGCGCAGGCGCTGGCCGGCGCTCCCGGCGGGAGGAGCGGGGTGTTCGCCGCGGACCTCGGCGAGGCGCTCTTCGCCCTCGGCGCGCTGCGGCGGCATCTCGCCTCGCGGGCACTCGGCGAGGGCCTCGTGCCCGAGGGCGCGCTGGAGGGGTTGGCCCAGGCGGTTCGCCGTGCACCGGGGCGCCCCTGGCGGGTGCACGCGCGGTGGAACCGTGGGCGGCTGGAGGTGGGAGAGCGTGGGCTGGACCCGACCGGGACAGCGGAGGAGACTTCCCGGCCGACATGAACCGCAACCTGACCATCGTCCTCCTGCTGGTCATCGCCGGCTTCAGCGCCGCCGGTGTGGTGGGCTACCGGCGCACCACCGAGGCGCAGCTGCAGGCGGCGAAGGAGATCGCCGCGCTCCGTCTCAAGGCCGATGCGCTCGAGCGGGCGGGGTGGATCCGGAACAACCCCGATCCCGACGGCTACAGGAGCGACGTGAAGGGGTACCTCCGCTGGTACTTCGAGGAGGTCGCCGCGCAGCAGGCGAAGTACGGCGGCAACCCCGCCTTCGACGACTACCTCAAGGAGATGGATGCCCAGGCAAAGGCCAAGGCCCAGCTCGAGCTTCCGCAGCTGCCCGACGGCCGCGCGCGTGGCCCGATGGCCAATCCGGTGAACCGCAAGGCCTTCTGGGAGTGGGAGAAAGCGATGTTCGATCGCATGCGCACCGGGAAGTACGCGCCGGTCCTGACCGGGACGGACAAGGGGCTCCGGCTCGACGTCGTCTCCGCCGAGGTGGTGATGGTGGGGAACAAGCCGAAGATCCGCTTCCCGATCGTGCTCTGGGGCGCCCAGCGGGAGGTCAAGGAGGAGGAGCAGCACGGGCACAAGCGGATGATGACCTGGGCGGACTTCGCGACGACCTTCCGGCTGATCGACGACAAGGGGAAGCTCTACGGAGAGATGAGCACCGGGAACCCCGGCATGCGGAACGACTTTCCGGAGCGGCTGATCGCCGAGTTCCCGCCGCAGATCGTCCTCGGCCAGTACGAGCTCGACCCGGTGCCGGCGACCGTGAGCACCATGGAGATGCTGATCGCGGTCCGGTCACACGCGCCGACGGGCGGGGACATCAATGCCCAATACAGCTGGAAGCTCCCCGTCCCGGACGACTGGAAGCTGAAGCCCGGCGAGACCTGGGAGGGGGCGACGGTCACCACGCGGAGCGAGGAGGAGATCGACCCCGCGATGGCCGCTCGCAAGGAGAAGGAGAAGAGGTAGGTCCGGGTCGGGGCGGCCGCATCCCAGGTCGACCGCCGGAAGTCTCACGGAATTCATCGTCGTCTCGACGACGGCGTGCCCAAGGTCCTCACCGCGGAACCTGGACGCGGCAGCCGTGACTCACAAGACAGCGAAGTGGCTGGCCAGCCGGTGGATGGCCAGGTCGCCCGACTCGTCCAGGAGCGCGACGTCGAGGCGGGGGCTCACCGCGAGCGCACGCACCCCGCGGCCTCCGGGGAGCTCCGCCAGCACGCGACCGTTCCGTACGTCGAGCGCCCGGACCACCGGGCCGGCGGCGATCACCACCCCGTGCTCGAGTCCGGGGGGCACCGTGGCCACCGCCACGCCCGCAGCGCCGACCCGCCAGGATGGCTTCCCGTCGCGCTGGACCCGGACTGCCGCCCCGGTGGTTCCGACCACCACCAGCTCGACGCCGGCACGCAGCACACCCACCGGGCGTTCCGGCACCGGCACCGCTCGCTGCCACACGATGCGACCGCGCACGTCGAGGCAGGCGAGGGTGGGGCGGTCCTCGTGCAGGCCAGCGATCCAGGCCCGGGCGCCCCCGGCGGTGGGCGGCGCGGCGCGCTCCAGCGGGAGCTCGGTCAGCCAGCGGACCTCTCCGAGCACGGGGTCGAGCGCGAGCAGTGCCGAGCGGTCCTCGCGCCCGAGCGGCACCAGCACCACCGGGCCCCAGGCCTGGGCCGGCCCGGTGAAGGGCAGCGGGGCGGCCACCCGGAAGCGCACGGTCCCGTCGTGCAGGTCCAGCCCGGTCAGCACCCCGGACTCGGACGCGGCGAGGACGGTGACGCCAGAGAGCGCGAGGTGCAGGCGCCGGGTGCGGGCGGGGAGGAACGACCATCGCTCGCGTCCGGTGAGGGCGTCCACCGCCCGGACGCCGCGCCGCTCGACGCCGAAGACGAGGATCTGCTCGGCCGCGATGACCACCGGATCGAGCGCTGCGCCGTCGTGCGGCTGGAACCAGCGAGGGTTCGCGTCCTGGGGGCCGTACCCGTAGAGCCTGTCCCGGGTCGCGCCCAGCGCCCGGCCATCGGGCGTCGTCGCCCCTCCGCGGGGCGTGGGGCGATGGATGCGGAGCTTGCCGTCCCATCCGAGGACGTCCATCCCCCGGTCGGACTGGAGCACGACGGCCGCCTCGGTGGCGAGCAGGGTGGCCGGGCCCGCTCCGGCGAGGCCGGGCGCCTGCGCCACCGGGAGGAACCGCAGGCGGCGCATGCTACCCTCGCGCCGGAGCGGCCGCACCGCACGGGCCGCGCGGAGAGGCCGCCGGCGCCGCGCGGGCGGGCGTTCCCTCCGGTCCGTCGGGACCGGCCGGAGGAGGGCGAGCCCGGACTCGGAGCGCGTCACGAGCTCGTCGAGGTAGGGGTTTCGCCGCTGGGTTGGGACGGCCCAGCGCACCGCACGCGCGACGGAGGCGCCGAGCGAGAGGAGCGCCCGCGCGACCTCCTCGGCCGTCCAGGGGAGGGTCTCCTTCCCCAGCGTCCAGGAGGCGCCGGTGAGCGAGACGCGGGAGGGTCCGTCCGGGAGGTGAAGGTCGACCGTGCTCACCCCGGTGCCGAGGGCTCGCTGCACCTCCTCGCCGCAGCGGACCAGCTCCAGCACGTGGAGCAGCGCTGGTCCGCCGAGGTGCCAGCCCTCTTGAGCGCCTGAGACCCAGATGCGCCCCGATCCGAGGAGCGCGCCGAGCGCGGCGGCATGGCCGCGTGGGGCCCGCTCGAGCAGACCCGACGAATCCGCGAGCTGGAACACGAGGCTCCTCGCCGGACCGCCGACGAGGAGCCCGAGGGGGGCCGGCGGCCGGGAGGAATGAACGCGCGAGGGAAGCCGGAGGGCCCGGAGTCGCTCCCGGACGGCGCGCTTGCTCGCGGCGGGAGCGGAGGTGGCGTCGAGGTCCGCGACGAAGGCCTCGCCCATCCGGTAGACGGCCTCGGACCACTCGGCCCAGTCGAGGCGCACGCGGCGGACGAGGCGCGCGGGGCGGGCCAGCGAAGCGATCCGGAGGGTGCAGCCGTCCTCGGTATTCTCGAGGCAGAGCACGAGGCCGGACTCGGGCAGGGAGACGTCGGCCATGGACGCGCCGCGGGCGAGCGCTCCGGTGCACCCGAGGAGGGCCTCCACGAGGGGGAGGAGCGGCTCGTCCTCGGCCCCGTCGACGAGCGCGACACCGTCCAGCTCCAGAGACACCGAATCATGCGGCGCCGAGCCGCGCTCGCGAGTCCAGCGCCTGCCGATCCGGATGCGGAGCATGCGAGAGTGGGGGTGCTTCTCACGGGCGATGCCGCGCTGCAAGCGAAGTCCGGCACGGAGAGCGCATGACGAAGGAAGACGCAGCTGCACCCTGCTGCTCGTTCTGCGGAAAGGCTCAGCTCGAGGTGTGGAAGCTCTTTGGAGGCCCGGCGGCCCACATCTGCAACGAGTGCGTCAAGCTCTGCAGCGACATCTTCAGCG
>DATJVY010000172.1:0-12988 GCA_035501615.1 Myxococcaceae bacterium
AGTCCGCTGGCGATGAGCAGGAGCCCCAGCGCCGAGCGCACCGGGGTCTGGACCAGGGTGACCGCAGCCAGGCCCAGGCAGCTGGCGATGAACGCGCCGGTCGTCCAGGGATGTCCCCACGCCCGGGCGGGCCGCGGCGCACCGGGACGCCGCCGACGGAGCACGAAGACCGCCGCTGCCGTCGCCGCGTGGAAAAGGACGCCGGCGAAGACGACGGTCGTGTACAGGTCGGCGTACGTCCCGGAGAGCGCGATCGCCGTCCCCAGGGCGCCCTGGGCCAGGAGGCTGTTGGACGGGGTGTGATGCCTGGGGTCGATGCGCGCCAGCGCCCGGAAGAAGACGCCGTCCTCGGCCATGGGCTGGTAGATGCGCGCGCAGCAGAGGATGTTCGCGGCGAGGCACCCGAACATCGAGAGCAGGATGATCACCGCGACGGCGCGGGCCGCCCCGGGCCCGAGGAGCGCCGAGGCCGCCGCCTCCCCCACCCGCGAGGTCCGGGCGAGCGTCCCCACGTCCAGCGCGCGCAGGTAGACCCAGTTGATGGTCGCGTAGAGCGCGGTGACGACGGCGATCCCGAGGAGCAGTCCCCGGGGAAGGTTCCGCTCGGGGCGCCGCAGCTCCCCCGCGGAGAAGGTGAGCACGTACCAGCCGTCGAAGGCCCAGAGCACGGCGACCAGCCCGAGCCCGAGACCCGCGACCAGGCCCTCCCGCGGGAGCGGCGCCCACCAGGTCGGGGCCGCGGGGCCAGGGACGGAGAGACCGATGCCGACCAGCGCCGCGAGCGCGGCGACCTTGAGCACCGTGGCGGCGTTCTGCACCCCGGCGCCCTGCCGCACCCCGAGCCAGTTGATGCCGGTGAGGCCGACGATGGCGAGCGCCCCAGTCGCCTGGGCGCCGTCGACGCTCCAGCGGAACCCGCCCGCGCCGAGCGCGAGGAGCTCGCGGTCGGGGGCGAAGCCGGGGACGAGCGCTCCGAGGTACTCGCCGAAGCCCACCGCGATCGCGGCGATGCCCCCGGTCATGATGACCAGGAACGAGGTCCAGCCGAAGAGGAAGCCCCACAGCCGGCCGTAGGCCTCCTTGAGGAAGTGGTACTGCCCGCCGGCCCTCGGGAACATCGAGCCCAGCTCGGAGTAGGCGAGCCCCCCGAAGAGCGCGAACAGCCCTCCCCCGACCCAGAGGATCAGAATCAGGCCCGGATGGGGCAGGCGCCGGGCGATGTCGCCGGTGATCAGGAAGATCCCGCTGCCCACCGTCGCGCCGATGGTGATCAGCGCACCGTCGACCGGGCCCAGCGTGCGGAGAAAGGTCGGGGCCGGGCCCGGCGCGTCCTGCACCCCAGCCGGGTGTCCGGCGGCGGTCACGGTCCCGAGCATCCTGCCATGGAACGCGCGGCGCGGAAGGGCATAGCCTGGGGGCCGGTGGACCCCTCGCTCGACGAGCTCCTGGCCGCGTTCGACCCCGGCCTCCCGCTGGAGCGCGCCCGCTCAGTCCCCTCCTCCTGGTACCGCGATCCCCGGGTCGACGCCCTCGAACGGCGGCACGTGTTCGGCGAGAGCTGGCAGCTCGTCGCGCGGATGGATCAGCTCGAGCGCCCCGGTGACTTCGTGACCGCCGACGTCGCCGGCGAGCCGATCCTCGTGCTCCGGGACGACGGCGGCGAGCTCCGCGCCTTCTTCAACGTCTGCCGCCACCGGGCGGCCTGCGTGATGACCGAGCCGCAGGGCAACGCGCGCCGCCTGCGCTGCCGCTATCACGGCTGGACGTACGACCTGCGTGGACAGCTCCGCGGCGCCCCCGAGTTCGAGGGGGTCGAGGAGTTCCGCCGCGAGGACCACGGCCTGGTCCCGGTGGCGGTCGACCGCTGGGGGCCGCTGGTCTTCGTCCATGCCGGAGCAACCCCGATCCCGCTGCAGACCTGGCTCGCACCGTTGCCGGAGCGCATCGGACAGCTCGAGGGACTGAAGTTCTTCGAGCGCCGCGAGTACACGCTGGCCTGCAACTGGAAGGTGTTCGTCGACAACTACCTGGACGGCGGCTACCACGTGAACTCGGTGCACCCCGCGCTGGGGAGCGTGCTCCAGTACTCGGAGTACCGCACCGAGTGCTTCGAGCGGACCAGCCTCCAGTCCAGCCCGCTGCGCGACGGGGCCGATGCCGCGGCCTCCGCGACCCGGAAGGGAGACCTCGCCCGCTACGGGTGGGCGTTCCCCGGGGTGATGGTGAACGCCTACCAGGGAGTGGTGGACACCAACGTCGTCTTCCCGCTCGGCCCCGACCGGTGCCGGGTGGTGATCGACTTCTACTTCGCCGATCTCGACGGCGACCGGGCGCGCGAGCTCGCCCGGCAGAGCGTGGAGCTCGGCCATCGCATCCAGCTCGAGGACCTGGGCATCTGCGAGGACGTCCAGCGGGGCCTGGCCAGCCGCTCCTACCGGACGGGACGCTTCAGCGTTCGACGCGAGGTGGCCATCCACCACTTCCACCGGTTGATCGCCGGGCGGCTGAGGGAGGGCGCCCGCGCCGCGAGCTGACGGTGTTGCCATCCGGGCTACGAGTTGCGACTGCCGCAACAGGATGACGCCACAACCCTTCGATTTTCCTAGGATGGAGGCTGGCATCCCACGTGCTCTTCCGCCGCCCTCCATGGGCGAGTTCGTGATCACGAAGCTGGAGAAGGGTGCGTGGGAGCCGTCGCTGCTCGACGAGATGGCGAGGCTCGTCGGGCCGAGCACGGGGCCGATCCCGCCGGTGCTGGAGGCCGAGCTGCTCCGCGGGGACCGGCTCTACCTGGCGCGTGACGCCCAGGGGCTGGTGGCGTTCCTCGTCGTCGCCCGGGTGAGGCTGCCGGTCGGCCCCGAGCGGCGCCACGGCCGCTACCTCGGTCTCAGCGCCGTTCGCCAGGATCAACGGGGCGTGGGCGCGGCCGAGGCGCTCCATGCCCACTTCATCGCCGATGCGCAGGCGGAGGAGCGCAGGCTTCGCCAGCGGCTGGTGCTCTTCTCCGCCGCGACGACCCCGCGTGCCCTCCGCACCGCGCGCGCCTTCTGGGGCAACGTCCAGCCGGCGCACGACAGCTCGTTCCCGGCGGAGCTTCTCCCGGTCGCCTGCGCCGCCGCACACTGGCTCGGCGCCAGACCCTCCCCCGAGCTTCCGTTCGTGCTTCCCGGCTCCGGAAACACGGCTCGTCCATGGCCGGGTGCCGCCCGGGTCGACGGCGAGACCGACGGAGTCGACCTCTTCCGCCGCCTCGGGGTCGAGGCGATCAACGGCGATCGACTGCTGGTCTTCTACTCGCTGCCCCAGAGCGGCGTGTCCTCCTCCACCGCGGCCGAAGCAGCGGCCTGAGACGGTCTCCGCCGCGCCCCTGCGCGGCGTCATCTGCAACCCGGTCGCGTGCACGGCCGGCGCTATCCTCGGTGTCCGGAGGAAGCGCCGTGGTCTCCAGCGGGGTGAGTGGGCGTCCACGCGTGCGGTCCGGACCGCTGCGGTCGGGGCGACCGCTCCTCGCGCTGGGCGTGCTCGCCGTCTTCGCGGGCCCGGTCGAGGCGAGCCCCGGCACGCTGGCGGAGTGCGACGCCCGGATCGCGGCGGGGGACGGAGGCGGCGTCGACGATTGCTGGTTCGAGCTGGCGCACACCTGGCCGCGAGGCATCGACCCGGTGCGCGAGCACCTCGAGCAGCGGCTGCGACGCCATCCCACGGACCTCGCTGCCCGACTCTGGGCGGGAATCCTGGCCCACAACGAGGGCCGACCGGCCGAGGCCGAGCCACTGCTGATGTCGGCGGCGGAGGCATTCCGCGTCCAGGGGCTCGCGGACGGCGAGGTGCTCGCGCGCGCCGAGCTGACGATCCTCCTCTGCTACGCCGGACGGGACTCCGGCCCCGACCTGGCGCGACTCGATGTCCTGGCGGCGCAGGAGCTCCGTCCCGAGGCTCGCGTGTGGGCGCTGTCCACGGCGGCCGCCTGCGCGAGGAAGGCCCACGACCACGGGCGGGCCATCACGCTCTTCGAGGAGTCGCGGCGGCTCCTCCTCCGCCTTCCCCCCTCCTTCCTCGGCGAGCAGCTGACCCAGAGGGTCCTCGACGGGCTGGGGTGCGCGTACAGCGACAGCGGGCGCCACCGCGAGTCCTACGCGGTGTTCCTAGAGCAGAGCCGGAGCCCGCCGCGGGACGTGCTCCAGCTTGCGGTCCTGAAACACCGGCTGGCGTCCGAGTCCGTGATCATGGCCGACGAGGGCGAGGGCTCGTGGCCCGAGGCCGAGCGCCGGATCGCCGACTCGCTGGCGATGGAGCGGGTGCTCCCGGATCCGAACTGGCCGCCGAACGCCACCCGGCTGATCGACGCGGCCCTGCACGGGCCCTCGGCCGAGGCCCTGGCCCAGCTCGACCGGGCCATCGACTTCTGGAGGACGCGCTCCTTCTGGGGGGTGTCCGTCGCGCTCCGGCTGAGAGCCAAGTTTCTCGCCGATCTCGATCCCTCCCACCCGGGCTCGGCGCTGGCCGTGGCGGACGAGTCGCTGGCGCTCGCCAGCGACGCCGGAAATCGCTGGGAGCAGGGGATGACGCTTCTGGCCCGCGCCTACGTCCACCGGCGTGCCGGGCAGGTGCAGCCCTTCGTCTCCGACGCGCTCGGGGCGCTGGAGCAGCTGGACACCGTGCGCGACGCGCAGCTCGACCGGATGGAGGGCGCGTGGACTGCGGCGGAGTCGTCCTTCGCCTACGAGCTGGTCGCGGGCTGGTTGCTCGACCCACCTGGAGGTGGAGCGCGTCCGGGAGACGTAGAGCTCGCCTTCGAGCTGCTCGAGCGGCACCGCGCCCGGGCGCTCCGC
The DNA here is from genome assembly GCA_035501615.1 of Myxococcaceae bacterium. Taxonomy (GTDB): domain Bacteria; phylum Myxococcota; class Myxococcia; order Myxococcales; family Myxococcaceae; genus RPRB01. The sequence continues at coordinate 4,833 of DATJVY010000172.1, forward strand.
GAGGCGCTCTCCCGGGCGCGGGTCCCGCTCCTGCCCTCGGGCGACCTCGGACGGAGGCGAGACGCGGCCCTGGGAGAGATCGCGCGGCTCGAGGCGACGCTGCGCTCCTCGGCCCTCGCGGCCGGGCCGCGGACGCGCACGCTCGAGGAGCTGGCGGAGGCCGAGCGGAGCGAGCAGTCGCTCCGGAGGGAGCTGGCGGAGAACGCTCCCCGCAAGCTCCTGCTCGACGAGGACACGCCCACCCTGGCGGCGGTCCAGCAGGCGCTGGGGAAGGACCAGGCCCTGCTCTCCTTCCAGACCTGGAGGCGGCAGCACCACCACGACGCGACCTACGCCGACGGGAGCTCCTGGCTCACGGTCGTGTCGAAGGAGGGGGCGAAGGCGTTCCGGATCCCCGACGCCGACGTGCTCCGGACGCGGATCGACTTCTTCCGCGAGCTCGTCGGGGAGCGGGACGGCTCGGACGCGGAGGCGGCAATCGCCCTCCAGCGCACGTTGCTCGGGCCGGCGCTCGCCTCGCTCGGGGGAGAGCTCCGCCGTCTGGTCATCGTGCCCGACGGTCCCCTGCACCGGCTTCCGTTCGAGGCGCTTCGCGCGGACGAAGGCACTCCGCTCGGCGTGCGCTACGCGATCGCCACCACGCCGTCGGCGGCGCTCTGGCTCCACTGGCACGAACGCGGGCAAGCCAGCGCGCGGGTGACCTCTCCGCAGGCGTGGATCCTCGCCAGCGGCGCACCATCGACCGACCCACCTCTGCCTCCCCTGCCCTTTGCGATCTCCGAGGCGCAGGACGTCGCCGCGGTGCTGGGCGACGGGGCACGAACCCTGCTCGGGGACGCCGCCAGCGAGCACGTGCTGAAATCCGCGCGGCTCGATGCGGTGAGGGCCCTGCACTTCGCCGCGCACGCGGTGGTGGACGAGATCCAGCCCGACCGCTCGGCGGTGCTGCTCGCGCCGGGCTCGCCCGACGAGGACGGCCGGCTGGAGATGCGCGAGGTCGTCGAACTGGACCTCACCGACAAGCTGGTCGTCCTCGCCTCCTGCCGGACGGCGGGCGGAGCCGTGGTCGAGGGCGAGGGGCCGCTCAGCCTCGCGCGGGCCTTCTTCCAGGCGGGCAGCGCGACGGTCGTGGGGAGCCTGCTCCCGCTGCGCGACGGGGACAGCGCCGCGCTGATGCGCGACCTCTACCGGGGTCTCGCCGGGGGCCTGTCCATCTCGCGGGCGGTGCAGGAGGCGCGGGCCCGCAGCATCGGGGCCGGAGCGCCCACGGCAGCGTGGGCCGGAGTCGCGGTGTTCGGCGACGGCGACCTCGTCCCCTTCCCCGCGGGCGTGCCGCGCGCTGCGCTGCGCAGCCTCTGGGTCGCGGCCGTGGCCCTCGGCGCGGCGTGCCTCGCGCTCCTGCTCGTCCGTCGCGGACGGAGTCGCCATCGAGCGGCGTCTCCGGAGGCTGCAGCCATCCACTCGCGGACGTGACCCCAGCGTCATCCGGACTACGCTCGCCTTCCCGACGGAGTCCCGGGGTCCGAGGTGGGGCCGGTGCCGCACGGTGAACAACGGAACGTCGCCCGCGGGCCGGAGGAGCGCGCGGGCTGGATGCGCCAGGTCCTGGAGCATGCCTTCAGGCGTCTCACCCCCGCGGAACTGCTCGATTCCCGGGAGGATCTCCGCCAGGCGGCCCTGCTGAGGGTCCTCGAGGTCGAATCCCGTGAGAGGGAAGAGGTCCAGACGGCGTCCTACCTCTGGCACGTGGCCTTCACGACCATCGCGGACGAGCTACGGCGGCGGCGTCGCGCACACGAGGAGCCTGTGGAGACGGAACGACTGGAAGCTCGGGTCGCGGAGCTTCACCCGGGGAGGCCATCGGCGACGCCGGGCCTCCGCGAGGCGCTGAGAGACTGCCTCGAGCGACTGCCCGAGTCGCGGCGGATCCCGGTGGTGCTCCACCTCCAGGGCTTTGCGCCCAGCGAGGCCTGCCGGGTGCTGAACGCTCCGGGCAAGCGGGTGGAGAACCTGACCTACCGCGGGCTGATTGCGCTCCGGCGCTGTCTGGCCGAGAAGGGCCACGCGCCATGAGCGACCCGCTGCTCCAGGCCTTCCAGGAGAACCGCGAGCTCGCTCCGGGCTGCGCGACTCCCGAGGAGATCTGGAGGGCGGTGGCCGGTCTCGAGGTGCAGGCCCGGACGGCGGCCCTCGTCGATCACACCATCCGGTGCGGGGACTGCGCGCGGCTCTGGCGGCTGGCGCGCGAGGCACAGGCGGAGTCGGCGCCGGTCGCGGTGGTGACGCCGATCCAGGCAGCCGGCCGCTGGCGATGGGGTGTGGTGGCAAGCGCGGGGCTCGCGGTCGCGGCGTCCTTGCTGCTGGTGCTCCGCCAGCCGGCCACCGAGAACCCGGAGCGAGGGAGCCCGGAGGCGCGCATCGCGAGCGCCACCGCGCGGGAGCTGCCGCGGGAGGCGTTCCTGCTTCGCTGGGCGCCGCAAGGTGAAGGGGCTCGCTACCGAGTCCAGGTGACGCTCCCCGACCTCACCGAGCTGGACTCCGCGGTCGACCTGACGGTCTCCGAGCACCTGGTTCCGCCGGCCGCGCTCGCACGGGTTCCGGCCGGCTCCGACGTGCTCTGGCGCGTCGAGGCCCGCCTGCTCGATGGGCGGACGATGACGTCGCCGCCGTTCCGCACCCGCGTGAGGTGAGCGCGGCGCTGAAGCCATGTCCCGCGGGACGGGGTGGGTCCTGGCAGGACCCGAGCGCGGCAGCGAGGAGGAGTGACGACCGTTGCGGTCCCGGCTCTCACGCGCCGCCACCGAGCAGACGGACCCCAGCGCGATGCGCGTCGTCGAACCGGCTTCGGGCGTCGGAACGCGCAGCAAGACCGGTCGAGGCGCGCGCAACCACGAACGCGCGCCAGGACCGGCGAGTGCGCCCCAGGCTCGAGGTTCAGGCGACGGCGCTGGTCAGGGCAGGACCTGGAAGTAAAAGGTTCCCTCGTTCTCCGAGATCTCGTCGAGGGCGGAGAGCACGGTGAGCTGAACCCGGTATGCGCCCGCGGAACCGAACTTCGCCGCCGGGACCGTCTCGGTGAGACCGGACGGCGCGTTGTCGGTGTACACCGTGGTCCAGCTCGCTGCCGGGATCGTGAGGTAGTCCTCCAGCGAGGCCGGGGAGACGTTCCCCCCGTACTGGACGACCCACTGGATGGCAGGGGACTGGGCGTTCGCGGTCGAGGTTCCGTCGAAGGTGACGCTGCTCGCGCCCGCATGAATGGTCGATGGGCTGACCGTGACCGCGGGGAGGAGTCCGCCGGTCCCGAGAGTGACCAGCGTGTATCCGGAGCCGGCGAACGCCCCACCCTCGGAGATGACACAGTACACGTAGAAGCTGGCGCCCACGGATGCGGTCGTGGTGAGGGTGAGCGTCGGAGCGAAGGACGTCAGCGAGCTGAAGCTCAGACCCGAAGTGTCACCGTCGTCACGGTATCCGTGCCAGGCGTAGGTGACTTGCCCCACCGTTGCCGTCGTCGGAACGCAGTCCAGGAACGCCTGGCCATCCGTTTGCTGCGGCTGGGCGGAGACAGTGACGCTGACGAAGCTCACGGTCACCGTCGCCGCCGCCGATACGGTGGGATCGGCGAGGCTGGTCGCGCGGACATGGAATGTCCCGGGAGTGCCCGGAGCGGTGTACTGCCCGCTGGTGGAGACGCTCCCGCCCCCGGCCTCGTCCAGGCTCCAGGTGACCGCGGTGTCGGGTGAGCCGGTGACCGCAGCCTCGAAGAAGAGCATCGAGTTCACGGTCAGGCTGGGCGTCCCCGGGGACACGCTGACCGCGATGCCCGACGGGTGGGTGACGGTGACCGTCGCCACCGCGGAAGCCGTCGAATCGGCGACGCTGGTGGCGCGGACGTGATACGTCCCCGTGGTGGTCGGCGCCGTGTAGATGCCGGCACTGGTGATCGCTCCTCCGCCTGCCTCGTCCACGCTCCAGGAGACGGATTCGTTGGTTATCCCGTTGCCGACCACGGTGGCCGCGAAGCGCTGGCTGCCGCCGAGCCCCAGGTTGAACGTCGGCGGCGCGACGTACACCTGGGTGGTCCCCTTCGCGGGGCAAAGCGTCCCGACGCTGCAGTCGACGACCAGCGAGACGCCCGCGCTGAGGGAGCCCGCGGCGAGGGAGGCGGTCTTCGACCCCGTCGCGCCGCTCGAGGCCGGACTGGATGCGGTGATGCCGAACCCGGCATTGACGAAGCTCGCGATTTTGCAGGAGGTGACACCGGAGGGGAGGCTGGCCGTGCACGTCGCGCCCTCCGACTGAAGCTGTGCGCTCTCCTGGCCCGCAGTCCCCTTCCACAGCTGGCCTCCCGAACCGAGCAACCCCAGTCCGGGAGGAATCGGGCTCCCCGGGGCAGGCCCGGCGACGAGGATCCAGTCCGTCGCGCTCTCGAAGACGAACACGCCGGTGAAGGTCTCGGTGCCGGTGGAGCCCGCGAGGTTCTCAATCTGGATCTGGAACCCGAAGGCGCTCGCCGCCCCGGTGGTCAGGGCTGCCCGGTCGATCGACCCGGCCAAGAGACTGGCCGTGATCATGACGTCATCCGACCGCGCTCCGAGCGCGAGCGCCAGGGCTGCTCCGCGCGCGGCGAGCGCCTCCGGGAGCGAGCTGCCGGCCACGACTCCCGCTGCCTGATTCAGGCTTCCAGCGAGTGCCTGGGCCGTCTGAGGGTCGATCGGCTTCCCGGGGGGCGGTGGCGGAGGGTTCGTCTGCGAGCCTCCGCAGCCGAGCGCGAACGCGAACGCCAGTGCAGCCGTGAAACGCCTGAGCATGGTGCCTCCCCGGGGGTGGCGAGGTCTGCGATCCCCGTCGCGAGAGACGCCGCGCTCTGCATTCCCTCTCAGTCGTCCGAGCGGGACCTTCTTCCAACGGGATGGCGACGAGAGAGCGGTGGCCGGCGCGCCTACGGATTGACGGTCCACGACCAGCGTGAGGCAATCTCCGGCAGTGGGGGTCGCGCAGGATGGTGCACCGGTTCACCACCGTGCTGGTGCTGGTCGTGAGCCTGGCGCCGAGCGCCCCGGCTGCCTGGGGCTCATCGGGCTCGGCCCCGCGCACCGTCACCGAGTGCGACGAGGCGGTGCAGGAGCAACCCCGCAGCCACGAGGCCTGGTTCTGCTACCGGCAGCTCGCGGACAGCTGGTCCCGGGGCTTCGCCCCGCTGGTCGAGCACCTCGAGAAGCGGCTCCGGGAACATCCCGGCGACCACATGAACGAGCTCTACCTCGCGCTGCTCGCGCTCAACGCGGGCCGGGAGGATCGGGCGGAGGCCCTGCTGCGTTCCGCGGCCGATGGGTTCCGGGTGGAGCAGGACCTCCCGGGGGAGACCAAGGCCTCCGGCCTGCTGGTGTCGATGCTCTGTCGCCAGCGGCGCTTCGCCGATGCCGGGTCCCGGCTCCAGCGTCTCGAGCAGCTGACCGAGGCGAGCGTCGAGCCTGACCTCCGGGCCGAGGCTCGGCTCCGCGCGCAGAGCTGCTACTTCTATCGCTCGGACTATGGGCGCGCCGTCGCCGTGCTCCTTCGCGGCCAGGAGGACATCGATCGGCTCCCGCCGTCCCCGCGGGCCGAGCTGCTCCGGCGCCTGACCCTCGATGCGCTCGCCGCGACCTACAGCAACATGGGACGCCACCGCGATGCGTTCGAGGTGATGCAGCGCGCCCTCGCGCTGGCGAGCAACGACTCCGCGCGGGCGGAGACGAAGCATCGACTGGCCTACGAGGCCTTCCATCTCGCCGACGACGGTGCGCTCGGCTGGGACGAGGTGGATCGGCTGATCCGCGCCTCGCTGGACATGGAGCGAGTGCTGGGTCGTCCCTACCTTCAAGCCTACGAGTCCCGCATCCTCCTCGCTCTGCGGGAAGGTCCGACTCCAGCGGGGCTCGCCGCGCTCGAGGAGGCGGTCGACTTCGGACGCAAGGAGTATCCGCACACGGCGGTGATCGCCCTTCGCCTCCTCGGCAAGATGCGCTTCGACCTCGACCCCGCGCATGCGGAGGGGCCGCTCGCTCTCCTGGACGAGTCGCTCTCGCTCGCTCGCGAGAACGGGATGTCGCTCGAGGAAGCCAACGGCCTCCTGACGCGGGCATCCGTGCGCTTCCGGGCCGGCCCACGGGCTCAGGCGCTCGCCGACGGAGAGGCTGCCCTCGCCGAGTTCGACCGGGTGCGGGACCAGCAGCCCGAGGCCATGGTGCGAGCATTCACCTCCGCGGAGACCTCCTTCGGGCACGAGCTCCTGGCCGGGTACCTCCTCGACCCCGCGCACGGTCCATCGTCCACGACGGACGCCGAGCGGTCCTTCCAGATCCTCGAGCGGCGCCGGGCCCGGGTCCTCCTCGGCGCGCTGATGGCCGCCCGCGCGCTGTCTCCTCCTCCCGGGCCGCTCCGGGACCGCCGTGACGCGCTCCGGAGCCAGCGGGCCAGCATCCAGCGGGCGCTGGTCACGCCGACCCTGAGCGCCGATGCACGCGCGCGAGCGCTGACCGAGCTCTCGAGGCTCGAGCTGGCCGAGGAGGTCCTGCGGGACGACCTGGCCCGCGAAACGGCGGAGGGGCAGCTGCTGCAGGCGCCTCCTCCGACGCTGGCCTCGGTGCAGCAGGCGCTCGCGCCGGACGAGGCGCTGCTCTCCTTCCAGACCTGGCGCCGGCAGCACACCGAGGACGCACCGTTCCAGGACGGCAGCTCGTGGGTGCTCACCATCACCCGGGACGCCGTGCGTCCCGCCCGCATCCCCGACGATGGCGAGCTCAGGCGACGGATCGAGCTCCTCCGCTCGGTGATGGAGCTGCGCGACGGCTCGGATCTCGACGGCGCGGTCGGTCTCCACCGCGATCTTCTGGCCGGAGCGCTTGCGGGCCTGCCTGGCGTTGTCACCCGGCTGGTGATCATCCCCGATGGACCTCTCCACTCCCTCCCCTTCGCCGCGCTGCGGGCGTCGCGTGAGGCCCCTCCCCTGGCGGCGAGGTTTGCGGTCTCGGTTGCGCCCTCCGCCGCGCTCTGGCTCCGCTGGCGAGGGGAGCCGCGGCCGCCGCCTGCCGGATCCGCAGCCCTGGTCCTTGCCGATCCACTGCGCGAGGGAGAAACCCCGTCCAGCGCCGGCGGGCTCCCGGTGCGCCGCGACGCTGCGGTCTGGGTGAACGGGCTCGGCCTGCCGGCGCTCCGGTTCGCCCGCGAGGAGGCATCGACCATCGCCCGGGTGCTGGGCGGAAGCCGCGTGCTGCTGGGAGCGGACGCCAGCGAGCGTCTTCTCAAGACCACCGACCTCCATCCCTACCGCGCGCTCCACCTGGCTGCGCACGCCGTTGTGGACGATGCGCGGCCCGACCGCTCGGCGGTGGTGCTGGCGCCCGGGGCTCCGGAGGAGGACGGCCTCCTGCAGATGCACGAGGTGGTGGACCTCGAGCTCGGTGGGAAGCTGGTGGTGCTCGCCGCGTGCCGGAGCACGTCCGGGGCGATCCTCTCCGGCGAGGGACCGCTCAGCCTCGCCCGCGCTTTCTTCCAGGCCGGCGCCAGCACCGTGGTGGGTAGCCTCTGGGCGCTCCGGGACCGCGAGGCCGCCGAGCTGATGGAGGGCTTCTACCGGGCGCTGGCCGACGGAGAGACCGCAGCGGCGGCGCTCGCCCGGGCACAGCGCGAGCGGATCGCGGCCCGGGACCCGCCTGCCGCGTGGGCGGGAGTGGTGGTGCTCGGCGACGGATCGCCGACGCTCCGCGCGGCCCCCGGCCAGGCGCGGGTGGGTCGCTGGCTCGGTACGGGAGTCCTGCTCGCCGTGCTCGTGCTGACCCTCGGGTGGGGGCTCGCGCGCCGGCGCCGGTGGCTGATCCGACTCTACGGCCCGCTTGCGCCCCTCCTCGCCGAGCGCTCGCGCCCGGGCGAGCTGGAGGAGATCTCCTCACCCTGAGGTCCCATCCCGAGGGGACGCGCGAGCGCCTGGTGCGCCCCCGCGGCCGCACGCTCCATCGCCTCCCGTCCGCGGGCGAGGCGGAAGGGCCCGAGCCGCGGCAGCGCGTCCAGGGCGATGGCCTGGAGCCCTTGCCGCTCCGGGATCCGCAGCGCGGGACTGCTCCGGCGCCGCCACGGCGAGCGCGCGGTGAGGTGGTGGTACAGCACGCGCTCTC
>DATJVY010000173.1:0-2654 GCA_035501615.1 Myxococcaceae bacterium
CGGGCCGCCCTGGTCGGTGCGGGTCTCGCTCGCCAACCTCGCCGACGAGGAGTACGAGAACATCGGCGCCTTCATGAAGCAGGCCGCCGAGGAGTACGTCGAGGCCTGGAAGACCGGCAAGGAGGCGCCCCGGGCCGGGCCCCGCTCACGGTGACGGCGCGCGGCAGGCGCGGTTGCAGGCCCCCCGGGGACCGCATCCCTGGGCGGTCCACTGGTTGCCGAGGTCATCGAGTGCGGTGAGCCGGGCCGCATCGACCCGCACCAGACAGTGACAGGGATCGTCGAGCCGCGAGCCGCGAAGCGCGGTGCACGGGCCCCCGTCGCCGCAGCTCTGCGCCTCGGCCACCGCGGCCGCGTACGCCCCTGCAAGCGAGGCGCAGGCATCGGTCTCCGCGGGCCTCGCGTCGGGGACGCTCGCGCAGGCCAGCCCGGCGACGAAGCCCGGAACCCAGAGCACGGCGAGGTCCCGGCTCACGCGCCGCTCCACCCCGTCCGCCGGCGCCGTCGGAGCACGAGCCCGGCGAGGAGCAGCAGTGCAGCCGCCGCTGGCTCTCTCCCGCCGCTGCTGCATCCACCCGGCGCCTTCGTCGGGACATCGACCTGGACCTGCGCGCTCGCGCCGTGCCCGCCGAGCTGGGCGGCGCTCGTGCCGGTGATGGTGAACGTCGTCGGGCCGACCGCCGCTGCGCTCGAGGTGGCGAGGAGGGTCACCTTCGAAGTGGTGGAGCCGGGAGTGAGGCTGGTGCGGTCGAAGTTGGAGAGGACCCCCGGAGGCAGCCCGGCGACGATGGGCGAGAGCGCCACCGTCTCCGGCTGGCCCGAGGTGACCTGTCCGCTCACGGTGAAGGTGACGGTGCCCCCGGGCGCGAGGGATGCCGTGGCTGGGGCAATGGACAGGGCCCAGTCGTTGGGTGGGGCGATCACCTGGACCAGGATGGACGCCGAGTGTGTCACGGTTCCTGTCGCCTGAACCGCGAGGACCGCGTCGGTCTGGAGCGAGGCGTTCGCGTCGGCGGAGACCGTCAGGCGCGCGGGCTGACCCACGTCGATGGAGGAGCTGTCGAAGGCCACGTGGAGCCCGGGCGGGACCGTGGACGCCGAGAGCGTCACCGCCAGCGGCGCGCCCCCGGGCGCCGTCTGGGTCACGGTGGTGAGAACCGGGATGGGGGCCGACGTCTCCCCCGCCGCGAGGGTCAGGGTGTTCGGGCTGAAGGCGAGGGTGAAGTCGCCCGACGGCTGGTACCGGGCCGCCACGCAGGCCGCGGTCTCCGGATGGCCGCCGGGGTCCGCGTTCCAGATCATCCGGGAGAACACTTGCTGGACGGTGAAGCAGCCCGGGGTGCCGGCGGCACAGCCCACCAGACCGTCCGACCCGATGGTGTCGGTGTTCCCCTCGCACATGTCGGCGATCTCTCCCTGGCTCGGGCTGCTGAAGTCGTACCACCCGAGCGGGTAGTCCGGGTTGTCGCTGTGGACGAGGCCAACCTCCGCGTCGGTGATCGCCTCGGCGATCTCGTGCGAGGCGGACTCGCAGGTGTTCTGGAAGACCGTGCCCCGGCCGCAGCCGTTCTCGCACCCGTTGCTCCCCAGGTCGGGAATGACGGCGTAGGTCAGCGTCCGCGTGCCGGCGACGGTGTTGTGGTAGGCGCAGAAGTCCCTGCAGGACACTCCGCTCGTGCCCCCGAAGGTCACCCGGACGGCCGGCGGTGTGTGCACCACGTAGAGCGTGTCGACATCCGGCGCCGGAAGCGCTCCACGGGTCACCTGCGCCTCGAGCTCGGACGCGATCTGCATGTCGGAGACACAGGTGAGCGCCGGCTCGCCCGTGCAGCTCGGGTAGGTCTGGGACAGCGATGGAAGCCGGACCGTTCCGGCGAAGGTACCGCGCCCGATGACCTGGTGCGTGCCTGTCCCCCCGGCGTGCGAGCCCTCCTCGATCTGGAGCGTGGTCGAGTACTCGGCGAGCCAGTCCAGGACCTCGCTGCTGGTGAACGCCCGGTAGAAGTCGCCGATGCCCTGCGCCACGTCGGTGCTCACCGTCGCATCCCAGAGCACGGCGTACACCTTCACGTTGGGGAGAACCTGGCCTCCGAAGTAGCGGATCTCCACCGCGCAGGGGATGGGTCCACTCTTGTCACTGCACACCGGCGGGCTGCCGTCGGCCTGCACCAGGCTGGAGCGGAGCGCGGTCTTGCCGGGGTGGAGCCTCTGCTGCCCACGGCCGCGAGCAGGTTCCGCGCCCGCCGTGACCGACAGGAGGAACGACAGCAAGAAGACCGTGCGGCCGAGCGTGAACAGGAAAGAACCCTCCCCCCTGGACCGTCTGCCGACGGTCGCATGCGAGCCTACCTCGCCCGGAAGCGCGGCAGGAGGACCGTCCTCGGGGAAGCCCAAGCCTTCCCGCCGAGGGCCCGTCCCCACGCGCTGCATCATCCCCTCGAGCGCGCACCCGGGCCCCACGCGCTACAGTGATGGCGACCATGGACGAGGCGCGACCCGCGGCGGGCAGCCCCGATCTCGGCGAGTTCGAGCGGGAGTGGACCGAGTTCCTCAACGAGGTCCGTGTCGCCCTGCCGGGGGTCCAGCTGCTCTTCGGCTTTCTCCTCGCCACGCCGTTCACCGACGTGTTCCGGCAGATGAGCGAAGTCATCCGC
>DATJVY010000174.1:0-7555 GCA_035501615.1 Myxococcaceae bacterium
GATCTCGGCGAGTTCGAGCGGGAGTGGACCGAGTTCCTCAACGAGGTCCGTGTCGCCCTGCCGGGGGTCCAGCTGCTCTTCGGCTTTCTCCTCGCCACGCCGTTCACCGACGTGTTCCGGCAGATGAGCGAAGTCATCCGCTACGGCTACTTCACCTGCTTCCTGATGACCACCGCGTCCTGCGCCTTCCTGATCGCGCCGTCGGTCTACCACCGCCTGCACTGGCGCCGGGACGTGCAGGACAAGGAGCTGATGCTGAGGAGCTGCAACCGGCTCGCCATCACGGGCGTGGTGCTGCTCGCCGGAGCGATGACCAGCGCCGTCTACGTCATCAGCCGGATGGTCGCCGGCCACCTCGCGGGAGCCCTGAGCGGCGGAGTGGCGGGCCTGCTGTTCCTCACGCTCTGGTTCGCTCTTCCGCTCCTCCGCCGCAGCGCCGAGCGCCGGAGCTGACGCCGAACCTCAGCTCCCACGGGCAGCGACGATGGCGTCCGCGGCCCGCGCGCCCCAGGCCTGCGCCTCCTCGAAGAGCGCCATCCCCGACAGGTCGGTGTGGGCGAAGTGCAGGCGCCCCAGCGGCGCTCGCGCCGCCTCCAGCGCGCCACCCCGGAGCAGCCCCGGCGTCGGCCGCACCATCGCATGCCCCCAGCGCCACACGTCCAGCCGCTCCACCAGCGATTCGATGTCCGGGTGGGCGCGGCGGAGGTCAGCCAGCACCACCTCGGCCCAGTGCCTCCAGTCGGCGGAGAGCAGGAGCTGGCGCGCGGCCCGCGGGTCGGCGTCGGTCAGCGGGAGGTACCAGGTCCACACCGTCCGGCCGTGGTCCCGTCCGGCCTGGTGCGTCGCAACCACGTACCCGAGGCTCCCCGAGCCGTGCAGCACGTTGTCCCAGGCCAGGGGGAACCCGCGCTCGGACGGGCGGCGTCGCAGGGTGACGTTGGCCACCACCCAGGGGCTGTAGCTGAATGCGCCGAGGTGGGCCGGCGGCCGCTCGCGGAACGGAGCCACCACCCGACCGGCCAGGAGCTGCGGCAGGGCGAACACCGCATGCCCCGCCTCCAGGGTGAAGGCCTCCTCGCGCGCGACGTCCCAGGCCTGCACCTCGACGCCGCTTGGTCCGGGCACCACGTCGGTCACCAGGACGCCAGTGCGGATCCGCTGCCCCGCGACCCGTGCGAGGTGCGCGACCAGCGCGCCGTTGCCCGCCGGCCAGGTGACGAGCTCTGCCGCGTGCGCCCCCGGCCTCTCCACCCGGGAGGCGAAGTAGAACGCGCCGGCCCAGGCCGAGGTGTTGCCCAGCAGGCACCCGTAGTCGTCGCGGCAGGCGTACTCGACGTACCAGCGGAGCCGCGGGCTGGTGTAGCCACGCCGGTCGAGCCACTCCGCCATCGACATCCGGTCGAGCGCGTCCGTCTCCTCCAGCCGTCCGCCGCTGGCGATGGGGAGCACGAATGCCCGCCGGCCGGCGGCATCGCGCAGTCCGACGAAGCGGTCCATGTCCGCCTCGAAGGCGCGGAGCTGACGGAGGTCCTCGACGCTCGCGGCGAACCGCGGATAGAGGCCCTCGGCCCAGGCGCCGGCGAAGAAGAGCCTCTCCTGAGGCGCGCGGCAGAGGAACTTCTCGCCCACCACCGGCCGGCCCTCGGCGTCCACCCCCTCCACCACCTGCATCTCCCGGAGCAGCGTGGCCAGGTCGCTCCCCGCATCGAGCGGCGCCGGCACGTAGTGCGCCCCCCAGGGGAAGGGGCCGACGGCGCTCTCCCCGCTCCTGCTCGTTCCGCCGGGGCGGTCTTCCAGCTCGAGCACGGTGAAGTCGGGGCGGCCGCGGCGCTCGAGCCGCCAGGCCGCCGACAACCCGGCGACGCCCGCGCCGAGGATGGCCACCCCGGTTCGCTCGCGGTGGACGGGGCGCGGCCGGAACCCCTCCCGCACCCGGTGACCGAGCTGGACGCTCTGCCCCAACAGCTCGCCCTCGAACCGGATGCGGGGCGGGCGCTGGCAGGCCGCGGCCGCGACACCGGTGCCGAGACAGGCGGAGAGCAGCTCGCGGCGGGAGAGGCGGTTCATCGCGCGCCCGTCAGTTCCAGCGCTTCCACTCGTGCTCGTAGTACTGGACGAGGATCTGGTTATCGAGCCGGTTCACCTCGGTGGGGACGCGGGACATGTCGGCGGGAAACACGAACATCGCCCCCAGCGCCGCGTCGTTGAGGAACCGCAGCTCGATCCGGGGAAGCCGGGACGGAACCTCGAACGGAGCGTCGCGGGCGAGGAGGAAGCCCCACTCGCCGAAGCTGGGCACCGCGGCGTGGTAGCCTCGCACCACCAACCCGGCCGCCTCCAGCGTCTGGGCCACGCACCAGTACGAGCTCCGGGCCATCAGGGGGCTGGTACCCTGGACCACCACCGGCGCTCCGGGGGCGAGCGCCCGGCGAAGGAGCCGGTAGAAGTGGGTGGTGTAGAGCTTCCCCAGCGCGAAGTTGTTCGGATCGGGGAAGTCAACCACCGCGAGGTCGAAGCGACCGTGATCCTCCTCCAGCCAGAGGTAGGCGTCCTCGTTGGTGACCCGCACGCGAGGGGAGAAGAAGCTGTCGCGGTTCAGCTCGCGGAGGAGTGGGAAGGTCCGGGCGAGCCCGGTCATCGCCGGGTCCAGATCCACCAGCTGGATCTCCTCGACCCCCGGGTACTTCAGCAGCTCGCGGACCGCGAGCCCGTCCCCGCCTCCGAGCACCAGCACCCGCCGGGCCCCGGGCGCGAGGCTCATCGCCGGGTGCACCAGCGCCTCGTGGTAGCGGGCCTCGTCGGCGCTGGAGAACTGGAGGTTGCCGTTGAGGAAGAGCTGGAAGCCCGCGCGCCCCCGGGTGACGACGATGCGCTGGTATTGCGAGCTCCGGGCGTAGATCACCTCGTCGGCGTACATCCCCTCCTCGGCCAGCGAGGTGAGCCGGTCGGCGGCCAGCACCCCGGCCGCGAGCAGCGCGAGGATGACCGCGCCCCTGATCTGGAGCCCCCTCCTCCGCGGGATGAGCGACGCCAGGAGGTGCGTGCTCCACAGCCCCACCGCAGCGTTGAGCACCCCGAACACCAGCCCCGTCCGCACCAGCCCCAGCCGGGGCACGAGCAGGAGCGGGAAGAGGAGCGAGGCCAGGAGCGCCCCCAGGTAGTCCACCGTCAGCACCCGGGCGATGAGGTCCTTGAACGGCAGCTGGTCCCGCAGCACCCGGAGCAGCAACGGGATCTCCAGCCCCACCAGGGTGCCCACCGCGGCCACGAACCCGTAGAGCACGCCCCGGAAGAAGGCCAGGTGGGCGAAGGCCAGGAACAGCGCCGGCGCCGCCAGCCCGCCCACCAGCGCGACGCCCAGCTCCACCTCGACGAAGCGCCGAGCGACCTGGGCCTCGATCCTCCCCGACAGCCAGCTCCCGAGCCCCATCGCGGAGAGGTAGAGCCCGATGACCGTGGAGAACTGCATCACCGAGTCACCGAGGAGGTAACTGGCCAGGGTGCCGGCGAGGAGCTCGTAGACCAGCCCGCACACCGCGATGATCAGCGCGGTGAGGAGCAGCAGCTTCGCATCGAGCGCCTCGGGTCGCCTCCGCCCCGGGGCCACGGCGTCCGCGCTCATCTCAGCCGTGGATGGCCGCGCTGATGATGAGCGACAGCCCGATGATCATCGAGCCGATGACCACTCCCAGCGCGGTGTTCTGATCGTCCTCCAGCTCCTTGCGGAGCGAGAACGGAGAGATCCGGGCGATGACGAAGAACGCCACCGCGAAGACGGTGATCCCCACCGCCGAGAAGATGACCACCTCGATCAGCGCCCGTACCGTGTGTTCCGGCATGATGTCCTCCGAGACTTCGCTACTTTCCGCCCGAGATGCCGCTGTGCCAGAAGTGGTACGAGCGGTAACCGCCCGGCGACGAGCGCACGCTCGGGTCGATGCGCTGGTGCGGTGCGGAGTACATCCGCGCCCCGGTCGCGCTCCCCCAGAGGAAGAGCCCGAGCGTCGCCAGCACCCACAGCCGATAGAACCAGACCATCAATCCCCCTTCCCCGAGGAGCCGAGGTTGGAGTTCTCCCAGCGCTCCCGCTCGAAGGCCGCGGCACGCAGCGGGTAGATCAGCGGCCAGGAGAGGAGCAGGAGCCCGCCGAGGAACTGCCAGATGCTGAAGGACTCTCCCCGGAGCTGCAGCCTCACGTTCGGCGGCGTGTGGCCCTGCTCCCACTGGATGTCGGCGCGGAGGATCCCGGTTCCCGGCCCGGGCGCGCCGAGCGTCGTCCAGGCGTTTCGCTGGTCCTCGGTCCAGCGCTCCCCCTCGTCGACCCCGGTGTAGAAGCTGGACTCGAGCCCGAACGGCGCCGCCTCCCCGGTCGCGTCGTTGATCACCGCCCCCTCCGCCGAGGCCCAGGTGTTGACGGCGTCACTGGACAGGCCGACCCGCAGCGCGCTCCGTCCCGGGAGGTCGAACTCCGAGGAGAGGAAGGCGTGGACCCGGTCGGTGCCCTGCGTGGGCTCCCAGTCGTCGGCCAGCAGCTCGTCGGGCGTGAGCGACTGGTCCACCAGCACCCGCCCGGGGCGCGCGGCGAACACCACGAGGAGGGCGATCAGGGCGAGCCAGCCGCCCACCATCCACCGGCGCATCGTCTTCCAGGTGGCCGCGTGGGGCCACGGCTGGAGCTCTCCCACGCCCTGCGGCCGCTCCTGCATCAGCCCCGGGCGGTCGAACGCGCGCGCGACCTCGGTGTGGTCCACGTGATCGAGGTGCGTCCAGTTCACCTCGCCATCGCCCAGCTCGCGGGACAGCCCTTCCGGAGGCCGGATGTACACGTCGCACTGGACCTGGTCGCCGGCCTGGACCGCCCAGTAGAACTCGCCCAGGACCTGCTCCACCTTCCCGGTCACCGACGAGAAGTGGCGAAACCGCCTCCGCTGGTACTCCGCGTCGTCGGCGGCGTGGACCTCCGCCACCGAGAGGACCAGGCCCAGCTCCCAGTGCCCGTCGGTCTCCACCAGCCAGGCGAAGCTCTGCCGCTTCTCCTCCCAGAGGAGATACTCGGCCCAGGGATAGCGCACGCCGTCGACCGTGCAGCTGCGGAGCATCCATCCCACGACGAGGAGCTGGCGCCCCCGCAGCTGGCCGGACGAGCCCAGCGGGATGCGGGGCTCCTTCTTGCCGCGCTCCAGCGCGCCGATGACCCGAAACGCGCCCTGGCTGGTGTCGAGGAGGTGGTTGCAGCTCTCGCAGACCACCCGGACGCTCTGCTCGGGGAGCCGCACGGTGAGGGGCGCGCCGCAGTTGGGGCAGGCCAGCTTCTCGCCCCGGGGCGCCGGCTTTCCCGCCGGTGGCTGCTCCGGCCGGTCGGCCAGGTGCAGCGCCTCGAAGGAGAGCTCCCTGCCGGCATAGAGGACCGGCTCCTCGCTCCCGTCGCCGAAGTCGATGGTGGCGAAGCCGCCCTTCTCCGACTCGAGGTCGGCGGTGAGGGGCGTCTCTCCGAGGGTCACCGGGTCGGGCAGCTCGCCCTGCGCCCCGACGATGCGCGGCCGCTTGAGGTCGCTCGCCGTGAAGCGACCGAGGCCCTGGATGAAGAAGCTCTGCCCGGGATCGACGCCGCGGGGCAGCGGGCGCGGGGCCATGCGGGTGGTGACGTAGAAGCGGCCCTGGGCCTCGGCCATCCACCCCCAGTGGCCGTCCCCGAAGGCGACGTACCACTCGTCCCAGACGCCCCGCTCCCACTCGTACTGCAGTCGGCCGATGACCTCGAAGGGCAGCTGTCCGATGGCGCCGCGGCTCCCGAGCGCGATCCGCGAGCCGGTGGGAATGAGATCCGCCACCTTGCCCACGGCCTGGAAGTCCTGGCCGGCGCGCGCCACCACCGCCTGGCAGTGGGCGCAGACGGTGGCCTTCGAGGCGCCGAGCTTGAACTCGATGGGTGCGCCGCAGTTCGGACACCGCCCCTCGCGCGCGGGGACCTGGGTCATGGAGCCGGCCCGGGGCGAGCGATGCGCCTCACCTCCACCCGACTGGCCCCGAGCAGCTCTGCCAGGCGCTCCTCCCAGGGCCAGTCCGGCCGCGTCCGGCAGCAGTAGAGGTTGAACGCGGCGTAGCCCGTCTCGGGGAAGGTGTGCGCGGTGAGGTGCGACTCGGAGAGGAGCTGCACCGCGGTGACGCCGCCGTGTCCGGGGAAGGCGTGCACCGCCGCGGGCGCGACCGGGTGGAGCTCGAGCTCGCGCATGGCACGCTCGAACAGGGCCCCCAGCTGCCCCGGGCTCCGGAGGGCCGCCCGGTCACAGCCGAAGGCGTCGACCACCCACTCGACTCCGTCGCCCAGGACGAGGGGACCTTCCATCGGCCAGCGCTCATACCAGGCGCGTCTGCCGTTCCCCCAAGCTGGCCAGGCCCCAGGACTTCAGGCGCGCTGTACGACGCCCTCCCCCGGAGGCCCCGCTAACCGACCGCCGTCCCGACCAGGCGGCCGATGGCGAAGGTGGCCGCCGCCGCCCCGAGGCCGAGGAGGAGCTGACGCGCGCCGGTGCGAAGGACCGACCTTCCGGTGAAGAGGGTGATCGCCGCCCCGATGGCGAAGAGCGCGCAGCCACTCAGCACGACGCTGGCGATCATCGCCGTCGTGGCGCGAAGCAGGAAGAAGGGGAGCACGGGGACCACGGCGCCGGCGGCGAAGAGGAGGAAGGAGGTCGCCGCGGCGGTGAGGGGCGATCCACCCAGCTCGTCGGGGTCCAGCCCCAGCTCCTCGCGCGCCAGCACGTCGAGGGCTGCGCCGGGACGTGCCATCAGCTCGGTGCTCAGCGTCCGTGCCTCTGCGGGATCGAGCCCCTTGGCCCGGTAGAGCAGCTCCAGCTCCTCGCGCTCGTCCTCGGGCTCGAGCTCGATCTCGGTCCGCTCCATGTCGAGCTCGCGCTCCGCGGCCTCGCGCGCGCTCCGGACGCTCACCCACTCGCCGAGGGCCATCGAGGCCGCGCCGGCGACCAGCCCGGCGATCCCCGCGAGGAGCACCGCCCGGTGGTCCGGCGCTGCGCCCGCCACGCCCATCACCAGGCTCAGGTTCGAGCTCAGTCCGTCGTTGGCTCCCAGCACCGCGGCACGAAGGGCATTCCCCCCGGTCGTCCGGTGACGGCCCTCGAGCCGGGCCAGCTCGGAGCCCGAGGCCCCCTTCCCCGTCACCGCCAGCGAGCCGAGGAGCCGGGCGTGCATCCGCTCCTGGGAGCGCATTCCGGTGCCCTGCGCCTCGGGCTGGGTGTCGTAGCCCGTCCGGCCGGCGTGCTCGTCCGACGCCACCGTGGCCAGGATGGCCTCCGGACCGAACCGGCGGGCCAGCCAGATCAGCACCCGTGCCCGGGCCGAGAGCCGCCGGGGACCGGGCGCGGCACCGGCGTCGGTCAGACGCTGCTCCCAGAACCCCGCGTGGCGCTCCTCCATCCCGGCGAGCTCGCGGTAGACCTGGGCCCGTCCCGGCTCCTTCTCGGCGTCCGCCATGGCACGGTACCGGGCCGCGCTGTCGATCTCCTCCTGCCAGTTGGCGCGGTAGCGCTGCAGGTCC
>DATJVY010000175.1:0-4769 GCA_035501615.1 Myxococcaceae bacterium
CGACCCGGCGCGCTTCGCCATCCCCGATCTCGGGACGCGGTCCCCCGAGCTGCAGGAGGCGAGGGAGCTCATCGATGCGGTGGACCACGAGCTGGTCGGCCTCCTCGCCCGGCGCGCCACGCTCGCCCAGAGGGCGGGGAGGGCCAAGGCAGAGCTGGGGCACCCCATCGTCGATGCCGGGAGAGAGAGGCAGCTCCTCGGCGAGCGCCGAGCATGGGCGGAGGCGCTGCACCTCGACCCCGATGCGATCGAGGATCTGTTCCAGGCCATCCTCCGCTTCTCCCGGGGTGCCCAGCGTGGAGGTGCTCCCGGTGACGGCGGGGCGCCGGACGCCTGAGGGGACCGTGCCTGGGTCCAGCGGCGTGTTTCACGCGGGTACGGGAAGCGCGACTGGATCGAGAACGATCCGGACTACGACTCGCTCCGGGACGACCCCACGCTTTCAGGAGATGATGACCAGGCTTCCGCGCTGAGTGGGTCGCGGTTCAGCGGGCGAGCACCGCGCAGGCGATGCGGTCGCCCGAGTCGCCGGAGGGCTGCGTCCGGTAGTCGTCGGCCCGGGCGTGGATGACCACCGAGGAGCCGTCAGCGTCGAGCACGCTGTTCGGCCCCGGCGACAGGGTGAGCCCGTCGGCGAAGACGTCGACCTCCAGCCGGCCGCTCTCAGGCACCACGAGGTTGGGCAGGTCGCCGGCGTGGAGGCCGGCCGGATCGAGGATGCCGTGCGCCTTGTGGCCGGGGTTGAAGTGCCCTCCGGCGGTGGCGAAGGGCGGCTCGCACTTTCCGGTCTCGTGGATGTGGATGGCGTGTGCTCCGCCGGGGATGCCATCGAGGCTGACATGGAGCAGCAGCCCGTGGGGAGTCTCGGTCACCACGACCAGGCCCACGTTCTTTCCCTGGCGGTCGCGGAGCACCGTGCTGAGCGGGGCCGCGGGGGCGGGGTGCCCGCTGTCGGCGGGTGCGGGACGTGCGGCCAGGGGCAGGGTGCCGAGGCACGCGGTCAGAACGGCGGTCCACGCCCGGTGGGTCATTGCCGGAATAGACGCCCGAGGAACCCAAACGTTGCGCCCGGGCCGGCCTCGCGGGCGCCGCAATGCGTCGAGAGCAAGAGTCAACCCGCGTTGCGACGTGGCGCAGGCGTGGGCACTCTCCGTCACCCCGGTGCGGGTCGCGCATCCGGGGAGGGTGAGGACGCGATGAGCGCAGGGGACACCCCGCCGACCGGGCCGGACCTGGCGGCCGGCGTCGAGGCCGATTCGCTCGCCGATG
This sequence comes from Myxococcaceae bacterium, assembly GCA_035501615.1. Lineage (GTDB taxonomy): Bacteria > Myxococcota > Myxococcia > Myxococcales > Myxococcaceae > RPRB01. The sequence continues at coordinate 1,270 of DATJVY010000175.1, forward strand.
GCCAGTGCATCGAGGGGCACGTGGGGAGCGACGCGGTGGTCCTCGCCCGGAGTGGCGATGCGTTCTTCGCCCTCGGAGCGAAGTGCACGCACTACGGCGGCCCGCTCGCCGAGGGGCTGGTGGTGGGCGAGACGATTCGCTGTCCCTGGCACCACGCCTGCTTCTCCCTCCGCACCGGCGAGGCGCTCCGAGCCCCGGCGCTGAACCCGGTCGACCGCTGGACGGTGGAGCGCCGCGGCTCGAAGGTCCTGGTGATCGCCCGGGCCGGACCCCCGTCGGCCCGGCCGCGTCCGGCGTCCGCACCGCGCCGGGTCGTCATCGTCGGGGGTGGAGCGGCCGGAAACGCGGCCGCGGAGATGCTCCGCCGCGAGGGCTTCGCCGGCAGCGTGACGGTGCTCAGCGCCGATGCCTCGGCCCCCTATGACCGCCCGAACCTCTCCAAGGACTACCTGGCCGGGACCGCTCCCGAGGAGTGGATTCCCCTCCGCTCGGGCGAGTTCTACGCCGAGCAGCAGATCGCCCTGCGCCTCGGCACGCGGGTGAAGGCCGTCGCTCCGTCCCGCCACGAGGTCACGCTGGAGAGCGGAGAGACCCTCGGCTACGACGCGCTCCTGCTCGCCACCGGCGCGAGCCCGGTGCGCCCGAAGATTCCCGGCGCCGGGCTCTCGCACGTCTTCACCCTCCGGACCCTCGCCGACGCACGGGCCATCATCGCCCGCGCCAGGGAAGGGACCCGGGCCGTGGTGCTGGGAGCGAGCTTCATCGGCCTCGAGGCCGCCGCGGCGCTGCGCGCCCGGGGCGTCGAGGTGCACGTCGCCGCTCCCGAGGCGATTCCCATGGAGCGCGTCCTCGGACCCGAGCTGGGGCGCTTCGTCCGGAGGCTCCACGAGGAGCACGGCGTCGTCTTCCACCTCGGAAGGACCGGGCAGGCCATCGACGCCGCCGAGGTGACGCTCTCCGACGGGACGCGCGTCCCGGCGGACCTGGTCGTCCTGGGCGTGGGGGTGCGCCCGGAGATCGAGCTCGCGCAGGCCGCGGGACTGGCGGTGGACGACGGCGTGCTGGTCGACGCGCAGCTGCGCAGCAGCGCCCCGGACGTCTTCGTCGCCGGGGATGCCGCCCGCTGGCAGGACGAGCGAACCCGCGAGCGGATGCGTGTCGAGCACTGGGTGGTCGCCGAGCGGCAGGGCCAGTCCGTGGCCCGGACGATGCTCGGCAGCACCGAGCCGTTCGACGACGTGCCCTTCTTCTGGAGCGCGCACTACGACGTGACCTTCAGCTACGTGGGCCACGCCGCCCAGTGGGACGCTGCCCGCGTGGAGGGGAGGCTCGAGGAGCGCAGCTGCCGACTCGAGCTCTCGGCCGGGGGGAAGGTGCTCGCCGTCGTCACGGTGGGGCGCGATCGGGAGAGCCTCGAGGCGGAGGTGGCACTGGCCCGGGCGGGCGGCTGAGCGGCCGGACCTCTGGGCCCGTCCTTTCGCCGGGTTGACGCCCGGTGCCACCTTTCGGGCCGGTCCTGCGCATTGGGGGAGGACATCCCCCAGGGAGGGACCATGCCGCGAAAGATGCTTGCCGTTCTGCTCCTGCTGTCCGCCGGTTGCTACCACGCCTCGATCGAGACCGGGATGAAGCCGGGGACCGATCGCATCGAGAAGGAGTGGGCGGCCTCGTTCGTGTTCGGGCTCGTTCCGCCGGACACCATCGACGCCCAGAGCAAGTGCAAGAGCGGCGTCTCGAAGGTCGAGACCCAGCACTCGTTCCTGAACGCGCTGGTGGCCTTCTTCACGATCCAGATCTACACGCCGATGGATCTCACCGTGACCTGCGCGGCCGGACCGGGCGCGAGCCTCGAGCCGTCGGGCAGAGGAGCCTCACCTCAGGTCGCCGTCCAACCCTGACCGCCCGCGCAGCGTGACGCGAGGAGCCACGGGTCCACTGGCCCGTGCCGCGTGCCCCCGTGCCGTCCGGGGAAGCGTGCGGTAGAAGGAGCGCGGGCGCCCGTGGCCCGCCGGAGCCCGAGGAGGCACTGGGACGATGCGCCGAGCGGTCCGGTGCATGCTGGTCGCTGGAATCGCCCTCGCCGCCTCCGGGGCCGCGGCGACTCCTCCGCCTCCGGCGGTCGAGGCCGACGCGCAGGCCTACACGCAGATCGTCCTCCGGCACGACCAGCTCCTCTTCCGGTCGAGCCTGCGCCGCATCACTCCCGAGGAGGAGGCGGAGATGCCGCGCCTCCGGGCGGCCGGCGAGGCGATCAAGGCCAAGTACGGCCCGGGCCGTGCCCCGCGGGAGGCCGCGGTGGCCTTCACCCGGCGGATCCACGAGCTGTCGCGTGAGGTGATCGCCCCGGCGGCCCGGCGCTGGGTGGTCGACGCCTTCCCCGAGCCGGAGGCGGTCACGGCCGCCTACCCCGTCGATCTCGATCAGGCGGCGGCGATGCAGATCCTGGCGCGAACGCTGGCCGAGAAGGTCGGTCAGCCTCCCATCGCCGAGGCGACTGCGAAGATCGACCGCTACCGGGCGGCGTGGGCGAGGATCAATCCCCAGTCGCGCCCCGACCACGCGACCCGCCTCGACTGGATCGACGGCCTGCGCCGGAGCAAGCAGTTCGTGGTCGAGGTCCTGGAGCGCTTCGTCCCGATCTACGCCCCCGACGCGGGCAACGCGCTCCGGCGGGAGCGGCGCGAGCTGGCGATGTCCGACGACGCCGAGCGGTACCGCACGACGATCGTCGCCGTCGTCGCCGTGCTCCTCGCGCTGCCCTTCCTGTCCTTGCTTGTCGGCGAGGGAAGGCTCGGGCGAGCCCGCTCCGGAGGCGGTCCGCCGAGGCCGTTCGAGCTGCCGCCCGAGCTCGGCGAGGTCCGCGTCTTCCGCAGGCGCTTCCCGGTGGCCTACCGGGCCGGCGAGGTCACCCGCGTCGCCATCAAGGAGTACAAGCAGGAGATCTCCCGGTCCGAGTCCAGAGCGCCCGGCTTCGTCCCGGCGAGGTTCACCCGGTACATCCGCACCGAGACCGAGTACCACCTGACGCTCACCGGCCCCGACGGAGTGGAGACCGGGCTCACCCTGGCGATCCCCGATCTCCCGCCCAGGGAGGGCGAGCTGTACAGCGTGCTGCTCTCCGGGAGGACCATCGTCCTGACCCACAACCACTCCTCCGCGACCTTCCACCCGCGGGACGACGGCATCCGGGACGCCTGCCGGATGCGGTTCCTTCCGCTCTGGCTGGCTGGCCTCGCCGTCGAGGTGGTGGGGTTCCTCGGTGTCGCGCGGCTCTCGCTGAGCGGCGCGGGTGGCGACCCAGGCCTCGCGACCGGGAACCTCTGGACGATGACCCTGATGACCGCCCCGCTGTTCGCGCTCTACCTGGGCGTCGTGAAGCTCGTGGTGCAGGCCATCCGCGTCCGCCAGTTCAGGTCCCGGTGGCAGCCGCGCTTCGCGGAGTTCATGCGCGAGCAGACCGCCCCCCTCGACCGATGCTTCCGGGCCCCGCGGCGGGCGAC
>DATJVY010000176.1:0-9146 GCA_035501615.1 Myxococcaceae bacterium
CCCGCGCTCACCCGACGATGGGAGCGAGGGCCCGGGTCACGCGGTCGACCTGGGCGGGGGTGATCATCCCGGTGAGCAGCTTGAGGAAGCGCGGGTGCTGCGCCCCGGAGACGATGTACTGCCAGCGGTAGGCGCGGAGCACGCCCTGCTCGAGCGCCTTCACCTGCTCGGGGGCGAATGGCCCTGCGGCGATGGCCCGGAAGTAGGCCACGTCGGCCGCCGACTGAGCCTGGAGGATGCCGTCCACGGCGCCGACCAGGGCGATGAAGTCGTCCACCGCCTGATCGCGCTCCTTCGCGGTGAGTGCGCGGTCGGCCCGGGTCCACTCCAGCTCGTCGAGGATGGCGTGCTGCGACTCGTCCTTCCAGTGGTAGAGGAAGACGTCCTTGAAGAGCGGCGAGACGCCCGAGTCCGGCTGGATCGACTCGAGGTAGTGGGCCTGGACGAAGAGCTCGATGTGGCAGGTGAGGGCGAGCACCGCCCAGGTCGACTTGCCGAGCACCACCGAGGCGACCTCGTCCGGACGGGGAACGAACGTGTAGCCCGCGGGCATCCGGGCGGCGATCATCCGCTCGATGCGCCGGAACATCTCCTGGTGCTTCAGCTCTTCCTGGCTGAAGCTCACCAGCGCCTCCAGCGCGATCTGATCGCCGAGCCAGTGGTCCCGCGAGAGCTCGAGGACCTTGGCGTTGATGAAGCGCTCCACCAGGCCGAAGACGTTGGCGTAGGTGCGGCCCTGGATCTGGCTCAGGAGGCGGGCGTCGCCGTCGCTCAGGAAGTCGAGCTTGCCGACCATCGACAGCCCGTCGGGCAGGAAGTGTCCGGAGAAGTCGAAGTCCCGCCCGCGGAAGACGTCCTTGTCGACGTCCCAGCGGATCCGCCGGGAGTTCTCCAGGCAGCGGGCGTAGCGGCGATCGGTCGTCGACTCGAGGAGGGTATGTGCTTCGGTCTGCATGCCAGGTCCTTGTTCGTCGTTGGGGCCGGCAGGAGCGCCGGCGTGACGCCCGGGAAAGCAGGCCACGTGCCGGTCCGGCGCGGGCATAACCCCCCGTCTCCCCGAGGGTCGCCGTGCGAGGTCGGTCGCGAGATCTCGCGACTTCCCGAGATCTCGCGGCGGGCTGTTGCCCGCGGCGCAACGAGGGGCCGCCGCCGCGGGGAGGATCAGCGATGGCGGCGGAGCCGCAGCGCCTTCATCCGCGAGGCCAGCGTCGAGGGAGCGAGCCCGAGGAGCCGCGCCGCGCCCGACTCGCCCGCGATCTGCCAGCCGGTCGCCTCGAGCGCGCGCCGGAGGTTCTCGCGCTCCAGGCGGGCCAGCTCGTGCGCGGTGAGGACCGCGTTGCCGGTGCGCTCCGGCGCGGGCCTGGCGTGCTCGTCGTCGACGCCGGTGGCGGGCAGGGCACGCTCCAGGTTCAGCCTGCCTCCGCGGGAGGTGATCACCGCGCGCTCGATGACGTTCTGCAGCTCCCGGACGTTGCCCGGCCAGGGATAGGCGCGGAGGCGGGCGGCCTCGGCCGGACCGATCGGTGCGAGGCGCCGCCCGAGGCGAGCCGCGAACTGCCGGGCGAACTCCTGGGCGAGGAGCACCACGTCGTCGCCGCGGTCGCGGAGCGGCGGCAGGGTGAGCGGAAACACGCTCAGCCGGTAGAAGAGGTCCTCGCGGAACTTCCCCGCGTGCACGGCCTTCTCCAGATCGCGGTTCGTGGCGGCGATCACCCGCACGTCGACCGTGCGCGTGCGCGAGCTCCCCACCGGCTCGAACTCACCCTCCTGGAGGACCCGGAGGAGCTTGCCCTGCAGCTCGGGGGGGAGCTCGGCCACCTCGTCGAGGAAGATGGTGCCCCGGTCCGCCAGGGTGAACCGACCGTCGCGCCGGCTGGTGGCGCCGGTGAATGCCCCGCGCTCGTGCCCGAAGAACTCGCTCTCGATCAGCGCCGCGGGGATGGCCGCGCAGTTCACCTTCACCAGCGGCCGCTCGCGCCGCGGGCTGCCCTGGTGCAGGGCACGGGCGACCAGCTCCTTGCCGGTCCCGGTCTCGCCGAGGACGAGGACCGTGGTGTCGGTGGGCGCCACCTGGCGCACCTCGGCCAGGAGGTGGAGGAGCGCCGGGCTCCGCCCGAGAATGTCCCCCGAGCGGCCGAGGTCGCGGAGCTCGCCGCGCAGGTACTCGGTCTCGTCGGTGAGGGTGCGGATGCGCCGCTCGGCCTCCAGGCGCTCGTCGATGTTCCGGAGGATGAGGGTGAAGTGATGCTTCCCGTCCAGCTCGAACGCGGAGAGCGTCGCCTCGGCGGGGAAGGTGCGCCCGCCCGCGGTCAGGCCGCCGAACCCGCCCTGCACCCAGGCGCTCCGCTCGGCCGGTGGGCGCCCCTGGAGCTCGCGACAGAGGCCGGCGACCTTCGCCACGTCCTCGGGGCTCACCAGGCGGTCCAGCGGAAGGCCCTGGGCATGCTCGGCGGGGATCTCGAAGGTCCGCTCGGCGGCGGGGTTCATCCGGGTGACCCGGAGCTCGCCGTCGAGCTGGACGATCCCGTCCATGGTGCTCTCCACCAGCCGCCCGAGCCGTGCCTCCTGCGCCCGGACCTCGGCCTCGGCGCGGAGCCGGCGCAGCTCGGCGGCGGCCCGTCCGGCGAAGATCTCGAACAGCGCCAGCTGCACCGGATTCTCGGGCATCGGCTTGCTGTCCATCACCGCGAGGTGGCCGAGGACCGTCCCGTCCAGGTCGCGGAGCGGGACGCCCAGGTAGCTCACCGCCCCCATCCGCCGGACGTCCGGGTCGTTGGGGAACAGCTCGAGCACCCGGTCGGGGAAGTGCACCAGGCGCCGGTTCTCGACGACCACCTGGCACGGAGTTCCGTCCACGGGCTGCTCGAACCCCTCCACCCACTGGCCGTCCAGGCGGAAGGCGAGCGCCCGGAGGCGGCGGGCGCGCGGATCGAACTCGGTCACCCACGCCCCGCGCGTGTCGAGCGCCCGGGCGAGGTTCTCCACCAGCGCGCGGAAGAAGCCCTCGCCGATCTCGCTCGCCGTGCCCTCGAGCACGATGCGGAGCGCAGCCTGCGCCGAGCCGTCGGGCCCCTGCCCGGAGGAGGACAACATCATTGCATCTTGCCACGAGACGGGGCCCCGCGCCGACACAGCCGGTGGCCCGCCGGGCGGCTCAGCCCATTTCGCGCCGGCCTCCGCCGCTGGTCTCCACCTCGCTGAATCGGTGCTCGACCCTGGACGTCCGAGCCGGTGCATGGCACGGCTACGATCCATGTCCCTGCTCCCGCTTCTCCTCGTCCTCGCCGCCGCGCCCGCGACCGCAGCCGATCGCCCCATGGCGCCCGAGGTGAGGTCGCTGGTGGACCGGATGCAGGCCTTCTACGAGCGGACCCAGGACTTCACCGCCGACTTCCGGCAGGAGTACCACTACCAGAGCTTCCATCGCACGGTCGTCTCGACCGGGACCGTGGCCTTCCAGAAGCCTGCGAAGATGCGCTGGGAGTACCTCACGCCCTCGAAGCGGACCTTCGTCCTCTCTGGCGAGCGGATCTACGCGCTGGACCCCGAGGCCCAGACCCTGACCAAGTCCGCGCTCCCCACCAGCCAGCTCTCGGCGTCGGTGACCTTTCTGTGGGGAAAGGGGAAGCTCGGGGACGAGTTCGACATCTCGCGGACGGAGTGCAAGGAATGCCTGGGCACGCTCCTCACCCTGGTGCCGAAGAAGCCCGACGCTCGCTTCCGCGAGGTCCAGCTGGACATCGACCCGAAGACCGCCCAGGTGCGCCGGAGCATCGTCATCGATCCCGACGGCAGCCGGAACGCCATCACCTTCTCGGGCCTCAAGCTGAACGTGGGGCTGCCGAAGGAGACCTTCCAGCTCACGCCTCCGCCGGGCACGCAGATCATCGACACCACCGCGGCGCGGTGAGCCGCCACGCGCGGCGCTCGCCGGCATCCCCCTGGAGTCTCGTCCTCGCCCTCGCGCTCGGCTGCGCCCACGGAGGGTCGGCCGGCTCCGGGCCCACGGTGAAGCTCGCCCTCCGTGGCGGGCCGGGGCTCGTCGTGGACGGTACGCTCGGCACGACGGCGGTCGAGGTCCGGCTCGCCATCGAGGAGCCGCGCTCGCTGCTCTCGGCCAGGTGCCTCGCCGCTCCTCCGCCGACCGACGTGCAGGTGCGCCGGCCGCTGCTCCAGGGCGGCTGGGAGACGGTCCCGGAGATCCCACTCACCGGGGTCATGCTGGGGACGGTGGCGCTCCCGCAGTTCCGGGCGGCGGTGATCCCCGAGTCGAGCTGCATCCTCTGGCTGGGGGTCGACGTCCTCGGACGCTCGGTGCTGGACGTGGATCTGGATGCCCGGACCGTCCTCGTCGCCCGGGGCGCGCCCGATCTCCCGGCGAGCCTCGAGCGGGCCGAGGTGGACGTCACCCGTGCCCCCGACACCGACCACCTGCTCGCCGCCGTGCAGCTCGCCGGCACCTCGGCCACCGTGATCCAGACCTTCGTCCTCGGCACGGCGCGCACCACCGAGCTCGCCCGCTTCCAGGCCCGGCTCCTCGGGGCGGAGGCGGTGCTTCGCGCGGTGCAGATGTCCCCGGGCTGGGAGGCCTGCGACGTGCCCGTGCGCATCCGGACCGACTGGACCCGGGCTCCGTCCATTGGCGTGCTCGGTCCCGAGGCGTGGGGAGCGCGGCGGATGGTCGTCGACCTGGCGAGCCCGGCTCTCGTGCTGGTGCGCCCGAAGGGAACCCCTGCACCGTCCTGCCGGCAGGTCGAGGACGTGCCCCCGGTGCCGTCCTCGAAGGAGCGCGAGCCCCGCTAGCAAGGGCCGGTCCGCTCAGCGCGCCGCGACCGCGAGCTCCCGGGCGGCTCAAGCCCGCGCGGTCGCCGGGCGCCGCTCGGGACGGTCCACCACCCGCCCCACCAGGTCGTAGTCGTGGGCCTCGGTGACCTCGACGGTCACGAATTCCCCGGGATACCCGAAGCCGTCGTTGATGTAGACGACCCCGTCGATGTCCGGCGCCTGGCCCTCGTGGCGGCCGACGAGGAGGTGCTCCGACTCGGGGCTCGGTCCCTCCACCAGCACCTCCAGCCGCTGGCCGATCAACGCGCGGTTCTGCTCGCGGTTGATGCGCTTCTGGACGGCCATGATCTCCCGCCACCGGCGCTCGATGACCTTCTGCGGCACCTTGTCCGGGAAGTCGTGTGCTGCGGTGCCCTCCTCGTCCGAGTACTGGAAGCAGCCCATTCGCTCGAAGCGCTGGGTGCGGACGAACTCCTTGAGCAGCGCGAAGTCCTCCTCGCTCTCACCCGGGAGCCCGGCGATCAGCGAGGTGCGGAAGGTGAGCCCGGGGATGCGTGCCCGGAGCTTTGCCAGGAGCGCCACCAGGAAGGCGCTGTCGCGTCCGCGGCGCATCGAGCGGAGCAGCCGATCCGAGGCGTGCTGCAGCGGCATGTCCAGGTACTTGGCGATCTTCGGCTCCCGGGCCATCACCTCGATGAGCGCGTCCGGGAACACCCGTGGATAGGCGTAGTGGAGGCGGATCCACCGCACGTCCACCGTGCACAGCGCCTCGAGCAGCTGGTGGAGCTGGGGCCTGCCGGAGAGGTCGTGGCCGTAGGCGGTCAGGTCCTGGGCAACCAGGTTGAGCTCGCGCACGCCGCTCGCCGCCAGGGTCCGGGCCTCGGCGACCAGATCGTCGATCGGACGCGACCGCTGCGCTCCCCGGAGGGTGGGGATGATGCAGAACGCGCAGGCGTTGTCGCAGCCTTCGGAGATCTTGAGGTAGGCGGTCCACTTCGGGCTGGAGTTGACCTTCGGCGTGCGCGCGTCGTGGACGTAGTGGGGATCGGGAATCACCTGGCGGGGAGCGGCCTCGGCAGCCAGGAGGTCGCCGATCTGCACGTAGGCCCCGGTCCCCAGGAAGTGGTCGACCTCGGGCATCTCCTTCGCCAGCTCGGGTCCGTAGCGCTGGGAGAGGCAGCCGGTGACCACCAGGGTGCTGCAGCGTCCGGTCTTCTTGAGCTCGGCCAACTCGAGGATGGTGTCCACCGACTCCTGCTTCGCCGGGCCGATGAACGCGCAGGTGTTCACCACGATGACCGAGGCGTCCTCGGGCCGCTCCACCAGCCTGTAGCCACGGGCCCCCAGGGTGCCCAGCATCACCTCGGAATCCACCCGGTTCTTCGGGCAGCCCAGGGTGGCCATGTACAGCGCCTTGTTCTCGTGTGTGCTCACAGCAGTCCGTACTCGACGCGTTCGAAGTGGTCCCGGTCCCAGGTGAAGCGGACCGTGGCGCCGCTGGAATAACCGACCGACAGCTCGCCGTCTTCATCGAGTGAGACCGAGAGGGCTCGCCCCAGGGAGCAGCTCATCGCCGGCCAGTCCAGGACCCGCTCTCCCACCCGCCCCTTCACCCAGAACACCGCCAGCCGCATCTCCCGCTCCGGCGCGCAGCTCTCGTCGGTCCCGAAGGGGTCCTGCCCGGTGAGCACGGCCAGCAGCGCCTTCCCGTCCGGGAGCTGCATCCGCGAGGGCACGTACACCCGCGCCGCCGCGGGGTCGATCGGGGTGTCCGAGACCAGCACCCGCAGCGACTGCTCGTTCAGCGGTCGATCCCCCAGCACCCACTTGGGGTCCACCTGGCCGTTGTAGCCGAGCCAGCCACCGGGTCGGCCCTCGACGGTCTGCACCTCGGCGGGCGGACGGGGCCGGATTCCCTGCCGGAAGACCGGGGACAGCGCGAGCAGCTCGGGCGGGGGTGCTCCGGTGACGCAGGTGGAGATCTCCTTGACCGCCGTTCCCGGGTCGTCCGCGTCCTCGTAGGAGAGGCACAGCTCGAGCACCAGCGCGTCGCGCGCCGGGAAGCGGGGGAGCGCCCGGGCCGGCAGGGCCACCTCCAGCGACATGCCCTTGTGGGTGCGGCGCACGGCGGCGTCGACCAGGGCCAGCGTGGCAGGCGTCACTCCGTCCTCGGGCCGGGGCTCCAGCTTTCCCTCGGCGCCGAAGCGGAAGACCGAGCCGCCGGCGGTGACGCCGGCCTCGGGGAAATGGAGCGCCAGGCTGAGCCGGTCGCGATCGGTGATCGCCTCGTCCTGGACCTCGAGCGCGACGTAGAGCGTGTCGCGGAAGGCCCCCACCCGCGCGGTCACGCTGGCGCTGGCCCCCTCCAGCGGCTTCGCCGTGAGCGGAAGCCCGCCCCGGAAATCGCCCAGCACCCCGTCCACCTTGGGGCTCCGGGCGAGCTCGGGAACCGGGCGCGCCGGAGGCGGTTCGTCGGGCGCCGCGAGCACCAGGATGGTGAGGAAAAACGGGAGCATCGAGGATGCCCCGGCCGGGCAGGCCGGGGCGCGGGGGTCATACCAGAGCGGGCCCGCGGCGTGGTCCCCCGCCTGCCGGGCAACCCCCCCATCTTCAGTCCCCCGCACCAGGGGGACGCCAGTGGAGCGGCGGACACCCCCGCGCGTCCAGGCTCAGACCCGGACGATGAGGGGGAGGATCAGCGGCCGGCGGGCCGCGCGCTCACGGAACACCTGGCGGGTCACCCGGACCAGCGCCTCGCGGAGGAACGCGTCGTCGCCCCGGACCGAGGGGCTCAGCTCCTCGAGGAGCGGGACCAGGTCGAGGGCTGCCGACTCGAGCACCCGCTCCTCGTCGCGGGTCAGCCCCCGGCCCACGAGCTGAGGGAAGCCGACGTAGGCCCCGCTGTCCCGCGACACCGTGACCGCCACCGCGACCACCCCGGTCCGGGCGAGCCGGTTCCGCGCCGAGAGCGACTCGGGGGCGATGTCGCCGCCCCCGGCCCGGCTCTCGAAGACCCGACCCACGTGCGCCTTGCCCCAGAACGCCCCCTGCCCGGCAGCGAAGCCGAGCACGTCCCCGTCCCGGGCGAGGAGGCACTGCTCGGCGGCGAGCCCCGTGGTCCGGGCGAGGTCGACGTGGGCGGTGAGCTGGCGGAGCTCGCCGTGGATGGGGACGAAGAGGCGGGGGCGGGCGGCCTCGATCATCCGTCGCTGCTGGGCCCGCGCCGCGTGGCCGGAGACGTGCAGGCCGGGCTCGATGCCGGCGTGGATCACCCGGGCGCCCGCGGCGAGGAGCGCGTTGATCAGCGTGCTGACCGCCCGCTCGTTCCCGGGGATGGGGCGCGAGCTGAGGAGCACCGTGTCGCCGCGCTCGATCCGGAGCCCCTCCAGCTCGGGCTGGAGCAGCTGGGAGAGGGCCGCCCGGGGCTCGCCCTGTGCTCCGGTGGCGAGGATGCACACGTGGTGGGGCAGGAGCCCCTCGGCCTCCTCGGCGGAGCAGAGCAGCCCCTCCGGGACATCCAGCCGTCCGGCCCGCTGTGCGGCCGCCACGTTCCGCTCCAGGCTCCGTCCGGCGAGCACCAGCCGCCGGCCGGTTCGGTGGCAGACGTGGATGACGTGCTGCACCCGGTGAAGGTGGGAGGCGAAGAGCCCGACCAGCACCCGTCCACCGGCGGCGGGGATGAGCCGTTCGAGCGTCTCGGCCACCACCCGCTCCGCAGGCGTATCGCCTTCCACCTCGGCGTTGGTGGAGTCGCTGAGGAGACAGAGCACCTCGCCGTCGGCGAGCGCACCGAGGCGCGGAAGGTCGGTGGGCCGGGCGTCGAGCGGCGTCTCGTCGAGCTTGAAGTCCCCGGTGTGGACCAGGGTGCCCTCGGGCGTGCGGAGCAGGAACCCCACCGCGTCGGGGATGGAGTGCGCGACGCGGAAGGGCTCCACCTCGAAGCAGGGCGTGGCGTGGAACGGCTCGCCGGGGAGGATCTCCCGCAGATCGGCGTGGACCTGCATCTCCTCCAGGCGCTCGGCCACCAGGGCCAGCGTGAGGCGGGTCCCGTAGACCGGGACCGGGCGGTCGCGGAGGAGGAAGGGCAGCGCGCCGATGTGGTCCTCGTGCGCGTGGGTGAGCAGCACCGCACCGAGCTGCGCCGCCGCGTCCCGGAGGTAGCCGAAGTCCGGGATGATGAGCTCCACCCCGGGCAGCTCGGGAGGCGGGAAGAGGAGGCCGGCATCGACCAGGAGCAGCTCGTCCCGGCACTCGAAGACCATCGAGTTCAGGCCGATCTCGCCCAGTCCGCCGAGGGGGATGACGCGCAGCACGCTCCGCCACCATAGTGGGTCCGCCGGCGGAGACGCTGCCTCGAGGGG
>DATJVY010000177.1:0-3319 GCA_035501615.1 Myxococcaceae bacterium
GGGTGGCGATCGATGCGTCGGCTCCGTAGCATGCCACCCGCGATGAGCCGCCCCTTCGACCTCCTCGTCCGCAACGCCGGGACGCTCTTCACCGCCGACGGCCCCGAGGGCGGAAACGCCGAGCAGCTCCTCGCGCCCATCCCGCGCGGCGCGGTCGGCATCCGGGACGCGCACGTCGCCTGGATCGGCTCGGAGGGCGACCTCCCGAAGGAGGGCGTCTCCTCCGCCACCAAGGTCCTCGACGCCGCCGGCGGCCTGGTCGCCCCGGGATTCGTCGATGCGCACACCCACCTGGTCTGGGCCGGCGATCGGTCGCACGAGTTCGCCCTCCGCTGCGCCGGGGCCGACTACGTCTCCATCGCCCGCGCCGGTGGAGGCATCGCCGCGACCGTCCGTGCGGTGCGCGAGGCGTCCGATGACACGCTGATCGCTCTCGCCCTCCCCCGCCTCCAGCGCATGCTCGCCCAGGGCGTCACGACCGCCGAGGTGAAGAGCGGCTACGGGCTCGATGCCGAGACCGAGCTTCGCATGCTCCGGGTCATCGACCTGCTCGGCAACCGCCAGCCGATCCGGCTCCTGCGCACCTTCCTCTGGCCGCACACCATGCCACCGGGGAGCACCGACCGCGCTGCCTACCTGACCCGCGGGACGAAGGTCCTGCGCGAGGTCGCCCGGGCCGGGCTGGCCCGCTTCGCGGACGCCTTCGTCGAGGAGGGTGCGTTCGGCCAGGACGAGGTGCGCCCCTTCCTCGAGCAGGCGCGCGCGCTCGGCCTGGGGCTGAAGCTCCACGTCGACCAGCTCCGCGCCGGCCGGGGCGCCGAGTTCGCGGCCAGCCTCGGCGCCGTCTCCGCGGACCACCTCGAGTCCATCGGTCCGGAGGGAATCGCGGGGCTGGCGAGGGTGCGCGTCACCGCGGTGGTGATCCCCACCGCGACGCTCGTCCTGCGCCTGTCACGCTACGCTCCGGGCCGCGCGCTGGTCGACGCGGGTGTTCCGGTCGCCGTCGCCAGCAACTGCAACCCCGGCAGCGCACCCACCGAGAACCTCGCCCTGGCACTGTCGCTGGCGTGCCTGCAGAACGGGCTCACCCCCGCCGAGGCCCTCCTCGGGGTGACCCGCCGGGGAGGCGAGGCGCTCGGTGACGGCTCGCTGGGCCGGCTCCGGGTGGGTGGACCGGCGGACCTGGTGGTCCTGGGTGCGCCCGACGTCGACCACCTCGTCGCGCACGTCGCCACCAGCCACGTCCAGACGGTGGTGCGCGCCGGACGCATCGTCCTCAGGTCGGACGCTAACGCGGCGTGCTGACGAAAGTTCCAACCCGGGCCTCCCGATGAGGCCCGAGCTGGAACAGGGCTTTCCCGCTCTGCCTCCGACCACCGGAGGGCAAAGCACCCATGGTCGGCGAACAAGCAGTGCGCGAACGCATTCCGCAGCACACGTTTCTGCAGTGGGTTGCATCTGCCCCGCTGCGAACGTCACGTGGCTCGGCTAAAGACGTGACATCCATGTGTCGTCTGTTCGGTTTCCGGTCCGCAGCGTCAGAGGGGGTGCATGACGCGCTGGTCCTGGAGCGCAACTCGTTGCGCCGGCAGTCGCTGGAGCATCCCGACGGCTGGGGCATCGCGTCCTGGGAGGACGGCGGGACCCTTCCCCGGGTCGCCCGCGGGCTCGGCGCCGCACACCTGGACCCCGAGTTCGAGCGGGCGAGCAGCGCGGTCAGGGCCCGCACCGTCCTCGCGCATCTGAGGCTGGCCTCGGTCGGCGCGGTGAAGCTCGACAACGCCCACCCCTTCACCCACGGGCGGTGGGCCTTCGCTCACAACGGAACGCTCCACGCCTTCGACCGTCACCGGGAGGCCGTCGAGTCGCTCATCCTCCCGACCTTCCGGACCTTCCGCGGCGAGACCGACTCCGAGCGGTGCTTCGGTCTCTTCCTCACCCGTCTCTCGTCGCGCGTCGACCTCGCCGGGAGCCCGCCGCTCGCCGACGTCCAGTGGGCGCTCGCCACCACTCTGGAGGAGATCGCGCGGATCACCGACGTCGACGTCGGCAACGGGAAGCGCTCCGCGATGAACTTCCTCGTCACCGACGGTGACCTGCTCGCCGCCATCCGCCGCGACCGGACCCTGTTCCTCGCCGCCGAGTCGGCCGAGGGCGTTCCCATCCGGGAGCGTCCCCCCAGCGGTACCCGTCTCTTCGCCCTCGAGGTCGCAAGCGAGGAGCTCCAGGGGCCCGACGTCTGGCACGAGGTGCCCCAGGACGGCGTCATCGGCATCGACCGCGACCTGACGTTCGTGGAAACCTCGCTCGCGACGCTTCTTCAGCGCAACGCGGGCACGCTCGCCCGCACGGGGTGAGCCATGCCCATCAACATCCAGCAGGCCCGGGCCGCCATCGAGCAGGCCCAGGAACGCGCCATCGCCCAGCAGGCGCTGTCGCCACGGCAGTTCGCCAGTCCATCGATCGAGCACGTCTCGCTCGGCCGCGGCCTCCGGGTGGTCATCCTCCTCGTCCTCTGGGCGGCGGGGAGCGTCCTGTCCTTCGTCCTCGGGCTCGGGGCCGGGGGCCTTCCCGCGGCCGGGATCACCCTCCCCTTCGGGGTCATCGTCTCGTTCTTCGTCGCTCTCTACCTGAGCCACATCATCCGGGTGGCCGCCCAGTGGGAACGGGGCGTGGTGCTCCGGCTGGGGAAGTTCCACGGCCTCAAGGGCCCCGGCGTGCTGCTGGTCTTTCCGGTCCTGGACTCGGTTCGCTTCGTGGACACCCGGCTGCTCACCCTGGACATCCCCCACCAGCAGGTCATCACCCGGGACAACGTGCCGGTCCGGGTGGATGGCGTCATCTTCTTCCAGGTCCGTGACCCCGAGCGCGCGGTCATCACCGTCCAGGACTACCGGTTCGCCGTCTCGCAGTACGCCCAGGCGTCGCTCCGCGACGTCATCGGGAGCATGACGCTCGACGAGCTGCTCAGCGAGCGCGACCAGATCCAGTCGAAGATCGCCACCGTCGTCGAGAGTCGGGCCTCGATGTGGGGAACGCACATCGACTCGATCCGCCTCCTGGACATCGACATGCCGGAGGACCTCAAGCGGATGATGTCCCGCCAGGCCTCGGCCGAGCGCGAGAAGCGCGCCACCATCACCAAGGCCGAGGGCGACCGCGACGCGGCGCTCAACCTCGCCGCCGCCGCAGCGACGATGGCCTCCAGCCCCGGAGCAATGCAGCTCCGGACACTGCAGACCATCGACGGCCTGGGGCCCTCGCCCTCGAACACCGTGGTCCTCGCGGTGCCCGTCGAGGTGCTCGAGCTCGCGAGGTC
>DATJVY010000178.1:0-36317 GCA_035501615.1 Myxococcaceae bacterium
GGGCGGACGGAAGGGGCCGGGGGCATGCGCCGCCTCGGGCCGGTGATCGTCGGCGAGCACCGGGCTGCCCAGCGCGGCCGGGCCGAGCGCCGTGGCCAGCCGCGCCAGCACCGTCTCCAGCGCCGCGTCTCCCGCAGGCGCGTCCCCCAGAACGCCCTGCTGTCCCCGGTCCTCGCTGGACTCGTCCACCGTCAGGACCACCGTCGCCACCGGCGCGTCGAGCCGCACCGACTCGAGCCGGTGGCGGACGAGGTCGAGCAGGAGCTTCGGCTCGGTGGTGGGCCGGGCCAGCGCCAGGGGGATGGACACCGGCCCGGCGGGCTCGAGCACCAGGGTGAGCGTCAGCCGGACCGCCGCCCGCTGCCGTCCCCGGAGCCGGGCGGAGAGGCGATCCAGCGACGACTTGAGCGCGAAGAGCAGAGGCTCGAGCGACTCGGCGGGGGCCTCGAGCGTGCGCACCTCCTCCACCACCTCGGGCAGCACCGCCGGGAGCAGCCGCGCCTCGTCCTGGCCGCGGACCAGCCGCTGGGCCCGGAGCCCCTGCGCGCCGAGTCGGGAGATGACCTGGGTGGGCACGAGCGCCGCGAGCTCGCCGAGCGTCGACAGGCCGAGCGCCCGCAGCGAGGCGACGACGTCCGGAGTGTCCTCCAGCGCCTGGAGCGGCAACGCGGCCAGGGCACTCCCGGAGTCGCCCGGCCCCACGCACGACCGCGGCGCAGCGCCGAACCGCGCCAGCGCCCGGGCGGTGAAGAGATCCGAGGCGAGCGCCACCCGGGCCCGGTAGCCGGCGGCGCGGGCCTGCGCGTCGACCTTCTCCAGGAGGCCGACCTCCCCGCCGAACAGCGAGGCCGCCGACGCATCCAGCCACAGCCCGTCGGGGGCGGAGAGCATGAACGCGGGGGAGAGGCGGAGGAACCCCTCGGCGAGCGAGGACAGCGCCCCCGCCTCGGCCGACGCGTCGTGGAGCCCGTCGCGGAGGGCGGGGAGCAGCGCCCGTGCCGCGGTCAGTGTCATGCCGGCCCGGATGCCCTCGCGCTGCGCTGCGCCGGAGGCGAAGGAGACTCGGAGAGCTCCCTTCGCCTCGTGCACGAGAGCGAGCGGTTGCCCGGCGAGGGTGGGCTCCTCGAGGACCCGGCGCTGCACCGGAAAGCGCGGCAGGTGCACGTACGCCACCCGGGGGCTCACGGCGCCACCCCCAGCGCCTGGGCGAACGACGGCAGCGGCAGGTCTCGCCCGGGCCGCTGTCCCTGGATGCCGATGGGCCCGTCGCGCACCGTGCAGGCGCGCGCGCGCCGGAAGGGCAACGCGGGATCGACCGGCAACGGAGGTGCGTCCAGCCCGCGGGGTCCGGCGCCGACGTCGGAGGGACCGCCGGGCGTGAGCATCTGCCAGGGCACCTCCACCGCGCGCGAGGTGCCCCCCTGCCGGCTGCGCACCACCTCGAGGCGCATCCCCCGCGGCCCGGTGGCGAGGAGCCGGAGCCGCAAGGTGCCATCCGCCGGCGCCTCGGCGGGCGTCAGGAGGAAGAGGAGCCCACCGCTCCGGGTGGCGGCCTCTACCAGGCGGCGCGACTCGGGCGGGGACAGGCGCAGCCCGGTCCGGCTCAGGTCCAGCCCCACTGCCGCGAAGGCGCCGCTCCGGAGCAGCTGGAGGGCGCTCCAGGCCAGCTGCCGCGGCTCGGGAGGCCGCACCACGAGGAGCTGCTCCAGCCGGATGCCGAGCGGGGGCAGCGCGGGGGGATAGAGCGTCCCCGGCCCGTCCACCCAGGCCGCGAGCCGCAGCGCCCGGTGGGCCTCGGCGATGGCACGGAAGGCGAGCCGGGCCCGACCGGAGGCGGGCTCCCCCCAGAGCTCCACGACCTGGCCCAGCGGGAAGCCGCCTCCGGGCAGGAGGCCGTCGACCGGGGGGAGGCCGGTCCGCAGCACCGAGAGCAGCGCGCGCGGGGCGGCCTGCAGCGTCCGGATACGCTCCCGGAGCCGCTCGAGCACTGCCGGGTCTGTCCGGGCGGTCTCCATGGCTCTTCAACCCCTATCTAAACGCCCGTTCAGTCCTATGTCACGGGGCTGACGACGTCGGGAACGGGGGAAGAGCCCCTCCTCCCGGGCGGGCGATGGCGGTCGATGCGAGCCCGCGGCTCAGCCCGCGCAGAGCAGCTTCACCTCGACCCGGGTGTCGGTCGGCCGCCGCAGGCAGTCCGCCTGATCGGGGCTCGACTGGAACCGGACCGCGGGACCCTCGGTGTCGGTGGCCGGCACGAAGACGATTCCGCCGTTGGCGAGGGTGCAGCGCTGCACCGAGCCTCCCGACCGCGTGATGTCCACGGCCAGGAGCCTCGGATCCGGCACGTTGTCGGTCAGGGCCAGGGTCTGCGGCACCGAGGCCACCTGGGCGATCTCGAGCAGGACCTCGTGGTAGTCGGGCGAGCAGACCGACCCGAGGTTGGTGAGCGTGCTGTCGAAGGCCAGCGCCATCGCCCGGTGCCGGTAGCCGGGGCCGCCGCTGGTGGGGCAGTCCACGTTCTGGATGACGGGCCCGCCGTCGCCCAGCGCCCCCTCGACGCCCTGGGCCACCTTGTTGGAGCGGGCCACCGGAGCGATCGCTCCCCAGAGCACCTCCCGCGGCCGCCCCTTCCCGTCGTCCAGTCGGGTGAAGGCCGCGAAGTAGTCGCCCACCGGGCTGAGGAGGTCCTCGTGGAGAGTGCAGAAGTCCTGGCCGTCGGCGTCGTTGTAGTAGACGCGCGGCGGGTCGTGGACCATCTCGCTGCAGTCGTCCTCGTCGCTCACCGCCACGACCAGCAATCGCGCCCCCGGCCGGAGGAATCCGAGGTTGGGGTTGCCCCCGTCGGGCAGCGCCCGCCAGAAGCCGGTGCCGGTGAGCGCGATGCGCGCCGACTCGAACGGCGTTTCCTGGTACGAGCCGGCGAGCCCCAGCGCGCGGATCCCCGCGGCGAGCCGGGTGACGATCTCGGGGTCCGGATCGGTCAGCCAGCGGGCGCCGTCGCTGACGCCACCATCGGCCGCCGGGAACACCTTCAGCCATCCGCCCTGCAGGTAGGGATAGACCGCCACCTGCGCTCCGTCCCAGTAGGCGGCGTAGACGGAGGTATCCACCAGGCCCACCCGGAGGTTCTGGGTCACCCCGGCGCCCTGCTGGAGCACCTGGACGAAGGTGGGCAGCTCGCGGGCGACACCCTCCTGCTCCTCGCGCATCGAGTCGCTGTCGTCGACCACGAAGAGGATGTCGGTCTGCACCGGGACGAAGAGCGGCGCGTCGTAGGCGCAGCTCGTCGGGACGGTGGATCCCGCCCGGTCCGGAGGCGCCTCGCACGTGCACCCGCCGAGCGTGCCCAGCAGCCCAGCGACCAGCATCCAGAGCCCGGGACCCCGTCGCTTGACGCGGTCAGGTTCTGTTCTATCGGTAAGGGTCAGACGCCGCATCCCGGGCGGATTCCCAACGAAGGACTTTTGATTGCTAGCCTCTGTTCCAGGCAGTACGGGTCTCTGGCAAGGCACTGGCAGTTTCCGACGCACCTGAACGGAGCGCGAATTTTCATGTCGGACGAGAAGAAGAAGGGCGGCCAGTCCGCCACCGCGATGACCTCGCCGATGGGTCCACCGGCCCTGATCAACAAAGAGGACATTCCACAGGTCCTCCCCATCCTGCCACTTCGGAACTCGGTCTTCTTCCCGGGTGGTGTCCTACCCCTGGCCGTGGGTCGGCAGAAGACCATCGCCCTCATCAAGGACGCGGTGCGTGACGACCAGCTGATCGGTGTGGTCACGCAGCGCAGAGCGGAGGAGGAGGACCCGGGGGCGAGCGATCTCTACGCGATGGGGACCGTCGCCCGCATCGTGAAGCTGCTCAAGATGGGCGAGGACAACTACTCGCTCGTCGTCCAGGGCCTGGCCCGCTTCCGGGTGCTGGACCTGGTCCAGGAGACGCCCTACCTCAAGGCGCGGGTCGAGCCCGCCGACGACCGGACCTCGGAGGAGAACGTCGAGGTCGAGGCCCTGGGCATCAACCTCAAGAAGCTCGCCCGCGAGGTCATCGAGCTGATGCCGGAGCTGCCGGCGGCGGCCACCGAGCTGGTCGAGTCCATCAACCACCCCGGCCATCTCGCGGACCTCATCGCCGCGAACGTGGACGTCCCCATCGAGGAGAAGCAGGCGGTTCTCGAGACGGTGGACCTCAAGGCCCGGATGAAGCTGGTCCTCGAGCTGCTCAACCGCAAGCGGGAGATCCTGAAGCTCTCCAACAAGATCGACTCCGCGGTGAAGGGCGAGATGTCGAAGACCCAGCGCGAGTACTACCTGCGCCAGCAGCTCAAGGCGATCAAGGAAGAGCTGGGGGAGATGGGCGAGGAGGAGGAGGAGCTCGACGAGCTTCAGGAAAGGCTGAAGAAGGCCGGCCTGCCCCCCGACGTGGAGAAGGTGGCGACGAAGGAGCTGAACCGGCTCAAGACCATCCCCGCCGCCTCCAGCGAGTACACCGTCGCCCGGACGTACCTCGACTGGATCGCCGACCTGCCCTGGTCGAAGACCAGCGAGGACAACCTCGACATCGAGAACGCCCGGTCCACGCTGGACGCCGACCACTACGGCATCCAGAAGGTGAAGAAGCGGATCCTCGAGTACCTGGCGGTCCGCAAGCTGAAGAACGACATGAAGGGCCCGATCCTCTGCCTGGTCGGTCCTCCCGGCGTGGGCAAGACCTCGCTCGGCCAGTCGATCGCCCGGAGCGTGGGGCGGAAGTTCGTCCGGCTGAGCCTCGGCGGCGTGCGGGACGAGGCGGAGATCCGCGGCCACCGCCGCACCTACGTGGGTGCCCTCCCCGGCCGGTTCATCCAGAGCATGAAGAAGGCCGGGACCAAGAACCCGGTGATGATGCTCGACGAGATCGACAAGCTCGGCGCGGACTTCCGCGGCGACCCGTCGGCCGCCCTGCTCGAGGTGCTGGACCCGGAGCAGAACAACAGCTTCTCCGACCACTACCTCGACGTGCCCTTCGACTTGTCGAAGGTGCTGTTCATCGCCACCGCGAACCAGCTCGACCCCATCCCCGGCCCACTCCGGGACCGCATGGAGATCATCGAGCTCAGCGGCTACACCTTCGAGGAGAAGCAGCAGATCGCCCGCATCCACCTGGTTCCCAAGCAGCTCCGGGAGCACGGGCTGTCCACGGACCACATCGTGATCGAGGACGGCGCGCTGCTCACCCTCATCACCAGCTACACCCGCGAGGCGGGCGTGCGCAGTCTCGAGCGGCGCATCGCCGACATCTGCCGCGCGGTGGCGGTGGAGGTCGCGGCCGGCAAGACCGACAAGCAGATCATCACCCCCGACCGGGTGAAGGAGATCCTCGGCCCCGAGGCTTTCTACTCCGAGGTCGCCGAGCGCACCGAGGTTCCCGGCGTCGCCACCGGCCTGGCCTGGACCGCGGTGGGTGGAGATCTCCTCTTCATCGAGGCCACCAAGATGGCCGGCAAGGGCGGGATGACCCTCACCGGGCAGCTCGGGGACGTGATGAAGGAGTCCGCCCAGGCGGCGCTCAGCTACCTGCGGAGCAAGGCCGACCAGCTGGGCATCAACCCCAACTTCCTCGAAAAGATGGACATCCACCTCCACTTCCCCGCGGGCAGCATCCCGAAGGACGGCCCCTCGGCCGGCGTCACCATCCTCACCGCGCTGACCTCGCTCATGACCGGGATCCGCGTCCGGGGCGACACCGCGATGACCGGTGAGGCCACGCTGCGTGGGCTCGTGCTTCCGGTCGGTGGCATCAAGGAGAAGGTCCTCGCCGCGCACCGGGCCGGCATCAAGC
The DNA here is from genome assembly GCA_035501615.1 of Myxococcaceae bacterium. Classification (GTDB taxonomy): domain Bacteria; phylum Myxococcota; class Myxococcia; order Myxococcales; family Myxococcaceae; genus RPRB01. Next base: position 5,821 of record DATJVY010000178.1, read on the forward strand.
GGGTCATCCTCCCCGAGCGCGTCAGGAAGGACCTCAACGACGTGCCCGACCAGGCCAAGAAGGACATCGAGTTCATCTTCGTCACGCAGATGGACGAGGTGCTCCGCAACGCCCTCGAGTCGGATCCGTTCAAGGCCCGCGCGCAGGGCTCGCCGGACGGCGGCTCGACACCCGACCTGCCGAAGCCCGAGGTGGTGCCCCCGGCGGCGCCCGAGATCCGGGCCTGACCCGCACGCGAGCGGTGGGTTGAAGTTTTTGATGCCGTCCGGAGCACGCTCCGGGCGGCATCGTGCGTTCGAGAGTCGTCGGGACGTTGAACGCCGGGCGTCGGCGCGTAAGATGCCGGAAACGCTCGGACCGGGTGGGGGCTGAATGGCCCTCTCTCCGGGGCCGTCCGAGACCGACATGCCCCTTCGCGCCGCCAGTCCGGGACAGTACGGAACGTTCCGGGACCCCCGCGCGTTCGAGGCCTCCGGAGGAGCCTCCACCGGATGAGCCTCGAGGGCCGGCATCTGGGGCGCTATCGACTGCTCGAGCCGCTCGGCTCGGGAGGCATGTCCGTCGTCTACCGCGGCCTCGACACCTCGCTGCATCGCGAGGTCGCGGTGAAGGTCCTCCATCCGCACCTGGCCCGGCAGCAGGACGCACGCGCCCGGCTGGCCCGCGAGGCCCGGGCGGTCGCGCGGCTGCAGCACCCCAACATCCTCGAGGTGTTCGACTTCGCGGACCCATCGGCCGAGGACGTGTTCCTCGTGACCGAGCTCGTCCGCGGCGAGACGCTCAAGTCGTTCGCCGAACGCGAGCGGCTCTTTCCGCCCGAGCTGGCGGCGCTGGTCATCCAGCAGCTCGCCCGCGCGCTCGGCCATGCGCACGAGGCGGGCGTCATCCACCGCGACCTCAAGCCCGAGAACGTCATGGTGCGCGAGGACGGCGTGCTGAAGCTCATGGACTTCGGCATCGCGCGGGTGCTCGATCCGGGCGAGCGAATGACCGTCACCGGAGCGCTGGTGGGCTCGCCGGCGTACATGGCGCCGGAGGTCATCGACGGGCAGCCCGCCACCCCGGAGTCGGACGTCTTCTCGCTGGGCACCCTCCTCTACTGGCTGTGGACCGGCACGCTCCCCTTCGCGGCTCCGACGACCCCGGCGACGCTGAAGCGCATCCTCTCCGGCACCTACGAGGACCCGCGCGGGGCGTGCCCGGCGGTCTCCGACGCCCTGGTGGGCATCCTCCAGCGCTGCCTCGCCCACGATCCGGAGGACCGCTATACCACCGCGCGACAGCTGGAGCTGGCGCTGGGCGAGACGCTCGAGGCGCTCGACCTCGGCGACGCCGAGGCGCTCCTCGCGGCCTTCTTCGCCGATCCCGGGCCCGCGCGCGCCGCGCTGGTGCAGCGCCTGGTCTCCACGCTACTCGCCCGGGCATCGGAGGAGGCCGCCGCCAGGCGCCTCCCGCGCGCCCTGGCCCGGGTGGACCAGGCCCTCGCCCTCGAGCCCGACGCGCCGACCACCCGTGCCCTTCTGGACAAGCTCCAGGGCAGCCTCCGGCGCGGCCGGGTCCGGCGGCGCGCGCTGTGGCTCGCCGGGGGCGCGGTCGCGTTCCTGGGGGTGGCGGCGGCGGCAACGGCGGTGGTCCGGGCGCAGCACCGGGCCGAGCGTGCAGCCGCTCCGCCCGTGGCATCGGTGTCGAGCGCCGCCCCCACGCCCGGCTCTCAGCGCTCGACCGTCCCCCCTGGACCGGCGGCGGCCGCGGTCGATCGCCGTGCCGCCGACCCGGCACCCGCCACGGCGGCGATCCCGGCTGCGCCCGTGGCGATGGCGAGCGCCCGGCGCGTCGAGGCGGCACCGCGCACAGCGACGGTGCAGTACCAGGTCCTGGTCCGCCCCTACGGCTCGCTCCAGGTCGACGACGGGCGCAAGAGCGCGGAGGCGCTCTCGGTGCACACCCTCTCGCTGACCCCCGGCCACCACCTGCTGCGGGTGAGCTGCCAGTGGTGCGACGACCAGGTCGTTCCCGTCGACGTCGTCGCCGGACGCCCCGGGACGCTGGCCATCCCCGCCAGGCTCAAGCCCGCGTTGCTGCGCTTCGCCTTCGAGCCTCCCTCGGCCGAGGTCCGCGTGGGCGAGGTGACCCGGGTGGCCGAGGAGTCGCTGGCGCACCCGTTCGAGATCCCCTCGCCCCGGGCCCCCACCCGCTTCATGCACCGGGTCGAGTACGAGGTGACGGCACCCGGCTACCAGCCGGTGCGGTCGACGGTCGAGGTGCTCCCCGGCGCCACCCGGACGCTCACCGGAAAGCTGGTGGCGGAATGAGGAACGGCGCGGGACTGGTGGTCCTCGCCCTCTCGGTCACCTCGGTCGCTGCGGCGCAGCAGGGAACCGCGGGCGCGGAGGATGCGGAGCTCGCCGCGACCCAGTCCGAGTTCGAGTTCGGCCACTACCGCGAGGTCCTGGAGCGCGCCGAGCGCCGGATCGACCGCGGAGGCCTGGACGACGCCGCCCTGGTCCAGTGGCACAAGCTCGCCGGGCTGGCCGCCTTCAACCTCAAGCGGACCGAGCAGGCCCAGCGCCACATCGCGGCGCTCCTCCGCATCGATCCCGACTTCGCCCTCGACCCCTTCGTGTATCCACCGACGGCGGTGGCATTCGTGGAGAAGCAGCGGCAGGCGCTGGCCCCGGAGCTGGACCGCATCCGGGCCGAGCGCAAGGCGCAGGAGGCCTCGGCGAAGCGGGCCGCCGAGGAGCGCGCAGCCCTCGCCCGCGAGGCCGAGGAGCAGCGCCGGCAGCTCGAGGAGATGTCCCGGCAGGTCACGGTCCGGACGGTGGAGAAGCGCAGCTTCCTCGTGAACTTCGTCCCCTTCGGCGCAGGTCAGTTCCAGCAGGGCCGCGTCGCTGCGGGCACCGGCTTCGCCATCGCCGAGTCGCTGCTGGGAATCACCAGCATCGTCGCCTTCTTCGCCTACGGCTCGCTGGTCGAGACCCGGACCATCCCGGTGGAGAACCGCTTTCCGGGCGCCGGACCGGTGGTGGAGACGGGCATCCCCGCCAACCGCCAGGAGGAGGCCAACGTCTGGCGGGCCCTGAAGATCGGCGCCGGCCTCGGCTTCTACGGCGTCTGGGCCGCCGGCGTGGCCGACGCCATCATCCACCACCAGGACCAGGTGGTGACCACCCGGGTCGAGTCGCCACCGCCCCCTCCTCCGCCGCCGAGCGCGCAGATTGGCCCCGGCCCAGGCACCGTCGGCGCCTCGGTCACCGTCCGGTTCTGAACCATGGCGCGGCTGGTCCTCACCTCTCCCGGGGGAGCCGTCCGGAGCGTGCCGCTCGTCAAGCGCATCACCAGTGTGGGGCGGGGCGCCGACGTGGACGTCCGTCTCGAGGACAGCAGGGCGCCGGAACACGCCCTCACCCTCCTCTGGGACGGGCGGAGCTACCGCGCCGGGAGCGTGGGAGCGCCGTTCCTCGTCGACGGCAAGAAGCGCGACGCCCACGTCATGCGGGACGGGGACGTCATCCGCGTCGCGGACACCTGGATCGCCCTGTCCCTCGCCGACGCCCCGGCCACCGAGGATGCACCCGGCGATCCCGGGCGCGAGGCGCTGGCCACACTCCGCCGTCTGACCGAGTTCTCCGGCCGGCTCCTCCAGTCCGGCGACGTTCCGGCCCTCCTCGAGGCGCTCCTGGACGAGGCCATCGACATCACCCGGGGCGATCGCGGCTTCCTGGTGCTGGTGGAGGGCGAGCAGCGCAGCGTCCGGGTCGCCCGCAACGTCAACCGCGAGAACCTGGCCCGGGACGGAGAGACGCTCTCCGACACGGTGGTGGACCGGGTCCTGCGCACCGGCGAGCCGCTCCTCGTCTCCGACGCCACGGCGGACCCGGAGTTCTCGGCCAGCGCCTCGGTGGTGAACCTCAAGCTCTCCAGCGTGCTCTGTGTGCCGCTGATGCACCGGGGGAAGCCCTTCGGCGTCGTCTACGTCGGAAGCGACCGCGTGGGCTCCCACTTCGACCGGCGCGGGCTGGACACGCTCACGATCTTCGCCGCCCAGGCATCGCTCCTGGTGCAGAACGCGCTGCTCCTGGACGAGCTCCGGACCGACAACCGCGGCCTCCGGGAGCGCCTCGAGCAGCAGCGCTTCGGAGATCTCCTCGGCAGCTGCCCCGGGATGCAGGAGGTCTACCGGCAGATCGAGAAGGTCGCGCCCACCGACCTCTCGGTCCTCGTCGTGGGAGAGACCGGGACCGGCAAGGAGCTCGTCGCCCGCGAGCTGCACCGGCGCAGCCCCCGGGCGAGCGGCCCCTTCGTGGCCATCAACTGCGGTGCCCTGCCCGAGACGCTCCTCGAGTCCGAGCTCTTCGGGCACGTGAAGGGCGCCTTCACCGGCGCGGTGGCCAGCCGTCCCGGGCGGTTCCAGCAGGCCAGCGGCGGGACGCTGTTCCTCGACGAGGTCGGCGACATGCCGCCCGTGCTCCAGGTCAAGCTCCTGCGGGCGCTCCAGGGCCGGACGGTGCAGAGGGTGGGCGACCACCGCGACGAGCCGGTGGACATCCGGGTGCTGGCCGCCACCCACCGCACGCTCGAGGACGAGGTCCGCAAGGGGACCTTCCGCGAGGACCTCTACTACCGGCTGGCCACCCTCACCCTCCGGGTGCCGCCGCTCCGCGAGCGGGGCGAGGACGTCGTGGTCCTGGCGCGGGGCTTCCTCCGGAGCTTCGCCGACGCCTACCGGACCACGGCCCGGGGCTTCAGCCCCGCGGCGCTGGCCGCCATTCGCCGGCATCCCTGGCCGGGCAACGTGCGCGAGCTCGAGAACCGCATCAAGAAGGCGGTGGTCCTGGCCGACGGGCCGCTGGTCCGGACGGAGGACCTGGACTTCCCGCAGGAGCAGCTGCCTCCGCTCGCGTCCCTGCAGGAGGCGAAGGACGACTTCGAGCGCCGGTACGTCCTCGAGGCGCTCCAGCGCCACGGCGGCAACCGAGCCCGCACTGCCCGCGCGCTCGGGGTCGACCCCCGGACCATCTTCCGCCTCCTGGAGAAGATGGACGGCGAGCCGCCGGACCCGGATCCCGAGGAGGAGTCCCGGTGAGCCCCGGCCGTGCCAGGGGCCTGCTGCTCGCCGCCGCGGTGACGCTTCCGGCGTGCCTCCTGCCGCAGGAGGACCACATCATCCAGCCGCTGCCGCCGGAGATGAATCAGCCGCCTCGCATCCTGGAGGACAAGCTGCTGCCGTCGAGCCGCTTCGTGACGGTGAACAACGGAGCCGACTGCCCCAACCTCAGCTTCCTCGCGCCGGTGGCCGATCCGGACGTCACCGACACCCTGATCTACAACTTCTACGTCGACCCCAACCTGTTCCCGAACTTCGTCAAGCAGGCGATCATCGCCAACAACGGGCTCGAGATCCGCTCCGATCCGGCGACGTACGAGGTCAGCTTCGCGACGCCCGGACCGTTGCAGCAGCCCGGAGGCCACGTGGTGGAGGTGCTGGTCTCCGATGGAGCGCTGGTGGGCCGCACGCCGCTGCCCCGGACCGTCACCCTGCTCGACGGCGGCACGGCACAGGACCCCACCTACGCGGTGACCTACGCCTGGACGGTGACCGTCGTCGCGGGGCCCTGCCCGTGAGGCTCCGGGGCCTCTGGACGACCCTCGCGCTCCTCGCCGGCTGCGACCTCTTCGGCGAGCCGGCCCAGCCGCCTGGGAGCTGTTCCAGGGACTCCGACTGCCCGGCGCCCCAGCGCTGCTACGTCGACGGATGCGGCACGCTCCCCTCGGACCTCCTGGCCGAGGTCATCACCTCCGAGCTCACCGGGGTGACGAGCGTGGACCTCGCGCTGGGATCACCGAGGGCGAACTTGCCGATCGTGCTCCCCGACGCCCAGCTCCTCCAGCTCAACGTCCGGCGAGGCGCGGGCGCGTATCCGGCGAGCGTGCAGATCCTCGCGACCGGGGCGAGCACGCTCCTTCCGGGGGTGAACCGGACGACGCAGACCGCGGGCGCCTCGGTGTCCGGAGTCTTCCAGGTGGGCCTCTCCACCGGCCGCTTCACGGTGCTGGTGAGCCCCCTCGATCCGACCGTGCCTCCCGGGATTCAGACCGGCGTGGGGGTGGACGCCGGAGTGACGCCGCTCACCATCGCCCTGCTCCCGCCGGCGCTGGTCCAGACGCTCTCCGGCGTCGTGCTCGCGGGGCCGGGCCAGCCCGAGCCGGTGCCGCCCCAGGTGCAGCTGCTCGCGCCGGACGGACGGCCGCTGTCGGCGCTGGCCACCGCGGACCCCGCCGGCGCCTTCCAGCTCTCCGCGGGAATGGACGCGCTCGACGGGGGCGCCGTCCTTCAGGTCACTCCCGGTCCCGGTCCGCTCGCCGCGGTGGCCGGCTTCCCGGTCCCGGACGCGACCCGCTTCGCCCAGCCGTTCCTCGTCGGAGACACCGCCGGGCCCATCGGCGTCTCGGGAACGGTGCTCGGTCCCGACGGGAACCCGGTCGAGGGAGCGAGCATCTTCGTCCAGGGGACCGTCGTCGGAGGCGGATCGGGCAACGTGGGCCCCGTGTTCACCGCTCGGGACGGCAGCTTCTCCATCGAGACGCTCCCCCAGGGCTCGAACGGCTCGCTCCTGCTCTGGATCATTCCACCGCCCGGGTCGATCGCCGGGCTGGTGCGGACGGCGCTGGACGCTCCTGCGGGCGCTCCGGTGAACGGGACCTGGAACTGTCCCTCGCGCCCGCTGCTCCGCGGGTCGGTGCTCCTGCCCGACGGTGGAACGCTGGCCGGGGCAGGCATCCGGGCCGATCCCGTCGCGACGATCGACCCCGCCACGCCGCTTCCGCCCGCCGGCGCCAGCGGGCAGACCGGCCAGCCGGGAAGCTTCGCCCTCCTCCTGGACCCGGCCATCTACCAGCTCGAGGTCCAGGCCTCGGTCGATCTCCCGGTGGTGCGCAGCTACGTCCGGGTCGACCCCGCCGGCACGCAGCTCGATCCGATCGCCATCCCCACGGGCCGGAGCCTCACCGCCGTGGTGCTCCGCGACGCGGGCACCCCGGTGCCCGAGGCGCTGGTCCGGGTCTACCGGAACGTGGTGCTCGACGACGGCGCGCCGCGGGCGCTGGTGCTCGGCGAGGGCGTCTCGGATACGACCGGGGTCGCGACCATCCTCCTCCCCCAGCAGTGACCGCGCCTCAGCGGCGCTCGCGCATGCGAGCCAGCATCCGGTGGAACCGGTCCAGGGCGGGGCCGATCTCCCCTGCGTACTGGACGGCGGACGTGGTGTAGAGGTCCTCGAGGTGCTCCAGCTGCCGGAAGAGCTCGGCGAGGTCGCGGCGATCCGGCGCGTCCGTCCCGCAGCTGTGCTCCACCTGCCGGAGCCGCTCCAGCCACTCGACGCGGAACGACATCCAGGTCGCATCGGCCCCCGAGGCTGGACCGATGCCGGTGAGCGATCGCCGGTGCGACTCCAGGTCCTCGAGCAGATCCGAGGCGCGCCCGGCGCAGCCGATCCGGTCCAGGGTGGCCGTGCGCACGGGCTCGCGCCGGGGGCTCATCGAGCGGACCGACCGGGCCACGCTCGTGGTGATGAGGATGCAGAACAGCGACACCACCCCGAGGTAGACGGCGAGCACCGCCACCCGGAAGGGGCGGTAGCGCGGGTCTCGGACGGCAGCGGGTCGCGTCACGGCTCGGACGCTCAGGGCTGGGTGGAATTCGCCGGCGGCGGTGGCCCCGCCGGGGGGAGGAGCCCGGCCGACGACTCGGCGGCGGTCTTCAGCACCGCCCTCTGGGCCCGCGGGGCGGCGCCCGCGTCCGACCGCGCGCCGGCGGCGGCGCCCGGCGCTCCCGTGCCCGCAGACGTCGCCGTGGCCTCCGCGGGGGGCGTCACGCTGCCGGCGCCCGCCTGCGCGACGCCCGCGTCCGCACCTTCCGCCGAGGAGAGCGCGCGCTTGGCCGAGGACAGACGGGCCTTCAGCATCGGGGTGAACTGCGACGCGGGGTAGGTCCCGAGCGCGTCACGCGCCACCACCGCGGCCTGCTCCGGCTTGCCGGCTTGCTCGTAGGCCTGCGCCAGGAGCGTCATCGCCCACTCGCGGTTCTTGCTCCGGCGGTCCTTCTCCACGAACAGCTTCAGCGGGGGGATCGCGGCCTCGTACTTCCGCTGTTGCACCAGCGCATTGCCGAGCAGGAACGAGGCCTCGAGCTGCTCCGGCTCCGAGGGCTGCATCGCCAGGAACCGCGAGAGGTCCTCGGTGGCGGCGGGCCACTCGCTCCGCCGAAACGCCGCCTTCCCGCGCTCGAAGGCCGTTTGCCCGAGCTCGTGGCGAAGCTCGCCGGCGCGGTCGGCCAGCGCCTGCCGCTCGAGCGGCTCGAGCTTGCTCTGGTCCACCCTGGCCAGCGCGGTGATTCCCTCCAGGCGCCGGTCCCCGGGAAGCTCGGTCATCATCCGGTAGGCGTCCGCTGCCGATCGGCGGGCGGCGGCGACGGCGGCCTGGTCGGCGCGCTCCTTCTCCAGGCTCTGGGTGAGCGTCTTGAGCTCGGCCACCGCCCGGTCGCGCTCCCCGTTCGCCGAGGAGGCCCGCGCGCCGGCCAGAAGCACGGCCGCGGTCCCGGCGATCAGCGCGAAGAGCGCATAGGCCGCGGCCGAGGAGACCATCTGCCGCCGCTCGAAGTCCTTCTGTCGCGCTCCGAAGGCCTTCACCTCCGAGTGGAGCGTCTTCAGGAGATTGTCGGTGCGGATGACGAGGTTGCGCCCCTCGATCACCTCGCGGCGGATGTCCGCCAGCTCTCGTTCCAGGTCCGTCGCCAACGTGTCCTCTCGTCTCGGGACGTCCGAGAGGTCGCAAGAGAGCATCCCGGGGCCCGCATTCCAAGGGCCGCTCGCTCGCCCCCCTGGTCACGCACTCCGAGGGCGATCAGGCCAGGAGCGAGAGCACCGCGCGTTCCTCGACCACGACGCGACCGTGCCGCGCCCGCACGCCGGCGTCCGTCGCGTCGAGCGCCTCGAGGAGCTGCCGGATCTCCTCGGCCGACGGCTCGCGCGCCTCGGACGCCGCCGCACAGGCCAGCGCAGCGCGCACCTCCGGCGGACCTTGCCCTCCCTCCAGCACGGCCACCGCGGCCTCCACGAGCGACTCGGGCCGGTGGCCCACCAGCGCCGGGGAAACGCCCACCAGTCGAAAGGCATCCGGCCCGAACGGCTCGACCACCAGGCCCACCGTCGCCAGGGCCTCGCGACGCGCGGCGAGGCGTGCCTCCATCGCGGGGGTGAGCGCGAGCGAGGCGCCGAGCAGCGGTGCCTCCCGCGCGACCCCGATCTCGCGCTCCAGACGGTGGGCGAGAACCCGCTCCCGCGCGGCGTGCAGGTCGATGAGCACCAGCGAGCCGCCCGGTCCCTCGCAGACCAGCGCCCGGGCCTGCACCGTCCCGAGCACGCGGAGCGAGGCGAACCATCCTGGAGCCGGGGCGGCGTTCCGGTCCGGCAGCGCCTCGCCGTGCGCCGGTGGGCGGTCCTGGGCCTCGGGAAGCGGCAGCGGCGCCACCGACGCCCGGGACAGGAAACGCTCCACCGCGGCCGCATAGTCCGTCGACGGACGGGTCGCCCTGGACGCCGGACCGGCGAGAGTCGATCGGAGCACCGCACGGCCGATGCCCGCCTGGACCGCGTCGGTCACCTCGGCCGCGTCGCCGAAGCGGACCTCGAGCTTCTGGGGATGGACGTTCACGTCCACCCGCGACGGCTCGAGCTCGACGAAGAGCACCCCCACCGGCTGGCGGCCGGACGGAAGCGACGGAGAGAGCCCGCGGTGCACGGCGAAGTGCAGCGTGCGGTCGCGGACGTGGCGTCCGTTGACGAAGAGGTAGAGCGACCGCGCGGTGGAGAGGCTGAACTCCGGCGAGGCGATGACCCCGTGCACCCTGAGCCCCAGCCGCCGCTCCTCGACCGGGAGCAGGAACGGCGCCACCTCGGGTCCGAGCGCGGCGGCGATGCGCTCTCGGAGGTCTCCACCGGCGGGCGGGAGCACCCGCACCGAACGCCCGTCGCTCTCCAGCCGGAAGGCCACCTCGGGGTTCGCGAGCGCGAGCCGGAGCACGGCATCCTCCACGTGCCGGAGCTCGGTCTCGGGCCGGCGGAGGAACTTCCGCCGGGCGGGCACCGCCGCGAAGAGCTCCTCCACCCGGACCTGGGTCCCGGGACGCGCCGGCGCGGGCCCGACCCGCATCTCTCCGTCCTCCACGCGCACCTCGGTCCCCTCGGCACCACCGTGGAGCGCGGTGCGCAGGACGAGGGTGGAAACCGAGGCGATCGCCGCCAGGGCCTCGCCACGGAATCCGAGGGTGCGGATGGCGAGCAGGTCCTGGGCCGTGCGGAGCTTGCTGGTCGCGTGGCGACGGATGCTCAGCACCGCGTCCTCGGGAGACATCCCCGAGCCGTCGTCGATCACCTCGATGAGCCGCGTACCGCCGCCCTCGATGGAGACCCGGATGGACCGGGCGCCGGCGTCGACGGCGTTCTCCCCCAGCTCCTTCACCACCGATGCGGGACGCTCCACCACCTCGCCGGCGGCGATCTGGTCGATGAGCGCGTCGTCGAGGACGGCGATGGTCGGCATGGAGTCCGGGCGGAGCACGGGCCTCCGTCCGCTACACCGAGCGTCGTGGGACGCGCAACCTCGGCCGCGGAAGAGATCGAAGCGCCGCCAGTTGTTCGGGTCGATGGAGGGCCCGACCAGGATCGGCCTGCGCACGTCGTCCCGGGGTGACTTCCCACGTCCCCCCTGGAATGCTGGCCCGACCCCCGGGCGGGTCCGTATCCTGCTCTCAGTCCAGCTGCACCACGCGACCGCGAGGGAGGGCCTGCAGTGTGAGGTGGTCGATCGGCGTGGCTTCCGGAAATCCCCGAGAAGCCTCCACATCAGAAAGCGCGGCTCCGTGGCGAGCGACGGCACCCCGGCCGGTCCGGTGATGGAGAGCGCACGCGGACAGCCCCTGCGGATCGCGGTCACCGGTCCCACGAGCGAGTTCGGAGCGCTGCTGCTCCCGCGCCTCCTGGCCGAACCGCGCATCGAGCAGCTCCTGACGTTCGGCCCGCGGCCGGTCTCGGGGGCCCGCCTCGTCCACCACCGGGTGGATCTCACCCGCTGGGACGTGGAGTCCGATCTGGAGAGCGCGCTCTCCGAGGCACCGGTGGACGTGCTGTACCACCTCGCCTTCCTCCACGGGCGCACGCGCGGGGCCGCCTTCGCCCACGAGCTCGAGGTGATCGGGACGCTCCACACCCTCGCCGCGGCGGTCCGGGCCGGTGTCCGGCACGTGGTCGTCCCCTCCACCACGGCGGTCTACGGTGCGCGCCCCGGCAACCCGGTGATGCTCGGCGAGGAAGCCGAGCTCCACGGAAGCCCGGGGAGCCGCTTCGTCACCGACCGGGTCGAGGTCGAGCGCCAGCTGGTGACCTTCCGCCGGGACCACCCGGGAGTGGGGCTCACGGTCCTCCGCTTCGCGCCGGTGCTCGGGCCCACGGTCGACAACCCCGCCACGCGGTACTTCCGCCGGCCGCTGGTCCCCACGCTGCTCGGCTTCGACCCGCTCTGGCAGGCCGTCCACGAGGAGGATGCGCGGGAGCTGCTGCTCGGCCTGCTCGACGCTCCGGTGAGCGGGACGTTCAACGTGGTCAGCGACGACGTGCTGCCGCTCTCGGCCCTCATCCGCCTGGCGGGGACAACCCCGCTGCCGCTCCCTCCCCCCCTGGCCCGGGCGACGCTCCGGGCGCTCAACTCGGCAGGAATCACTGCGACTCCCGGTGCGCTCCTCGATTACCTTCACTACGCCTGGGTGGCGGACGGTTCACGGGCGCGGACGGGGCTCGGGTTCCGGCCCCGGTTCGGGGCCCGCGAGGCCGCCGCCTCGGTGAGGAGCTGAAGACCGATGGGGAGCAGGCGTGTCCTGGGGAACGACCCCTTCCAGCGTGGTGCGGCGCCGCGGACGCCCGCCGCCACCCCGGAGACGCCCGTCCCCGCGCCCGCCGAGGCGCGAGGCGAGCCCGGCAAGCGTGCCCCTCCTCGGTCCACTGCCCCGAAGACGGCAGCAACGCCGCGCCCGAAGGCTCCACGCCCCGGGAGGTCCGCCGGAACGGCCCCCCGTGCCCCACCACGAACGCCCAGCGCCCCGGCCCGGGAGAGGCGCGAGGGCACGGGCGAGTCACCGCCTCCTGCGCGTCCCGACGCCGTGGCGCGGCCGGGCGTTCCCCTCCCTGCGCAGGCCGTGCCCGCGCCGGCACCGGCTGCGCCCGAGAAGCCCGCTCCGCCCGCAGTGCCTCCCACGAAGGTGGGGCACCCACCGGCGGTCGAGCCCCCGATCCTCACCTGGGGAAGCGCGTCCACTCCAACGGCGGAGGCTCGAACGCCATCGCCCGGGGCCGGTCCGGCCATCGAGGCCGCCACCACCGGGCTGGTCGAGGCGCTCCGCGACGCGCCCGGCGTCCTGTCCGAGGCCTGGTCGGCGCTCGAGGCCGCGCTCCGCGCGCTCCGGGCCGGGCTGGGGACCTCCGGCGGCGAGCAGCTCGACCTGTACGGTCGGGACGCCCGTCTGAGCGAGGCCGTGGCCCCGCTGGTGGACTTCCTCTACAGCCGCTGGTTCCGGGTGGAGGTGGAGGGCGCGGCCCACGTCCCGGCCGGGGGCGCGCTGCTGGTCGCCAACCACGCCGGCGCGCTGCCGCTGGACGGACCGATGCTCCACGAGGCCCTCCGCCGCGAGCGTCCCGAGCTGCCCGAGGCCCGCTGGCTCGCCGAGGACCAGGTGTTCTACGCCCCGCTGCTGGGAACGCTCTTCAACCGCCTGGGCGCGGTGCGCGCCTCGCCGGACAGCGCCACCCGGCTCCTGGCCGAGGGGCGTCCGGTGCTCATCTTCCCCGAGGGCATCCAGGGCATCGGCAAGCCGTTCCGCGAGCGCTACCGGCTCCAGCGGTTCGGCCGCGGCGGCTTCGTCAAGCTCGCCCTCCGGACCGGGAAGCCCATCCTCCCGGTGGCGATCATGGGCGCCGAGGAGACGCTCCCCCTCCTGGGCAAGCTTCCCGGAGGGCCCCTCGGCGTTCCCTACCTCCCGGTCACGTCGCCGCCGCTCCCGGCCAAGTGGCGCATCCGCATCGGGGAGCCGCTCGTGGTGCCCCTCGGGGCGAAGGACACCGACCTCTCGCTGGTCGAATCGCTGGTCGAGGCGACCCGGAGCACCATCGAGCACATGCTGCGCGAGCTGCTCGGGGCGCGGAGCGGAGTGTTCCTCGGGTAGAGCGCACCACCGAGGGCACCTGGGTCCAACTCGGCTAATGTGGCCCCGTGGCCTCCAGGGAACCAGCCTCGCTCGCGGCGTTGCTCCCCGACGTCCTCGGCCGGCTGGCGCGTGAAGGTCACGGCACCGGGGCGCTGGGGGCGCTCTGGAGCCGCATCCAGGGCGCGGTCATCGGCGCCCAGAGCCGGCCGGTGGAGCTGGAGGACGGCGTGCTCCGGGTGGAGGTCTCCGGCGCCACCTGGCGCGCGACGCTCCAGGCCCAGGAGGCCGTCCTTCGCGAGCGCTGGAACTCCGCGGTCCGGAGCGCTCCGGTCCGCAGCATCGAGTTCCGGCTCGCCCCCCGCCCGTGAGACCGCTTCTCCTGCTCCTCCTGCTCGCCGGGCCGGGACCCGCGCCGGCACCCTCCCCCGCGTCGGAGCTGGCCGACGCCGAGGCGAGAGCGATGCTCCACGTCCGTCAGGTGTTCGAGCGCGTCGGCCGCTCCTCGCCGGTGCTCGACCCGGCCCTCACCCAGGCCGCCCGCACGCTCGCCCGCGAGGCCTTGCTCTCCAGCGCGGAGGCCGCGAGCGGGACGCGCATTGGCCTCGCGGTCTCCGAGGCCGGCGGCTGGGATCCGAACCCCCGGCTGGTGCTCATCCGGAGCTGGCCCACCCAGACCACCCTCGGGGCCTTCCTGCAACGGACGGACTTCGCCGGGGAGGCGGCCTCCCACGCCGGGATCGCGCTGGTCGCGGACGAGGACCACACGGTGCTCGCGCTGCTGCTCGCCGACCGCAAGGCGCAGGTCCAGGCCTTCCCGCGCAAGGTGGAAAAGGCTCCTGCGCGCCCGCGGCTCTGCTTCGAGCTCCGCGCCCCCCTCGGCCGGCCCTCGGTCTACGTCACCCGCCCCTCGGGGGTCGTCGACCGGCTGACCGAGATCTCGGGCCGCACCGGGGCAGCGTGGTGCGCGCCGGTCCCGCTCCAGGGGAACGGCCGGCACGCGCTCGAGGTGATCGGCGAGGGAGCCGAGGGCCCCGAGGTGGCGGCGATGTTCTCCGTCGAGGTTGGCCCGGCCGCCCCGGCGACTCCCGTCGTCCTGATGCCGCAGGGCCCCGAGCCCGCCACGCCCGGGGAGGCGCGGGCCCGGCTCCTGGCCCGGGTGAATGACCTCCGAGGCGCCGCGGGGCTTCCGGCCGTCGCGCCCGACCCGAAGCTCGACGCCGTGGCCCAGGCCTACGCCGACCGGATGGCCACCCAGCGCTTCTTCGCGCACGTCGCCCCCGACGGGGAGGCCCTCCCCGACCGCCTCGAGCAGGCGGGCTACGCCTACCAGGCGTCGGGCGAGAACCTGGGCATGGCCTCGGGGCCACTCGCCGCGCACGCGGCCATCGAGGAGAGCCCCGGCCACCGGAAGAACCTCCTCGACCCGGCCTTCGAGCGGATCGGCTTCGGGCTCGCCCGCCAGCCTCGCGACGGCGGCTCGGAGACGCTCCTCGTGGAGCTGCTGGCGACCCCGGCCAAGGCGGGCGTCGATCCGGTCGCCGGGGCGTATGCCCGGCTCGGGGCCGAGCGGGCGGCGCTGAAGCTCCCTGCCCTGCAGCGGAGCGCGGCGCTGGAGGACATCGCGACGCGGCAGGCGCGGGCGGCGCTGGCCCGGGACGACCCGCGCGCGCCGGAGATCGACAGCCAGGTGTTCGGGGTGCTGTCGGAGGCCCGGACCGCGTCGGCGGACCTCTACGTGGCGCGGGACCTGTCAGCCTTGCCGCCCTCGCGCGGGCTGCGGGAGCCGCGCTACTCCCTGGTGGGCATCGGCGCGGTGCGCGGCGATTCGCCCACCTACGGGAAGGGACGCTACTGGGTGGTGGTCATCTACGCCGGGGAGTGAGCCTGGACGGGGCGGCGCCTCGCCGCTCCCCAGGCCTCACCCCTGGGGGCGGTGAGCCCCGGACGCTAGATGGCGCGCCGCTGCGTCGCGTACGCCTCGATGCCGAGCGCGGGCGCGGCCACCGTGGCGTAGAGCGGGCACTTCACGCAGGTGAAGCTCTGCCACCCCCGCCGGACGGCCTCGTCCAGACAGTGGTCGTAGTGAGCGCAGTTCAGGTTCCGGTGAACCTCGACGCCAGCACGCTTGGGGCCTGCCTCAGGGTTGATGGTCTGGGGCAAGTCGGTCGGGCACGGTTTCATCGGCGAGTCTCCGCGAAGACGTCGAGATGGGCCTGGCGAGGGCGTGCTGGACGCGAACTGAGCTGACCGGTGGTGGAAATCTGTCCCCTCGCCTCCTCCGGGCCGCACCCGGAGTCCGCGGTGGTTTATGCGGTGCCACATTCCGATGTCAAACCAGGGTCGGCGCGGTGCACGTACCTCGCCGCAATCCCGCGAACCCACGAGGGGACAAGGGTCGGCGGGGCGTGAGAGCATGCGCGTCACTTCATGATGCATGCTTCCGCTCGTCCCCGGACGCGCCCACCTGGGCGTGCCCGCCGGCTCCTCCATGCCGGTCGGTGGGCGGTCGTCTCGGCCAGTCTCCCCTGGATGGCGGCACGGGGGCAGTCGGAGCGGCTGCTCGAGGCGACACGCCTGCAGCGGTCCTCCTCCCTGGAGATGGCCCAGGCCGAGCTCTCCGCCTGCGCCCGGAAGGGGTGTGCCCAGGCGCCCCAGCTCTCGCTGCTCATCGGCTCGCTGCTCATCAGCCGGGGGGAGCCGCGGGAGGCGCTGGCCCAGCTGCGGCGGCACCCGGCCCCGCCGCTCCTGGCGCCCTACCGGAGCTTCGCCATCGGACAGGGTCTCTTCTACACCCGTGACTTCCGGGGCGCTGCACAGGCGTTCTCCGAGGCGGTGGGCGCGCCGGGGGTGGTGGCAAGCCGTGCGGTCGCAAGGGCCGGCGAATCGCTCCTGCGGGCCGGAGAGCCCGGCCAGGCGCTTCCGTTGCTAGAGCGGGCCCTGGGAGCCCTGGGCGGGCCGGAGCTGCTGGCGGACCGCTCGGAGGCCCGGGCGGCCCTGGGAGACCTCCTGGGGGCACAGGCGGACCTCCACACCCTGATGGTGCGGTACCCCCGGTCCCAGGCGGCCCTGGATGCGGACGCCCAGCTCCGGGGCAGCTCGGCACCGGCCGTGGCGCTCACCCTGGACGAGCGGCTGCAGCGGACCCGCGTCTTCCTCGACGCCGGGGACGCGCGGCTGGCCCTGGCCGAGCTGGACCGGAGCGAGGCCAACGGGCTGGTGGGCGACGCGACCAGTCACGCCCAGGTGGCCCTCCTGCGGGCCCAGGCCTTCTTCGCGCTGAACCGGGTCGAGGAGGGCGAGGAGGCGCTGCAGGTCGCCGCGGGCGGGCCTCCGGCGACCGCGGCCGAGGCGATGCTGGTCCGGGCGCGCCGGCTCCTGAAGCTGGACGAGCACGCCAAGGCGGTCGAGCGGCTGCAGGAGATCTCGAAGCGGTTCGCCGGCGAGCCTGCCTCGGAGGAGGCGGATTACTTCCTCGGCTGGCTCGCGCTCCAGGAAGGCAAGCTGAAGGAGGCGGCGGACGCCCTGGAGAGCTTCGAGAAGAAGCACCCCGAGTCCCGCCGCCGCGACGAGGCCTGCTGGTTCCGGGCACTGGCGCAGATCCGGGCCGGGAGCTGGGGCGAGGCGGACCGGGCTCTCCGCGAGCTCCAAGACCGCTATCCCCGGAGCGGACTCGTCCCCCAGGCCAAGTACTGGCGGGTCCGGGTGAAGCAGCTCGCCGGCGGAAAGCCGGTGGAGGACTACCAGGACATCCTCAAGCTCTACCCGCAGTCCTTCTACGGGCTGCTGGCGCAGGAGCGGCTCCGCGAGCTCGGGAGCAAGCCCGAGGTCTTCTTCACCGAGCGGCCCCGGCTGTCGACGAAGGTCGCCCCGGCGCCGGAGCTGGCTCTGCCCCAGGCACTGGCGCGCTCAGGGCTCTGGCGCGAGTCGGCCGAGGAGCTTCGAGCGCGCCTCGGCGCGGTGCACACCCCGGAGGCGGCGCTCCGGGTGGGAACGGCCCTCGCACGGGTGGGCGAGGCCTGGGCGGCGTATGGCCTCGCGAACCGGCTCCTCTGGGGGAAGGCCTATGGGCAGAAGGACCCGGGGGCGCTCGCCCTGCTCTATCCCCGACCCTACGTGAGCCACGTGGACGAGACGGCGCGGGCGCAGGGCGTCCACAGCTCGCTCCTCTACGCCATCATGCGGCGCGAGAGCGCCTTCCAGCCGGACCGGCTGAGCGCGGCCCGGGCCCGGGGGCTGATGCAGCTCATGGCGCGGACGGCGAGCGCGATCGCCCGCGAGCTGCAGCGCGACCCGCCCGAGCCGGACGAGCTGTATCGGCCGGAGCTCAATCTGGACCTCTCGGCCTGGTACGTGGGCCAGCTGGCGAAGCGCTTCGTGCACCCGGTGCTGATCGCCGCCGCCTACAACGCCGGCCCGGCGGTCACGGTGCGCTGGAGCGGCGAGCTGGGCTCGATGCCGGTGGACCTCTTCGTAGAGTCCATCCCCTTCAAGGAGACCCGGGCGTACGTGAAGCAGGTCGTCGCCGACGACTACATGTACCAGGCCTTCTACGGCGGCTCGGAGGTGCGCCGGCTGGCGATGAACCTCCCCAAGCCGGCCGTGAACGGGATCGAGTTCTAGGAACGGAGCCGCGCGTACGCGGCCGCGATCTCCGCCCCGACGCGGGCGTTCCTCGCCAGGAGCGCCACGTTCGCCCGCAGCGTCCGCCCGCCGGTCGCCTCGACCAGCCGGGCGAGCAGGAACGGCGTGACGGCCTTCCCGGTGACCCCCTGCCGCCTCGCCTCGGCCTCCGCGGCCACGAGCGCCCGGTCCACCTCGTCACGGTCCAGCGCCACCTCCGGCGGCGGAGGCACCGCGAGGACGATGGCCTGCCCGAGCCCGAGGCGGTCCCGCTGGGCCCGGAGCGCCTCCGCTGCCAGCTCGGGCGAGTCGGCCCGGTGCTCGAGCCGGAGCCCCGAGCGGTCGGCATAGAAGGCCGGGAACTCGCTCGTGCCGTACCCGAGCACCGGCACCCCGAGCGCCTCCAGCGCCTCGAGCGTCCGGGGCAGGTCCAGCACGCTCTTCGCCCCGGCGCAGACCACCATCCCCGGGTAGCGGGCCAGGGCCGCCAGGTCGGCCGAGACGTCGCTGCCGTCGCCCCGGTGCACGCCCCCGATGCCCCCGGTGGCGAAGAGGGGCAGCCCGCAGGCGGCCGCCACGGCGCAGGTGGCGCTCACCGTGGTGCCTCCGGTCGCCCCCTGGAGGACGGCCGAGGCCAGCTCGCCCACCCCCACCTTCCACCGCTTCTCCGGCCCGCTGGCGAGGCGGCGAACCTCGTCCGCGTCGAGCCCGCAGCGGACCACCCCGTCGACCACCGCGACCACGGCCGGAACCGCCCCGGCGCGGCGCACCGCCTCCTCGCAGGCCCGCGCCGCCTCCAGATTGACCGGATGGGGCAGCCCCTGGGCGAGGACCGAGGACTCGAGCACCACCACCGGAGCGCCGCGCGCCCGGGCCCCGGCCACCTCGGTCGAGACGCGGACCTCCATCAGCTCGGACGCTCGGCGAGGAGCACGCCCTGCATCTCCTCCTCGTCGAGCGGGCGCCCCTCACGCCCCATCGCGACCGCGTTGACGCTGTCCTCGTCGATCTCCACCGAGGCGCCCTTCCGCCACTCGGTCGTCTGGGCCGCCCCGTCCACCAGCTTCCCGCTGATGCGCCCTTCTTCCCACGACAGGACCTCGACCCAGAGATTCTCGTGAAGCGCCTCTCCCTCGGGGTGGGTCTCGAACGGCGCACGGACCAGGAAGGTCAGGGGCTCCATGAGCCCGCGGCGGTGGAACCTGGCCTTGAAGGCCGGCCGGAGCCGGAGCGCCTGGGACGCGAGGGCCTCGGATCGGGTCGGGTCCTCCTCCTCGAAGCGGCTGCGGTAGGGCCGGAGCAGCTCCGAGGTGGTGTGCCGTCCCTCCGGCGAGACCACGGTCCAGTACTCGCCCTCGTGGCCCTCGAAGGTCTCGAGCTTGATCCCCAGCATCCCGTGCCGGGCCTCCTCGGAGGATACGAGCATGAACGCCTCGCCGTTGCTGGTCTCCATCGGCGTGCGCGGCGTCGGTCCCTCCCCGAAGGCCAGGTCGCTGCACAGCTCCTGGAGGAAGCTCTCGGCGGGAAGCAGGTCGGCCTCGGCGAGGTGGAAGATCTCGACGTCGCGCTGGCCGAACTTCGACATCCCGTGGGAGTGCACCCACAGCGGCGCGTCGCCCGGAGCGGCCTCGACCACGTGGAGGTTGACGTGGTCGCGGATGTCGAAGTCGAGCTCGGTGATCTCCCGGACGTCCTCCTCCTCGTGGAGCTTGGAGGCGCTCCGGTCCCAGAGCACGCCCTCCCGCCGCTCCAGCAGGGCCCGCGCGCACCACAGCGCCTCGAAGACCCCCACGGTGGGCTGGCTGCCGGAGGGCGTCTCGTACGAGACCCAGTAGAGACCCCGGGATCGCTGCAGCCGTGCCCGGGCGGACTCGCTGCCGACCACCGGCTCTCCAGGGGCACCGAAGGGCATTTCCAGCGCCTCGAAGCGGACGGCGATGTCCGCCTCCGCCGACCTCAGCCGGAAGCTTCCTCCGGACTCGTCGAGCTCCACCGCCACGTCGTCGGTCTCGAACGCCTCTCCGATGGCCTCCGGGCTCAGCGGCTCGGCGTCCTCGGTGGCGACGATGTAGACCTCCTTCACGGCGCGGGGGCTCCCTTGTTCATGGCGGCGTCCGCATCGGGGTCCGGCGACACTGTGGGCTCGACTACAGCACCCGGCAGCGCGGCCGGACAGAGCGAGGCCGTGGATGGGTCTCGTGTACACTCCCACCTGGCCGCATGCGACCACCCGGACGGAACTTGCCGCCCCACCAAGCCGCGCTGCTCGCCGGACGGACGGTGAGCGCGACCCGGAGCGACCCGCTTCCCCTCGACGAGGACGGGCTTCCCATCCAGACCCGCATCCGCTCCCACGCCGAGAGCACGGCCCTGAACGTCGTCGCCATCCTCCGCGAGACGTGGGAGGACTTCCGCAACGCCGACCGGTACTTCAAGGTCAAGGCGGCCATCCTCGGGGCGTGGGCGGTGCTCAGCCTGGCCGGCGTCTTCGTGGCCTGCCCGGCCGCTCCGACCCTCGGCGGCCCGAGCACCTCGCTCGGAGCCCGGCTGATCATGGGCGAGGAGACGGAGCACCCGGCCTACGTCCTCTCCAACGAGAGCGACCGGGCCTGGGAGGAGGTCGTGGTCGTCGTGAACCACACCTACCGAGCGGCGATCAGTCACGTGGAGCCCCGGGCCTTCGTCACCATCACCCCCAAGCAGCTGATGGGAGACAACGGCAAGCTCGCCCCCTTCAACCTCAAGGCGACCGACATCGAGCTCCACACCCGCAAGGGAAGCGTGCTGCTCCTCAAGGAGGGGCAGCTGCAGTGAGGGCGCAGTGCTCCGACCGGGATGTGGTGAGCACGGCGAGGTGGCCGAGACCGAAGCGAGACGGCGCACCAGAGGAGCGAGCAGCGGAGGCGTACTTCGTCGTTCGTCGAGCAGGCGAGTGACGAGGCTGCGCGTCGCGGCGAGAGGATCGGCCGCCGCAGCGATCAGCACATCCCGGTCGGAGCACTCAGTCCTTCTTCTCGGGAGCAGGCTTGGCCGGGCGATCCACCAGTTCGAGCAGGGCCATCTCCGCGGCGTCGCCGGTGCGGTGCCCCAGCCGGACGATGCGGGTGTAGCCGCCGGGCCGGCCCGCGTAGCGGTCCTTCAGCTCTCCGAAGACCTTCTGGAGCACGGCGCGGCTGCGGATCCGCCGCTCGGCGAGCCGGACGTTGGCCAGCCCGCCCCGCTTCCCGAGGGTGATGATCCGCTCCGCCAGCCGCCGGGCCTCCTTGGCCTTGGGCACGGTGGTGCGGATCGCCTCGTGCTCGAGGAGCGAGGTGACCATGTTGTCGAGCATGGCCAGCCGGTGGGGGGTGGTCTTCTGGAGCTTCCTATGTCCGACGCGGTGACGCATCGCCTTCCCGTCCTTTCCCGGGCCGTGTCAGGTACCCGGGTCGATCACAACGTTCCTAGACCTTCGGCTCGGCGGAGGCCGGAGCCACGCCCGGCTTCTGGGGCCAGTTGTCGAGCTTCATCCCCAGGGAGAGCCCCATCTCGGCGAGGATCTCCTTGATCTCCTTCAGCGACTTCCGGCCGAAGTTCTTGGTCTTCAGCATCTCGGCCTCGGTGCGCTGGACCAGATCACCGATGGTCTTGATGTTCGCCTGCTGGAGGCAGTTGGCGCTGCGGACGCTCAGCTCGAGCTCGTCCACGCTGCGGAAGAGGTTCTCGTTGAGCTTGGCCTCCTCCTTCGGCGCCTCGGCGATGACCGGCTCCTCGGTCTCGTCGAAGTTGATGAAGACCGTCAGCTGCTCCTTGATGATCTTCGCCGCGTAGGCCACCGCGTCCTGCGGAGTGACCGAGCCGTCGGTCCACACCTCGAGAGAGAGCTTGTCGTAGTCGGTCACCTGGCCCACGCGGGCGTTGGTGACCTGGTAGTTGACCTTGCGGATCGGCGAGAACAGCGCGTCGATGGGGATGGTCCCGATCGGGTCGCCAGGGTTCTTGTTGTTGACCGCCGGCACGTAGCCGCGGCCGCGGCGACAGGTCATCTCCATCCGCAGCTTCCCACCCTCGGAGAGGGTGCAGATGAGGTGGCCAGGGTTGAGGATCTCCACCTGGTCGTCGGCGATGATGTCGCCGGCCTTGACCTCCTTCGGGCCCTCCACCTCGATGCGGAGCGTCTTCTGCTCGTTGGTGTGCATCCGGAGCAGGACTTCCTTGAGGTTGAGCACGATGTCGGTGACGTCCTCGGTCACCTCGGGGACCGTGGTGAACTCGTGCTCCACTCCCTCGATCTTCACCGAGGTGATGGCCGCGCCCTGGAGCGAGCTCAGGAGCACGCGGCGCAGCGAGTTGCCCAGCGTGGTGCCGAACCCGCGCTCGAGCGGCTCGGCCACGAACTTCCCGTAGGTCTGGGTGAGGGATTCGCCGTCGATCTCCATCCGCCGGGGCTTGATGAGATCGCGCCAGTTCTTCGCGTTGAATGCTTCAGCCATGACTGCTTCTTCCTTCTTTCCTTGCAGGACCGCGCCACCGACTTACCCGTCCGGATGACGGGAGGACGCCTCCTGGTGCTGCGACCGCCTACTTCGAGTAAAGCTCGACGATGAGCTGCTCCTGGATCGGCATGGTGAGGTCCTCGCGGTTCGGGACGCTCTTCACCGTGCCCTTCATCGCCTTCTTGTCCAGCTCGATCCACTGAGGGATGCCGCGGCGGTCCACCGTCTCCAGGGCCTCGGCGATCCGGATCATCTTCCGGCTCTTCTCCGCCACCTCGATCACCGTGCCGGGCTTCACCTCGTAGGAGGGGATGTTCACCCGCTTCCCGTTGACGGTGAAGTGACCATGCCGCACCAGCTGCCGCGCCTCCGCCCGGGTGTCGGCGAAGCCCATGCGGAAGACCACGTTGTCCAGCCGGAGCTCGAGCAGCTGGAGGAGGGTCTCACCGGTCTTGCCCTTGGCGTGGGCGGCACGGTGGAACGAGCCGCGGAACTGCGACTCGAGCAGCCCGTACATCCGCTTGACCTTCTGCTTCTCGCGGAGCTGCGTCCCGTAGCCGCTGAACTTCACCCGCCCCTGGCCGTGCTGGCCCGGCGGGTAGGGGCGGCGCTCGATGGCGCACTTGTCGGTGTAGCAGCGGTCCCCCTTCAGGTACATCTTGAGGTTCTCGCGGCGGCAGATGCGGCAGGCGCTGGCGGTGTAACGGGCCAAGTGGGTTCTCCCTGGAGGTGGTCTAGACGCGGCGGCGCTTCGGCTGCCGGCATCCGTTGTGCGGGATGGGGGTCACGTCGCGGATCAGCGAGATCTTCAGGCCGGCGGCAGCGAGCGCGCGCAGCGCCGACTCGCGGCCGGCGCCCGGGCCCTTCACCATCACCGTCACGTTCTTCAGGCCGTGCTCCATTGCCTTGGCCGCGGCGTCTCCCGCCGCCACCTGCGCGGCGAAGGGAGTGGACTTGCGGCTGCCCTTGAAGCCCCGGGCCCCGGCGCTCGACCAGGAGATGACGTTCCCCGAGACGTCGGTGATGGTGATGATGGTGTTGTTGAAGGTGCTCTGGATGTGCACCACGCCGTTGAGGATGTTCTTCTTTCCCTTCCGCTTGACGCGCTTCTCGGCGGCGCCCGGAACGGACGCGCCCGCGGCGGCTTCGGCGGCGGGGGCTGCTGCGGGGGGCGTGACTTCTTCGGCCATGCGCTGGTCTCTCGTCAGTCCTGAATCGGGTTACGCCCGGGTGGTGGTCGGGGCGGTGGCCTTGGGCCGGATGATTCCGCGCTTCGGGCCCTTCCGGGTCCGAGCGTTGGTGTGTGTGCGCTGGCCGCGGACCGGGAGGCCCTTGCGGTGACGCAGGCCGCGGTAGCAGCCGAGGTCCATCAGCCGCTTGATGTTCATCGTGACCTCGCGGCGGAGATCACCCTCGACCTTGTAGCCGGCCTCGATGATCTCGCGGATCGCCCGGGTCTGCTCCTCGGTGAGGTCCTTGGTGCGGGTGGCCAGGTCGATGCCCGCCTTGGTCACGATGTCGTGGGCGGTCTTGTTGCCGATCCCGTAGATGTACTGGAGGGAGATCACCACCCGCTTTGCGGGGGGAAGGTCGACGCCGGCGATGCGAGCCATGCTGGTTCTGGTTCCTCGTTCCCTTGCCGGGCCCTAGCCCTGGCGCTGCTTGTGACGGGGGTTCGCCGCGCAGATCACCCGCACGACCCGCTTGCGGCGGATCACCTTGCACTTGTCACAGATCTTCTTGACCGACGCGCGAACCTTCATGGTGACACTGAACTCCTCGACGGGGCTCTCCCCCGCTGTTCCAAATCTCGCTCCCGTGGCGGATGGGGTTGCCGACGCTACTTGGCGCGGTAGGTGATGCGACCGCGGGTCAGGTCGTAAGGCGACAGTTCCAGCTTCACCTTGTCGCCCGGAAGGATACGGATGAAATGCATGCGCATCTTCCCGGAGATGTGGGCGAGCACCTTGTGCCCCCCGTTGTCCAGGACCACCCGGAACATGGCGTTGGGAAGCGGCTCGATGACCGTTCCTTCCACCTCGATCGCATCATCCTTCGGCACAACGACCCTCTCAGACCTTCGAAATCTCGGCAGATCGACCCCTTCGCAGACGAGCCTTCGTACACGGGAAAGCGCGCCGCCATACCAGCCGGGGCGCGCTGAAGCAAGCTCTTCTACCGGCGAGCCCTCGACATTTCAAGCCGTTGTCCCGCCGGGCGACCGGGTGAGCACCTCGTGACCGCCCTCCACCACCAGAATGGTGTGCTCCCAGTGCGCCGAGAGCCGCCCATCGACGGTCACCGCGGTCCAGCCGTCGTCCAGGACGTCCACGGCCGACGTCCCCGCGTTCACCATGGGTTCAACGGCCAGGACCATGCCCGGACGCAAGGATTCCAGTGTGCCTGGACGGCCGTAGTTGGGCACCTGGGGGGCCTCGTGGAGCTTCCGGCCAATGCCGTGGCCGACGAAGTCGCGGACGACGGAGAAGCCCAGCGGCTCGACGTGGGACTGCACGGCGTGGCCGATGTCGCCGACCCTGTTCCCGGGGCGGATGGCGCGGATGCCGGCCTCGAGCGACTCGCGGGTGGCCTCGGACAGTCGCCGGGCCTCGTCGGAGACGTTCCCCACGAGGACGGTGCGGGCCGCGTCGCCGTAGAAGCCCTCCACCGAGACGCCGAAGTCGAGCTTCATGAGGTCGCCCTCGACCAGCTTCCGGCTCCGGCTCGGGATGCCGTGCACCACCTCGTGGTTGATGCTGGCGCAGAGGACCGCCGGGAAGCCGCGGTACCCCTTGAACGCGCTCCGGGCACCCTTCTCGCGAATGAGCCGCTCGGCGATCTGGTCGAGCTCCCAGGTGCTCACTCCGGGGGCGACCGCCGCCTCCAGCACGTCGAGGATCTCGGCCACGACGCGACCGGCGCGCCGCATCCGCTCGATCTCCGCCGCGCTCTTGAGCTCCACCGCCATCGTCCGCGGAAGACCTAACGCGAGCGGAGGGCGTGCACCACCGCGGCCTCGATGGCCTCGGGCGCGCCGACCCCATCCACCACCTGGAGGATCCCCCGGCGGGCGTAGAAGTCCTTCAGGGGCGCGGTGGAGGCGGCGTAGGCCTCCATCCGGGTACGCACGCTCTCCGGCTTGTCGTCGTCGCGCTGGACGAGCGAGGTGCCGCAGAGGTCGCAGGTGCCGTCGCGGCGGGGCGGGTTCTGCACCACGTGGTAGACGCTGCCGTCCCGGGGGCAGCTCCTCCTCCCAGAGATGCGCTCCACCAGCGTCTCGATCGGCACCTCGAGGGAGACGACTGCGTCGAGCTTCTTGCCGTGGGTCGCGAGCCCCTGCTCCAGCTTCTCCGCCTGGGGAATGGTGCGGGGGAACCCGTCGAGGATGAACCCCTTGGCCGCGTCGGGCTGGAGCAGCCGCTCCTTGACGAGGCCCACCACGACGTCGTCCGGCACCAGCTTCCCTGCCGCCATCAGCGGGGCGGCCTGCTTGCCGAGCTCGGTCCCATCCTTCACCGCCTGCCGGAGGATGTCCCCGGTGGAGACCTGGGGGATGCCGAAGCGCGTCGCCAGTCGCTTGGCCTGCGTCCCCTTTCCCGCGCCTGGTGGTCCGAGCAGGACCAGGTTCATCGCCCCTCCCTCCCCGGGCAGAGCCGGCTGCTCAGGCGGCCGGCCTCAATCGACCCCGGATCCGCGGTCCCCGCGCCCCGGCGAAGCCCTCGTAGTTGCGGCTGATGAGGTGACCTTCGATCTGCTGGACGGTGTCCAGCGCCACGCCCACCACGATGAGGAGCGCCGTGCCTCCGAACTGGAAGGGCAGGCCTCCGAAGGCCGGGTTGGAGAGGATCGACGGGATGACGCAGATGAGCGCGAGGTAGATGGCGCCGCCGAACGTGATCTTGTTGAGGACGCTGGAGATGTACTCGGCGGTCTGCCGGCCCGGTCGGATGCCGGGGATGTATCCACCCTGCTTCTTGATGTTGTCCGCCACGTCGTCCGCCCGGAAGGTGAGCGTCGTGTAGAAGTAGGTGAAGAAGATGATGAGCAGGACGAAGACGCCGTCGTAGAGCCAGGCGTTGCTCTCCAGCGCGTGCTGCACCGTGGCCAGCCCGGGGAGCCAGTTCCCCAGCGTGGCGGGGAAGCTGAGGATCGCGCCGGCGAAGATGGGGGGAATGACGCCCGAGGTGTTCACCTTCATCGGGAAGTAGGTCGCCTGCCCGGCGAACATGGTCCGGCCCGCCATCCGCTTGGCGTACTGCACCGGGATCCGCCGCATCCCGCGCTCGATGTAGACCACCACGCCCACCACGAGGAGCATGAAGACGGCGAGCACCGGGATGAGCCAGGCCTTGTCGTGGGACAGGTCGACCAACCGGCTGGTGGCGCTCGGAAGACGGGCCACGATGCCGGCGAAGATGATGAGCGAGATGCCGTTGCCGATGCCCCGCTCGGTGATCCGCTCGCCGAGCCACATGATGAACGCCGTGCCCGCGGTCAGTGTGATCACCGTCATGAAGGTGAACCACACCGAGTCGTTGGGGACGACGACGTGGTCGATCTCCACCCCGCCCCGTCCGGGGATGGTGTGGCGGCCGAGCGAGGCCAGCCAGCGCGCGATTCCGATGCCCTGGATGACCGAGAGGACGATGCTCCCGTAGCGGGTGTACTGGTTCAGCTTCTGCCGGCCGGCAGCGCCCTCCTTCTGGAGCCGCTCCAGCGTCGGCACCACCACCGTCAGGAGCTGCATGATGATCGACGAGCTGACGTACGGCATGATCCCCAGCCCGAAGATCGACATCTGGTCCAGCGCGCCGCCGGAGAAGAGGTTGAAGAGGTTGACCAGCCCGCCCCGCGCCTTCTGCTCCTGCATGTAGGCGTTCATCGCGACCCGGTCGACGCCGGGTGTGTTGATGAACACGCCCAGCCGGTACACGGCGAGCAGGGCGAAGGTGTAGGCGAGGCGCGCCCGGAGCTCGGCGACCCGGAAGACGTTGGTGATGGCTCGAAACATGGGTGAAGGCCGTCCAGCCTACCGGATTGTCCCGGGGCGGCAAGGCCCCGGAAGGTCAGGCCTTCGCGCCCTTGCCGGCGTGCGCCCGGGCCGCCGCCTCGGGCTTGTGGGCCACGAGCGGCACGAGCTCCACCGTGCCTCCGACCTTCTCCACGGCCTGGCGGGCGCCGGCCGACGCGCGGTGCACGCGCACGGACACCTTGCGGCCGAGCGTTCCAGTCCCGAGCAGCTTGATCCCGTCGCAGGGACCCTTCACCAGGCCAGCCTTCCGCAGCGCCGCCTCGTCGATGCTCGCCCCGGCGTCGAACCGCTCCAGCTCGCCGACGTTCACCACCGCGAAGTGCTTCCGGTTCGGCGCGTTGAAGCCGAACTTCGGCAGCCGCCGCTGCAGCGGGCTCTGGCCACCCTCGAAGCCCTCGAAGCGCATGTTGCCGGTCCGGGCCTTCTGGCCCTTCCCGCCGCGGCCCGCGGTCTTCCCCAGGCCCGAGCCCTGGCCACGCCCCACCCGCTTCTTCCGGTGCCAGCTGGCCTTCGGTCTCTTGAGATTGGACAGGCTCGACATGTCACTGCTCCTTGGAGGCACGGGCCGCACGGGCCGCCTCGCGGGCCTTCACGAACCGCGGCTTCCGCCGCGGCGCCTTGGCCGGGTTCTCCTTCACCACCTCGTGGCTGACGAGGTGGCGAACCTTGAAGATCATCCCCCGGATCGACGGCGTGTCGGCGAGAAGCCGCACCTGGCCGAACTTCCGGAGGCCGAGGCCGGCGATGGTCCGGAGCTGGGTGTCGCTCGCTCCGGCGAAGCTCTTGGTCAGCGTGATGCGAAGGCCCATGGTCGTTCCCGTCCTCAGGCGTGCTTCGCCAGCTCGATGTCCCGGCCGCGCAGCCGCGAGACCTGGTCCGGCGAGCGGAGCGACTTGAGCCCCGCCACCGTGGCCTTGAGCACGTTGTGCGGGTTCCGGCTGCCCTGACTCTTGGTGAGGATGTTCCGGATGCCGGCCGCCTCGAGCACCGCGCGGACCGAGCCCCCGGCGATGACCCCGGTTCCTTCCGCGGCGGGCTTGAGCAGCACCCACCCGGCGCCGAAGTGCCCGAGCACCTCGTGGGGGATGGTGTGGCCCTGGAGCGGCACGCGGAAGAGGTTCTTCTTCGCGTTCTCGCCGCCCTTGCGGATGGCCTCGGGAACCTCGTTGGCCTTGCCCAGGCCCACGCCGACGTGGCCGTTGCCGTCGCCGACGACGACCAGCGCCGAGAAGCTGAACCGCCGGCCGCCCTTCACCACCTTGGCCACTCGGTTGATGTTGACCACGCGATCGCTGAGATCGAGGTCGTTGGGATTGATCGGAGTCGCCACCGTCGCCTCTCGCCTTTCCTAGAACTCGAGGCCGGCCTCGCGGGCCGCCTCCGCCACGGCCGCGATGCGGCCCTGGAACGGGAAACCGTTTCGATCGAACACCACGCGGGTCACCTTGACGGCCTTGGCCTTCTCGGCCACCAGCCGACCCACCCGCTTGGCGTCCTCCTTCTTGTCGCCCTCGTCCTTCCCCTTGAGCTCCTTGGAGAGGCTGGAGGCGAAGGCCAGGGTCCGCCCGGTGGAGTCGTCCACCACCTGGGCGTAGATGTGCTTCAGGCTCTTGTAGACCGTGAGACGGGGCCGCTCCGCGGTGCCGGAGAGCTTCCGCCGGATGCGGGCCTTCCTCTTCAATCGGTGGTCGATGCTGGACATGTCTGCCTCGTTCCGTCCGGCAGGGATGGGGACCTCCCCCGCCGGATGATGGGATGGCTGCTGCTACGCGGTGCCGGTCTTGCCTTCCTTCCGGCGCACGCGCTCGTCGGCGTACTTGATGCCCTTGCCCTTGTAGGGCTCGGGCGGCCGCAGCGCCCGGATCTTCACCGCGGTCTCGCCCAGCTGCTCGCGGTCCACGCTGCGGAGCGTGAGCCCGACGGTCGGGAGGCTGTCCTCGGTGCGTGCCACCTTGTCCACCTCGGCGGTGACGCCTTCGGGGAGGTCGAACACCACCGGGTGGCTGTACCCGAGCGCGAAGTGGATCTGCTTGCCCTTCACCTCGGCGCGGAAGCCCACGCCACGGATGTCGAGCTTGCGCTCGAAGCCCTGCGCCACGCCGCGGGCGGCGTTGGCCAGGAGGCTCCGGGCGAGCCCGTGGAGCGCGCGCGCCTGGCGCGTGTCGTCCGGCCGCTGCACGTGGATCTGCCCGTCCTTGACGTCGGCGGTGATCCGCTGCGGCAGGGAGACCTTCATCTTCCCCTTCGGACCCTCGAAGGCCACCGCGCCGGCGGCCACCGAGGCCTTCACCTTCGGGTCGAGCTTGATCGCCAGCTTTCCGATTCGGCTCATGTCAGTACACCGTGCAGATCAGCTCGCCGCCGATGTTCTTCTTGCGGGCGTCGGCGTCGCTGAGGATGCCCTGGCTGGTGGAAAGGATGCTGATGCCCAGCCCGCCGAGGACGGGCCGGATGTCGCGCACCGGCACGTAGCGGCGCAACCCCGGTCGGCTGACGCGGCGGATGCCGTTGATCACCGGGCTCTTGTCCGGGCCGTACTTCAGCTGGAGGGTGATCTCGCCCTGGGGCTGGCCCTCGTGCTCGACGTAGTCGGCGATGTAGCCGGTCTCGCGGAGCACCCGGGCGATCTCGATCTTCAGCTTCGAGGTGGGGATGACCACCCTGTCGTGGCGCGCCCGCGAAGCGTTGCGGATGCGGGTCAGCATGTCGCCGACCGGATCGTTCACTGGCATGTGCCGACTTCCTCTCGCTCGTCCTTCGTCCGGCTGCTCCCTCGCTGGGGAGCGCTGCCGGGCTCGTCGTTGTCGCCCGCGGCCGCCTTGCCGTGCCGGGGCACGGGGGTCCGCACCGCGGACGTGCTCTTGCCTCTTCTACCAGGAGCTCTTGATGAGCCCCGTCACCTCGCCGGCCAGCGCCCGCTTGCGCAGGCAGATCCGGCACATCTGGAACTTGCGCAGGAACGCGCGGGGCCGCCCGCACAGCGGGCAGCGGTTGTACTTGCGCACCGCGAACTTCGGCTTGCGCTTCGCCTGGGCAATCTTGGAAAGCTTGGCCATTCTCGTCGTTCTCTCTACTGGCGGAACGGCAAGCCGAAGTGGCGCAGCAGCGCCAGCCCCTG
>DATJVY010000179.1:0-50424 GCA_035501615.1 Myxococcaceae bacterium
CCCTACGAGCCGGGTGCACCCGCGGTCGAGACCGGCGCGGCGGGTTTGGGCGGCGCCAGCTCCGGAAGCGGCGTTCCGAACGTCGCCGAGGCGTTCCGCAGCCGCTGCAGCACCGCCTGCCCCTCCGCTCCGGTCAGCGGATACGGCTGCACCGGCCGATCCGGATAGCGATCGGTCTTCAGCGGAAACAGCTCCGCCCCGAGGTACCCGCTCCGGTCGAAGCGCGCCTTCACCAGTACCGAGTCCTTGTCTCGCGGATTCCAGTTCCCACCGAAGACGAAGTTCCCGAGCGAGTAGAACACCGGAACTTGGCCTTGCAGCTCCATCCCGTGCAGCACATGCGGGTGCGAGCCCAGCACCGCCGCCGCGCCCGACTCGACTGCCGCCTTCGCCAGGGCCCGCTGGTAGTCCTCCGGTCCCTTGCTGCCCTCGCGCCCCCAGTGGAAGAAAGGGATGACCAGGTCGGCCTCCTTGCGCGCGGCCGCCACGTCCTCGCGGACCATCCGCTCCACGACGGTCCAGTCGCTCGGGTGCCCGGCGACTCCGGCAGTCGTGTCGGTGGCCCAGATCACCGCCGGCTCGGGGTGCGCCGCACCGAGGATGAGGTAGCCGAGGAAGGCGATCTTCAGCCCCGCCACATCGACGATCGCCGGCCGCCGCGCCTCGGCCAGGGTCCGGCCCGCGCCGAAGTGGGCGATGCCTGCGGCGTCGAGCGTGGCGATGGTGTCCGCCACGCCCTCCGGGCCGTAGTCCATGTTGTGGTTGTTGGCCAGGCTCACTGCCCGCACGCCGGCGTCGACCAGCACCTGGACCGTGGAAGGTCGCGCACGGAAGTTGAAGTTCTTCGGGATCGGCGCGCCGCGGGCGGTGAAGGGGCACTCGAGGTTCACCAGCACGAGGTCGGCCCCGTCGAACAGCGGCTTCACCTCGGAGAAGCCCCAGCCGTCCACCGCCGGGCCGGCCCGTCCCTTCGCTCGCAGCCCGTCGATCCACTCCTCGTAGTGCGCACCGAGCGTCACGTCTCCACCGACCACGAGGCTGATCGGGCGCGGCGGTGCCGGCGGCGGTGTCTCCGTCGGCGGTGGAGCGACGGCGAGCGGCGGCTCCTGGCGCGTCTCGGTCTCGGGGCGCACGATGGCGCGCGGCGCGCACGCGCCCATGACCGCGAGCGTGCAGACGAGGGCGAGCGACCGGAAATCGTGGTGCTGCGCGGGGTTCACGTGGGCCGGGGAGTGTAGCTTGCGGAGCCGGTTTTCCGCTGAATACAGTGCCCTGGTTCCCCCCATGGCCCGAGAGAAGGACAACATCGCGCTCTCCGACGAGCACAACTCCCGTGGCATCGAGCTCGCCGACCGCGGCTGGCTGGACGAGGCCATCCGTGAGTTCCGGAAGGCCATCGACCTCGATCCGGACTCGGCCCACGCGCACGACAACCTGGCGACCGTCTACGCCGAGAAGAAGCTCTACCGGGAGGCGCTGGCCGAGTACCTCACCGCCCTCAAGCTCGAGCCCGACAGCGCCACCGCGCACTACAACCTCGCCTGCTTCCTCTCCACCCACGGACCGGAATTCGCGGTCGCCGCGTACAAGCAGGCGATCGAGCTCGACCCCGAGTACCCGGACGCCCACCTGAACCTCGGCCTCACCTACGCCGATCACGGCCGGGTGGAGGAGGCCATCGCCGAGCTGCAGACCGCCATCGAGCTCGACCCGGCCGATGCCTTCCCGCGCCACGAGCTCGCGGCGCTCCTGATGGACGAGGGCGATTACCGCGGGGCGATCGCCCAGCTGAAGGAGGTCGTGCGGCTCGAGCCCGAAGACTTCGAGGCCCACCTGGACCTGGGCATCTGCTACGCGCAGAAGGGCTTCTACGCGGAGGCCGAGCGGGCCTACCAGAAGGCCCGGGGCCTGAACGCCGACGATCTCCTGCTCCACTACAACCTCGCCGCGCTGTATGCGCTGTGGGGGAAGAAGCCGGAGTCGCTCGAATGGCTGAAGAAGGCGCTCGACGCCGACCGGCAGAAGGTCTCCGGCTGGCTCGCCACCGATCCGATGTTCGACGGCCTCAAGGGCGATCCGGAGTACGAGGGTCTGCTGTGAGGCACCCGCCTTGAGAAGCGAGGCCTGGCACATCTCCGTCGCGGTGCTGCTGGTGCTGGTCAACGCGTTCTTCGTCGCCTCCGAGATGGCGCTGGTGCGGGCGCGGCCGACGCGCTTCCGGACCCTCGCCGCGCAGGGGGACCGCGCGGCCGAGCGAACGCTGGGGCTCATCGGGAACCTCGGCCCCTACCTGAGCACGGTGCAGTTCGGCGTCACCCTCACCTCGCTCGGCATCGGCTGGGTGGGCGAGCCGGCCTTCGCCGCGGCCATCGAGCGGGCGCTCCACGCCTCCTTCGGCGACCGGCGCGGCCTCATCGCCCTGGCCCACACGCTCGCCTTCGTCGTGGGCTTCGCGATCATCACCATCCTCCACCTGGTGATCGGCGAGCTGGTGCCCAAGAACCTCGGGCTGCAGCGGACCGAGTCGGTGGCCCTGGCGGTCTCGGGGCCGATGCGGGCCATCTACGTGATCACCTATCCCGCGGTGACGCTCATCAATCGCATGGCCTCGGCGGTGTCGCGCCTCCTGGGCCTGAAGCCGGCCGCGCCCGAGGAGACCGCGCTCAACCCCGAGGAGCTGGCGTTGCTCGTGGACAGCTCGGCCCGCGCGGGGAACATCACCGCCGAGCGCGCGGAGCTCCTCGCCCGCGCCCTCTCGGTGTCGGAGAAGACGGCGCGGCAGGTCCTCGTTCCGCGGCAGCAGGTCCGCTACCTCGACCTGGACGAGCCCCTGGAGCGGAACATCGCCGAGGCCCGCGCCGCCGGCCACACCTGGGTCCCGGTCGCGCGCGGGAGCCTCGACCAGGTCGAGGGCGTGGTGAACGTGAAGGACCTCTTCTTCCTCCTCGCCAACGGGCAGCTGAAGAGCCTCGCCCAGGTCCAGCGCCCGGTGCTCTTCGTCCCAGAAAACGTCACCCTCGAGCAGCTGCTGGTCGAGTTCCGGAAGCGGCGCCGCCAGCTGGCGGTGGTGGTGGACGAGCACGGAGGCACGAGCGGCATCGTCAGTCTGGCCGACGTCGTCGCCGAGGTGGTGGGCGACGTGGCCGAGCTCGGCCGCCGCGTGTCGGAGGTGAAGACGCTGCCCGGCGGCCGGCTGGAGCTGCCCGGCACCACCCAGCTCTCCGACCTGGAGGACCGCCTCGACGTCCGCTTCGACGTCGACCCGGCCGAGGTGAGCACCATCGCCGGCTTCCTGATGGCGCGGCTGGGGCGGGTGCCCGAGCCGGGGGACCACACCGACGTGGACGAGTTCGAGATCCGCGTCGCCGAGACCGACGGCCCGCGCGTCCTGAAGGTCCGCATCGAGCCCAAGCCCGCCGCCACTCCGCCTCCGCCGCCGGCGGCGTCGGCATGAATGCTCACGTAGTGTCACGCATCGTCATGCACTGCTTGCCGGGGAGTTCACCGAAGCGGTAAACAGTGGCGGGCAGCCCGTTCTCCCGTACTTCCCCGGCAGGAGCACCGACAAACCCATGCGGATCCGGCGCCTCGACATCACCGGCTTCAAGTCCTTCATGGACCGGGCGGTGTTCACCTTCGACGAGGGCATCACCGGGATCGTCGGCCCCAACGGATGCGGCAAGTCGAACGTGGTCGACGCCATCCGCTGGGTGATGGGCGAGCAGAGCGCCAAGCACCTCCGCGGACGGGGCATGGAGGACGTCATCTTCAACGGGAGCGAGAGCACCGCCCCGCTGTCGATGGCCGAGGTGTCGCTCACCTTCGAGGTGGACCCCCGCGACCAGCTCTCCCCCCAGTACGCGGGCTTCGGCGAGGTGACCGTCACCCGTCGACTGTTCCGCAACGGCGATTCCGAGTACCTCATCAACCGGACGCAGTGCCGGCTCCTCGACGTGGTGGAGCTCTTCCTCGGCACCGGCGTGGGCACCCGGGCCTACAGCATCATCGAGCAGGGCCGGGTGGGGCTCATCGTCTCCGCCAAGCCAGAGGACCGCCGGAGCATCATCGAGGAGGCGGCCGGGGTGACGAAGTACAAGTCGCGCCGGAAGGCCGCCGAGCGGAAGCTGGAGGCGACCGAGGCCAACCTCCTCCGCGTCGCCGACCTGGTCTCCGAGCTGGAGAAGCGGCTCGACTCGCTCGGGCGCCAGGCGCGCAAGGCGGAGAAGTACCGCACGCTGAAGGGCCGCATCCGGGAGATCGAGCTCCACCAGGCGAGCCACAGGCTGCTCGGCCTTCTCGCCGAGCAGAAGCACCTCCAGGAGTCCATCGCCTCCCTGGGCGAGACCGAGCGGGCGGCGCTGGAGCGGGTTCGCGCACTCGAGAACGACGTCGAGGCCCGCCGGTCCCGGCTGGAGGCGGACGGCGAGCGCCTCCAGGCCCTCGCCGACGAGGTGCATGCCCTCGACACCCAGACCCGCGAGACCGAGCAGGCCCTGGCCTTCTGGCGGGCCGACCTCGGGACCGCCGAGGCGGCCGAGGCTGCCGCCGCCGCCGAGGGCGAGGTGCTGGCCGGGCGGCTCGCGACGCTGGAGACGCGCCGCGCGGCCCTGGAGGCGGAGCTGGCCGGGCTCACCGGCGCCGCTGCCACCGACGAGGCCGCTCTCCGCCGGGCGCAGGAGGGGCTGGACGCGGCGCAGGGCCTGCAGCGACAAGCGCAGGAGCGGCTGGAGCAGGAGCGCCTCGCGCTGCTCGGTCTCGCCGGCCGCATCGCCAACCAGGAGACGCAGCTCTCCGCCCTCGCCGCTCGCAAGGAGGAGCTCCGCGAGCGTCACCGGACGTCGGCCGCCGAGCTGCAGGCGGTCCGGGCGCAGGAGTCGGCGCTCGACCGGGAGCGGGGCGAGGTGACCCGCAGGGTCCAGCAGAGCCGCCAGCTCACGCTCGAGCTCGCCGAGCGCCGCGGCGCCGAGGAGGACGCGCTCCAGCGGGCCCGCGCCGCCTTCGCCGAGAGCGAGGTGGCGGTCATCTCCCTCCGCGAGGAGCTGGCGGACCGGCGGAGTCGCCTCCACTCCCTGGAGGAGATCCAGCGGCACTACGAGGGCTTCGACCGCGGGGTGCGGGCGGTCATGCTCCGGGCGGGCGCCGATGCGCGAAGGCAGGGGATCTTCGGCCTGGTCGCCGACGTGCTGGCCACCTCGCCGCGGTTCGAGCGGGCCATCGAGGCGGCGCTGGGGGCGCGCCTGCAGAACGTGCTGGTGGAGAGCCGGGCGGTCGGCCTCGAGCTGTCGCGCTACCTCGCCTCGGTAGCCGAGGGGCGCAGCTCCTTCCTTCCGGTCCCCGAGCTGGCGGCGGTGGCGGTGCCCGCGCTCCCCGAGGGGGTTCCGGGCGTGCTGGGCCGGGCCACCGAGGAGGTGCGCACCGCGCCCGAGTTCCGTCCGGTGGTGGACCTCCTGCTCGGAAACGTGCTCCTGGTGGAGGACCTCGACGCCGCCGTCCGGGCACGGGAGCTCCTCCAGGCTTTCACCGTGGTCACCCTGGCCGGCGAGGTGCTCTCCGCCGACGGGACGCTCACCGGCGGCGTGCTCGAGGGCCCGGGCTCGGGCGCCCTGCAGAAGAAGCGCGAGATCGCCGAGCTCGCCGAGACCGTGGCCGCCACCGAGGCGCGCTACGGGGAGCTCCTCACCCGGCACTACGCCCTCCAGAAGCAGATCCTCCAGACCGAGGAGGTGCTCAAGGGGCTCCAGAAGCACCACCACGAGGAGGAGCTGGTCCGCTCGGCGCTGGAGAAGGACCTCCACCAGGCCTCGGAGCAGCTGGCCCGCCTCCGGGATCGGATCGGGCAGCTGGCCCGCGACTCCGAGGCGCTGGAGGAGTCGCTGAACCGTGTGGACCGCGACGAGGAGGCCGCCCGGGGCGAGTCGGCACATGCCCAGGCCGAGCGTGCCTCCCGCGAGGAGCGAGCCCGTGACCTCCAGGAGCGGCTCGAGGGGTTGCAGCGCTCCGCCGAGGCGCACGGCGAGGAGCTGATGAGCCTCCGGGTGAAGGTGGCCTCGCACGCCGAGCGGGCGGAGGCGGCGCGAGCCTCGCTCGGCGAGGTCGGCCAGGCGATGGCCGAGCTCCTCGAGCGGCGGTCACGCGCGGAGGAGGCGCGGTCGCTGGCCGCGGCGCGGCGCGAGGAGCTGAAGGCGCGGATCGCCGGCTCGGAGGAGGGCCATGCCGGGCGCCTCCAGCGCCTCGCGGCGGGGACGGCGGAGCTCGAGGAGGGCCGGCGGGCACACGCGGAGGAGCTGGCGCGGGTCCGGGCCGACGAGGCGGGGCTGCGCGACGAGCGGACCCGGCTGGACGGCGTGACCGAGGGGCTGGGCCAGATCACTCTCCGGGAGCGGTCCCTGGTGCTCGAGGTGGAGCACCTCGTGCGCTCGGTCGAGGAGAGGCACGGAACCGTCCTGGGCGAGGAGCTCCACCGCTTCCACACCCACCGGCGGCTCGAGGCCTTCGAGGAGCAGCAGCTCCGGGAGCTGCGGGGTCAGCTGGAGCGGCTGGGGGAGATCAACCTCACCGCCATCGACGAGCACCGCGAGGTGGCCGAGCGGCACGGGTTCCTCGCCGGTCAGAAGCGCGACCTCGAGGCGAGCATCAAGGCGCTGCGCGATGCCATCGCCAAGATCGACCGCACCAGCCGCGAGCGATTCGCCCGCACCTTCGAGGTCGTGAACGACCGGTTCCAGCGGGTCTTCCCCCGGCTCTTCGGGGGCGGGCGCGCGGGCCTGCTCCTCACCGAGGATGGGGCGGGCGGCGAGCCGGGCGTGGAGATCGTCGCCCAGCCCCCGGGGAAGAAGCTGCAGAGCGTGACCCTGCTCTCCGGCGGGGAGAAGGCCCTCACCGCGGTGGCGCTGATCTTCGCCATCTTCCTCATCAAACCCACCCCGTTCTGCCTCCTGGACGAGGTGGACGCTCCGCTCGACGAGGGCAACGTCGGCCGCTACAACGAGCTGCTTCGCGAGATGGCGAAACAGTCGCAGTTCATCCTCATCACCCACAACAAGCGGACCATGGAGGTGGTGGACACGCTCTACGGGGTGACGATGGAGGAGCCGGGCATCAGCAAGCTGGTCTCCGTCCGGCTCCGGGAGGCTCTCGCCGCCAACGACGATCGGGCGGCGTGAGCCCCGGGGGTCTCTAGAACTTTTCCTTGGGACAGGCCTTGTCGTTGGCCGCCCGCAGCTGCTTGGCGGCGTCGATCTGCTTCTGGGTGTCGGCCAGCATGCCGCCGGAGGCCTTCTCCGCGTCGGCCCACGATGGGTCGGTTGCCTTGAGCGTCTGCGCCAGCTGCAGCGCCTGCTGCTCGATCGCCGCCTCGCCCTCCAGGGCCCTGGCGTACTCGTCGTCGGCCTTGACCAGCGCCGCGCAGCCACTCTTGAGGTCCTTGATCATCGCGCCGGCGGCATGGCGCTTCTTGGGGTCCTTGGAGTTCGACGCCGTCTGGTAGGCCTGGACCTGCGCGTCGTAGGCGTTGGCCACCGTCTGGCGACGGGTGAGTGCGGCGAAGGACTCGGCCTCCTTCTGCTCCCGGGCGGCGTCGAGCTGCTCGAACTGCAGGGAGGGTGGGGCGGAGGCCGAGCTGCCCGCGGGGGCGTTGGAGTTCACGAGCAGCAGCTGCACCGGAACGGTGAGGATATCGGGGGTGATCTTGAACGGGGGCAGCGTGTTCACCCGGTCGTTCATGCACGCCGCAGCCTGCGCCCCGGAGGGGTCGGTGGACTGGAGCGCGGAGGTGACCGCCTTGGTGATCTTCACGCCACCATCCTTGGGGTCCGGAAGACGATCGGCGTACTGGACGTAGTCCGGACGGAGGAGCGTCACCGAGCCAGTCAGCTCCGGCGGGGCCTGCGTCTTGAACGAGTCGAAGCAGGCACACCACTGGGGAAGCGCCAGACGGATGGTCCCCACCACGTCCGAGGACTCGTTGACTCCGAG
The DNA here is from genome assembly GCA_035501615.1 of Myxococcaceae bacterium. Taxonomy (GTDB): domain Bacteria; phylum Myxococcota; class Myxococcia; order Myxococcales; family Myxococcaceae; genus RPRB01. The sequence goes on from DATJVY010000179.1 coordinate 7,975, forward strand.
GCGCACCATGTTCCTCGGGTCGCGCTCGAAGGGCGCCTCGAGGGTGACCGGCTTGCCGCCGGCGGGAGCGCTGACGCCGTCCAGCTGGGCGCGGATGGCCTTCTCGATGCAGCTCGCCCCGGCGGGCTGGAGGCCCTCCCCGGCGACCGCGACGGTGGTCCCGGTCGAGTCGATGGACATCGTCGCCTTGCCCCGGGTGGGGGCGCTCGGGTTCTGCACCCGTCCGTCGGCGAGGCATTCCTGGACGGCAGGGCGGGCCGCGCGATAGGCGGCCTGCAGCGTGTACTCGTTCGCGGTCTTGCCCAGGTCCACCTTGGTGGTGAAGCAGTTGGCGATGTCGAACGGCACGAGGTTCACGATCCGCTGGCGGTCGGCGTCCGCACCACCCCCGCCGGTCTGACCCCCGGCGCATGCCAGGAACGTCGCGAACGTCGCGGCGACCGCGGCGCTCCACAGGGAATACTGGCGTCTCATCGGCGCTCCTCCTCGAAGGCTCGTCAAGCAGTGGCGGGGCGATTACCAGAGAATGCCCTGGAGGTGCACTCCTGTTTGCGCTCCGCCCACGAGCGGTGCTGGAGGTGGTCGGATGACGCAGGCGCTCGGCGGGTGGACGGGGGAGGGCGGGACGTGGACCGCGCTGGCCTTCCTCGCCTCGGTCGGGGTGGCCGGGCTGCTCGAGCGCGTGCAGTACCGGCTCCGGGCCGACGAGGGTCGCGCGTGGTGGGCATCGAACGGGCGCGACGTGGTGAACGCCGTCGCCCTGGGGACGGTCAGCGCGGGCCTGTGGGTGTACGGCTTCCGCGGCCCGCTGGTGGTGTGCCTCGCCGGAACGCTGGTCCTGCTCCTCTCCATGTCCCAGATGCGGCTCGAGTCGCGGCCGCGCTCCACCCTCTGGTCCGTCCTGGTGGCGCTGGGGCTGGGGATGCCGGTGCTCGCCGCGCCGGCGGCGGTGGCCCGCGTCCTCGAGCGGCTGGTGGTCGCCCTCGGACCTTAGCTAGGGCCAGCGCACGCGCCGTGCGGTGCCGCTCGCCGGCTCGACCTCGAGTCGCACCTCGCGCGTGCCCTGGCGGGCACGGTCCAGCGACTCGGGGGTGGCGAGGATGCCGTCGATCGCGGTGACGACGTCGCCGGCGTGGAGCCGGGTGGTCACCTCGGCGGCGCGGACGTAGACCCCCGGCGGACGCCGCATCAGCCGCGCCGCCTCGTCCTCGCCCAGGCCGGGGTTGGCCAGCCGGAGCTGCGCCAGGCGCCGGACCTCGCCCTCCAGACCCCCGCCAGAGGAGGGCAGCAGCCGCCAGCCATCCACCGCGGGGCGCGGGGCCCGGGCCCAGCGGCCCTCGAGCCCGGCGACGGCGTCGTCCAGGACGCGGTCGAGGAGCGGTCCGGGACCCTCGCTCTCGGCGCGGAAGGGATCCACCCGGACCTCGGCCACGCTCTCCACCACCACCCGGCCGGTGCTGGGGTGGATCAGCTCCACCCGGGCGCGGTCGATCCACTCCGCGCTGGCCCCGACACCTGCTCCACTGCCGTGCCCGGCCACCTCCTGGCGGCCCTCGGCGGAGCTGCGGTCGAGTCGGGCCCGTACCAGGAGCACCTCGGACGGCGGCACGCCCGCGGCCTTGATCGAGGTCAGCGCATCGCTCGCGGTCCAGTCCGTCCGGTCCGGGTGGAGGGGATGGACCTCGCTCGCGCCCCAGACCAGGGCGCGACTGGACGCGGCGCCGACCGCACGGAGCCCGAGGCGGGCAGAGAGCGCCAGCACCTCGTCGTCGCCGACGCCGCCGGAGACCCGCAGCTGCTCGACCACCAGCGCCGAGACGCGCAGGTCGGGGACGGACTCGGTCCGGCGGCTCGGGCCGCCCGCGCAGCCGAGGAGGCAGAGCACCACGAGCGATGACGCAAGAGCGAGGCGAATGCCTCCGAGCGTACCGCAGCCCGGCGAGCCGCCCGAGAAACCGGGGCGCCTCCCCACGGGGGCGTACCTGCTCCGCCGATGTGGTGAACGGCCGGGCTCGAGCTAGCCCGGGAAGCCCGCGCGGTTGCTCCTGCCCTCAGGAGGCAGAGAGCAGCGGGCGGAGCTTCCCCTCGCGGTCCAGCTGGACCAGGTCGGTGTAGCCGCCCACGTGGACGTCGCCGACGAAGATCTGCGGCACGGTTCGCCGGCCGTGGGCACGCTCCGCCAGCTGCGCCCGGGCCGCATCGTCGTCGCTGACGTCGATCTCCTCGAAGTCCACCCCCCGGGACTGGAGGTAGTCCTTGGCGCGTAAACAGAAGACACAGCAGTTGGTGGTGTAGATGGTGACGGCTGCCATTTCCGTTTCCTGCACGTTGGACGTCCCGCTCCCGGCGTGGTCAACTTCGCGGAGTCCGGTTCGTCACGGTCATGTGACACCGGACTGCTGGTTGCCAGTCAATTCGGTCTTGGGGGTGGGACGACGGTGCAGAACACGCGGGTCCTCGGCCGGCAGCGTCGCCGGTTCAAGGTGCAGATGGGGGCCGCGTCGGGCTTCACCGTGGACGTGTCTTCAGGTGGCTTCTGCGCCGAGCTGATGCGCGTCTTCCCCAAGGGCACCGCGGTCAAGGGCTCGCTCCTCGTGGACGGCCAGGAGTTCCCCTTCTCGGGCCGCGTCGCGTGGGCCAAGCAGGGCGATTTCCGGCTCAACATGCGGGGGCGGATGGGAGTCACCTTCACCGACGCCCCCGAGGAGCTCCGGCGCACCTTCGGCGTCGGGCCGGGCGGAACGCCGCTCCCGGCGCCGGGGCCCTTCCCGCACGGCCGGGGCTGAGGCCTGGAAACGGCGTGGCCCCCGCCCCGGACCCCGAGGGGACCGGAACGAGGGCCACGATGCTCCGCAGGAGAGGCGGAGCGGGGCGCTTACATGCCCATCCCGCCCATGCCGCCCATCCCGCCGCCGGGGCTCTTGGGCTCCTCCTCCTTCGGGTGCTCGGCCACCATCGCCTCGGTGGTGAGCATCAGGGAGGCGACCGAGGCCGCGTTCTGGAGCGCGGTGCGGGAGACCTTGGCCGGGTCGGCCACGCCGGCCGCCAGGAGATCCTCGTAGGTCCCGGTCGCCGCGTTGAAGCCGAAGGCGCCGGTGCCCTCCTTCACCTTGTTGACGATGACCGAGCCCTCCTGGCCGCCATTGCCGACGATCTGGCGGAGCGGCTCCTCGAGCGAGCGACGGACGATCTCCACACCGAAACGCTCACCCTCGGTGAAGGTCCCGCCCTCCAGCGTCTTCAGGCAGCGGATGTACGCCACGCCACCGCCGGGGACGATGCCCTCCTCGACCGCGGCGCGGGTGGCGTTGAGCGCGTCCTCCACCCGGGCCTTCTTCTCCTTCATCTCGGTCTCGGTGGCTGCGCCCACGTTGACCACCGCCACGCCGCCCACCAGCTTGGCCAGGCGCTCCTGGAGCTTCTCCTTGTCGTAGTCGCTGGTGGTGTCGTCGATCTGGGCGCGGATCTGCTGCACCCGAGCCTGGATGTCCTTCTGGCTGCCGGCCCCGTCGATGATGGTGGTGTTGTCCTTGTCGACGGTGATCCGCTTGGCGCGGCCCAGGTCGGCGAGGGTGATGTTCTCCAGCTTGATGCCCAGGTCCTCGGCGATCATCTTGCCGCCGGTGAGGGTGGCGATGTCCTCGAGCATGGCCTTGCGCCGGTCACCGAAGCCCGGAGCCTTCACCGCGCAGGTGTTGAGCACCCCGCGGATCTTGTTCACCACCAGGGTGGCCAGGGCCTCGCCCTCGACCTCCTCGGCGACGATCAGCAGGGGCTTCCCCGAGCGGGCCACCTGCTCGAGAACGGGGAGCAGGTCCTTCATCGAGGAGATCTTCTTCTCGTGGATCAGGATGTATGGATCCTGGAGGACGACCTCCATCCGCTCCGCATCGGTCACGAAGTAGGGCGAGAGGTAGCCGCGGTCGAACTGCATGCCCTCCACCACGTCCAGCGTGGTCTCCAGGCCCTTGGCCTCCTCGACGGTGATCACGCCCTCCTTGCCGACCTTCTCCATGGCGTCGGCGATGATCTGCCCGACCGTCGCGTCGCCGTTGGCGGAGATGGTGCCGACCTGGGCGATCTCCTTCTTGTCCTTGGTGGGCTTGGCCATCTTCTTCAGCTCGGCCACCACCATGGTGACTGCCTTGTCGATGCCACGCTTGATCTCCATGGGGTTGTGACCCGCGGCGACCAGCTTGGCGCCCTCGCGGAAGATCGCCTGAGCGAGCACGGTGGCGGTGGTGGTGCCGTCACCGGCCACGTCGGAGGTCTTGCTGGCGACCTCCTTCACCATCTGCGCGCCCATGTTCTCGAACTTGTTCTCCAGCTCGATCTCCTTCGCCACCGTCACGCCATCCTTGGTGATGGTGGGGGAGCCGAACGACTTCTCGATCACCACGTTCCGCCCCTTGGGGCCGAGGGTGACCTTCACCGCGTCGGCGAGCGTGTTGACCCCACGGAGGATCGCGTCACGCGCGCGGACGTCGAAAATGATGTCCTTGCTCATCTTGGTGTCTTCTCTTTCTCTCTTGTGAAAGTCGTAAGCGGATTACTTCTCGATGACGCCGAGCACGTCCTCCTCGCGGAGGATGAGGTGGTCCTCCCCTTCGATCTTCACCTCGGTGCCGGCGTACTTGCTGAAGAGGATGGTGTCGCCGGCCTTGATGTCGAGCGGGCGGACCTTGCCGTCCTCGAGGATCTTGCCGTTGCCCACGGCGATCACCTTGCCCTCGAGCGGCTTCTCCTTCGCGGTGTCGGGGATGATGATGCCCCCCTTGGTCTTGTTCTCCTCGGCGACGCGCTTGACGATCAGCCGGTCCTGCAGCGGGCGAATCTTCATCTTCGTTCCCTCGTGCATCGTGTGGGTGTGAGTGCGAGGGCTGGCACTCGGACTACATGAGTGCCAGGCCCCAGGCGCGGCGGACAATAACCGCGGAGCTTCCCCTGTCAAGGCGCCCCGGAGCCCGTGCAAGTGACTGTTCCTGCTATACTTTTTGCGCGCAAGGGGTGCGCCGGCGAGCACTGTCGCCGCCCGAGTGCCAGCCCTCGGCCTGGCAGAGCTGCCCGCCGAGTGCCAGCGCAACCCCCCGGAATTCCTGGGCGCCCGGATGCATCTCCGTCGCGACCGTTGCTACCCTTCGTGATCGATGGACGTCGTTGCGGTCGCCTCGCTGAAGCAGTTCTTCAAGTCGCTCCTGGACGAGGCACTGGGACAGACCGGGCTGGATGTCGCCGAGGTGACGGAGTTCTACCTCGCCAACCTCCTGGCCGAGTTCGCGGCCGCGGACCGGCTGTTCGCTCCCGATGCGCCGGGCGGCGCCGAGGAGCCGCTCGCGGTGCTCTACCACCGGGCGCAGTCCGCCGAGCGCGAGGAACGGATCCGCATCCTCCGCCGGCTCGGCGACGTGTCGCTCTACAAGGCCGGCTTCTTCGCCGGGGCGCTGCGAGGAAGCGTGGTCGGGCAGGGCTACACCATCGACATGGGGCGGGCGGCGTACGCACAGGTCGCCGCGCTCGCCCGCGGCGGCTTCGCCCGCGTCTACGACGAGCTGGGCCGGAAGTTCCGTCCCCTGGTGGAGGTGCTGGAGGGCATCGCCGCCCGCTCCTCGGCGCGGAGCTCCCCCGCCGGGGTGCTGCGCGTCTACGAGTCGTGGCGCCGCAGCCGGAGCGACGCGCTGGAGGGCGTGCTGGTCGACGCGGGCCTGCTCCCCCCACGGGGAGGGCTTCCCAACTGAAGCTCGTCGACGAGGTCCAGGATCAGCTCCAGGCGATCTACGACATCGAGTGTCCCCGGGCCTCGGCCTTCCTGCTCCGGCCAGAGGACGCGGTGCTGCTCCGCGCGCCCGACTCGGACGAGGAGCTCTGGGTGCACGAGGCGGAGGACGGGCTCGAGCTGGGGCTGTACTACTCGGCCGCGCTCCGGACCCACCTGGCAAAGGGCTCGCTCGGCGAGGAGGGATGGATCGCGACCCGCCTCGACGCCTATTGCCGGCTGGCCGAGGGAGTGAGCCACTTTCTCTACCTCGTCCGCAGCGCGACGCTCGGCCGGCGACTGTCGATGCTCGAGCTGGAGGCCCAGGCCGAGGTGGACAAGTTCGCGAGCCTCGCGCTGCAGCGCTGGCCCACGCTGCACGGCGGCTCGGCGCGGGAGCTCCACGCCCGCCTCTTCCGCGATGTCTCCTACCGGTCCGGGCTCGCTCCGGACGAGCAGGCCCGCTACGCCGAGGCCAATCGCCTGGCGGCGCTCTTCACCGCGCGCCTCCTCGCCCACGTCGCGAGCCGCAGGCTGGACCGGCTCCTCGAGGCGCTGAGGTACGCCTACCGGCTCGGCGCGGAGGCCAAGCTGCATCACCTGGCGCGCGCGGCCTGAGGCTCCTGGTACAGTCGGTCCGTTGACCGTGACGAAGCTCTTCCTCCTCGCGGTGGACCCCGACCTCCAGTCGGCCCGCGCGCTTTCCGAGGCCTTCACCCGGGCGGACTTCGAGTTCCGGGCGGTGCCGGACCTGCGGCGCGCCCTGGCGGTGCTCCGCTCGCCCACATCGGTGGACGTCGTCGTGGCGGTGGGGAACTTGGATACCCCGCTGGTCTCCCAGCTCCTCGGGACCCTGGCCCGCGATGCGGCGCTGTCCCGGCTCCCGGTGGTGCTCCTCGGCGACCAGGCCCTCGACGCGCCGCTGGTCGGCCAGATGCGGACCGGCGTGGTGGAGATGCTGCTCCGGCCGCTCCAGCCCTTCGAGCATCCGGACCGCATCCGTCAGCTCCTCGCCGAGCTCCCCGAGCGCACCGGACGGGTGGTGGGATTCGAGGCGATCCGGATGGTGGAGCACATCCAGCGCACCTTCCGGTCCGGAGCGCTGAAGCTCAACCCCGGCACCGCGGGCGAGAGCCAGGCCCTCTTCACCCATGGCGTCCTGCGCGGGGCCAAGCACCGCGAGGCCCGCGGGGAGGTCGCCCTCGCGGCGATGCTGGCCCTGCCGCGCGCGCCCTGGGCCTTCCTCGAGCTGAGCGGCGAGGGAGGAGAGGGGACCGGCGTCGCCATCCACCTCGACAAGCCCGAGCCTCCCCCGGCGATGGAGGAGAGCGGCTACGACATCCTTCCCGAGGACGCGCCCGAGGTGCTGCTCGCCGAGGGGAGCGCGCCGCTCGACGCCTCGGGCGAGCAGCTGCTGGTCATCGAGTCGGTCACCCCCACGCCGCCGCCGCCGCACGTCCCCATCCTCCTGGTGGACGACGACGAGGAGCTGTGCCGGATGTTCGGGGCGCTGTTCCGCCGGAAGGGCTTCGACGTCACCGTGGCCCAGGACGGCCTGGCCGGCTACGAGGCGGCGACCTCCGGCGCCTTCGAGCTGCTCATCGCCGACCTGAACATGCCGAAGATGGACGGCTGGGGCCTGCTCCGGCTCATCCGCGACGACTACCGGACCCGCGAGCTGCCGTTCGCGATGCTGAGCTGCCAGGACCACTACCGCGAGTCGCTCAAGGCGCTGGACGCCGGGGCGCAGGCCTACTTCCCCAAGACGCTCCGGCTCGAGGCACTGGTCAGCCAGGTCCAGGGGCTGCTCCAGCCGCGGCAGCAGGCGAGGGCGGAGATCGCCCAGGGCACGCTGCGGAGCATCCCGGTGGGGCAGCTCGGGGTGCAGTGGGTGCTCCGCGAGCTGGCCGCGGCCGTCATCACCGGAAGCATCCGGGCGCGCGACAGCTGGGCGACCTACGAGGTCGCGTTCCGCCAGGGGCGAGCCATCCACGCCGCGGCCCAGACCGGCTCGCACCAGGCCGTGGGCGAGCGGGCGCTCAACGCCTTCGTCGCCAGCCGGTGCACCGACGCCAGCTGGAACCCGGCCGAGCCCGGGCCCCGCCAGACGCTGATGCTCCCCGTGCCCGAGCTCCTGGTCCGCGCGACGCAGCTCCTGAACGACAACGCACGGCGGCTCCGCGACGGGCTGATGGTCAACCCGCTCGAGATCCACGTGAACCCCGAGCTCTACGAGGTCTACGTCCGCAACGGCCCGCAGCAGTGGCTCCCCGCGGCGCGGCTCCTCTGTGAGCAGGGCCTTCCTCCGCGCGAGGTCCTCGCCCGGCTGGACGAGTCCCCGCTCGAGCTGGAGGAAGTGCTGCGGGACCTCATCCGCCGGGGTGTGGTGTCGCTGAGCGCGCCGCCGGCCTGAGGCGATCTACAGGGCGGGCTTGGCCGCCGGGGCGTCGTACTTGCCCGACAGGGTCTCGCGCACGTCCCGGTCGAACTTCACCCGGCCGGTGGCCACCTCGCGCAGCGAGAGCACCGGAGGCTTGTTCTTCGAGGTCTCGAGGAGGGGCCGCGCTCCGGCCATCAACTGACGTGCCCGCTTCGCCGCCAGGAGCACCAGGGCGAACCGGTTGTCGACGAGGGGGAGACAGTCTTCGACCGTGACGCGGGCCATGCTCGGGGATCCTCCGGAAGAGTGGAACTAATGGGTGCCCCCGGGGGGTGTCAAGCCGGCTGACCCTCCCTACCTTCGACCTTCCATGGTCGAGGAGCGGCACCCGAACCATCCGGGGGAGCTTTCCACCGAGGCATCGGCAGCGGAGCGCATGCGCGACGGGGAGGAGCTCGGAGCCCGGGCCCGGGCCATCCAGGTGCTCCAGGAGGCCGGAGTGCCATTCCTGGTGGGCGGGGCCTACGCCTACGCCCACTACACCGGCATCTACCGGGACACGAAGGACCTGGACCTCTTCCTGAGGGCGTCGGACGTGCCGCGGGCGCTGGAGGTGCTCGGCGGCGACGGCTGGCGCACCGAGCACCATCCCGACGGCTGGCTGGCCAAGGGCTACCAGGGCGAGTACTTCGTCGACCTCATCTTCAGCTCGGGGAACGGCGTCGCGGTGGTGGACGAGGCCTGGTTCGGGCGCGCCGTTCCGGGCAGGGCGTTCGGGCAGGAGGTCCTGCTCGTCCCCGTCGAGGAGATGCTCTGGAGCAAGGGCTTCGTCATGGAGCGCGAGCGCTTCGACGGGGCGGACGTGAACCATCTCCTCCGGGCGATGGGGCCGAAGCTGGACTGGGATCATCTGCTCCGCCGCTTCGAGCGGTACTGGGAGGTGCTCCTCGCCCAGCTGATGCTCTTCCGCTTCACCTACCCGAGCCACCGGGACGTCGTTCCCGACCGGGTGATGACCGATCTCCTCTCCCGCGCCGTGGAGACGCTGAGGACCGGTGCGGAGCAGGAGCAGGTCTGCAGGGGAGACCTCCTGAGCCGGGTCAACTACCGGCTGGACATCGAGCGCTGGGGCTACGCCGGCGGGCGGGCGCGGGACGAGCGGGAACGAGGTGCGAGGGGTGGGACGGGATCCGAGCTCGAGGATCCGGGTCGCGGCCGCGGGTGACCTCCACTGCCGGGAGGATCAGCACGGCCGCTTCCGGAACTTCGTCAAGCACGTGAACGACGTGGCAGATCTCCTGCTGCTCTGCGGGGACCTCACCGACCGCGGCACGCCCGAGGAGGCCCGCACGCTGGCGGAGGATCTGCTGGCGGTGCGGATTCCCTGCGTGGCGGTGCTGGGCAACCACGACCACGAGGCGGGGGCGGTCAAGCAGGTGTGCGCCGAGCTGGCCAAGTGCAACGTGCACGTGCTCGACGGGGACCACTACGTCTTCGAGAAGGTGCTCGGAGTCGCCGGCATCAAGGGCTTCGGCGGCGGCTTCGGCCGGGCCACCCTGCAGGCCTTCGGCGAGCTGCCGACCAAGGCCTTCGTCCAGGAGGGGGTGACCGAGTCGCTGAAGCTCGAGGCGGCGCTCGGACAGCTCGAGACCCCGAGGAGGGTGGTGATGCTCCACTACAGCCCGATCCCCGACACTTGCCTCGGTGAGCAGCCGGAGATCATGCCCTTCCTCGGCTCCAGCCGGCTGGTCCACCCGATCGATCACTACGGCGCGGCGGTGGTGTTCCACGGCCACTCCCACTTCGGCTCGCGGGAGGGGAAGACGCCGGGCGGGATCCGGGTGCTGAACGTGGCGATGCCGCTCCTGGCGAAGACCACCCCCGAGCAGCGCTTCGCCCTCGTCGAGGTGTGACGATCACCCAGTTGTACGGGCCGCCCGAGGCGAGGATGATCGGCCTCGATGGACTTCTTCCAGGACCCGCCGCGCCTCGGCAACCAGTACGACGGCGACCTCATGCTCCGGAGCTGGCTGGAGCGAACGTTGCCGGACCCGGTGCGCCGGGAGGTCGAGCCCGAGCTGCGCGAGATGGGTGAGCTCGCCGCGACGTCGCTGTTCGACGCGTCGATGCGCGGGCGCCGCGACGAGCCGGAGCTCGTCCCCTACGACGCGTGGGGGCGCCGCGTCGACGAGATCCGCGTCCCCGAGGCCTGGCGTGCCTTCGCCCGGGTCGCGGCCGAGTGGGGACTGGTGGGAATCCCGCACGAGCGCGAGCAGGGGGCGTTCTCCCGCATCCACCAGGGCGCGCTGGTGCACCTCTTCGGCCCCTCGAGCTCGATCTACACCTGTCCGCTGGCGATGTCGGACGGCGCGGCGACGACGCTCCTCGCCCACGGGAACGCGGCGCTGATCGAGCGGGCCGTCCCCCGGCTCACCAGCCGCGACCCCGCCCGGGCCTGGACCAGCGGACAGTGGATGACCGAGCGCACCGGTGGATCCGACGTGGGTCAGAGCCTGACCCGCGCCGTCCGCGACGGCGAGCGCTGGCGCCTCCACGGGACCAAGTGGTTCACCTCGGCGACCACCAGCGAGATGACGCTCACCCTCGCCCGGCCAGAGGGGAACCCCGGTGGAGGGAAGGGGCTGGCGCTCTTCTACCTCGAGCTCCGGCGGCCGGACGGCGCCACCAACGGGGTCCGCGTCCTCCGGCTCAAGGAGAAGCTCGGGACCCGGATGCTCCCCACGGCGGAGGTGGAGCTCGACGGTGCGATCGCCGTGCAGGTGACCGGTCTCTCGGAGGGCGTGCGGGCCATCGCCCCGATGCTGCAGATCACCCGGACCTGGAACGCGCTCTGCGCGGTGTGCTCGATGCGCAGGGGTATCGCCCTGGCCCGCGACTTCGCCGGACGGCGCTCGGCCTTCGGGGCCCGGCTCTCAGACAAGGCGCTCCACGTGCAGACGCTGGCCGAGCTCGAGGCCGAGTACCGGGCGGCCTTCCTGCTCACCTTCCGGTTGCTGCAGCTCCTCGGGCGGGTGGAGGCACAGGAGGCCACCGACTGGGAGCGGCGGCTGGTCCGCACGCTCCAGCCGGTGGCGAAGCTCCTCACCGGAAAGCAGGCCGTGGCCCATGCGAGCGAGGTGCTCGAGGCCTTCGGCGGCGCGGGCTACGTCGAGGACACCGGACTTCCCGTCCTGCTGCGCGACGCGCAGGTCCTGCCCATCTGGGAGGGGACGACGAACGTCCTCTCGCTCGACCTCCTCCGCGCGCTCACCGGCGAGGCGGGGCTGAGCGACGTCGACGCCGAGCTGTCCCGGGCGCTGGCCGCGGCGACGGACGCGGAGCTCGCGCCGGTGCGGACCCGTGCCCGGCAGCTCATGGACGCCGCGGGCGGGTGGTTCGGAGTCGCGAACCAGGGCGGTCCGGCGCAGCTGGAGGGTGGGGCGCGGCGCTTCGCGGTGGCCGTGGGTCGGTCGCTGCAGCTCGCCCTCGCCGCCGAGCACGCGCAGTGGCAGCTCGGCCGCGGCGACCGGAGCGGGGTCGCCATCGCCCGACAGCTGGTGGCGCTCAGCCCGGTGCCCGACCTCGAGTCGGTGCTCGAGACCGAGCCGGCGCGCGCCGCGGCGATGCCGGAGGGCTGACGGCCGTCGCAGGGCATGCCTAGGTTGTGCCGCGATGCGCTCCGCCTTCAACTTCGACTGGGTCGACGAGCGGCTGGCGGTGGGCGGGCGGTTCCCCATGGACGCGGCCGAGCACCTCGCCCGGCGCGAGGCCATCGGGGCCATCGTCGACCTCCGCGTCGAGTCGCGGGACGACGAGGCGACGCTGCGGCGGCATGGGCTCGAGTTCCTTCACCTCCCCACCGAGGACTGCTGCGCCATCGCTCCGGCGATGATCGACGAAGGCGTGGAATGGGTCCGGGCCCGCATCGACGGCGGAGTCCGGGTGCTGATCCACTGCGAGCATGGCGTCGGCCGCAGCGCCCTGCTCGCGCTGTGCGCGCTGGTGGCCGGGGGTGGCGAGCCGCTCGAGGCGATGCACCGCCTCAAGGCCGCCCGGCCGGCCGTCTCGCCCACCGGCGAGCAGCTCGAGGCGTTCCGCGCCTGGGTGAGCCGCCACCGGAAGCGGACCGGCGCCCGCCTCGAGGTCCCCAGCCTCGAGACGCTCGTCTCGGTCGCCTACGCGCTGCCCCACCGCTCCAGCGACCGTTAGAGGCGGTAGCCGAAGCCGAGCGCCAGGCGGATGGCGAACGACGGCCCGAAGCTCGTCGCCTCCGTCGCGCTGGACTCGTTCTTGAAGAGGTAGGTCGCCCCGGCGATCGACAGGTAGACGTAGGTCCGCGATCCGAGGTCCCGGCTCACCGCCACCGCGGGGGTCAGCTGAAGAGCGGCGGTGGTCCGCGGCGGCGCGCTCCCGGCCGTCGCGAAGGACTGGTTGAGCAGCGTCGCGCCGATGGTCAGCCCCACCTCGATCGACACCGGCCGCAGGTCCCAGACGTGGGAGGCCTGCAGCTCGACGTCGAACTGGTCGGTGGTCGCCTGCAGCCCCTGGCTGGTGTACCCGGTCCGGCACCACGCCACGCGGGGCACGAGCGTCACCGGCCGGAGCGCGATCGCCAGTCCCACCGCCACCCCCGGGCACAGCCCGGCGTCGGTCACCAGCGAGGTCCGTGCCCGGGCCTCGGCCTCGAGCGAGACGACCGAATCACGCTCCCCTTCGCCCTTGCGCACCAGCCGGGCGTAGGCGGTGCGCTCGAGCTTCGACTCGTCGAGGGTGGTGGTCGAGCCCGGAGCCACCGTCACCGTCCCCTCCAGCAGCTCCTCCGTGCCCCGGCCCCGGAGGTAGTAGCGCCCGGCGCGGAGCGAGAGCCGCCGGACCCGGTCCGCGCCCGCCACCTCTCCCACCACCGAGCCGTCGGCGCTGTCCTGGAAGAGGAGCCAGGTCTTCCCCGCCGGCAGCTGGAGCCAGGCCCGGGTCGGTGAGCGCGCGTCGAGCGTCGCCAGCACGAGGTCGCCCGCCCCCCGCAGGTCGTACTGGAAGGTCGGGTGCTGCGTCCCGGCGAGCGTCCGGCTCGACGCGCGGAGTGTGGCCTCGTAGGCGTGCCGGTAGGCCTCGTCCAGCGTCACCCGGCCGTCGCCGTTCTCGTCCGCTGCCCCGAGCAGGCCGGAGAGCAGGTAGTGGGTGAAGAAGCTTCCCTTCAGCTCGTCCGACTCCTGGCTGTCCTCCGACGCCGAGCTGGAGGTGAGGAAGACCGCGCCCTCGCCGGCCACCCGCTCCCCGAGCTGGATGTCGAACGGAGGGATGGGCGTCCCGCCCTTCACCCGGGTGAGCGCGCCGGAGCGACAGGCATCGAGGATGAGGAGGCGGAAGGCCGCGGCCGAGCCGCGGACCAGCTGCTCCAGCTCGGCCAGGTCGAGCCGGGTGTTGCCGAGGTGCAGCGCGACGGCGTCGGCGTGGCCCGAGTAGTAGACCAGCAGCACGCTGGACCTGCCCGAGGTGCGGACGCGCTCGTTGACCGCGATCAGCGCGCGTCGCACGGTGTCCGCGTCCTTGCCCTGGAGCAGGACGGTGTTCTCCGGGCGGACTCCGCCCACCTCCTGCAGCACGGACACGACGCGCGTGGCGTCCAGCTCCGCGTAGCGGAGGGGCAGGTCGGGCGGCTGCCCGACGTCGTTGCCCACCACCACCGCGTACCGATCGACCTCCGCCACCGCGGCGGCCGGGAGCAGCAGCGCGAGCGCGATCAGCGCTTGACGAAGCTCCACCGGAGACCCTGACAGTCGGACGGCAGCGGGGCGGCGTCCCCGGACTGCTGCAGCGCCAGCCGGACCGGCTCGAGCTCCACCGCGCTGCTGCAGAACAGCCCCAGTACCCGCTCCTCGCCGGTGGTGTCGTCCAGCCGGGTGCCGAGCGGGAGTGGGACGTCACTTCCTGCCTGGACCCGCGCCGCGCGGGGGCCCTGGGGGAAGTAGACCGACGCCCGGCCCGCGGGGTCGATGCTGAGCACGGCGACGAAGGCCGGGACCGGGCTGGTCACCGCGAAGCGGACCGCGTCGCCCGGCGCCACCAGCTCGCCCGGCCAGGCGCGGCGCACGTCGCCGCCGTGCTGGACGTACATGGCGAGGGCGAGGCCGCCCGGGCCCTTGAGCCGGTCGCCCCGCTCGGGACGGAGCGCGAGGAGGAGCGTCGCCGCGAGGGCGAGGCCGAGCGCGCCCGCGGCGGCCGCCCGGGGCACGCGGCGGCGAGCCGTGGGGCGAACCAGCCCGAGGGGAAGCGGCAGGGCGTGGACCTCCTCGCGCACGCCGCGGATCCCGGCGACCGCGGTGCTGCAGGCGGCGCAGGCGGAGACGTGGGTGCCGACCACCTCGGCGTCGGCGGGGGCGAGCTCGCCCATGATCCACCGGTCCAGGTGGAGACCGGAGAGGCAGGCGTTCCAGCTGAGGGGCGTGGTGGCGAGGTTCATGCGGTCTGCTCCGCGCGATCCCAGAGCCCCTGGGCGCGCTCGAGGAGGTAGCCCACCTGGCGCCGGGAGCAGCCGAGTAGCTCGGCGACCTCGGCGTGGGTCATCCCGTCCAGGTGGTGGTAGACGACGGCCGCCGCCACGTCCTCGGGCAGCAGCGCCAGGAGCCGGCGCACCTCCGCCGCGGCCTCCCCGCGGGGCCCACCGGTCTCGGACAGCCCGGGGCGAACGTGGAGCTCCAGCACCCGGGCGCCGGTGCGCGCCTTCCGGAGCTGGTTGAGGCAGTGGTGGGTGGTGGCCTGATAGAGCCAGCCGACGATCGAGCCGGCGGAGCGGACGGCGTCCGGATTGCGGACCAGCGCGGCGAAGATCTCCTGAAGGACCTCCCGCGCGTCGGCCTCGCTGCCGAGCAGGGTGCGCGCCCGCCGGAGCACGACGTGCCCGTGCGAGCGGTAGAGGCTGGCGATCGCCGGCGGGTCGAGGATCATGGGCAACCCGCGTCCGCGACGCCGGGCACCTGCCCGAGCTTGAGCACGATGGTCTCGTCCACGGTCGTGGGCTGGAGCCGGTACGGCGCCAGGCAGTAGCCTCGCGCCGTTCCGGGGGCGCTGGTCCCGTCGTCGACCACGCCGCGGCGCACCAGCTCCGCCACGCAGGCGTCGAGATCCGCTGTCGTGGGACAGGCGGAGACCGGGAGCACCCGGACGAGGTGGTAGCCCGCCCCGAGCGCGCCGCCCAGCCACCACTCGGTCAGCGAGTTCGGCGGGACGTCGGTGTCCAGGTACATCACCCAGTGGTCCTTGTCGTAGGTGTAGCTGGCGGTGAATACGGTCGGCAGGGAGGCCACCTGGTCGGGCGTGACGCCGTAGGGGACCGCTGCAGCGTTGGCGCGGGCCCAGCGCGGAGCCCCGTCGACGAGCGTGCGGAAGGCGGCGTCGGGCGGCGGGTCGTAGAGCCGGAGGATGAAGCTGGCCGGGAAGCCGGAGGTGACCGGAGCCCGGGTGGCGAGCTCCTGATCGTCCGTGCCGGGCGGCGGCCCGCGCTGCCAGAGCATGGCCGCCTCGAGCGGAGGCAGCTCGCCGGTGCTCTCCACGCGCCCGCGCAGGGTCACCAGCGGCTCGCCCTGGTAGCCCGGGTCGGTCTGCGCATCGCAGGCCGCCAGCGCTGCCAGGGCGAGGCCGGTCAGTGCCGCCACCCGCTCCATCAGTAGACGAGCGGCGGGAACTTCACGGTCGCCAGCCACGCCGGCAAGCTTGCCACCTTGGCCGACCGCACGCCCGCGTCGCTGATGGCGTACACGTACTGACCGTCCGGAGCGTCGGCGAGGATGCCGCGGCGAACCGTCGGCGACCAGCTCCAGCTCCAGTTCTCGTACGAGTAGGTCAGGTACACGTCGGCCATCGAGAGGCTCCCCAGCGCGGTGATGCCGCTCGATGGGTCCACCTTGAACAGACGGAGGTCGGAGACGAAGTTCGTGCTCCCGTAGTCCAGGAACGGGATGGCGAGCATGTTCTGCGACGGGAGCCAGGTGAAGGCCTTGGGGTCCCACAGCGCCTCGGTGTAGGCGAAGCCCTGACCCACCAGCTGCTCTGCCTGCACCTTGGGGTTGGAGAGGTCGGTCACGTCGAGCAGCGCCACCTTGACCTGGGCCGTCTCGCTCCCGGCGGTGATGGTCACCTCGCGCCCGATGCCGAGCAGGTGCGTGTCGTCGATGGGGTGGAGGTAGGCGATGTACCCTGGCATCGGCAGCTCGCCGACCATGTTCGGGTTGGTGGGGTCGCTGAGGTCGAAGGTGAAGAGCGGGTCGACCTGCTGGGCAGTGATGACGAAGCCACGGGTGCCGACGAACCGGGTGCCGTATGTCAGCTCGTTCGCTCCGTAGTCCTTCGTCTTTCCGATCAGGGCGAGGGTGTTCCCCTGGAGCTGGAGGACCGAGATGCGGTTCGACCCCTGGAGCGTGCCCCAGGTCGAGCCGTCGGCCACCCGGGTCGTGAGGTGGCTCGCCACCCGCAGCGCGCCGTTGAACTCGTCCATCGCGTACTGGTCGTTGACCGTTCCGTCGATCGTGCCCGAGGCGAGGTAGGGCGCGGTGTCCGGGTTGGTCAGGTCGAAGGCATGGATGTACGTGGCGTCGGTCTGGCCGATCTGGGGCCACCACCACCAGTGGGAGGCGGCGACGTAGAGGGTGTCCGCCGAGGAGAAGACGGTGCCGGGCTCGGCGAGCACCGCGTTCCGGCTCTTGAGCGAGTCCGTCGTCAGGTCGACGGTGGCGATGATCAGGAGCCCCGGACGGCTGGGCGCGGTGCTGAGCGAGAAGTCGGTGCAGTTGTAGTCGATGGGCGTCGTGCTCCCGCCCGGGACGCGCACCTCACCGCTCCGCAGCCAGTTGCTCAGCGGCTCGCCGCGGATCAGCGCCTCGTTCGCGGCCTCGAGCGCGTCGAAGGCCTGGTTGCGCTGGTCGGTCGTCGCGCCCGGCGGGAGGTCGGGCCAGAACTTGACCCCGTCGGGGAAGATGAGGTTGTCGGACATCACCACCCGCACCCGCTGATCGATGCGCCGCGAGGAGTCGTAGGTGCCGGGGAGGAGGATCTCCGCGGTCACCTTGGGGTTGGACATGTCGGTGATGTCGATGGTGGTGATCGCGGTGAAGTCGCTGTACCAGTAGCCGCAGAACGCCGCGATTCCCATGGCCGGACCGGGCGCGGGCGCGCAGATCGGATGGGTCCCCTCGAGCGGCTGCGGCGTGTACACGCTGCTGAAGACCACCACCTGATTCCCGGAAAGGAACATCTCGCGCGCCCAGCCGTCGATGGGGAGGCTTGCGGTCTCGGCCAGGGAGGCCGCGGGCCAGGAGGAGAGGAGGTGCAGCTTGCCTCCGGCGAGCACCGCGATGCGGGTGCCGTCGTTCTGGACGAAGTCCGCCTCGTCCACGCCGGCGACCTGGGTGTTGGTGGTGCTGACGCTGGTCGGCCCGTTGCTGCCCGCAGCGCCCGGCGTCGCGGCGACCGGACCGGCCTGCACCGGCCCCCCCCCGTAGCCGATGTAGTAGTTGCTCTGGCGGATCTGCTCGATGGTGCTCTTCATCTCCAGCACCAGCGAGTCCTCGATCGCGTTCTCGAGCTGGCTGCAGCTCGTGACCTGCGTGAGGGCGGGGTTCCGGTCGATCCCCAGCGGGTTGAACACGTTGGTGCTCGGGGTGGAGCTCGAGCAGGCGGCAAGCAGACAGAGCAGCGGGGCAGACAGCCAGGCACGGGTCATGCGGATCTCCAGGAATGCTCTTCGCACAGCCCCCTTGGACCGCGAGCAGGCGGTTTTGGGCAAACCGGATGCACCGGGGCGCACCCACACCCACCTCGCTCCGGGGGTGCCCGTGAATTCGGGGGCTTCCAGCGTCAGGGCCCGGCGTCCGTGCCCGGCGGAGGAGGCGCAGGCGTGGGCAGGAGATCGTCCGCCTTCGCCGGCAGCTCCTTCACCCGGGCCGAGTCGACGACCTCCACCCGCCCGCGGTCGTCCCGGACGAACGTTCCGGCCGGCGTCTTCGAGGCGCCGCCGAGCGCGAGGGTCCCGAGCGTCTTGCCGTCCTGCCCCTCGAGGGTGACCGTCCGGGCCGCCGGCCCGAGCCCGGTCGACCGCGGGTCGGTCGGCAGCTTCGCGTCGGTCGCCTCGGCGCGGAGCGAGGTGAGCGCATAGAGGAGGGAGCTGGACTTGAAGGAGTCGGCGACCGCTTCGGTCGGCGCGCGGAGCCGCCAGCTCTCGAGGCCGCCGTCGGTGGGGCGGTCGCGCTCGAGCACCAGCGCCGAGGGGCCGGAGCCGACGCGGATGCGGGCCACGTCCTCGGGCTTCACGTGGAGGACGGCCCGGTCCCGCAGCTCGGCCGGGCTCTTGTCGAGCACGGCGAGCGCGCTCCGGGGAACCTCGGCCAGCGTCGAGCCGAACTGGTCCTCGCGCAGGACGTAGACCGGGTCGGCGTCGCCCTTGCCCGCGGCCAGCCGGACCCTCACCGTCTCGGTGGCCCCGCGCTGGAAGGTCGCCTCGGCCACCGGCTTCTCCACCCCGGTGCGCTTCCGCTCCCCCGGCGAGTCCTCCAGGTACCGCGTGGCCTTCGTGCCGCGCAGGGTCCCGAGCCAGTTGGAGATGGCCGCCGTGTCCGCCTCCTCCTTCACCGGGCGGAGGAAGGCGTAGGGCTGTCCCGGCTCGCGGCCCACCTCCCAGTCGTGCGTCTTCCCGCGCACCTCGATGCGGGTGAGGCCCAGGTCACGCACCGCGAGCACGTCGCGGTCGCGGAGATCGAAGGTCCCCCGGTCGAGGCTGGTGCGGGTCGAGCCGTCGATGGCGTAGACCTTCGGGTCGCCTTCGCGCTGGAGGTAGGCGCTCGAGTCGTAGGGGTTCTCGATGCCCACCTCGATGGTCAAGGGTGGCACGCCCTCGGCGGACGCCGTGACGACGATGCCCGGCGTGTCCAGTCCGAAGCGGTGGAGGTCCTCGGCGGAGGGCTTCTCCTCCACCGTGGCGCGGATGCGCGCGTACTGGAGCGCGCCGACGATTGCCTCGGCCGTCTGCACGTCGGCCGCGGTCTTCAAAGGACGGGTGACGATCCAGGACTGATCGGGGAGCCGGGCGAGCTCGGTCGTGTCGCCCTTCGCCTTGACCACCAGCCTGTCGTAGCGGACCTGCTCGGTGCCGCCGTCGGGCCGGGTCACGGGCTGCACCAGGCGCTCGGCGGCACGCTTCCGCTCCTCCTCCCGCTGCTCGCCCTTCATCACCCCGAGCCAGGCGTAGAGCCCGAGCCCGAGCGCGACGACGGACGCCCCGAGGAGGGTCCAGAGGTTCTTGCTCCGGGCGCTCATGTCACTTGTTGCGGCGGTTGAGCCAGATCGCCAGGCCCACGCCGAGGAGCCCGAGCGGCACCAGGTCCGTCGCGAGGAAGCGGATCCGCGCCAGGCGGGGGGCGTCGAGGTCGATGGTGGAGATGTCGCGGTCGGGCGGACGGATGGTGATCTTCTGCACCTGGCTGGTGGCCCAGGCGAAGGCGTTCATCACCATGTTCCGGTTCGGCTCGTCGCCCCAGTTGGGGTCGACCAGGATCTCCGAGTCGCCGAAGACCACCAGCCGCATCTCGTCGTTCCGCTTCCCCTCGGCGCCGTGCGTGGCGCGGGTGGCCTGGACGACGAGGGGGATGCTGCCCGCCTTGGCCCCACTCACCCGCTGGGGGTTCTCGGTGGGGGCCTTCACCTCGAATCCGTTGGGGGAGGTGAGGAGCACCGGGGCGACGTCGGTCCCCTCGGCGAGCCCCTCGTGGAGGAGGGTGAGCCCTCGGGCCGTCGGGAACTGGAGGTTGTACTGGGCCTTCTTGAGGTCCCGCGCCAGCTCGGTGTCCCCGAAGAAGTGCGAGACCACCAGGTACGGGCTGTCGATGGCGTAGACGTCGTCCGCCACCAGCCCGGGGTCGACCTGGACGCCGTAGCGGGCGAGCAGCGGGTCGAGTCCGGGCTCGGCGGCGGCCTCGGCGAAGTAGAGCATCCGCCCGCCTTGCTCGAGGTACTTGCCGAGCTGCTCGGTCTCGGCCTTCCCGAACTTGCTCCGGGCGCCGGCAACGACCACCAGCGCGGCGTCCTTCGGGATCTCCTTGGCGTCGGCGAGGTTGATGGTCCCCGGGACGTAGCCCTCCTGGAGGAGCGTCTTGCGGAGCTCGCTGACCGAGGCGGGATCGCGCGGCTCGGCCGGCTCGAGGGGCCACTCGCCGTGGCCGGTGGTGAAGTAGACCTTCTGCTCACCGACCGCGTTCAGCTTGATGAGGGCGTTGGTGAGGTCCTGCTCGGTGACGCCGCCCGAGACCGAGACGGTGGTGTGGGTCTCCTTGTCGCCAGTGCCGCGGGTGAGCACCAGCGTCGTCTGCCCTTCGCGGAGCTGGTACTTCTGGGCGAGGTCCGGCGCCTTTCGCGGATCCTTGAACACCACCTCGAAGCGGTCCGGTGCCTGCTCCCGGTAGCGCTGGAGCAGCCGGTCGACCTGCTCGTAGTCCGGGTCGCTCGGGGCGAGGAAGGCGTAGGCCCGGACCTTCTCCTTGAGCGAGGCGAGGGTGCTCTTGGTCTGGGGGGCGAGGGTGAAGATCTTCTTCGTGGTCAGGTCCCAACTCTTGTCCTTGCGGACGACCACGTAGTTCACCGCGACCAGCCCGACGAGGACCACCAGCACCGTGGCGATGGTGGACACGAGGTAGAAGGTGCTCCGCCGTGAGGCGAACTGACCGAACTCGCCGAGGTTGGTGGCGAAGTAGGCCCCGAGCAGCAGCACGCCCAGCACCGCCTTCCCCCCGGCCATCCAGGGCGAGCCGGTGGTGACGAAGTAGGTGTAGGGGGCGGAGAGCAGCGCCACCAGCCCCAGCGCTCCGAGGATCTTTCCGAGGGTGCGGGTGTTCATCGGTCAGGCCCAGCGCTGCGCTTCCACCGTGCGGTGGGTGAGAAGCAGCGAGAAGAGGATGACCGAGGCGAAGAAGACCAGGGCCTTGAGGTCGAGCACCCCCCGCGACAGCGTGGAGAGCTGGGAGCTGAACGAGAGGTGGTTGGCGATGCTCCGCCAGGGCTCGTCGGCGCTCTGGGCGAGCCCGCGGAGGAGCATCCAGGGGAGGAGGATGGCGAAGGTGAGGAACGCGGCGAGCATCTGGCTCTCGGTGAGGGAGGAGACGAACATCCCCACCGCGAGGCAGGTCGCGCCCCAGAGGAGGAGGCCTCCGAACCCGAGCGCCACCGTGCTCCACTCCAGCGCCGTCCCCGATTCGCTCGAGCCGAAGAGGGAGAGGGTCAGCGGGAAGACGATGGTCAGGCCGAGGGTCGCCCAGATGACGCCCACGCCGCCCAGGTACTTCCCGAGCACGATCTCCCAGGGCCGCACCGGGGCGGTCATCAGCAGCTCGAAGGTCCGGTTCCGCTTCTCCTCGGCGAAGAGCCGCATGGAGAGGAACGGGGCGACGAAGAGCGTGACGACCGCGATCACGTCCCAGAGCTGGACGACGATGCCGTCGGTCAGGTTCTTGAACATCGCGTACTCGGGCGGCAGCCGCGGCCACCCGTAGACCCGGGCGAGCCCCTGGACCTCCTTGAAGGTGGCGAGGAGGTTCACGAAGAAGAAGGAGGAGATGCCGAGCATCGCGGTGAAGACCACGTAGGCCCACGGCGTGCTGAAGTAGATGCCCAGCTCCTTGCGAGCGATGGCGAGCGCGTTGCGCATCGGTGTCGTGGCTCCGTCAGGCGGCGGCAGTGAGCTTGAGGAAGATGTCCTCGAGCGAGGTCTGGTCGCCCTGGCCGAGCGCATGGGCGAGCTTCTTGATCTCGTCGAAGGCCACCATCCGGCCCTGGTTGAGGATCAGCACCCGCTCGCAGGTCATGGTGACCTCCGGGAGCAGGTGCGTGCTGAGGATGACGGTGTGCTGCCCGGCGAGGCCCTTGATGAGCTGGCGCACCTCGGCGCGCTGGCTCGGATCGAGGCCCTCGGTGGGCTCGTCGAGGATGAGCACCGGGGGATTCGCGAGGAGCGCCTGCGCGATGCCAACCCGCTGTCGGTAGCCCTTGGAGAGGTTCTGGATCAGCCGATCGAGCACGTCGGCGATGCCGGTCGCGTGGGCGACGCGCTCCAGCTCCGTGGCCAGCTGGCCGCGGCGGACGCCCTTGAGGGACGCGACGAACCGCAGGTAGCCGCGGACGGTCATCTCCGGATAGAGCGGCGGCGTCTCTGGGAGGTAGCCGATGCGCCGCTTGACCTCGTAGGGCTCCTCGAAGACGTCGTGCCCTGCGACCTTCACCGACCCGCTGGTGGCGGGGAGATAGCCGGTGAGGATCCTCATGGTGGTGGACTTGCCGGCTCCATTGGGGCCGAGAAAGCCGAGGATCTCCCCCTCGGGGACGCTGAACGTCAGGTCCTCCACCGCGACCCGGTCTCGGTATCGCTTGGTGAGACCCGTGACCTCGATCATCGCCGTCATCTGAGTGTCGTTCCTCGCGAGCGGGCGCGCGATACTATGGATGGGCACCCACCTGTCAACACGCGGAGAGACCGGATTCTTTCCATGGCCCGGTGGGTGCAAGGTCATGGCCCCTGACATGAGCGTGGTGGTCCAGAAGTTCGGTGGCTCCTCGGTTGCCGACGTGGAGCGGATCCGCAAGGTGGCGGCTCGGGTGGCCGCCCGGCGGGCCGGGGGTCACCGCCTGGTGGTGGTGGTCTCGGCGATGGGCGACACCACCGACGAGCTCCTCGGCCTGGCGAAGCGCGTGTCCGCCGATCCCCCGCGCCGAGAGCTGGACATGCTCCTCACCTGTGGCGAGCGGATCAGCATGGCGCTGCTCTCGATGGCCCTGCACGAGCTCTCGGTTCCGGCGATCAGCTTCACCGGGAGCCAGAGCGGGATCATCACCGACGACAGCCACGCCCAGGCGCGCATCGTCGAGGTGCGGCCGGTGCGCATCCGCGAGGAGCTGGAGAAGGGGAAGGTGGTGATCGTCGCCGGCTACCAGGGCGTCTCCCGCAACCGGGAGGTGACCACGCTCGGCCGCGGGGGGAGCGACACCACCGCGGTAGCCCTGGCCGCGGCCCTGGGGGCAGAGGCCTGCGAGATCTACTCCGACGTGGACGGGGTGTTCTCCGCGGACCCGCGGGTCGTTCCCGAGGCCCGGAAGCTGGAGACCGTGGACTACGGGACGATGCAGGAGCTGGCCGCGGCGGGCGCCCGGGTCCTCAATGCCCAGGCGGTCGAGTTCGCGCGCAGCGCCGGCATCGCCATCGAGGCCCGGAGCACCCATGGGGGAGGGACCGGCTCACGCATCGGGCCCGAGGAGGCGCCGGTCCGGGCGGTCGCGAGCGACACCGAGGTGCGTGTGGTGGAGGTCCCCGCCGGCCTGCTCGACGCCGTGCTCCGCAGCCTCGACGAGCAGCAGGTCCGCATCCGGCTGGTCGCCGGGACGCTCGAGGGGGCGGGACGGCTCCTGGTGGTCGTGCCCCTCCAGGACGTTCACGGCGTGGAGGCGTTCGACGCGGGCGCGCGCGCGCTCGGCGCCGAGCCTCGGCCTGGGCTCGGGACGGTGACCCTCGCCGGACCAGGGGTGGGGGCGGACCCGTCCGTCCTCGCTCGCGCGCTGTCGGTCGCGAGGGCGGGGAACGTCGGGGTGCGTGCGCTGCACGGCTCGGCGCGACAGCTGACGTTCGTGGTGGACACGGCCCACGTGGGGTCGCTCACCCGGGAGCTCCACCGCGCGACCCGCTGAGGGGTCGGCGCTCCGGGCGGAGGTCCAGCGCGAACCCGAAGACGTCGAGCTCGCCCTGACGGAAGTCGAGATCCGGCGTCCTGCGGAACCCGAGCTGCTCGTACATGTGCCACGCGGTCTGCATCGCCCGGGTGGTGTGGAGGACGACCGCGGCTCTCCCCAGCGCCCGCGCGCGCTCCACGCAGTCGAGGGTGAGCGCCCTGCCGATTCCCTGGCCCCTCGCCCCCGGCGCGACGGCGAGCAGGCGGATGCCCGAGGTGTTCCTCCGCGTGCCGGCGGTCCCTCCCGAGCCGTAGTGCGCCATGTCCGAGATGAAGTCGGCGCTGCCGAGGAGCTCCCCCGAGCCGCCCACTGCGGCCAGGACGTGAATCGCCGGATTGCGCGCGCGGGCCGGGGCGTCGCGGACCATCGCGTAGTAGCCGGGCTGCTCCGCGGGCCCCGGCATTCCGGGAAGGGCTGCGTAGGCGTCGGCGACGAGCTGCCCCAGGGCGGGGAGCTCCTCGGGGTGGGCCCTCCGGATGGAGACGTCACGGGTCGCGCCAGTGGTCATGGGGACCCGATAACGCCGGAGTGACATCGAGGCCGTAGGCTCGCCGGAGCAGCTCGGCCGCCGTCAGCCCCGAGGTGCGCGCGGCCTCGACGTCGAGTCCGATCCCGTGGCCTCGCCCTCGTCCCTGGATCCGGACCGTCTCCCCCTCGAGCACGCCTTCCCGGGGGCAGCCGGGAAGCCGGAGCGCCGCACGCACGGGCTCGCAGGCCATGCGCTCGACGCCGCCGTCCCGGGTCACCACGAGGACCCGGCCATCCCCGTCGAGCTTCCGGGCATCCCCGAGCACGTGACGGAGCTCCGCGGCGCTCCGGCGGGCCTCCCACGGCTCGTCGCCACCGCGGAAGTAGGGAAGCCATCGCGTCGTCGGCAGGTCGGGCAGCGCGAGCGCCCGCCGCACCTCGGGGCTCGCGGGCGCCGTGCCCGGAAACACCTGGCAGTGGGTGGTGTCACAGAGCGGACGGCCGGGATGCCGCTCCACACGGGCGTCGTGGGCGATGACCTCGGCCAGGGCGAGCCCCGCCTCAGCACCGAGCCCGGCGTGCTCTGCCACGAGGACGCCGGAGACGTAGGCCGAGAGCGTGGTGCGGAAGACGACCTCCGAGCCTCGCCGGGCACGTGCCTCCCGCCGCGTCGTCCCGGCCTCGGGCATCCGGTCGGGCAACGCCCGGAAGGAGAAGATGCCGGCGTACGGGCGAGGCGCGCGTCCGGCGACGCGGACCTGCCACGGGCCGCCGGCGCAGAGGATCTCCCCGGTGCCGAGCGCGGCCCGGAGCACCTGCCAGCCAGAGGGCAGTTCCTCGACCGACCCGCCGCCGCTCCGGACCGCCCGCCCGTTGCACAGGACGCTCACCCGGTCGGAGCCGACCAGGCCGAAGACCTGAACCTCGGCGGCCGAGTCAGTCCGCCCGCGGGGAGGCACCGCGGCGCGTGGATCGTTGACGACCACCCGATCCTCGTCGACGCGCACGACGAGGTCGTCAGCGGTCCGTGGAGGCGCACGCCCTGCGGCGATCTCGATCCGCACGGCGTCGGCGAGCGCTCGAGCCCGGTCGGCCTCGACCATGTGGATGGCGAAGTCCTCGCCGCCGAGGACCTCCCCCGAGTGCCGCGACAGGACGAGGAGGCGCCGCTGGTCCGGCGCCACGCCCGCATCGGTGCCTCGCGGAGACGAACCGCCGAGCATCACCGCCAGGGCAGCCCAGCGGACGAGGCTGCCGAGCCAACTCAAGGCGCGTCGACCACCCCTGCGAACCAAGCACCGGACGCGGCCCGGGCGCAGCCTGCTGCGCGTTGCGCGACCGGACAGGCGCAAGGGCGCACTAGGACGCCGGCCGCACCAGCCGCCGCGTCGGGCGCCCGTCCTGCTTGGTGCGCCGGAAGTCGTCGGTGCGGCCCGGCAGCGAGACGAAGTCGCACATCTCGCAGAGGCGGCTGTAGATGCGCTCGCCGATCCGCTCCACCAGCAGCTCCTCGCGCTCGCCCAGGGCCTGCTCCGGCGCCTGGAAGCCCCTCGGGCCCGGCGTCGGCGTCCGCTCGCGCTCGAGCGAGAAGTTGGTGGCCACGATGGTGGTGAGCCCGGAGTTGTACCGGCGGGCGATCAGCTCGTCGAGCGTCTCCATCTCGAAGGGACTGCCCCGGCCACGGCCGAGCTCGTCGATCGCCAGGATGTCGGCATCCACCAGCCGCGCGATGATCTCCCCGCCGCTCTTTCCGGCGTTGAAGCCCCGGCGGATGTCCGCGTAGAGCAGCGAGATCTCCCGGTACTGCGCCGACGCCCCGCGCTCGAGCACCAGGTGCCGCAGCGTCGCCGAGAGAAGATGCGTCTTCCCCGAGCCCACGCGGCCGGAGATGACGAAGCCCCGCGCCGGACGGTCGCGCCGCCATTCCTGCGCCACGGTCCGGGCGATTCCGAGCGCCTGCTCCAGCGCTGCGGTCTTCTCCTGGTCGTCGCCCTTGGCGCGGAAGGTGGCGAAGCTGCTGCTCGCGTGGTGCGCGGGGATGCCCACCGCCGCGAACTCGGAGATCCGCTGGCCGAGGATACGGCAGAGACAGGGAGCGAGCGCCTCGTAGCGGCGCGCACCCACCTTCTTGCTGAACTCGACCTCGCGCGACGTGTAGACGAAGCCCCGGCCCTCGCAGTGCGGGCAGCGCTCGCGGCATCCGCAGACCCGCGCCACGGCGCGCGCGCGCCGGCCCTCGCCGTCGCCCGGACCAGGCTGGACCTCCGCCTCGACCCGGTAGCCGTCGCCGCGGCACTCGGGGCAGGTGGAGGAGGTGGCCAGGGCTTCCATGTCGTCGTGCGCTCTCAGTCGCGACGTCCCCAGATGCGAGGCGAATTGCCCGGCAGCGCTCGGGACCGAGAAGCCGCGTCGAATACCATCTTCCGGTGCAGCGTGCGCAAGATGGACACGCGTTCCGGAAGCGCGCGATCGATCGCTCGTGGCGGAATCGTCCGCGGAAGTTCGACGGGCGACCGCGCGTCGGCCGCGACGCACATGCGATCCACAGGAAGCCCACCGGTTTCAGACACGATTGCCCTCACCCTTCGCGCTCGCGCGCGCCGGCGCCGACCGTGCGGAGCCTCCACGCCTCGATCTCGGCGTCGACTTCTAGACGGCACGCCCGTAGCGATCGCGGCGTCGCGCCCGGCGCCCCGTTCCAGCGCGCGCGCTCCGCCGCCCGGAGCAGGCCGCGTGCCACGACCTCCAGCGGGACCCCGGACTCGGACCAGCGGCCGAGCAGCTCCCGGTCCAGGGCGCCCAGCGCGAGGCCGCGCCCCCGCACGACGGCGAAGAGCACCTCCACGCGCTCGGCGAAGCTCGAGGTGGGCGGAAGGAGACTCATTTCCCACCCTTCCCGGAGCAGCCGAGCAACCGGCGGGCAGGGCCGGTTGACCTCCTGTCAGGAGGTTGAGGATGATGCCCCTGCAACTCCGAAGAATTTCCCAACACGATCAATGACTTGCCCGCTCGCCCGCCCACTGGCCACGGCTCCCGGGTACCAGGGTCCGGAGTCCACATCCCCATGCGACGCTCCCTCGTCCTGCTTCTGACGGTTCCCATGTTCGCGCATGCGGCCGACACCGGCCCGAAGGCGCGGGAGCAGACGCTCGGAAAGAAGGAGCAGACGACGCTCGACACCTCGCTCGCCGGCGACATCACCCGCAAGAAGGAGGACACCGGCGGCGCCGCGCTCGAGTACGACCAGTTCCAGCTCGGCGTGGAGCGGCAGATCAACGACAAGCGCCGCAGCCAGATCGACTCCCTCCAGCGGATCATCGAGCTGTCGGGCGACTCGAAGGAGACCCCGGACCTCCTCTTCCGCCTCGGCGAGCTCTACTTCGAGGAGTCGCGCGACTACTTCTTCCAGGCCAACCGCAAGGACGACGATCTCATCCGCGGACTGGCCACGAAGGACGTCGCGCTCCAGGAACGGTCCAAGAAGGAGAAGGCGGCGCTGATGGTCCAGCGCGACGCCAACGCCAAGCTCGCGGTCAACCAGTACACCCAGATCGTCCAGCGGTACCGCGACTACCCCCGCACCGACGAGGTGCTCTTCTTCCTCGCCCACAACCTGATGGACCTCAACGAGGAGAAGAAGGCCCTCATCGCCTACGGCAAGCTGGTGAAGGACTACCCAAAGTCGCGCTTCGTCCCCGACGCGTACCTGGCCTTCGGCGAGTACTACTTCAACAACAGCAAGGGCCGGCGCGACTGGCTCCTCAAGGCGCTGGAGGCCTACAAGTCCGCCGCCAACTACCCCGAGAGCGCGATCTACGGCTTCGCCCTCTACAAGCAGGGGTGGTGCCACTTCAACCTCACCGACTACACGCGGGCGATGGACCTCTTCAAGGCCACCGTCCTCTACGGCGAGTTCACCGGCGCCTCCGCGCTGGAGAAGACCGGCGGCGCCAAGGGGAAGAGCACGCTCATCCGCGAGGCCCGCAGTGACTACGTCCGCGCCTACGAGCGGGCGGGGCTGCTGCCCCAGAACGCCAAGGAGAACTTCAGCACCGTCGCCAGCAATCCCGACGATCGCTTCGCGATGATGGAGCTCCTCGCCAACCTCTACTACGACGCGGGCAAGGAC
The DNA here is from genome assembly GCA_035501615.1 of Myxococcaceae bacterium. GTDB lineage: Bacteria > Myxococcota > Myxococcia > Myxococcales > Myxococcaceae > RPRB01. The sequence continues at coordinate 36,457 of DATJVY010000179.1, forward strand.
CGCGACGCGGCGCTGGCCTACAGCTTCCTCATCAAGGAGAAGCCGCTCATCGCCAAGACCCCGGACTGGCAGAGCCGCATCGTCGACTGCGTGCTGCGCGCCGGGGACAAGAAACAGACCGTCGCCCAGATCCGGAAGCTGGTGAAGGTCATCGCCGACGTCGAGGCCGCGGGCAACGTGAAGACCGACGCCGACAAGAAGGTGATGGCCTCGGCGAAGGACCGCTCCGAGCGGACACTCTCCAACATCGCGGTCAACTGGCACAACGAGGGCCGGAAGACCCGCGACGACGACACCTTCGAGTACGCCAACGAGGTCTACGGCGACTACCTGGCGCTCTTCCCGGACAACCGGAAGTCCTACGACCTGCGCTTCTACTGGGGCGAGCTCCTCAACGACTACCTCCGCAAGTACCCCGAGGCCGAGCAGCAGTACACCCAGGTCGTCGTCCAGGACGGCAAGGCGATCGACGGGAAGCAGAAGCCCGGCAAGTGGCTCCCCAACGCCGCCTTCAACGCGGTGTATGCCGCCGACGAGGTCGTCCGCCGCGCCGAGCAGAAGGGCGAGCTCAAGCCCGCGAGCGGCAACGACCTCAAGACCGTCGTTCCGCTGGCCCCCCAGCGGAAGATCCTCATCGACGCCTGCGAGCGCTACCTCAAGTACCTGCCCAGGGGCGAGAGGCGGGTCGAGGTCGCCTACAAGGCCGCGAAGCTCTATTACGACCACCACCGCTACGACGAGGCGGTCTACCGCTTCAGCGAGATCGCCCTCAACTACCCGGACCACAAGTTCGACAACGGGGACCGCGCCGGCGAGATCGCCGCGAACCTCGTCCTCGACTCGTACAACGCGCTCGGGGACTACAAGAAGGTGAACGACTGGGCGCGCCGCTTCTACGCCAACGACAAGCTCGCCACCGGGAAGTTCAAGGACGAGCTCGCCAAGGTCATCGAGCAGTCGAGCTTCAAGCTGGTCAGCCAGCTCGAGGACAAGAAGGACTACGCCGCCGCGGCCCAGGCCTACCTCGACTTCGTGAAGGACTTCCCCAAGACCCAGATCGCCGACAAGGCGCTCTACAACGCCTCCACCGACTTCTACCGGGCCCACATGCTGGAGAAGGCGCTCGCCGCCCGCGAGCTCCTCTTCCGCAACTACCCCCAGAGCCCTCTCGTGCCGGCCTCGCAGCTGGCCAACGCCGAGGGGTACGAGGCCATCGGCGACTTCGAGCATGCCGCGGAGGCGTACGAGCTCTACGTCTCCGGCTACGAGAAGCAGCTCGCCCCGGCGGAGAAGAGCAAGAAGTCCTCGAGCAAGAAGAAGGGCAAGCACGGCCGTGCCGCCCCGGTCGAGGAGCCGAAGAAGGACGGCCCGGTGTGGGAGGAGTCGAAGGCGCAGATCGCCCTCTTCAACGCCGGCATCTACCGCGAGGGCCTGGGCCAGCTCCGCCAGGCGCTCCGGAACCGCGAGCGCTATCTCGAGCTCTGGCCGTCGGCGAAGGACGCCGAGACCGTGGCCCTCTCCATCGCCGACCTGCACGAGAGGATGAACCAGCCCTCCAAGGCGGTCTCCTTCCTGGAGCAGCGCGCGCGCGACCAGGAGCGGGACCCGAACAAGTTCCTCGCCGCCCAGGCGAGGATCCTCCTCATCGAGGATCAGAAGCTGAAGAACCCGAAGGCCGTCGCCCGCCGGCAGAAGCTGATCCTCGACTACTACGACAAGCTCGGTCGCCGTCAGAAGGACGCGCTCGAGGCGCCGGCCAAGGAGGCGGTGGCCCGGGCCCAGTACGCGAAGAACGAGGAGCAGTTCCAGTGGTACGCCCGCCAGAAGCTCAGCTGGGGCAAGGGCGGCGACCCGGTGAAGGGGTTCCGCGACAGCATCAAGGAGAAGGGCCGCTCGCTCGACGAGATCAACCGCATCTACACCAACGTCGTGGCGCTGGGCGCGGCCGAGCCCGCCATCTGCTCGCTGCGGAAGATCGGCCTGGCCTACGAGAACATGGCGGACTCGGTGGCCAACGCGCCGATGCTCCGCTCGCTGCCGCCCGAGGCACAGGAGGAGCTGAAGAACCAGCTCGAGCAGCAGGCCCAGCCCATCCGCGAGAAGGCCGCCGACCACTTCGCGGCCGCGGTGGCGAAGAGCCGCGAGCTGAGCATCCGGAGCGACTGCGCCACCAAGAGCCTCGAGGTGCTGCGGACCACCTACCGCCCGGCGCAGTACCCGCCGCTCCTCGAGGAGGTGGCCAACCCGCGCCAGGACACCGGCGTCCAGCCGCCTCCGCCCCAGCTGCTCACCCAGGTGCAGCCCGCGGTGCCCGGGGTGGTCCTGAAGGGGACCTCCGCCGGGCTTCCTCCGGGCCGACCGGTCGCGGGGCGTGAGCCGTCGCCGACCTCGGGCAGTGCCCGCCAGGACGAGGCCAGCGATCTGCGGCCCGGCCAGCGTCCGGTCGATGCGCCCGCGCCGGACGTCGTGCCCGCCTCGACCAGCCAGTCGAAGAAGCCCACCGCCGAGACCGAGCCGGAGGACGTTCGCCAGTGAGACCCACGCCCGCCCTCTCCGTGCGTCCCCTGCTCGCCGCCGCGGCGGCGCTCCTGGCCACGGCCTGCGCCACCGGCGCCCCTGCGGAGAAGGCCCCGGCCGCGGCGGCCACGCCCTCGGCTCCGGCCGGAGCCACCGCGTCCACGCCCAGCACCCGGGCGATGCTCCTCTTCGAGGACGCGACCAAGGCCGCCGACGCCCAGGCCAAGTCCGGACAGCGCGACGACGCCGCGCTGGAGCGCCGCTTCGATGCCGTGCGCCAGGCAGACCCGAGCTTCGCCGAGGCCGACTACAACCTCGGCGTGCTCGCCGAGCGCCAGGGCAAGCGCGAGCAGGCCTACGCCCTCTACCGCTCGGCGCTGCAGAAGAAGCCCTCGCTCAAGCCGGCCGCCGAGGGCCTGGCCCGGCTCACCCGCGCGCAGGGAGACCTGCCGTCGGCCATCGCCCAGTGGAACGACGTCGCCAGGGCCTTCCCCGACGACGCCGACAGCCGTGCCCAGCTCGCCGAGCTGTACCGGCTGACGAACGACCACGACCGGGCGCAGGAGTACGCGCGCCAGGCGCTCATCCGCGACCCGAAGAGCCTCGGCGCCTACAAGACGTTGCTCCGGAGCAACCTCGACCGGAAGCAGCTCGCCATGGCGGAGCTCGTCGGGGTTCGCGCCCTGAAGATCTCCACCACCGACCCCGACCTCTACCTCGCGATCGGCGACGTGCAGCTCGGCAAGGGCGCCGTGGACAAGGCGTCCGCCCAGTACCAGAAGGCGCTCGAGGCCAGCCCGGCCTTCGTCCCGGCGCGTCTGGCCCTGGCTCGCCTGGCGCTCCGCGACGAGGACTTCACCGCCGCCGAGAAGCACCTCTCGCGCGCCGTCGCCGATGGCGGCGGAACCGCGGAGGTCCACCTGGACCTGGGGGTGGCCTACCGGGGGCTGGGACAGACCGACAAGGCGCTCGCCGAGTACGACGCGGCGGAAAAGCTGCAGCCGCGCCTGGCGGCCATCTACCTCAACCGGGGCATCGTCCTGCAGCGGTACAAGGACCAGCCCGAGAAGTCGCTCGAGCTCTACAAGCAGTACGTCGCGCTCTCGGGCGGCGAGTCCGCGCTGGCGAACGATGCGCCGGTGCTCGCGCTGCGCCGCGAGGCGGAGCAGATGGTGGCAGCCAAGTCCCAGGCCCGGAGCCAGGAGCAGCAGGCCAAGACCCTGGAGGAGGCCCAGAAGCTCCAGCGGCAGCGCCTCAAGGACGCCGAGGACCGGGCGTCGAAGGGCACCCCGGCCAAGAGCCAGGCACCGGACAAGCCAAAGGACGCACCTGGCAAGCTGTAGGAGGGTGTGGTCTCGGTGGGAGGACCCGAGAGGCCTCCGGGGTTTGGTGTGACCTCCGTCATTCGATGTAGATTGAAACCAGGCGGGTCTCCCCCCGGTCGGGGAGCAATTCGGGGGTTGGACGAGGCATGCGAGCGTGGATGCTACTGGTTGTCCTCTTGCCGGGGATCGCGGCCGCCCAGGACAGTTCCGCGAGCTCGTCGGCGAGCTCCGCCGAGGCGAGCGCGGCGAAGGCGTCGAAGCGCACCGAGTTCAGCTTCGAGGAGGACACCATCGAAGGTGACCTCAGCCGTCCCGACGGCGAGTACGTCGAGGCGCTGAAGAGGGTGCCGCACTCGAACCTCATCCGGATCCGCGACGAGTTCAAAGACAAGGTGATGCAGTCGGTGGACGAGCTGTAGCCCTCGAGGGAACACCCAACCGTGTCCGTGCCCCTCACACTCAAGGTCTTCAAGGGCGAGGCGATGGTCGCCGCGAAGGACTACGACCGCGACATCATCAAGATCGGTCGCCTCGCCTCGGCCCACCTCTGCCTCGACGACGACAAGGTGAGCCGGATCCACTCGGTGATCGAGGTCGCCCCGGACGGAAAGCTGTCGATCATCGACATGGGCAGCGTCGAGGGCACCTGGGTCAACGGGCGGAAGGTGACCAAGGGCACGCTGTCCTTCGGTGACGAGATCCGCGTGGGCAACACGCTCATCCGTGTCGAGGACGGGGCCGCCGCGCGTGCCGCCGCCGCCCTCGCCACCGCGGCCCAGGCCCCGGTGGCAGTAGCTGCTCCGCCCCGCACCAACGGCAACACCGCCTCTGCCGCCGCCGCGCTCTCCGAGGCCGCCCGGGCCGTTCCCCTGGCCGCCGCGCCGGCCGTCGCGCCGCTGACCCCGGTGGCCGCTCGGGGCCCCGCTCCCGCCGCTCCTGCGGTGGTCAAGCCGGTCGCGCCGGTCTCCGCTCCCGCCCCCGCCCGGCCCCAGGTCGCCCCGCGCGCCGCCGCACCCGAGCGCGACTGGCCCGGCCTCGACTCGCGTCTCCGTCCGGTCCGCCGCAAGGGCGCCGGCCCGCTCGGGCTCGAGCTCCGCTTCCGCTGGGGCGATCAGATCGTCGCCGAGCAGCTGCTCGGGCCCAAGCACAAGGGCGAGTTCAAGATCGGCAGCGCCGCGGGCGTGGACTTCGTGGTCGGCGACCAGCGGCTGGGCGCTCCCTCCTTCGCCTTCGTGACCGCCGATGGCGCGGGCGGCTTCACCCTCCGCATCACCGGTCAGATGACCGGCGAGCTGGAGCGGAAGGGCCGGATCGTCACCCTCATCCAGGCCATCGAGTCGGGCCTCGCCACCCGCGAGGACGACGCCTACGCCATCACCCTCGAGCCGGACGACATCGCCCTGATCGACCTGGGCGGGGTGGTGGTGGACCTCTGCTTCCAGCCGGTCCCGCCGAAGGTGGTGGTCCCCATCACCGAGCGGCTGGACTGGACCGCCCTGAACATCTTCCTCCTGGTGTTCTTCTTCGCCGGGCTCCTGGTGGTGGCGGCGATCACCCGCGCCGCCTCGGGCGACGAGTTCACCGACGAGCTGTCGGGCAACACCGCGGTGCTGACCAAGCTCCTGGTGAAGCCGCCCGAGATGCAGAAGAACCCCTTCATCGAGCAGCTGAACAAGGCCAAGGAGAAGGGCGAGGCGCCGGCAGCGTTCCAGGGCACCGAGGGCCAGATGGGCAAGAAGAACGCCCCCAACCGGGACGCCAAGGCGTCGCCGAAGGCCATCGACCCCAACAGCAAGGATCAGGCGCGGCTCATCGCCCAGCGCATCTTCGGCGGCAAGGGCAACGCCGGCATCGCCACCCTCTTCGGGCGGGCGGGCCTCGGCGGGAGCCTCCAGGCGGCGATGGGCCACATGACCGGGTCCACCGTCGGTGACGCGGGCGGCGTCCTGGGGATGGGCCTCAAGGGCAGCGGCGGCGGCGGCGGCGGGACGGGCAACACCATCGGCATCGGCGCGGTGGGCACGCGCGGCGTGGCGGGCGGTGAGGGCAAGTACGGCACCGGCATCGGGATGGGCAAGAAGTCGAGCGCCGACATCTCGATCACCAACTCCGATCCGGAGGTGGAGGGCGCCTACGACAAGGAGCTCATCCGCCGCGTGGTCCAGAGCCACAAGGACCAGCTGAAGTACTGCTACGACAACTTCCTCACCCGGAACCCGAAGCTGAGCGGGAAGATCGCGGTGAAGTGGATCATCAGCGAGAACGGGAGCGTCCCATCCTCCAACGTGGTCAGCTCGACCACCGGGACCCCGGATCTCGACAAGTGCGTCGCGGGCCGTATCCTCACCTGGGTCTTCCCCAAGCCGAAGGGCGGCGGGATCGCGGTCGTGACCTACCCGTTCGTGTTCAAGCAAGCAGGAGAGTGACGACCGAATGAACCGCTCCCTCCTGGGGATGGTGGTCCTCACCTCGTTGTGGGCCGGCCCGCTCCGGGCGCAGACCGCGGCGCCGATCCTCGCTTCCACCGAACCGCCGGTCGACGAGATCGAGCGCGGCGTCTTCTTCGGCGTGGACATCGGTCCGGCCTTCCTCACCGGGGCGCCCGCGCCGAGCGGGGGGAACAGCCCCTTCAGCTCGGGGGCCACGCTCCGCCTCGAGGTGGGCTACGACATCGGCCGCTTCGTCTCCCTGAGCGTGTTCTTCGCCGGGACGAGCTACTCGGCCAACGCCGATTACGTGGGCTACTCCGGGGGGAACGCCTCGGGTGACTTCTCCGACATCGCCGCGGGCCTGGCGGTGCGGTGGAACTTCCTCGGGTTCGCGGACAGCCAGGGAGTCCAGCGGACCTGGCTGTACCTCAAGGGGGCGGCGGGGTTCGCCCTCCTCAAGCCCAACGCCCTGTTCTCCTCGGACCCGACCAACAGCTACGGCAGCATTCTTGTGTTCGGCGGACCCGGGTTGCAGTACTACACGCGCCTTCGACACTTTTCGGTGGGCGTGGAGATCGTGGGTTCGTACCTGTTGAAGCCGAAGTCGTTTGGCTTCGCCATCACGCCGAACCTGCGCTACGCCTTCTAGCGAGGGCAGCCGTGGCAGTGGACAGTGGACAGGGACCTGGGCGCCCGGGGCAGGGGCGCCGCGGCGAGGGAGCGGCAGGACGGCCGGGCGGTCGTGGAGACCGCGGTGGACCGGGAGGCCGGGGCGGTCGCGACCGCGGTGATCGGCGCCGGGAGGGCGGCGGCAGCAGCGCGGGCGGGCGTGTCGTGCCCGAGCTCTCGACCCTGGAGAAGGCCCTGGCGAGGACCGACTTCGCGGCCGAGCTCGAGCCGCTGGATGGGGTGGTCCGGGCGTTGCGTCAGGCGCGTGCGCGCTCGCTCCAGGACCTCGACATGGACACCCGCGGGCGGCTGATCACCACCCTCTCCCGCGTCGCGCGGCAGACGAAGCCCGCTCCGGATTCGGAGCCGGCGCCCGCGCCCGAGGCGGCCTCTGCCCCGGCCGGAGCCGCGGAGGAGGCTCCGCCGGTCGCCGCCGAGGCGAGCCCCGAGCCCGGTGCAGCCGAGCCCAGCGCGGGGACTCCCCCGCCGGAGGGGACGGAGACCGCCGCCGCTCCCGCGGCGCAGCCCGATGCGGCGAGCACGACCGAGGGGGCCGGTCCCGCGGCGCCGGAGGCGGCGGGGCCTGCCCCGATGAGTCCGGCGCGTGCGTACGCCGAGGTGCTGTTCCGCGTCGGGCTCGCCTGGGCCGCCGTGGGCGAGCAGGAACGTGCCGACGCGGCGTTCGCCGCCGCAGGCCGCCGGCCCAGCCAGGGCGAGCTCCGCGCAGCGACCGCACCCGAGGGCGGCGAGACCCCGAGCGGGGCGCCCGCGCACCGCGGCGGAAGCGAGCGCGGGGAACGTGGAGAGCGGCGCGAGCGCCCGGGACGCCCCGAGCGAGCGCCGCGGGCCGAGCGCCCCGCCGGCGCTGCGCGGGGAGGACCGCTGGAAATTCCTCCCGAGCTCGCGGGTGACTGGAAGGCGCAGGCGGACTTCCTCGAGTCGCGCGGCCGCACCCGCGATGCTGCGCGGATGCATGACCGGCACGGCTCGTTCGCCGATGCAGCGCGGCTCTTCGAGGCCGGTTCGGACCTCCGCTCGGCGCTGCGCGCGGCCCTGGCGGCGAAGGAGCTGGAGCTCGCCCGTCGCCTGGCGACGCAGCTCGCACCCGGAGAGGCGCAGGCCATCCTCGAGAAGTCGGAGGGATGGGAGCTGCTGATGGAGCTCCACGTGAAGTCCGGACGCTTCGACGAGGTGGCGAAGCTCTACGAGCGGGCCCGCCAGTTCGATCAGGCGGGGCTCGCCTGGGAGCGCGCCGGGAAGCTCAGCGCCGCGCGAAAGGCCTACGAGCGCGCACGCGACATGGCGTCGGTGGACCGGGTGCGCACGCTCGAGGTGGACCGGCTGGTGGAGCGGGGCGACAGGCTCGGCGCGGCACTGCTCCTGGTGCAGGCCCGCCGCCGGGAGCAGGCGGCGAAGCTCCTCGAGGCGCTGCCGCCGCCCAAGGCGTTCCGCTTCCTCCAGCAGCTGGGACTCAACGCCGAGGCGAAGGCCCTGGGCGAGCGCGAGCTGCAGCGGGCCACCGAGGAGAGTAAGTCGATGGCCCGCGCGCGCTGGCTCGAGCTCCTCGAGCGGCCGGCCGACGCGGCGGAGGCCTGGGAGGCGGCGGGCCGGAAGGACAAGGCGTTCCCGCTGCTGGAGAAGGCAGGCCTGTTCGGGCGCGGGGCACGGCTCGCGGAGGAGATCGGCAACCGCAACGAGGCGATTCGACTCTTCCGCCGCGCGGGCGAGGACGCCGACGCGGACCGCCTCGAGGCCCTCCCGCCCGCGCCGCCTCCCGCGCCGATGCCCGAGCCGCCCGACCACGAGGGCGTCGGAGCCGAGGCCGCGGCGCAGGCGGAGCCGTCCGCCGACGCGGCGACCGACGAGGGCTCGGGCGCGTCGGAGCACGCCTAGGTCCGCCTCGTCAGGGTCGGGTCGGCGCTGCCTTCGGTCCCCCAGGGCCGGGGTGCGGCGTCGGCTCGGCCCGCGGGCCGGGCGGCACCCACCGCTCGAGGAAGTCCACCAGCCGCCCGTAGAGGTAGAGCGCGTCGTCCTCGCGCGCGGCCCAGGCGTGGGTGGCGGTCGGCGTGAAGGCGAACTCGAAGGTCTTGTGCGCCCGGAGCAACGCGTCGGCGAACATCACCGACGTCTGGAAGGGAACGACGTCGTCCGCCATGCCGTGGATGACGAGCAGCGGGTCCTGCAGGCCCGCGGCGTAGCCCGCCGCCCGTCCGCGATCGAAGACCTCCGGGTGCGTCGCCGGGGTGCGGGTGATCGCCACGTCGTCGCTCCCGTAGTATCGGGGGTCGGTTGCCGGAGCGCCGGCCACCCCCGCCTGGAACAGCCCGGGCTTCTTGAGGAGCGAAAAGACGGTGAGCAACCCGCCGTAGCTGCTGCCGAAGATGCCGAAGCGCCCCGGGTCGACGAAGGGCAGCGTCTTCATCCCCGCCACCGCGTCCTGGTAGTCGTCGAGGTCGCTTCGCCCCCACTCGAAGAGGAACTTCTCCCGGAAAGCCCGGCCGTATCCCGTGCTTCCCCGCGAGTCGACCTGGACCAGCACGTACCCATGCTCGACCAGCAGCTGCATCAGCCCGCCGAAGCGTGCGTTCCAGACGTTCCGCGCGGTGTTGGTGTAGACCGGGCCGAAGAGCACCGGATACCGGCGTCCGGGGTCCAGGTCGGCAGGCGTGACGATGCGCACCCGCAGCGGGACGCCCGCGGTCGTGCTCGGGAAGCTCCGGTACTCGACGCGCCCCCACCGCACGCGGGCGAAGTCGGGCGGGGGCGAGCGTGTGATCCGGCGGGAACCGACGAACAGCTCGCTGGGCATCGTGTCGTCGCTGTGGAGGATGGCCACCGCCTCACCGTCGGGGGAGACGAAGGCGCGATCGGTCCCCGGCAACGTGCTCACCCGGGTAGCGGTGCCCCCTCCGGCCGGGATGCGCCAGACCTGGCGCTGCTCGGGTGAGGGCGCGTTCGACAGGTAGTGGATGACCTTCGCCCCGGGCGGGGCGATCGCCCCGCCGAGCACGTCGTGCGGCCCCGAGGTCAGCGGCTGCAGCTCGCGCGAGCCCGGCGTGAGCAGGTACAGCCGGTACCAGTCGTCCAGGTCCCCGGTGAGGAGGATGCGCTTGCCGTCCGGATGCCAGGCCGAGGCGACGCGGTTGTAGATCCGCGCCGGCCGGTGATCGGTCCAGACCTCGGTCGGCACGCCGGTGGCCGGGTCGACCACGTGCACGGCCCGGTCGACCGAGTCGTCGCTCTCGCGGTCCACCAGCAGATGGCCCCGCGGAGAGAAGGCCAGGCTCACGATGTGCCAGCGCGTCGGCTCGGGCAGGTCGAGCAGCCGGAGCTTGCGTCCGGGCACGTCGACCAGCGCGACCGTCCGCAGGTCGTTCGGCTCGCCGGGGGCACCGCGACGGACGTGGTCCAGGGTCGCCTCGGGGCCGAGGTAGTCCGGAACGGGGAAGGCGTGCACCTGGCGGCGATCGGCGTACTGGAGCGCGAGGGTCCTGCCGTCCGGCGACCAGCTGGGGGCCAGCTCCTCGTCCCAGGCGCTCTGGCCCAGCTCGACGTCCGGGCGGTGGTAGACGCCGCCGCCCTTGCCGATGGGCTTCACCGCGACCTCGGTCACCCGGATCGGCGCGCCGCCGGTGGTGGGCAGCACCCAGAGGTCCCCGTCCTCGACCCAGGCCGCGGTGCGGCCGTCGGGCGACACCGAGAGGTTGCTGCGCTGGCCCGCGACGGGCGCGAGCACCTCCGGCTTGCCGCCGCCGGCCCCGACGCGACGGAGCTCACCCGCCTCGAGGTAGAGGAGCCGTTGCCCGGGGAGCCAGGCCAGCTCGGACACGCCACCCTGGGCGCGCTCCTCGGTCAGTCGACGGGGGCGTGTTCCGTCCCGGTCCACCACCCAGAGCTGGCGCCCGGGCATGGCGTGGTCGTTCCAGAGGAACGCCAGTCGCTTCCCGTCGGGAGACCAGGCCGGAGCGGCCGGCGAGGTTCCGAAGAGGGCAGGGCGGCGCGAGACGATGCGCTCCAGCGTGAGCGCGAGCGGGGGCTCGGCGCGGCCGGACACGGCGACGAGCCCGATGGCCAGCAGGAGGAGACGCGTCCTTGCGCAGGGCATGCGGCGCATGCTCAGGTCCGCCCCCGAGCTTGGCAAGCGCGAGGTTGGTGCGGAGCATCGGCCTGGTCGGTCTCACGGCGACCGGGATCGCCTCGATGGTGGGGGCCGGCATCTACGTCGTGCCCTTCATGATCCAGCGCCACGTTCCCGGCATCGGTCCGGCGGTGTTGCTGGCCTACCTGATCGCCGCGGTGCCGGCGGTGCTCGCGGGCCTGGCGTACGCGATCCTCGCCTCGGCGATGCCCCGGGCCGGCGGGAGCTACGTCTACGCGAGCCGCGGGCTGAGCCCGTACCTTGGCTTCATCGCCAGCTTCTCGCAGTGGTTCTCGCTCTGCATCGCCATCGGCGTGGTGAGCTACCTCCTGACGCCGTTCGTGCGGGACGTGGCGGCCGCCGCGGGCGCAGTCGAAGCCGCCCGCTGGCTCGACGGGCCGGTGGTGCGCCTCGTCCTGCCGCTCGCCGTGCTCTGGGCCTTCGCCGGCGTGAACCTCCGGGGTCTCGGCGCCTACCAGCGGGTGCTGCTCCCGCTCGTCGGACTCACCTTCCTCCTCGGAGCTCTGGTCGTCGTCGCCGGCTTCGTGCTCGGGCCCGCAGCCGCGGCTCCGGCCGTGCCGCCGGGTCGAGGAGTCCCGCCGGACACGGTGGCGACCGCCGCGGCCGTGCTCTTCTCCAGCTTCATCGGGTTCGACGCCATCGCCCAGGCCGGGGGAGAGGCCCGCGATCCCTCGCGGACGCTGCCCGCGGCCATCGGCCTGGCGATCGGCATCGTCACCGTCTTCTACGTGCTGTTCGCCGCGGCCGTGTACCACGCCGTTCCCTGGACGGTCGTGCGCGACGAGGCGCTCCGGCACGACACCTCGGCGGCGGCGCTCCTCGGCGCGCGGCTTCCGGCGTCGCTCCGGGTGGCGGTGGTCGCCGGCGCGGCGGTGGCTCTGGTGAAGGACCTGCCCGCGATGCTGCTCGGGGTCTCGCGCCTGATGTTCGCCTGGGCCGAGGACGGCATCGTCCCCCGAGTCGTCGCCTCGGTCCATCCCCGCTTCCACGCTCCCCGCGTCGCCATCGCCGTGAGCGCCACGGTCGCCTCGCTGGGCATCGTGGGCTGCCACCTCGCGGGCGACTTCTTCCTCGGGGTGGACATCCTCGTCACCTCGATGCTGGTGAACTTCCTGCTCATCTGCGGCTCGGTTCTGGCGCTCCCCGCCCGGAACCCGGCGCTCGCGGCGCAGATCCGCGTCCTCCGCTCTCGAGCGGTCCAGCGGGCCATCGGGGTCGTCGGCATCGTGCTCCTCGGCGCGCTCCTCGTCGTCCACACCGCCCGAGACCTCGGTCCCTCGGGGCTTCCCTGGTACCTGCGGAGCACGCCGGTGTGGCTGGGGGTGATGGCCGTCGGCTCGGTGGTGTATCTCCGCGAGCTCCGTGGCCTTCGCCGGCGCGGGATCGACGTGCAGGCCCTCTTCGCCGCGCTCCCACCGGAGTAGAGAGCAGGGACATGGCCAGCCTCCCTCGCCCCGAACGCCGACGGCTCGCTCCGGACCTCGAGGTCTCGCGCCTGGTGACCGGCCTCTGGCAGGTGGCGGACATGGAGCGCGACGGTCGACAGCTCGACCTGGATGCTGCGGCCGGGGCGATGGGCCCCTATGCGCAGGCGGGCTTCACCAGCTTCGACATGGCGGACCACTACGGCTCGGCGGAGGAGATCGCCGGCCGGTTCGTGGCCGGTGGCGCGAACGCAGAGCTCCTGACGAAGTGGGTGCCCGAGCCCGGCCCCATCGGTCGCGAGACGGTGCGCGAGGCGGTCGAGCGCGCGCTGCGCCGCCTCCGCCGCGAGCGGATCGACCTGCTCCAGCTCCACGCCTGGCGCTTCTCGGATCCGTCCTGGCTGGATGCGCTCTTCTTCCTCGACGAGCTCCGGGCCGAGGGACGGATCCGCCACCTCGGCGCCGTGAACTTCGACACGCCGCACCTCCGGGTGGCGGTGGCCAGCGGCATCCACCTCGTCTCCAACCAGGTGGCGTTCTCGCTCCTGGACCGCCGCGCCGCGGGCCGGATGGCCGCCTTCTGCCGGGAGCACGGGGTGCAGCTCCTCGCCTACGGGGCGCTCGCCGGCGGTTTCCTGACCGAGCGCTGGCTGGACCGTCCCGAGCCGACGGAGGCGGATCGCCGCACCTGGTCGGAGATGAAGTACCACCGCTTCATCCAGGCCGCGGGCGGGTGGGGGCCCTTCCAGGCGCTCGCGAGGGCGGTGGCCGCTGTGGCACGCAGGCACGGGGTCTCGATGGCCAACGTGGCCTGCCGGGCGATCCTCGACGAGCCGGCGGTCGGCGCGGTGATCGTGGGCGCGCGGCTCGGAGAGCGGTCGCACGTCGAGGACAACGCGCGGGCCTTCTCGCTCGCGCTCGACGACGAGGACCGCCGGACGATCGGAGCCGCCGTCTCGGGCCTCGCCCCGGTGCCCGGCGACTGCGGAGACGAGTACCGGAGGCCTCCTTACCTCACCGCGACCGGCGACCTGAGCCACCACGTCCACGGCTTTCCGTCACCGTACCGGACCCGCGAGGCCGAGGGACGGACCCTCTGTCTGAGCGGAACCCCCTGGGAGCCGCTCGCCGGGTACGCCCGGGCGGTCCGGAAGGGCTCGCGGATCTCGGTGTCCGGAACCACGGCGTCGCACGGCAACCGTGCCATCGGAGGCGTGGACCCGGCGGCCCAGACCCACTTCGTCATCGACAAGATCGAGGGCGCGCTGGAGTCGCTCGGCGGCCGCCTCGAGGACGTGGTCCGCACGCGGGTCTTCGTTCGGCGGATCCAGGACTGGGAGGCGGTCGCCCGTGCGCACGGAGAGCGCTTCGGGCACATCCAGCCGGCGAACACGCTGGTCGAGGCAGCGCTCGTCTCGGAGGACGCGCTGGTCGAGATCGAGGCC
>DATJVY010000180.1:0-37378 GCA_035501615.1 Myxococcaceae bacterium
TCGGTGCACGAGGATTCATGCATCGACGGTAACCGGCCGTCGGGCCTCTCTCCAGCGGCTCGCAGCTCCTCCCGAGCCGTTCGTCGCAGTTCCCGGGCGACTGGCGGATTCCGCCTTGCTGCGTCCGCGTCGGACCAGCTAGCGCGTCGGCGCATGATCGCCCGCGCGCGTCTTCTCTCGCTCGCCCTGGTCCTGGCGGCCTGCGCCTCGACCCGGGCCCCCACGCCCCCCACCGCCGCGTCCACGTCCGCCACGACGACGCCCGCTCCCGACGCCACCGCGGCGGCCGGTCCGATCGACCTCGGGGCCATGGACCGCTCCGTCCACCCGGGCGACGACTTCTTCGCCTACGCCAACGGGAGGTGGCTGACGACGGCCGAGATCCCGCCCGACCGCCCGGCGTGGGGCGTCTCGGGCGAGCTAGACGAGCGCATCCGCCGGCAGGTCCGCGACATCCTCGAGGCCGCCGCGCGCTCGAATGCGGCCCCCGGCTCGGTGGAGCGCAAGGTCGGCGACTTCTACGCCTCGGCCATGGACGAGGCCGCCGTCGAGGCGAGGGGCCTCGCACCGCTGAAGCCGGCTCTCGAGCGCATCGCGGCGGTGAAGACCCGCGCCGATCTCGCCACCTACCTCGGGGAGGAGCTCCGCGCCGACGTCGACGCGATGGACTGCACCGGCTTCCAGACCCCTCGGCTCTTCGGCCTGTGGGTCGCGCCGGATCTGAACGCGCCTGCCCGGAGCGTTCCGTACCTGCTCCAGGGAGGCATCGGGCTCCCCGACCGTGAGTACTACCTGTCCCCTGCGCCGAAGATGGTCGAGACCCGCGAGAGGTACCACGCTCACATCGCGGCGGTTCTGGGGCTGGCGAGGATCGGCGACGCGCCCCGGCGCGCGGACAGGGTGTTCGCCCTGGAGACCAAGATCGCGCAGGCGCACGCGACGCGCCTCGATTCCCTCGAGGTGGCGAACGCCAACAACCCCTGGCCCCGGACCGAGTGGAGCCGCCGCGCGCCGGGCCTGGACTGGACCCGCTTCTTCGCCGCGGCCGGGCTCGACGCCCAGCCGGTGGTCTTCGCCTGGCACCCGAAGGCGACCGCCGGCCTCGCCGCTCTCGTGGCGACGGAGCCGCTCGAGGCGTGGAAGGACTGGGCGACGTTCCATGCCATCGACCTCCGCGCCCCGTACCTGAGCAAGGCGTTCCAGGTCGAGCGTTTCGACTTCTACGGGCGCATGCTCGGCGGGGCGACCGAGCAGGCCGCCCGGTGGAAGCGCGCGCAGTCCTGGCTCAACGGCTGGGTGGGTGAGGGCGTGGGGCGCCTCTACGTCGAGCGCCACTTCTCGCCCGAGGCGAAGGCCCGGGTCTCGCGGATGGTGAAGACCATCGCCGACGCCTTCGTCCGCCGCATCGACGCGCTGGACTGGATGGCGCCGTCCACCAAGGCCCAGGCGAAGGCGAAGGTGCAGTCTCTCTACGTCGGCGTGGGCTATCCCGACAAGTGGACCGACTGGTCGGGGCTCGAGGTGGCCCGTGACGACCTCGTGGGGAACGTCGAGCGTGCCGAGCGCTTCCAGCTCCGGCAGAGCCTCGCCGAGCTCGGCAAGCCCGTCGACCGGACCCACTGGTGCATGTTGCCGCAGGTGGTGAACGCGGTGAACCTGCCGATGCGGAACGCGCTGAGCTTTCCGGCGGCCATCCTCCAGCCGCCCTACTTCGATCCCGACGCTCCGGCGTCCACCAACTACGGTGCCATCGGCACGACCATCGGCCACGAGATCAGCCACAGCTTCGACGACCAGGGCTCGCTCTTCGACTCCACCGGCAAGCTCGAGAACTGGTGGACGAAGGACGACCTGACGCACTTCCAGGCCTCCGGCATCCAGCTGGCCGCCCAGTTCGACGCCTACCGGCCCTTCCCGGACCTCCACGTGAACGGGAAGCAGACGCTGAGCGAAAACATCGCCGACCTCGCCGGCATCGCCGCGGCACACGACGGCTGGCTGGCCTCGCTGGAGGGCAAGCCCGCTCCGGTCGTCCAGGGATTCACCGGCGAGCAGCAGTTCTTCATCGGCTACGCGCAGAGCTGGCGCACGAAGTTCCGCGAGCCGCTGCTCCGGTTGCTGGTGGTGAGCGACGGTCACGCCCCGGACGCTTACCGCGCCCAGACGGTCCGGAACCTGGACGCCTGGTACACCTCGTTCGGCGTGAAGCCCGGGCAGGCGCTGTACCTCGCGCCGGAGGACCGCGTCCGGGTCTGGTGAGGTCAGCGTCCCTTGCCGGCGGACGGCGCCCAGTGCGGTGCCGAGCCGAACGTCGCCGGGTCGAACAGCGCCGG
This sequence comes from Myxococcaceae bacterium, assembly GCA_035501615.1. Classification (GTDB taxonomy): domain Bacteria; phylum Myxococcota; class Myxococcia; order Myxococcales; family Myxococcaceae; genus RPRB01. The sequence continues at coordinate 2,334 of DATJVY010000180.1, forward strand.
CGGCAGATCCACGCCGGCCTTCCAGCTCCGGTACTCCTCGGCCTGGGTGAGCTTCCCGTCGACCATGAAGTCGCACCGCGTGCCGAGCCATCCCCCGTCGAGCGGGACCCAGCGCCCGATGCGGATGTCCATGACCGGCGCGCCCGGGACGGGCGAGAGGATCGCCCGCACCACCACCTTTCGCTCGACGTCCACCCAGATCTGCGGCGAGCGGAGGTCGGAGCCCGAGCTCGCCCCGAGGATCCACACTGCACGCTTCTCCCACTGCCCGGTCAGCACCGTGCGGGTGAGGTCCACGCCGGTGGGGGCGAGCTCGGCCACGGTGCGGTCCACCGGCTGCACGTAGACGCCTTCGATGAGCGGAAGGAGCGCGTTCCCGCCCTGGCGCAGCTCGACCTGCCGGCCCGCGCGGAACCTCCGTGTCTCGCTGGCCGAGTAGATGACGCCGTTGCCGGCGGCGGGCTCGCCGGTGTCGATCCGCAGCTCGGTGCCTCCGGCGTCGGTGTGGCGGAGGCTCTCGTACCAGATCTCCACCGTCTCCTTTCCGTCGGGCGCGCGCTTGCGGGTCTCCTGGACGAAGGTGAGGGTGGTGTACCAGCGCCCCGCGTACGCGGTCCGCATCGCCTCGAGCACCGCACGCCCGCTCGGGGGGACGGCCGCCGTGGGCGCGCCGGCGACGGGCGTGGCCACGACGAGCGGAATGAGCCAGGAAGGGAAGCGCGCTGCAGTACCGGCTCGGGAGACTGGCATATCGCGGCTGGCTGCGCGGCCCCGCCTCACCGCGCGGCGTGGGGCGGCGGGACTCCGGGCAGACCGGCGGCGAGCCCGAGGCGCACGAGCAGCTCCCGGTACCGACGCTCGCCGTGGAGGTTCGCCAGCGGCGGGTCGATGCGCATCGCCATCGCCAGCGGCTCGTGCCGGGCGCATGCCTCCTCGAGGTGAGAGAGCGCCGCCTCGCGCATGCCGAGCAGGGACTCGATCTGGGCCACCGGATACGCCCCGAGCGCGCCGCGGTCGTGCCGTGCCTGGCGCTGCACCCGGAGCTGCTCCAGCAGCGCCGGCGCGCCTCCGGCGGCCAGCGCGCGCTCCTGCTCGGCCACCTCGGCGAGCGATTCCGGGTCGCCGATCAGCTGGGCGAAGCGGCGCGATTCCTCGAGGTAGCTCGGGAACTCCTTCCGGTGGAAGTGCATCTCCGCCAGATAGCGATGCGGCGAGACCAGCCCGGGCTCGGTCCGCGCGAGGTGGCCGACCACCTCCAGGGCCTCCTGCTGCTGGCCCGCGGCGTAGAGGATGAATCCCCGGTCGGCGACGATCGACGACGAGGTGGGCTCGAGCTCCTGCGCCCGACCGATCTCCTCCAGGGCCTCGTCGTTCCGCCCGAGCAGCATCAGCGCGGTGGCGAACCAGTGGTGGGCCTCGGCGTCCCGCGGATCCAGGGCGATCGCGGTGCGGAACTCCTCCTCGGCGGTGTGAACGTCGAAGTTCCAGTGGAAGGCGGCGAAGGCCAGCGAGCGGTGACCGAGCGACGACTCGGGGTCCAGCTCCACCGCCTTCCGCGCCGCCGCGATGGCCCGGGGGAAGGCCTCGCTGTCGGGCATCAGCGAGTACTCGCGCAGCAGGCTGTACGAGTCGGCCAGGCCGGCGTAGGCCGGCGCGAACTGCGGGGCCCGCTGGGTGAGCCGGGTGAAGCAGTCCACCGCCTCGTGGAGCCGCTCGGCCGAGCGCCTGCTCCAGGCGTACCGGCACTCGAGATAGGCCTGGGCGATCTCCGGATCGGGACCGGTGCTCGACCGGGCGAGCTTCGGCCACGACGGCGTTCCGGCGACCCACAGCAGTCCCGCGGCGCCCACCACGAGGATCAGGGCGACCCCGACGAATGCCGGACGCCACGCGGGCGGCGGCGCCGGGTCGGGCACGCCGTGGGGCTCGGCGTCCGCCGGCTGGTGCTCCAGCCACCGCTGCAGCTCGTGGGCGTAAGCGTAGACCCCGCTCCGCCCCGTCCCCGGAAGACGATGGACGGGCAGCGCGCGTTCCTTCTCCCAGCGCTTGACGGTCCGCGGATCGCGACGAAAGAACGCCGCGATCTCCTTCCACGAATCGAGCCGTTGCTCGGGCTCGACGCCGCCACCCGCTCGCGGATCCATGCGCTCCCTCGCACTGTCTAGCCCGCGGCGGCGCGGCTGGGCAACCGAGGGAGGGTCTCGCGGGGCATGACGGGGCACGAGGGGATCCGCCCTCGCGCCGCTCCTCGTCCACCGGTACGGGTTCCTCTTCCAACCCCCGCCGAGGCACTCGCCGCGCGATGGCGGGAAGGTACCGGGAGATCGACGATGAAGGCTCTGTCAGTGCTCGCGGTTCTGGCGATCCTGTCGGCTTGCGGCAGCAGTGGTGGAGGTGACTCCAACAACGGCGGAGGGAACAACACCGGACCGGGCAGCGACGCCGGGACGACACCCGACGCCGGCAGCGGCACCGGCTACCTCATCGGCGGCACGATCCTGACCGCGGGCGCCAACGGGCTCGTCCTCCAGACTCCGGGCGAGCCGAACCTCGCCATCGGCCTCACGAGCTACCCACCAGCGTTCCACTTCGCCAACAAGGTTCCCACCGGCACCGGGTACAACGTGACCATCTCCTCCCAACCGGTCACCCCACAGTGTGGCGGCATCTGCACCTGCGCCGTGATCGACGGCGGCGTGGGAACGGTCGGGACGGCGGACGTGACCGATATCCAGGTGGCGTGCGCCATCCAGCTCCCCTGACGCCGCGACCCGCATCTGCTTCGGCGTGCGCTGGAAGTCGCCTCCGAGAACGACGGCCGAGACAACGAACGAGGCCTGGGCGAGAGTCCGCGCCCATGCCCAGGCCCTCCGCCGTCCTCCTCGCCGTCCTCGCCGGTTGCGCCTCCGGTCCGGCCAAGGAACCCGCGTCCGCCGCGAGCAGCCCGCTCCGGTTCTCGGTGACGCTCGCTCCGGGCGTGGTCGACCATCCGGTCAGCGGGCGGCTCCTGGTCGTGCTCTCGGTGAAGCCCGAGGGCGAGCCCCGGGAGCACGTCAGCGACCTGGATCGGACGGCGCAGGTCTTCGGCATCGACGTCCACGACCTCGCGCCCGGCTCGACGGCGACGCTCGACGGAGACGTGCTCGGCTACCCGATCCGGACGCTGGCGGCGCTCCCCACGGGGCCGGTGCGCATGCAGGCCGTGCTGCGCCTCTACGAGACCTTCCACCGCGCAGACGGCCACATCGTCGAGCTTCCGCCTGACCGGGGCGAGGGCCAGCAGTGGCAGATCGCCCCTGGCAATCCCGCCTCCCGGCCGGTCAAGGTCGACCTCGACCCCGCGCGCTCAGGCACCGTCACCCTGACGCTGGACCACGTGCTCCCTCCGCTCCCGCCGACGCCGGACACCAAGTACGTCAAGCACCTGCGCATCAAGAGCGAGCTGCTCTCGCGATTCTGGGGGCGAGACGTGTACCTCGGCGCGCTGGTGATGGTCCCCGAGGGGTGGGACACCCATCCCAGGCAGCGCTACCCGGTGGTGGTCGCGCAGGGCCACTTCGGCCGGGAGTTCTTCGCCTGGCGCGAGACGCCCCCGGACCCAGGCCTGCCGCCCGCCGACGCCGCCGGAATCGCGCGGGACTGCCCCGACGGCCACGATGACCTCTGCGACATCCACGGCTACCAGCGCGTCCTCCAGGAGTACGGGTGGCGCTTCCACCAGCTCTGGACCGGCCCCGGCTTCCCACGCGTGCTGCTGGTGGACTTCCAGCACGCCAACCCGTTCTTCGACGACTCCTACGCGGTCAACTCCGAGACCCTGGGACCCTATGGCGACGCGCTCTACAAGGAGCTCCTCCCGGAGATCGAGCGACGGTTCCGAGGGCTCGGCGCCTGGGCGCGAGGCACCTACGGCGGCAGCACCGGCGGCTGGGAGGCGCTGGCCGCCCAGCTCCTCTACCCCGAGGAGTTCGACGGGGTGATCTCCAACTGTCCGGACCCGATCGACTTCCGGCGCCTCGTCACCGTCGACCTCTACCAGGACACCAACGCGTACTTCTCCTCGGGCCCGTTCCGGACGACGCCGCGCGTCGGCTCGCGCTGGGCCCTCGGCGAGACACGCAGCACCATCGAGCAGGAGAACCTCAAGGAGCTGGTGCTCGGGACGCGCAACCGCTCCGGCGGTCAGTGGGACATCTGGGAGGCCGTCTTCGGACCGGTCGGACCGGACGGATATCCCCGCCCGCTCTGGGACAAGCGCACCGGTCGCATCGATCCGGAGGCCGTCCAGTACGCCCGCGAGCACTACGACCTCGGCCACATCCTGACCCGCGACTGGGCGACCCTCGGTCCGAAGCTCGAGGGCAAGCTGATCGAGATCAACGTCGGGCGGATGGACACCTTCTTCCTCGACGGCGCGGTGGAGCGCTTCGAGGAGCGGGTGCGTGCCCTGAAGGACCCGACTCCGAAGATCACCTTCGCCTACGGCGAGACCGATGGCCACTGCTGGAGCGGAGACCGGCAGCACATCAACGCGTACTCGCGCCTCACCTACCACGAGCGGCTCATCCCCCGGCTCGTCGAGGGCTGGCTCCGCAACGCCCCGCCCGGGGCGGACGTCACCGGCTGGAGGCGGTGAAGGCCGACTGGGGGAGCACGCCGTCGGGTGCGCCGGAGGCCGCGGCCAGGAGGACCTCCTCGAGCTGGCGCAGGTTGAGCGGCCAGGCGCCGGTGATCAGCGCACGCGCCGCCGAGGCCGACAGCGTGATCTCGCCGGCGCGGTCTGGCAGGCGCCGGCGCAGGATCGCCGCGACGAGCAGCCCCAGATCCTCCCGGCGCTCTCGGAGCGGCGGGAGCGCGAGCACGAATCCGGAGAGCCGGGCGAGCAGGTCGGTCCGGAACCCGTTCGCCCCGACCCGCGCCTCCAGGTCCTCGCTCGAGGCGGACACGATGCGAACGTCGACCCGAGCGGCCTCGCTCTCCTCGAGCGCCCGCTGCAGCGCGGATTGCCCTCCGGGAGGGAGGTCGGCGACCTCGTCGAGGAACAGCGTTCCGCCGTCCGCCGAGCGGATCAGGCCCGTCCAGTCCCCGGCGGCCTCCGACCCTCCGCACCACACCCGCTGGAAGGGGCCCGGCCGACCGGAACGCGCGTGCACCCACCGCGCGGCGAGCTCCTTGCCCGCTCCGCGCTCGCCGCGGAGGAGCACCGGCACCGCGGAGCGGCTCACCGCTCCGAGCTCGACGAGCGCGCGGGCGAGGCCAGGACGGAGCGTCGAGAGTCCGGACAGGTCGCACTCGGCCTCGAACACGCCCGGATCCGAGCCCTCGCACGCGCGGTAGAGCAGGAAGGTCCGGCCGACCTCCAGGAGGTCCCCGTCGGAGAGCGCCGCCTGGTCCACGTTGCGGCCGTTCACTCCCAGCCCGTTCGTCGAGCCCGCATCCTCGGCGAACCACTCCGAGGCCGCGCGCCGAAGACGGGCGTGCGAGGAGGAGACGCGGCCGTCGGAGAGGCCGACGGTGAGCGTGCGGCCCTCCCGGCGGAAGCTGCGCTCCAGCGTGCGGCCGAGGCGAACCTCGTCCACGCCGTCGAGAGCGAGGCGGACGCCGCCGGCGAGCGGGCGATCCGCCTGCAGCACGAGGAAGAGATGCGGCTGGAGCGGGAGCCGGTCTTCCTCCGAGGCATCCGTGCTCCGCGAACCGCCGCGCTCCGTCATCGCGGGGTCCCTCGTAGGACGCTCCGGTGCCTCGCGCAACCATCGAGCAGTCCGCTGGTGACCGCAGGTATCGACCGTGGCGACGCGCGGCCCGGGAAGGCTGTAGTCTCCCGGGCTCCGCGGAGGCCGACGATGACCCCAGCCGGGATCGACTCCTACAGCGCCCAGTTCCTCGGCTCTCCTCCCGTCGAGCGGGCATTTCCGGCCGGCACCGATCCCGCGGCCGCGCTCGCCAGCGCGCGGACGTGGGTCGAGGATCAGGCCCGGACATTCCTCGGAGAGCACTCCCTGCCCCGCAATCCGTGGGTCGCGGGCAAGATCCGCGCGGTCGGAGCGAAGGGGTCCGGAGGCCAGATGCTGGCCGAGCTGGCCGTGTACACCGACGAGATGGACTACGTGTTCGAGTGGGACGACGAGAAGTGAGGTGAGGGGGCTCGGCGCCCCGGACTCACCGTCAGGATCGTTCGCCGGGAGGGAGGGGCACGATGCGTCGACGCCGGGGGTTCCCGCTCGTCCGGGTGCTGTCCTGCGTCATGATCGCGCTTCTCCCTCGGGCCGGACGGGCGGCCGGCTTCCTCTTCTACGAGACCGGAACGCCGGAGGTGGGGTTCGCCTCCGGCGGCAACGCTGCCCGCGCCCTCGGCCCGTCCACGCTTCTCGCCAACCCGGCGGGGATGACGCAGCTGCCGGGAACGCAGGTCCAGGTCGGGACGGAGCTGGTCTACGGACACCTCCAGTTCGCGCACAACGCGAGCACCGACCCCATCCTCGGTACGAACGACGGAGGCAACGCCGTCGGCGCGCTTCCCATCGCGGGCGCCTACGCCACCTTCGGTCCATGGGAGGACGTGCGGCTGGGGATCGGCCTGTTCAGCAACTTCGGCGCGCCGCAGTCCTGGGACCCGGCCTGGGTGGGCCGCTTCTACACGACGAAGACGACGCTTCTCGGCTTCTCGCTCATGCCCGGGGTCGCCTGGCACGTCGTCGACGGGCTCTCCCTCGGCGCGACGGTCAACGTCATGTACGGCTATCTCAAGCAGGTCGTGTCGGTGCAGAACCTGGAGCCGCAGTCCACGGACGGGAGCCTCACGGTCTCGTCGAGCGCCTGGGGAGTGGGCGGGAACCTCGGCGTCCTCTACGTTCTCTCCCCGTCCACCCGCTTCGGCCTGACCTACACCTCCCCGGTGAAGCTCGGCTTCTCCGCCACCCCGGGCTTCACCGGCCTCGGGCCCGGGCTCAGCGCGGTCCTCGCCGCCACCGGGCTCGAGACCGCGGTCCTCGATCTCGGGCTGACCGTTCCCCAGACCGTGATGCTCGGCTTCTTCCACGCCATCGACTCCCGCTGGGCCGTGATGGGGGACGTGGGGTGGCAGAACTGGGCGGCGTTCGGAGCGGTGGAGGTCGGTGTTCCCGGCTCGCCTCCCACGAGCCTCACCGCGCACATCGACTACCAGAACACCTGGCACGTGGGCGCCGGCGCGCAGGTGCAGCTCTCCGAGCCGTGGCAGCTCAACTTCGGGATTGCCTACGACAGCTCGATGACCAGCGACGAGAGCCGGAGCCTCTCGCTCTCGCTCGCCAGCCAGCTGCGGCTGGGCGTCGGCGCGCAGGTCGTGCTCGACAAGCGCTGGAACCTGGGGATGGCGTCCGAGCTCCTCTGGGGCGGGAGCCCGGTCGTGGAGGTCGACCGGGGGGCGCTCGCCGGGCACGTGTCCGGCAGCTACGCCAGCACCTGGATCCTCTTCCTCGCCTTCCACTTCACCTGGAAGGCGTGAACGGTCACTTCTGGAGGCTGGCCTTCACCGACATCGGGATCCTCAGCGCCCCGGAGATCGGGCAGCCGTTCTTCGCACCCTCGGCCGCCTTCTCGAACCCGGCGGCATCGAGGCCGGGCACCCATCCCTTGACCTCGAGTGCCGAGGAGCGCACCTCGAAGCCTCCACCGGCCTTCGGCCCGAACTCGACCACGCAGCTCGTCTCCAGGCGCTTCGCCGGGTGACCGCCCTGCGCCAGCGCGTGGGAGAGCGCCATCGAGAAGCAGCTGGCGTGGGAGGCGGCGAGCAGCTCCTCGGGCGTGGTCGCGCCCGCGACCCCCTCGGTCCGTGCCTTCCAGGTCAGGGCCGCTCCCCTGAACACTCCGCTCGCGGCGGTGGCCGTCCCCTTGCCGCTCATCAGATCGCCCTGCCACTCCGCGGTCGCCCGGCTCTGCATGTTCGGTACCTCCCTGGTTCTGGCTGATCTGCCTCCGTCCGGGGTCGCGCGCAACGGCCGCGTGCCGGGAGCGACCTGCGCCGGACTCCGCCTCGCGGCCACGCGCTAAGCTCGCCGGGCCGCGCCGTCGGGGAGGGAAGCGCCGATGTGGAATCTGGCCATGTCGTCCTGGCTGCTGGTGCTGGCGCAGGCACGGGCGCCGGAAGCCATCGAGCGGAGCACGTTCGCGCTCTACAAGATCCAGCAGCGCGTCGGCGTCGAGCAGACCAGCCGCACGCGGCGGGGAACCTGCGTCGAGGTCCGGACCGCGTTCGCCTTCACCGACCGCGGCACGACGGTCCCGCTCGGATCCCTGCTCGAGCTGTGCGAGGGCAGCCCGCGGCGGCTCGAGGTCTGGGGACGCACCGCGCGCTCGTTCCGGATCGACGACCGCGTGCTCGTGGAGGGGAAGAAGGTCCGGATCGAGCAGTCCGGTGCGTTGACCGAGAGGACGGTCGACGGTCCGTTCTTCCTCGCCTCGGCGTATGCCCCGGTCACGGTCATCGAGGAGCTGCTGCGCCACTGGCGGGCCAGCGGGCGTCCGCCAGAGCTTCCGGTCTTCCCCGTCGGCGCGGTGAGGATCCAGGCGCGGGGGCACGAGGCGTTCCCTCGGGACGACGGGACCACCGCCGACGTCGAGCGCTGGAGCATCTCCGGGCTCGGCTGGGGCCGGACCACGGCCTGGACCGTCGAGAAGGACGGACTGCTCGTCGGAGTGAAGACGGTGGACACGGAGTACGACCACTTCGAGGCGACACGGGCGGGCTGGACCGCCTCGCTGAGGACCATGGTCGCCTCCGCAGCGACCGACGGGATGGCCGAGCTCGCCGAGAACCTCGCCACGCGGCCGCTGAACACCGGCCGGCAGATCGCCCTGGTGGGGGGAACCGCCATCGATGCCTCCGGCCGTCCACCGGTGAAGAACACCACGGTGCTCGTGGACGGCGACCGCATTCTCGCGATCGGCCCGTCGGGAACGGTCGCCATCCCGGCGGGAACGCAGGTGATCGACGTCACCGGCAAGGCCGTGCTTCCCGGGCTCTGGGACATGCATGCCCACGTCGAGCAGGTCGAGTGGGGGCCGCTCTACCTCGCCGCCGGGGTGACCACCGTCCGCGACAACGGGAACGAGCTCGACTTCCTTCGTTCGATGCGCGACGCGGTCGACTCGGGCAAGGGGCTCGGTCCTCGGATCGTGCTGGCCTGCATCGTCGACGGGCGCGGAGAGGGCGCCATCGGCCTCGACCGGGTCGATGACCCCTCGGAGATCCCGGCCCTGATCGCCCGGTTCCGCGAGGCCGGCTGCGCCCAGGTGAAGATCTACTCCAGCGTGGCTCCGCGACTCATCGCCCCCCTCGCTCGCGCAGCGCACGCGGCGGGGCTCACCGTCACCGGTCACGTGCCACGGGGCATCGGCCTCCTTCCCGCCGTGAAGGCCGGAATGGACATGGTCAGCCACGTCCCCTTCGTGGCCCAGGCCATGCTCGGACCGGAGCTCCAGGCGGAGAAGCTCCCTCCGCTCTCGGCGATCCAGGAGGCGGTCAGCAAGCTCGACCCCGACTCCCCCAGCGCGCGCGAGGTCGCGAGGGAGCTGGCCCGCCGCCACACGGTCGTCGACCCGACGCTCGCCCTCTACGAGTTCTTCCTCCACACGCCCGCCGAGTTCGAACGTGTCGAGCCCGGCCTGGAGCTCGTCGCCCCGGTACTGCGACAGCCGCTGCGCTCCTCCGGACCCGACCCTGCCCAGCTGGAGCGCGACCACCGGATCTGGGCCGTCGAGCTGGGGATCCTGAGAACCCTTCACCGGGCGGGCGTTCCCATCGTCGCCGGGACCGACCAGGCCATCCCGGGCCACAGCCTCCATCGCGAGGTGGAGCTCCACGTCGAGGCCGGCTTCACGCCCATGGAGGCCCTGGAGAGCGCCACGCTCCTCCCGGCCAGGGCCATGAAGCTCGACCGAGAGGTCGGGACGCTGGAGGCGGGGAAGCGGGCGGACCTCATCGTGGTGGACGGTAATCCACTCCAGGACATCCACCTCCTCCGGCGGGTGCGGATGACCATGGCCCGCGGGCGCCTCTACGAGACCGCTGCCCTGTGGAAGAGCGTGGGGTTCGTGCCCCCGCCCTGAGGGGACGCCAGCCCAGAGGAGCGCCGTCCCCACCTCCCTCGGCGCGGCGTCGCAACGCCAGGCGATGATGGGGTCCGGATGTGCACATGAGGCGGACTCCAGCACCGGGCGCCCTCCGATGACGGCCGGCGAGATCTCCTGGCTCGCCGCCGCGGCGATCTGCCTCGCCTACGCCTGCGCGTCCACCTGGGCCACGGCCCGGATCGTCCGCGCCCTGCCGCTGCTGGCGCGCGACACTTCCCCTGCCCCCGCGCGCTGGGGCCGCATCTCGCTCGTCGTCCCGGCGCGCGACGAGGTCGAGACCCTGGGCCCTGCCGTCCGGAGCCGCCTCTCCGAGGGCTACCCCGACCTTGAGGTGGTCCTCGTCGACGATCGCTCGACGGACGGAACCGGCGCCCTCGTGGACCGCCTCGCCGCCGAGGATCCGCGGGTCCATGCGGTGCACGTCACGAGCCTGCCGGCGGGCTGGCTGGGCAAGCTCCACGCGATGCAGCAGGGGTTGCGCCTCGCCACCGGGGAGTGGCTCCTGTTCAGCGATGCCGACGTGCACCTCGCACCGGGCGCGCTCCGGCGGGCGGTGGCGTTCGCCGAGGCGCACGGCCTGGACCACCTGGCCATCCTTCCCCAGCTCCGGCCGGTGGGCTGCCTGGTCGACGCGGCCCTGGCCTCGTTCTCGCGCGCTGGCCTGGTGATGGGGCGGGTGTGGCTCGTCTCCGATCCCCGCTCGAGGGTGGGCGGCAGCGTGGGCGCCTTCGGCCTGGTCCGCCGCACGGCGCTGCAGCGGACCCCGGGGCTCGAGCATCTCCGGCTGGAGATCGTCGACGATCTCGCGCTGGGTCAGATGCTCAAGGCCGCGGGTGCCCGGAGCGCGGTCCTGAACGGCCGCGGGCTGGTGCTCCTCACCTACCACCGCTCGCTCGCCGAGATGGCCCGGAGCGCCGAGAAGGCGACGACCCTCTTCGACCACCGTCTCCTTCCAGCGCTGTCATGGATCTTGGCGCTCACGGCGCTCGAGCTCTGCCCGTTCCTCGCAGTGCTCCTGGCCCCCGTCCCGCTCACGCGTGCGCTGGGTGGCGTCGCGGCCATGCTTCTTCTCGCGAGCACTGCCTGGATGTGCCGCTTCGCCGGTCAGCGCATGCTCCCGGCGCTCCTCCTCCCGCTGGGGGTGCTGGTCAACGCCGCGCTCCTGGTGCGGGCCGCGCTGCTCGCGAAGATGCGGGGCGGGCTCCTGTGGCGGTCCACGCTGTACCGGCCGGAGGAGCTGCGCCCGGGGAAGCGGGTGCGAGCTCCCTGGGACTGACCGCAGCCGGTCTCGGCGCGACGACGCGGACGATCTCGACCGCCGCGCACCTCGGCCCCGAGCGACGCGTCGAACCATCGACACCACCCGCGGGCCACGCATAGGATTCGCGACCGCCATGGCGGACTCACGCGAGGTGCGCTGCTACGACTACGTGCCCGTCCCCTACGAGCGGGTCCGGGCGCTCCTCCACCGCGACGCCGCGGGAATCTTCACCCGCGCCACGGCGAGGGCGAGCGATCGTGCCCGCGAGCTGCTGGCGACCCTGCGCCTCAACGTGGGCCCGCTCGAGGTCGGGGTGGACGTCCAGCTGCAGATCCGAGCGGTCACCGACGAGGTCGGCGCGCTCGGCGATCCACGGACTCGAGTGGAATTCGGCTGGCAGGCCGCCAAGGGCGCGGGGTTCTTCCCGACGATGGAGGGCACGCTCGGCGCGTACGCCCTCTCGCCCACCGAGACCCAGCTCGACCTCGATGGCCGCTACCGCCCCCCGCTGGGCTCGGTGGGCACGGCGATCGACGCCGCGGTGGGCTACCGCATCGCCGAGGCCACGTTGCTCCGGCTCCTGGGAGACGTCCGGGCAGCCATCGTCGCCGAGGCGGGCAAGCCCTAGCGTCCGGTCCCCGCCGGGGCCATGCACATTCCCGGGGATCGGGCCGGCCAGAGACGGTAAGACTGCCCCCCGACCGGCATGCTGGCCTCCCAGGACCTCCCCACCCCGCTGCGTACCACCGCCCGCGCCTGGAGGGACGCGTGGGGGGAGCCGCGCCTGCGGGTCGAGATCGTCCTCACCAGCGGAGCGATGGTCGGCGTCCTCGCCGTTCTCGCTCGCTTCCTGACCTGGGTGGAGCGCCGGCCCGGCGTCATCCTGCCCGACCCGGTGCTGGCGGCGCTCCCGCCGAGGGACGTCACCTGGATCACCTTCGCGCTCATCTACGCCGGCATCGTGACCGCGGTGGTGCTCCTCCTCCCCCATCCGCGGCGGCTGATGCTCGGGCTCCAGGCCTACGTGATGATGGTGCTCTTCCGCATGGGGGTGATGGCGGTGACACCGCTCGAGGCCCCTCCGGGCATCCTGGTTCTCCGGGATCCGCTGGTGCAGGCCCTCGGCACCGGCGACGCGCTCACCAAGGATCTCTTCTTCTCCGGCCACACCTCGACCATGTTCCTGCTCGCGCTGATGGCGCCGGGCCGGGCGTCGCGCGCGTTCTTCCTGGCCTGCACGGGCGTGGTGGCCACCTGCGTGCTCTGGCAGCACGTGCACTACACGGTGGACGTCCTGGTGGCGCCGCTGTTCGCCTTCGGCGCCTACACCGTCGCCTCGAGGCTGAATCCCGGCGCCGGGACGCGCGCGGGCCTCAGAGCTCGCGGGTCATGAACACGCTGAACGGGTCCAGCCGGTAGTCGCCGAACGGCCCGCAGCGCCGGAAGCCCGCGCTCTCGTAGAGACGGAGCGCGGGGACGAACGCCGGCGCCGAGCCGGTCTCGAGCCAGACGGTCCGGAGCCTCCGGGCCCTCGCCTCGGCGAGCAGGTGCTCGAGGATGGCCCGGCCAATTCCCTGGCCGAGGAACGCGTCGGCCACGCGCATCGACTTCAGCTCGCCCCGCTCGGCGTCGAGGACCTTGAGCGCCCCGCAGCCGGCGAGCGCCTCGCCGACCCAGGCCGACCAGAAGGTGACCCCCGGCTGCCGGAGCTTCTGGACGTCGAAGGCGTGCACGCTCTCCGGGGGCGAATTCGCGTGCATGCCCGCCAGGTGCCGGGCGATCAGGGCGCGGGTCCGGGCCCCGGACAGGTCATCGAGGAGGAACCGCACCGGTGGGCGCATGGCGCCGTGTAGCCCGGACTGACCCCGGCCGCCCAGCCCAGTCGCCCCTCGGGCGTGGAGATCAGGAGATGGTCACTTCTTGGCCTTCTGGTACGTCCCGATCAGCTCCGCCGTGCCCACCACGTGGCCCTCCATCGCCTTCAGGAGATCCGCCTTGGACGGCCTGCCGAGGTCGGGAAGCACGGTGTCCAGCGCGTAGAGCTTGAAGAAGTACCGGTGACGCCCGATGGGAGGACAGGGGCCGCCGTAGCCGGGCCGCTTCCAGTCGTTCACCCCGTCCCGTGCGCCCTGGGCAGGCTGGCGGGATGCACCCTCGGCGAGGCCAGCGGTTTGCGGCGGAACGTCGTAGAGAACCCAGTGGACCCAGGTCATCTTCGGCGCGGCCGGATCGGGCGCGTCCGGGTCGTCGACGATGAGCGCCAGGCTCTTCGCCGTCGAGGGAACCCCGCTCCAGGCGAGCGGAGGCGAGGTGTCGGTCCCCTCGCAGGTGTACTTCGCGGGGATCGACCCCTGGTGGGTGAAGCTCGAGGACGTGATCTGCATGCGCGACTCCGCTCCCGCAGCCGGGACGAGCAGCAGGCCCGAGAGCAGAAGCATCTCCAGGCGTGGCACGCGGCGAAGTGTAGGCCTTTCCGTCGCTCGAAGCTCGCCATTCCCCGTCCCGGTGCCCTACGGTGCACAGCCCCGGAGGCTTCGATGGGCACCAGCGTCCTGATCCACGCCGCACCCCTGCTGCGCAATGCCGGCTGGATCCTCGGGGCCCTCGCCCTGCTGGCGACGGTGGGCTGGAGCGACGCCCTGGCGGCCACACCGCCGCCTCAGGGGCGCTCGATGGTGGCCACCCGCTACGGGATCGTGGCGACGAGCCAGGTCCTGGCCTCGAGAGCGGGCGCGCAGGTGCTCGAGCTGGGCGGAAGCGCGACGGACGCGGCCATCGCCGCCAACGCCGTGCTCGGCGTGGTCGAGCCGATGAGCGACGGAATCGGCGGGGACCTCTTCGCCCTCGTGTACGAGGCGAAGACGGGGAAAGTCCACGGCCTGAACGCCAGCGGCTGGGCGCCGGCGGCGATGACGCTCGCCTCCCTCCGGGGCCGCGGCCTCTCCGAGATGCCCGAGGATGGCATCCTGAGCGTCACCGTCCCGGGATGCGTCGCCGGATGGGACGCGCTCCGGCGCCGGTTCGGAAAGCTGCCCTTCCAGACCCTCCTCGCCTCGGCGATCCGCTACGCGCAGGAGGGGTTCCCGGTCACCGAGCGAATCTCCACCGCCTGGAAGGTTCTCGAGTCGCGCCAGAACGGTGACCCCGAGCTCCGGCGCGTCTACGTCCCGGGGGGACGGGCCCCCGGCGTGGGCGACCTCTTCCGGAACCCGGACCTGGCGACCTCGCTCGAGCGGATCGCCGCCCGGGGGCGAGACGGCTTCTACAAGGGTCCGACCGCCAAGGCGATCGTCGAGCTCTCGCGCCGCCTGGGGGGGACCCTCGAGGCCGCCGACCTCGCCGAGCTCCAGGCGGAGTGGGTGGCCCCCATCTCCACGACCTACCGCGGATGGAAGGTCCACGAGCTGCCGCCCAATGGACAGGGCATCGCGGCGCTGATGATGCTCGGGGTGATGGAGCAGTTCCCGCTGGCCGAGTACGGGCACGGCAGCGCCCGCGCGCTCCACGTGATGATCGAGGCCAAGAAGCAGGCCTACGCGGATCTGCTCCGCTACGTGGCCGACCCACGGTTCGCGGACGTGCCGGTCGCCGGGATGCTCTCCCGCGAGCATGCGAAGGCCCGGGCGAAGGAGATCGATCCCGCCCGGGCGAAGGCGTCGGTCGTTCCCACCGCCGCGGCCGACCTCCAGGCGAAGCGGGCTGGGGACACGGTCTACCTGACGGCCATCGACCGGGAGGGGAACATCGTCTCGCTCATCCAGAGCGTCTACAGCGCGTTCGGCGCGAAGCTGGTGGCGCCGGGGACGGGCTTCGCGCTGCAGAACCGGGGAGCGCTCTTCAGCCTCGATCCCGCGCACCCGAACGTGGTCGCGCCGCGAAAGCGCCCCCTGCACACCATCATTCCGGCGTTCATGGAGAAGGGGGACGTCAAGATCGGCTTCGGCATCATGGGTGGCTGGAACCAGGCCCAGGCCCACGCGCAGTTCGTCTCCGACGTCGTGGACTTCGGGATGAACATCCAGGCGGCGCTCGAGGCCCCACGGTTCACCAAGCTCACCTTCGACGGGCTGGACGTGCAGATCGAGCCACGGGTGCCCGAGGCGACCCGCGCCGAGCTGACCCGGCTCGGGCATCAGCTCCAGGTCCTGGACGAGCCGTTCTCTCCCACCGTGGGCGGAGGCCAGGCGGTGCTGAGCGACGGGAGGGGCGTGCACTTCGGCGCCTCGGACCCGCGGAAGGACGGAGCCGCGGACCCGGAGGCGCCGCCGGTGCCCGGGAAGGCCTCCAGGTCGAAGTAGGGCTCCGGACCGGCGGTCACCAGCCCTGCAGCGCGTCCTCGAAGAGGTGCGCCAGGTCGGACTCGTCGACCGGGCGGGGTGAGAGCTTGGTCACCCTCGCCTGCGGGAGCGTGCCCTGCACAAGCGCGGGGATGTCGGACTTGGCGTAGCCGACCGACCGCAGCCCGTTGGGCATCTTCAGCCGCTGCATGAAGCCCACCAGCCGCTCGGAGAGGATCTTCCCCGCATCCTCCGCCTTCGCCTGCGAGACGTCGGCGCCGAGGATCTCCGCGGCGATCAGGTGGCGGTCCGGGCAGGCCTGGGCCGTGAAGCGGAACACCGCCGGCGCGTTGAGGATCACCGACATCCCGTGGGGGACGATGGGGTGGTCGGCCGAGAAGCCCGCGGGGTGGAAGTCCCGGACCATCCCCGAGACCGGGTAGGACATCCCGTGGGGGAGGTGGACGCCGGCGTTCCCGAATCCGACGCCGGCGAACGCGGCCGCGAGCTGCATCTTCTCTCGGGCCTCGTCGTCGTCCGGGTTCTCCACCGCCCGGACGAAGTACTTCGACACCCAGCGCATCGCCTCGAGGGACCAGACGTCGCTGATCGGGTTCGAGCCCTGGTACGCGGGGCGGAGCACCGGGCGGTCGGGGCGGGGGCGCTGGTGATAGGGCAGCGCGGTGAAGGACTCGATCGCATGGCTGAGGACGTCGAACCCGCTGGTCGCCGCCACCTCCGGCGGCATGCTGCGGGTGTTGTCCGGATCGAGGATCCCGAGCAGCGGCTTCAGCCGCCGGTGCGCGATGCCGGTCTTCGCGTGCAGCGGCGTGTAGTCGAAGATCGCGACGCCGGTGGTCTCGCTGCCCGTGCCGGCGGTGGTGGGGACGGCGATGAGGGGCTTCAGGGCGCCGGGGACGGGCTTCCCCTTCCCGATCGGCGCGTTGACGTAGTCGAGGAACTCGGCCGGGTAGGTCGCGTAGAGGTCGGCCGCCTTGGCGGTGTCGATGGTCGAGCCGCCCCCCACCGCGACGAAGGCGTCGAACCCACCCTCGGTGGCAAACTCGATCGCCTCCTTGAAGGAGAGGTCGGTCGGTTCCACCCGGACCCGGTCGAAGAGGGCGAAGGTGACCCCGTTGTCCCGGAGGCTCTGGAGCACGGTGTCCACCGGACGGAGGCGGGCGAGGTTCCGGTCGGTGAGGACCATCACCTTCTGGACCCTCATCTCCGAGAGGTCCTGGCCGATCTCGCGGGTGACGCCCCGCCCGAACCGGATGCTGGAGGCAGCCATCTCGAACGCGTACTCGAGAGCCATTGGTCCTCCTCGAGCGGCGGACGCCGCGCTGGGACGGGGGACTCTACACCCCTGCCGTCCGGTGCCGCAGGCTCCGCTCCCGGCCTGCCCGGGGAGCGTTCCCGCTCACTCCGTCCGAGGCACCGCCACCGCGACGCGATCGACCCCGCTGCACGCCAGGTAGAGCTGCCCCTGCGGGGTGGCGACCATGTTCCGGACCACCCCGCCGCCCGAGGGGATGGGCGTGGAGGCGAACTTCTTCGTTGCCGGATCGAAGCGCACCAGCGAGTTCGGACGGATGCCAGACTCGCTGTACCAGACCCGTCCGTCCGCGGTGCAGGCGATGCCGTAGGGCCTGGACTGCGCGCCGCCGGGAGAGGCCCACTCCTCGACCTTGCCGGAGCGCGGGTCGAGGTGGCCCAGCATCCCGCGTGCATAGTCCGAGTAGTAGAGCGTCCCGTCCGGCGCCAGCGCGATGCGGCGCGGGCGGGCGCCGGCGGGAAGCAGGAACTCGCGGATCGCCATGCTGGCCGGGTCGACGCGGCCGACCTTGTTGCTGCCGAACTCGCAGAAGTACGGCGCGCCGTCCGCTCCGATCACCATCCCGTAGGGGACCGCGTTCGCGGTGGGAACGTCGAGGAACCGGGTCGTGCCGGTCCGTGGGTCGAGACGACCGATCAGATTCGATTGCTGGACGGTGAACCAGAGGATGCCCGCGCGGTCGAAGACCGGCGTGTGGGGGTCCCTGGCTCGCCGGTCCTCCCAGCGGTACTCGCGGACCTTGCCGGTCCGGGGGTCCAGCTGCCCGACGTAGCCCTGGTAGCTCGCGGTGAACCAGACCGTTCCGGCGGAGTCGACCACCAGGCCGTGCGGTCCGGAATCGGGCGTGGTGAGGGGGAACTCGCGGAACTGCCCGGTCGCGACGTCCAGGCGCCCGAGCTTGTTCGCCTTCTGCTCGGTCGTCCACAGCGCCCCGTCGGGGGCCACGGCCGGGTCGTGGGGCAGCGCATCCGGCGTGGGGACCTGGAACTCGCGGATCGTCGCCGGGGAGGAGCTGAACGGCTGGACCCACGCTGCGCTCGTTCCCACGCCGAGCAGGAAACAGCAAGCGATTGCGCGCCGCATGGACGCCACGATAGGCATGCCCGGGCCCGAGAAGCAGACGCCCGGGGAGGAGCACCGTCATGATCCGAGGACTTCACGGGTTGTTCTACTCGTCCGACCCCGAGGCGACGCGCGCGTTCTTCCGGGACCAGGTCCGGCTGCCGGGAAGCGACATCGGCGAGGGCTGGTGGATCTTCGACCTGCCCGAGGGCGACCTCGGCGTGCATCCGGTCGAGGAGGACGGCGACGCCGGCATCCACGACGTGTCGTTCTACTGCGACGACATTCACGGCACGGTCTCCGACCTCGCCTCTCGCGGCGTGCGCTTCACCCATCCGGTGGAGGACCACGGGTACGGGCTGGTGACCTACTTCGAGGCTCCCGGCGGCGTGCGCGTGCAGCTCTACGAGCCGCGCTACCAGAAGCGGACCGCCCGGAAGCCCGCCCCGAAGCGGAGGCGCGCGGCGGCCTCGTCGCGACCTCGCCGGTCGGGCAGCACGCGCCGGACGAAGTCGCGCCCGGGCCGCGCCAAGCGCTGACCCCGGGGGACGCCGGTCGAAGCGCGCAGGGGCGCGCCAGCGACCAGGCTCAGATCCGGTCGACCACCGGGAGCTCGACCGAGACCAGCTCGCCGTACTTGAGCCCGGTTCCGGTGTTCATCAGCACCACCCGCTCGTCGCGATCGACCAGGCCGCCGGCGACGAGCTTCTTGATCGCAGCCCACACCGCTCCGCCCTCGGGAGCGGCGAAGACTCCCTCGCTCGAGGCGATCTCCCGCATGCCCGCGAGCGCCTCCGCGTCGCTCACGGTCAGGGCGGTCCCGCCGGACTTCCGGATGAGGTCGAGCATGATCGCGTCGGCCACCGCCGCCGGGACCCGCAGACCGCTGATGAGGGTTCGCGCATCCTGCACCGCCGGCGCGTGGTCCAGGCCCTGCTCGAACGCGCGGACGATGGGCGCGCAACCCTCGGTCTGGACCGCGATCATCCGCGGGCGGCGCGAGCCGACCCAGCCCAGCTGCTCCAGCTCCTCGAGGGCCTTCCAGATCCCGACCAGGCCGGTGCCGCCTCCGGTCGGATAGACGATGACCTCCGGGACCTCCCAGCCCAGCTGCTCGGCCAGCTCGAGGCCCATCGTCTTCTTCCCCTCCGCACGGTATGGCTCCTTCAGGGTGGAGAGGTCGAACCATCCCTCCTGGGCGGCGCGCCTCCGCACCCACGCGCCGCAGTCGTTGATCAGCCCACGGACGAGGACGACCTCCGCGCCGTAGACGCCGCACTCCTTCTTGTTCAGCTCCGGAGCGTCGACCGGCATGTAGACGTGCGCGCTCAGCCCGGCCCGTGCAGCGTAGGCGGCGACGGCGCCTCCGGCATTTCCGGCCGTGGGCAGCGCGACGTGGCGTGCGCCGAGCTCGCCTGCGCGGGACACGGCCGCAGAGAGCCCGCGTGCCTTGAACGATCCGGTGGGGTTCGTCCCCTCGTCCTTGATCAGCAGTCGCTTCAGCCCCACCCGGGCGCCCAGGCGCGGCGCCGGCAGGAGCGGCGAGTCCCCCTCTCCGAGCGAGACGACGTTCCGGGAGTCGCGGACCGGGAGCAGCTCGCGCCAGCGCCACATCCCCCGCGGCCGGGACGCGACCCCCTCCCGGGAGAGGGTCCGCGCTGCCGCCTTCAGGTCGTAGCGCGCCAGCAGCACCTTGCCGCAATCGGGGCAGAGCGTCTGGAGCCGGTCGGCCTCGTGGGCGCGCCCGCAGGTGCTGCACTGGAGGTGGCTGAGCGTGCTGCCGGTGTCCGTCGCCATCCCCCCACCGTACCTCTAGCGGCGTGCCGCGGTCCGGCTCTCTGCTCGCGCCACCAGCGCGTCGAAGCGCGGATCGTCGCGGATCGACGCCAGCTCAGGATCCTCACGCATCCGCATCCCGTGCTCGGGCGCCAGCCCGCGATCGAGCGCCTCGTTGATGAGGCGGAAGGCGTCGTCTCGCTGACCGCGCCGGGCGGCCACCAGTCCGAGGTTGTAGGTGCTGAAGGCGGTGTCCGGATGGTTGGGCCCGAGGACCCGGGCCTGGATGTCCCGCGTCTCGAGCATCAGCGCCTGCGCCTCGTCGAGCCGGCCCTCTCGCTCGTAGAGCTCGGCCAGGTTGTTCATCGAGGTCAGCGTGTGCGCGTGCTCGGGGCCGAGCACCCGGCGGCGGGTGGCGAGGACCTCGCGGTAGAGCGGCTCGGCGTCGGCCGTCCGGCCCTCGAGGAGCTCGATGCCTGCCAGTCCGTCCATCGCCAGGAGCGTCTCCGGGTGGTCGGGCCCCAGCACCCGCCGCTCGTTCTCCACCGCCTCGCGTTCCAGGGCTTCGGCCTCGGGAAGGCGGCCCTGGTTCCTCACCATGAGCGCGAGGTTGTGCGTCGTCTTGAGCGCGGCGGGGGAATCGGGGCCGAAGGCGCGGCGCTGTCCGTCGAGCGCCTCGCGGGTGAGCTTCTCCGCCTCCGGATAACGGCCCTGCCGGGCGTCGAGCACGGCCAGCACCTTCATCGCCGTGAGGGTGGTGGGATGGTCCGGCCCGAGCACCTGCCGGCCCCGGTCCACCGCCGTTCTCTCCAGCTTCTCCGCATCCGCCAGGCGACCCTCGGCCTCCTCCAGCGCCGCGAGATGGGTCATCGAGACCAGCGTGTCCGGGCTCTCCTCGCCCAGGACGTTCCGGCGCGTCTCCAGCGCCTTGCCGAGCAGCGGCTCCGCTCGCGAGTAGAGACCGAGGTTCTGGTAGACCTGCCCCATGGTGTCCATCATCCGCGCCGCGAGGCGCGGATCCCTGGCGAGCCCGGTGTCGATGTTCTTCGACGCCCGGTCGAGGATCTCGCGGGCGGTGATGCTGACGCCCCTCGCCTCGCTCGGGTCGGAGACCTTGAACATGTTGAGCAGGAAGTCCGAGACCCGCTTCGATGCCTCTGCCTCGGCATTCGCCCGGTCTCGCTCCCGGGCGATCTGTCGCGCCTGGATGGCCTCGGTGACCGCGAAGCCGATGAGCAGCAGCACGAGCCCGGCCGCCGCTGCCACGCCCACCCGGTGACGCTGCACGTACTTGCGGACGCGGTACGTCCGGCTGGGCGGGCCGGCCAGCACCGGCTCGTTGCGGAGGTGACGCCGCAGATCGGCCACGAGCTCCGACGGGGTCCCGTAACGGCGGTTTCGCTCCTTCTCCAGCGCCTTGAGGGTGATCCAGTCCAGGTCGCCCTCGAGCTGTCGGCAGAGGGCTGCCGGCTCGGTGCGGTGGCGCTGGGCCAGCTCCCGAGAGTCCTGGCCGAGGGTGCTCACCTTGTCGCTCGGCCTGGGGGGCTGGACCTCCCGGATCACCCGGCGGAGCTCGTCGAATCCGGAGGAGCGGAGCTCGTCGGACGCGAAGGGCAGCCGTCCGGTCAGGAGCTCGTAGAGCATCACCCCGAGGGAATAGACGTCGGTCCGGGTGTCCACGTCCTGTCCGGTGAGGTTCGCCTGCTCGGGGCTCATGTACTCCGGGGTTCCGATGACGGCCCCGATCTCGGTGAAGAGCGTCTTCTCGGTGAGCCGCTGGCCCACGGCCTTGGCGATGCCGAAGTCGATGATCTTCGGCTGCGCTCTCCCGTCGACCAGCGACACCAGGACGTTCGAGGGCTTGAGGTCGCGGTGGATCACCGCCTTCTGGTGGGCGTGCTGGACGCCCTCGCACACCTGGATGAAGAGCTCGATGCGCTCCCGGGTGTCGAGCTGGTGGGCGTCACAGTGTTCGGTGATCCGGACGCCGGGGACGTACTCCAGGACGAAGTACGGCCGGCCGTCGTGGGTCGCCCCGCCGTCGAGGACCTTGGCGATGGCGGGATGATCCATCAGCGCCAGGGCCTGCCGCTCGGACTCGAACCGAGCCACCACCTGGCGGGTGTCCATGCCCACCTTGATGATCTTGACCGCTGCCTTCCTGCGGACCGGCTCGGTCTGCTCCACCAGCCAGACCTCGCCCATCCCTCCCTCGCCGAGGAGCTGCAGCACGCGGTAAGGGCCGATGAACGAGGGCGCACCCGGCGACGGCGTGAGCGGCAGCGTGTCCTCGAACGAGACCGGCATGAGCCTCTCCCGGAATCGAGTCCGGGGTGGAGCCTGTCACAGCAGGAGGCGACAGTGACAGGGCGGTACCCACCCCTTGGAGCGTCGAGATGACCGAGGCGCAGTTCCGGAGGACCGCCCTCGCCCTCCCCGGGGTCACCGAAAAGCCGCACTTCGAGCGGACCTCGTTCAGGGTGGAGAGGGGGATAATCGCCACTCTGAGGCGCGACGCGCGGGAGGCCATGGTCCGGGTGCGCCCGCCGGACAAGCTCGACGCAATGCTGCGGGGGTTCCCCGAGGTCTTCTTCTCGTACGGTGGGTGGACGGACCGGTTCGGGTCCCTGGGAATCCGGCTTTCCCGGGCACCCCGGGCCCTCGTCGAGCAGCTCCTCCGCGATGCCCACGCCGAGCTCCGGGCCCCGCCGGCCCGCCCCTCGAGCAGATCCCCTCGACGCTCGGGCTCGCCGAGGACGCGGCCCCCGGCTCGCTGAGCGCCCTCAGGCGGGGGGTCTTCCGCTCTTGTTCATCGCCGCGGCGACCGACCGGACCACCGAGCGGGGACCGAGCCGCACGCTGAATCCGAGGACCTTGTTCCTCCATCCGTGGACGACGAACGGCGTTCCGCGGAGCATCGCCCGGTAGGCGGCCCTCGCCACCTCGGTGGAGGACATCACTCCCGACCGGAAGAGACGCGTCTGGCCGCTTCCGGCCACCGAGGCGAACTCCGTCGCCGTCGCCCCGGGCAGACTGACCGTCGCGGTGACGCCCGTTCCCTTCAGCTCGTGCGACAGGGCCTCGGTGAACGAGTTCACGAACGCCTTGGTCGCGTAATAGACGGCACCGTACGGGCCAGGCTGGAGACCGGCCGTCGAGCCGATGTTCAGCACCCGCCCGCGGCGGCGGGAGAGCATCCCGGGCAGGAAGGCGTGGGTGAGCCGCACCAGGGCCCGGACGTTCACGTCCACCATCGTCATCTGGCTGCTCAGGGTGCTCTCGGAGAACGCGCCCACGTTCCCGAGTCCGGCGTTGTTGACCAGGAACTCCACCTCCAGCCCCTGCCCCTGGACCTGCCGGATGACCCGCTCGACCTCCTCGGGCACGGCGAGGTCGGCGCTGATGACGTGCACGGAGACGTTGCGCTGGCGCAGCTCGGCGGCCAGCGCCTCCAGCCGCTCCCGGCGGCGGGCCACCAGGACGAGGTCGACCCCATCCCCGGCGAACAGCCGCGCAAAGTCCTCTCCCAGCCCAGAGGAGGCTCCGGTCACCAGCGCAGTTCGGCCCATGGGACGAGCCCTAACCCATCGGACGGGCGAACGCTCCTGCAAGTGGCCCGCCGCGGGTGGGGCGTCGCCGTCCTCCCCGGTGCGCGTCGCCGCGCCGAGGCCTGGACTCCCCGGCCCCGGACCGGGGATAAGGCCCGCGGGTGAGCCCGGCCCTGAACATCCGGCTGCTCGGCGGCCTGAGCGTGATGCACCGCGACCAGGCGGTGACGGCCATCCACTCGCCGCGCCTCCACTCGCTCCTGGCCTACCTGCTCCTCCATCGCGACGTGCCGCAGCTGCGGCAGCACCTGGCCTTCACCTTCTGGCCGGACTCGAGCGAGTCGCAGGCGCGCAACAACCTCCGGCAGATCCTCCACGAGCTGCGCCACGCCCTGCCCGAGGCGGAGCGGTTCCTGGTCGCCGACACGCGCACCGCGGGATGGAGGGCCGACGCCCCGTTCGAGCTGGACGTGGCGGCGTTCGAGGCCGCGGTGGCCCAGGCCGCGGCTGCCGAGGGCGAGGAGGCCGAGCGATTCGCGCTCCATCGCGCCGCGGAGCTGTACCGCGGAGACCTGCTCCCCGCCTGCTACGACGCGTGGATCGAGGGTGAGCGACAGCGTCTGCGCCAGCTCCACCGGCGCGCGCTGGCCAGGCTGGCGGAGCTGCTCGAGCGAGGCCGGGACTACGGCGCGGCGGCCGCCCACCTCCAGCGGCTGCTCCAGGAGGAGCCCACCGACGAGGAGAGCTGCCGGGCACTGATGCGGGTGCTGGCTCTCTCGGGCGACCGCGCGGGCGCTCTGCGCCTCTACCGCGACCACGCCGCGACCCTCCGCCGGGAGCTGGGCGTCGAGCCAGGCCCGGCGCTGCGGCAGGCGCACGAGGCCCTGCTCCGGGAGTCCGAGGCGACTCCCGCGGCCGGGGAGCGAGCGAGCGACGTCGCCCTGCCGCTCGTCGGACGCACGCGGGAATGGCAGACCCTGCTCGAGGCCTTCCGCAGCGCCGGCGCGGGGAGACCGGGGTTCGCCCTCATCACCGGCGAGCCGGGGATCGGGAAGTCGCGACTGGCGGAGGAGCTGCTCGCCTGGGGGCAGCGGCAGGGAGTCACCGTGGCGGCCACCCGCTCCTACGCCAGCGAGGGACAGCTCTCCCTCGCACCGGTCAGCGAGTGGCTCCGCACGCCGGCGGTGCGGAGCGCCCTCGCGCGGCTCGACCCGATGTGGCTCACCGAGGTGTCGCGGATCCTTCCCGAGCTCCGCAGCGGGCGCTCCGATCTGCCGCAGCCGGCACCGATGACCGAGTACGGGCACCGCCAGCGCTTCTTCGAGGCCCTGGTGCGGTCCATCCTCGCCGCGCCCGGGCCGCTGATCCTGCTGGTGGACGATCTCCAGTGGTGCGACCGCGAGACGATCGAGTGGCTCCACTACCTGCTCCGCTTCGACCACGGCGCGCGGATGCTCGCGGTCGGCACGGCCCGGGACGAGGAGGTGCCCCCGGACCATCCGCTCCGGGGCCTGCTCCTGCACCTCCGCGGCGGACGGATCCCCCTCACCGAGATCGCCCTCGAGCCGCTCGACGCAGCCGAGACCGCCCGCCTCGCGGGGCAGATCGAGCGGCACGAGCTGGACCAGAACGCCGCGCTCCGGCTGTTCCACGAGACCGAGGGCAATCCGCTCTTCGTGGTCGAGACGGCGCGCGCCGGGCTCGGTCCTCGCACGGCGGGGGAGCGGGGGACGCAGCCCGGGAAGCCCGAGCTCCCCTCGAAGGTCCAGGCGGTCATCGAGTCACGGCTCTCGCAGCTCTCGCCGCCGGCGCGAGAGGTCGCCCGGCTGGCCGCCGCCATCGGCCGCGGCTTCGGGTTGGATCTCCTGCTCGAGGCCGGCCAGGCGAAGGAGGACGCGGTGGTCCAGGCCCTGGACGAGCTGTGGCAGCGGCGGATCGTCCGGGAGATCGGCACCAACCACTACGACTTCACTCACGACAAGCTGCGCGAGGTGGCCTACGCGGACATCGGGCCGCCGCAGCGCCGCTTCCTGCACCGCCGCATCGCCCAGGCGCTGGAGAAGCTCCACGCCGGAGCGCTAGACCCGCTGAGCGGGAGCATCGCCGCCCATTACGAGCGGGCCGGCCTGGACACCCAGGCCATCGAGCACTACCAGCGCGCGGCGGCGGTGGCCCAGCGGACGTACGCCACCGAGCACGCCATCGAGCTCTTCCGCCGCGCCCTGACACTGCTGGAGCGCCAGCCGCACGACCTGGGGCGCGATGCGCGCGAGCTCAGGATCCAGCTGTCGCTGGCAAGGCTGTACCGCATGAGCCACGGCTGGACCTCGCCCGAGGTCGAGCGGAGCCTCGACCGGGCGGTGGCGCTCTGCGACGTCGTCGGCGACGACCTCCAGCGGGCGCAGGCCTTCTACGGGGTGCAGTCGCTCTACGTGGTGCAGGCGCGGCTGGAGAAGGTGCAGCTCGTCTCGGACGAGCTTCATCAGCTCTACGACCGGATCCAGGCGTCCCCGCCCCCGCTGGAGAGCGAGATGATGCTGCTGGGCTCACGGCTGCACCTGGGACGCGTCAGCCAGGCCGCCGAGGGCTTCGAGCGCGCCCTGGAGCGCAACGACCCCTCCCAGGTGCAGCGCATCGCCGAGGAGCAGGGCTGGAACTTCGCGGTGCACGGGCGCGCCTGGTGGGCGCACGCCCTCTGGCTCCTGGGACGGGTCGACACCGCGCTCGCCCACGGGCTCGAGGCGATGCGGATCGCCGACGAGCTGGGCCAGCCCTTCAACCAGTCGATCGCCGCGACCTACCTGGCGCTCCTCCAGCAGCTCCGGGGCGACCCGGCCACGGCCCGCGCATACGCGGAGAAGGCCCTGGCGCTCACCACCGAGTCCCGGGCGCCCTACTACCGGGCCTGGTCCGAGATCCTGGTCCGTCACGCCGAGGCCTGGGACGCGCCGGGCCCGGAGACCCTGGCCGCGATGCGGGCGTCGATCGAGACGTTCCGGGCGAGCGGAGCGCGGCTCCGGCTTCCGTACTACCTGGGCCTGCTCGCCGCGGTCTCGGGCCGCGCCGGGCGCGTCACCGACGGGCTGGCTGCCCTCGAGGAGGCGCTGGCCGAGGTCCGGAGCAGCAACGAGCGGTGGTGGGACCCCGAGCTGCACCGGCTGCGGGGCGAGCTCCGGCTGGCCGCCGGGGCGACCGAGGACGAGGTGGGCGCCGCCTACGTGCGTTCGCTGGAGATCGCCCGGGGGATGGGGGCCCGCGCGCTCGAGCTCCGCACCGCCATGAGCCTGGCCCGCCTCCGCCGGAACCCGGGGCGGCTCCCGGAGCTGATCCAGGGATTCGACGAGGGAACTGATACCCCGGACCTCCGGGCGGCCCGGACCCTCCTCGCCGAGCTAACGCTGCGCTAACGCCCCGGGGGTCTTTCTCCGCTGGCCAGGCCGCGGCACCGAACCCTCCGCTAACGACCCGACGGCTACGGTGGCCGCACAACGCTGGACCCAGAGGAGCGGCACCCATGAGCAAGCTGGACGACAACGCAGTGCAGGGCCTCAGGTCGAAGGTGCGCGGGGAGGTGATCCGGCCCGGAGACGCCGGATACGACCAGGCGCGCAGGGTCTACAACGGGATGATCGACCGGAGGCCGGCGATCATCGCCCGCTGCATCGACGTGGCGGACGTCATCGCCTCCGTCAACTTCGCCCGGGAGCAGAGGCTCCCGCTCGCGGTTCGCGGCGGCGGCCACAGCGGGCCCGGCCTCGGGATGGTCGAGGGCGGCCTGGTGATCGATCTCTCGCGGATGCGCGGCGTCCGGGTGGACCCTGCGGCCCGCACCGTCCGCGTCGAGGGCGGCGCGACCTGGGGCGACGTCGATCACGCCACCCATCCCTTCGGGATGGCCACCCCGAGCGGCTTCATCTCCACCACCGGCGTCGGCGGCCTCACCCTGGGCGGGGGCATCGGCTACCTCGCGCGCACCCACGGGCTCACCCTGGACAACCTCCTCGCCGTCGACATGGTGCTCGCCGACGGCCGCTTCGTCGTCGCCAGCGCGAAGGAGAATGCCGACCTGTTCTGGGCGGTCCGCGGCGGCGGCGGCAACTTCGGGGTGGTCACCTCGTTCGAGTACCGCCTGCACCCCATCGGCCAGGTCTACGGCGGGCCGATGATCTGGCCGCTGGAGAGGAGCGGCGAGGTCCTGCGCTTCTGGCGCGACTTCATCCTCAAGGCGCCGGAGGACATCAATGGATGGTTCGCCTACCTGACCGTTCCACCGGCGGCGCCCTTCCCCGAGGCGTACCAGGGCAAGAAGGCCTGCGGCATCGTCTGGTGCTACACCGGGCCAGCGGAGAAGGCCGAGGAGCGCTTCAAGTCGATCCGGGCCTTCGGGCCGCCGGCGATCGACTTCGTCGGACCGGTGCCCTGGCCTGCGCTGCAGTCGATGTTCGACGCGCTCTACCCGCCCGGCCTGCAGTGGTACTGGAAGGCGGACTTCTTCAAGGAGCTCTCGGACAAGGCGATCGACCTCCACACCAAGTACGGACCGCAGCTGCCCACCTTCCACTCCACGATGCACATCTACCCGATCAACGGGGCGGCACATCGCGCGGGGAAGGGCGACACGGCGTTCAGCTTCCGCGACGCGAACTTCGCGCAGGTCATCGTCGGCGTGGATCCCGATCCGGCCAACAACGCGCGCATGACCGAGTGGGCCCGGAACTACTGGCTCGCGCTGCACCCCCACTCCGCCGGCGGCGCCTACGTCAACATGATCATGGACGAGGGCGAGGACATGGTGAAGGCCGCCTACCGCGACAACTATCCGCGGCTCGCCGAGATCAAGGCCAAGTACGATCCGGGCAACCTCTTCCGGATGAACCAGAACATCAAGCCGGCGAAGTGAGCCGCCCAGGCGCGGTCGCCGGCGGCCGCGCGTCAGCGCCGGGACCCGGTTGCACCGGGCGGTCCGTCTTCCGGACCAGACAATTTGTCGGGAACCGACGCGACGCCTGACACGACACGTCGTGCCGCGGTCGCACGTGACCCACGCGCTTCTCGCGGGCGTGGCCCCTTCCGGAGTGGTTGACTCCCGGCTCGGCTCTCGAGGGGGAGGCACGTCATGCCGAGATCCAGTCGCCGGTCCAGCATCCGGTCGAGTCTTCGGGAGAGGGCGCCGCGTGCGCCACGCGCGGGGACGTTCACGCGTCTCGGGCTGACGCTCGGGGTCCTCGGCGTGCTCGGCGCCACGCCCGCCGCCGCACAGCAGTGCCAACAGCTCGGGCCGCCCGCGACGTTCTCCGCCGCACCCGGTGTGCTGGCTCCTGCCGACTACGACCTGGACGGCAATGCGGACATCGCGGTGGGTGGAGTTCTCCTCTACGGGGACGGCACCGGGGGCTTCGGCGCTCCGCTCACAGTGCCGTCCGTCCGCGCGATGGCCGCGGTCGATCTCGGCGGTGTCACCCCTCCCATCGCCTTCGTGAACAATGCCGCGCCCGAGCTGGTGGCCGAGTCCACGGCCAACCCCACGAGCGTGGCGGTCGGCCTCGGCACCGGCATCCGGGGCGACCCCTTCAGTCTCCTGGCCAAGTTCCCCGTCGTGGGGAGCCCGCCGCAGACCGCGGCGGTCGCGGACCTCACCGGCGACGGCATCCCCGACCTGGTCATCGGCTACGGGCCGCCGGCGAACGTGCTGTTCGTCTGGGTCGGGGCGAGCATGTCACCCAACTGGACCAGCCAAGTCGCACCCCTCCAGCTGCCGTTCGACGACCCGGTCGCGCTCGCCACCGGCGACTTCGCCGACGACGGACAAACGGAGCTGCTCGCGCTCAGCCGGCACGGCAACGCCCTGGTCGAGTTCAGGTTCGTCAACCAGCAGTTCGTGCTCGAGAGCCTCTCCGTCTCCGCGGATCCCACCGTCTCAGGCAATCCCACGGCGATGGCGGTGACTGACCTCGACGGTGACGGCTTCCTCGACGCAGTGATCACCACGTCGAAGGGAGACGTGGTCTCGCTGCCCGGCACCGGGCACATCGTGACCGGCGCCCACCTGGAAGACCCGGCATTTGGGACGGAGAAGCGCCTCTCGGTCGGCGGGAACCTCGCCGCGATCGCGCTCGGGGACGTGGACGGGGACCGGCGCACCGACGCGGTGGTGGTGAACGGCACCGGAGGTCAGGTGCTCCCCCTGCCGGGCGACGGAAAGGGTGGCTTCCAGATGGGCACCCCCGTCGCTGCCCCCACCCCGAATCCGATCTCCGTCGCGCTGCTCGATCTCGACCACGACGGGGCGCTGGACGTCGTCACCGGGGACGCCTCGCAGGCGAACGTCGGGGTGCTCCACAACGCCTGCACCGGCTCGACGGTGAACATCCAGATCACCGGGATGGAGGTGACGCAGGGGATCCAGGATCTGGGCGACTCCGTCGTCCTGGTGGCCGGCCTGCCCACCTTCGTCCGGGTCCACGTGAGCGCCGGGACGCCCGTCGACGGGGTCACCGCGCGCCTGGCGCGCACCGACGGCAGCGGGACCGTGCTCGAGCGGCCCCTCTGGCCGAGCAATCCCGGGGGAAACATCACCGTCCTCACCGCGCCCGATCGGTCACAGATCGCCCAATCGTTCCTCTTCGAGCTGCCACCGGCGTGGACCGCGCTGGGCACGCTGCACCTCACCGCCACGGTCAACCCCGATCGGCTGCCGGTCGAGACCACCTTCGCCGACAACACCGCCACCCGCGACGCGACGTTCCAGGACACCCATCCAGTCAAGATCGAGCTAATCAAGGTCCGGCTGCACATCGAGGCCGATACCAACGGCAGCGACAGCGACTGCGGCCGGGACTCGGAGCCGACGGATGCCGAGCTGGACCAGGCCGAGTCGGCGCTGCGCCGCGAGCTCCCCACGGCAAAGCTGGTCATCACCCGCGCGTCGGGCGTGCTCGACCCCAACGTGACGTTCCCCTGTGCGATCAACAACTCGATCGGCGTGGAGACGGGAACGATCCTCGCTGCGTTCAAGAGCTCGTTCGACACCGCCAACCCGGATCACATCCGCCTCGGTCTCTTCCAGCGTGCCTTCATCGGTGGGCTTGCGGATTCCGCCCCGGGCTGGTTCGCCGTGGCTCAGGCGGACGACGCCGTGACCTCGGTGCACGAGGTCGGCCACTCGCTCGGCCGGACGCACACCGTCTCCCCGGCGACGGCGCCCTGCAGCGCCGCGGAGGCCCCCTCGCAGCTCGACCCCAACTATCCCTATCCGAGTGGGCTGATCGGCGGACCTGCCGCCCAGCCGGACCGGTTCGTGGGCTTCGACCTCGGGGACGCGACCATCGGTCCCTGGCCCGCGCTCCGGAAGGTGTTGCCTCCGAACACCGGGGATCTGATGGGCTACTGCCAGCAACGATGGTCATCGGACTACACCTGGAACGTCCTCCGCAACGGAGCGAACACCCGCTTCTCCGCCACCGACCCCGCGGGTGACTTCCTGCGGGTCACCGGGGAGATCGACCCCTCGGGGAAGTCGGTGAACCGCTTCGACGCCGTCCGTCTTCCTCTCGTCGGCGACCTGTCCCCCTCGCTCCCCGGGAAGTGGCGCATCAGCCAGGTGGATGCGAACGGATCGACCCTCTCCGATCGCTTCTTCTCCCCGCACACCGGGGTGAACGCTCAGAGGCTCCTCGCCGAGACGCTCACCTTCGCACCGGGAACGCGCAGCATCGTGCTCCACGATCCTGCGGGGGCCACCCTCGGATCCATCCCGGTAAGCGCCCACTCGCCCTCGGTCGGAGCGCTGACCCTCTCCACCGGGAAGCTGCTCCCCGCGTCCGGGCCCGTCACCGTCTCCTGGTCCGCGTCCGATCCCGACGGGGACTCGCTCCTGGCCGACCTCTTCTGGAGCCGCGACGGCGGAGCCACCTTCGAGCCCATCGCCAGCGGACTCTCCGGCTCGAGCTACACCTTCGACGTGAGCCGGCTCGCCGGGACCGGAGGCAAGGTGAGCGGCGTCCTGCGCGTCCTGGTCCGCGATCCGGTCCTGACGGCCCTCACCGACCGGGGTGGGCTCTCGACCGGAGGCTCTCCGCCGCGGGTGCGCATCGTGGCCCCGTTCACCGGTCAGACCTACGTGCGCGGGCAGACCCCGGTGCTGCGCGCCATCGCCTCCGACGTCGAGGACGGCGTGCTCGACGGTGCGGTGAGCTGGGGCTCGGACCGCGACGGACCGCTCGGGGCCGGCGGCAGCATCGCCACCCGGCTGTCTCCTGGAAACCACGTCCTCACCGCGCGGGTCGTGGACTCGAGCGGCAACGTGGCGACGGCCAGCAGCACGGTCCAGGTGCTGAGCGTGCTGCCCCGGGGGGCCCCGCCCGTCGCCGTCGCGGGGAAGGCACAGACCGTCACCGAGGGGGGGGCGGTGGTGCTCGACGGGCGTGGCTCGAGCGACCCCGACGGCGATCCGCTGACCTACGCCTGGAGCGTGCTCCAGCTGCCGCCGGGACTGCAGGGCCTCACCCTCTCCGGGAGCGGGCCGGTCGCGACCTTCGTTCCCCCGAGAAGCGGCGTCTACCGCTTCCTGCTCACGGTCACCGATCTCCGGCAGGGCTCGTCCACCAGCCCGGTGAGGGTCAACGTCGCGAACGTCCCCCCCTCGGTCAGCATCGTCACCCCGGCCTCGGGCACCGTCCTCCGCACCGGGCCGGTGACGGTCCATGCCGCCTTCACCGACCCCGGCGTGCTCGAGACGCACACCTGCTCGGTGGTCTGGGACGAGGACACCGTTACCCCGCCGGTCCCGGGGACGCTCTCCGAATCCACCCGGGCGTGCACCGCTACCCGAACCCTCGCCGCGGGCGTGTACTCGGTCCGGGTCACCGTGAGAGACGACGGCGGCGGCGAGGGCGTCGCTCGGACGCGCCTGGTGGTCTTCGATCCCGACGCCGGATCGGTCACCGGCCATGGCCACATCGCCTCGCCGCGGGGAGCCCTGAGCTCGATGCGCTGGGCGTCGGGGCAAGCCGAGTTCGAGCTCCGCTCCGCGTACGCTCCGGGCGCCTCGCGACCCGGCGGCGAGGTCGAGCTTCACCTCGGCCGGTTCCAATTCCGGAGCAGGACGCATGACTGGCTGGTGGTCTCGGGCGACAAGGCCCAGGTGGCCGGTTCGGGCGAGGTCGACGGGAAGTCGGGCTTCGGGTTCCTGCTCACCGCCTACGACGAGAATGGCGGCAAGGGCTGTGAGGACGAGGGCCGGGAGTCCGACGACGATGACCGTCGCGGCCGCGGGAGCCGCCACCATTCCCGGTCACCTCCGGACCGCTTCCGCCTAGAGGTCTGGAACCGTTCCACGGGGGTGGTGGTCTACGACAACGTCCGCGGCGCGCCCGACGACCTCGACAGCGCGCGGCCGCAGCCGATCGCCTCCGGCTGCATCACCATCGTCGAGCCCGCGAAGCACCCCGGCCACCCACGGGAGCACGAGGGCCCCGGTCACTGACCACACCGGCGCCCTGCTCCGCTCGCAGGCCGCGGAGACTCGGCGGACCGGCTCACGAGGCCGAGGGGGACGTCGCCCGCCGCGGGGCCCGGAAGCATCGGTCGAGGGGGGCGGTCTGCTCGCGCATGAACTCCGCGAAGCGCGGCTGCCACCGGGACCTGAACTGGCGGACGCGGATGGCCTGCACCACGAGCTTCAGGACGCCGAGGTAGAGCGCGAACAGCGGGGCGGTCATCAGGGTCATCGTCCAGAGGCTTCCCGTCGCGAGGCCGGGGTCGACCCCCGCGCCGCTCACCGAGAGCCGCGCGACGCCGAGGAACCCCGCGACGGCCACGGCGAGGGCGGCCAGCCAGAGCGGGAGGAAGCGCATGCGGCAGGCGTCCCGGATGCCGTCCTCCCGTGGGTGGAAGGCCGCGGAGGAGTGGTTGTGGGTGAGGACGATCGTTCCCTCGGAGAGCAGGACGCTGTAGAGCTCGCCTTCCTTGGGCGGGAGATCGAGGATCGCCAGGGTGAGCCCGGTCTGCTCTCCGTCGGGGCCGGTGAGCGTGACGTGGTACTCGGTTTCGGTGCGGATGTACCGGGTGAACCTCGCCGGGAGGAAGCCGCGCTCCCCGGACTCGTACCGGGAGAGCTCCTGCTTGTACTCCTTGATGACCACCCGGGTGACCTCGCCGGCCCGGAAGGCCACCGGGAAGCGCTTGCGAAAGACGCGGACCTCGCCGAGCTCGGGCGGTAGCTCGAACGGCCGTGCGGAGCCGCCTGTGGACCGACCGCGCTCGAACCTCCCCTCGCCGACGAGGAGGTACAGGAAGGGGAGCGCGAGGAGCACGGCAATGACGGCGACGATCGTCGCGCGGTACCGCTCGGCGTCATCGGCCATCGCGAGCTCGCGGCGTTCCCGCCGGAGCGCGTTGCCCGCGTCGGGCGCGTAGACCGGGACGAAGCGTTCGAGGACCTCGACCACAAACTGCTTGCTCCGGCGCAGGCCGTCGATCCAGTCGAGCCGGGTCGCATGGTCGGGACGGGACTGGGGGTTGATCTTCGCCCACGCCGCCCGGTAGCGATCGATCTTCGCGCTCGCCTCGGCGATGGGAGGCTGGCCGCCCTTCTCGGCCAGCGTCCGGGCGAGGATCTGCATCGCCGCTGCCTGATCGAGGTCGACGGGGTACGCGGCGGCGACCGCCTCCGGCTCGGGGAATGCGTCGACCACCCAGCGCCGGGCCGCAGGCGCGATCACCTCGCGCGACAGCTCATGGATCCGCCGGGTGAACGCCACCGCGGCCTCTCGCGGGGCACGTCCGGGCCCGTACCTGGCCTTGATCGCCTCCCCGGCCGCCCGGAGCCGTGGCATCTCCGCCTCCTCGTCGGAAGTGATGCGGCGAAGGTTGGACCGGAAGAGCAGCTGGTCGTGCCGCAGGACGATCTGCGTGTACGCCTGCGCGTCGGCCTCGACCGCCGGAGGCGGAGGAGCCACCGCGGCCCCGGAGGCGCCGAGGGCGATTCCAGCGACCAGCATGCACCGGACCGCTCGGCGCATCGTCCCAGTGCCTCCTCGGGCTCCGGCGGGCCACGGGCGCCCGGGCTCCTTCTACCGCACGCCTCCCCGGACGGCACGGGGGCACGCGGCACGGGCCAGTGGACCCGTGGCTCCTCGCGTCACGCTGCGCGGGCGGTCAGGGTTGGACGGCGACCTGAGCTGAGGCTCCTCTGCCCGACGGCTCGAGGCTCGCGCGCGGTCCGGCCGCGCAGGTCACGGTGAGATCCATCGGCGTGTAGATCTGGATCGGTGGCACCGGGCGCCCACCCGGCGAAAGGATGGGCCCGGAGGTCCGGCCGCTCAGCCGCCGGCCCGGGCCAGTGCCACCTCCGCCTCGAGGCTCTCCCGATCGCGCCCCACCGTGACGACGGCGAGCACCTTCCCCCCCGCCGAGAGCTCGAGTCGGCAGCTGCGCTCCTCGAGCCTCCCCTCCACGCGGGCAGCGTCCCACCTGGCGGCGTGGCCCACGTAGCTGAAGGTCACGTCGTAGTGCGCACTCCAGAAGAAGGGCACGTC
This sequence comes from Myxococcaceae bacterium, assembly GCA_035501615.1. Lineage (GTDB taxonomy): Bacteria > Myxococcota > Myxococcia > Myxococcales > Myxococcaceae > RPRB01. The sequence continues at coordinate 37,244 of DATJVY010000180.1, forward strand.
GTCGAACGGTTCGGTGCTGCCGAGCATCGTCCGGGCCACGGACTGGCCCTGCCGCTCGGCGACCACCCAGTGCTCGACGCGCATCCGCTCGCGGGTTCGCTCGTTCTGCCAGCGGGCGGCATCCCCGGCGACGAA